>NZ_KE150488.1:5000-740774 GCF_000411575.1 Capnocytophaga sp. oral taxon 336 str. F0502 | reverse complement strand
GTAAGTAGGTATTATTTTAACCTATCTTGTTGGAAAGTGGGTTTTATTTTATCCTACCTAAGTCAGTAAATAGGTATTATTTTAATCTACTTACAGTCTCTTAATGAAGCAAGGACTAAAAATAAGGATAGTCCCTATTTTAGTCCCTGTTATAATATAACATATTGAAAAACAATGGTATTTGTGGAGTCGGAGAGAATCGAACTCTCGTCCAAATAAGTCATCAAAAAGCTTTCTACATACTTAGTCCTCGTTTGATTTTCGTCGCAAAACTGACCGAGCACCGCCCATTTTGCGCTTAGCTTCCTTTGCTTAAGAACCGTTAGCAGAAGCGTACCGCAGGTTCAATGTTGACTTTTATGGTGCCTCTGTACGAAACGCCGTCAACAAGGGCTTTTCAGAGACATCTCGCTTCCCTACCTTGTAGGGACTTAGCCAGCAATCTTACTAAACTTCAGATTAGGCAGCAAGAGCGTAGTTATTCTCGCCATTTAAAATTTTGAAATAGAGATTATCGAGCATTCATTTCACAGCTCGGTATGCTTACTATTTAATGCCACTTACTGTCAAAACCGGTCGACCCCAAGTGTTCATTTCTGTAATTCGGTGCAAAGATACAAAAAATAATCATACTCACAACAATTGCCCTCTTTTTTATTTCATACTTTTACATAAAAAAGAGGATTTGGAAACCAGCTTCGGGGGCAAAGTAATAGGGAGAAATTCAGTTGAGGACGCAACATTAGCACAGGGATATCTATAAAACCACTATGAGAGTCATCGGTTCTTAGCCAAGCAGAGAGTTGTGCTTCAGGGATAGCGACTAATCTATTTTCCGAACGAAAGTTACCCGCAAATCCCACTGATAGCGCAAACTTTTTGCTGTCATAACAGTTGAAATGTATTCCTAACTGTCCGTAATTACTACCTTGTTCGAGGTAACTCACATATATGATCAGGATTTTGTCGTCGGAGATTTGCGCTACAGCGGGGAGTGCTGCCCATACACATAGCAGTAAAAAGAGTTTTTTTTATTTTAATTATTGTATTTTTTAAGTACATATTCTACTGCAAAAGCTATCGTTGGACAAAAATAGTAATAATTAGCAAATTAGAAAATTAGCAAACTTTAATTTGTAGTGAGTCCGCCATCTACAGCAAGCACAGTGCCTGTAATCCACGAAGCATTGTCGCTGGCTAAGAATACACAAGCTTTGGCTATATCTTCAGGCGTGCCAATGTGTTGTAAAGGGTATATTTCCTTTACCATAGTCTCAAAAGCGGCTTGCTTTTCGGGGGTAAGGGCTTGCAAATTGCGGTTGAATTGCGGGGTAGAAATACTTCCAGGGGCAATGGCATTTACGCGTACACCCAACTGACCTACCTCAAAAGCTAAAGCTTTGGTAAAAGAGTTCAAAGCTCCTTTAGTAGCTGAATAAACGGTTGTTGCGCGGTTAGGAAGCATTCGGTGCGCAAAATACGACGAAATATTAATGACATTCCCCTTGCTTTTCACCAAAGCAGGAAGCAGACTTTGGGTAAGAAAATAAGGCGCTTTTACATTGAGGTTGAAGTGTGCGTCGTATAGACTGTTGTCCACTTGCTCAAAAGGCACAAACTTCCCCAAACCGGCGTTGTTTACTAAAATATCTACCGTAGATAGCAGTCGCTCAATGTCTTTCACTACCTCAGTTACTGTCTCTGTTTTTGATAAATCAGCAGAGAGGGTGTGTACTTGCACGCCAAACTCACTTAGTAGCTCTTGTTGGGCTCTTTGTAGTTTTTCAGGGTCTTTGCCTATGAGCAATAGGTTCGCGCCCTCACGGGCAAAGGCTTTGGCTATTCCTAAGCCAATACCATCACTTCCGCCGGTAATCACGGCATTCTTGTTGTTTAAGTTTTTCATTTTGATATTTGTTTATTGATTTTACATCTTCTTCTTTTATACCATTTTACTAAGGAAACATAAAGTACTGCCTGAGGAAATGATATTGCGTAAGAAGTTAGAAACTTCAGTCCCCAATCATTCCAAAGATTAAACTTATCGCTTGTAATAAAGCTGTTTACCAAGCAAAGCGGTGTTGCTATAAAAAAGACAAATTGCAGAGTTTGTTTAAGTTCTGTATTCATTTGTTAATTATCTTCTTTGATTGTAGATTATTTACAAAATGCAAAGGTAAAGTATTTATTTGTATATTTGCAACTTATTTCGTAATTTATTTACAATCTATGGCAAAAGAAGTACAAAAAGAACTCTTGTTAGACTTTGATTTTCTGCGGAAATTGGTAGTGGGCATAGGGGAAGTATCACAAATCACTGGTATCCCTACCCGACAAATACGCTATTGGGAAGAGAAAGGAATTATCAGCAGTTTGACAGAAGAGGAAGGAAAAAACCGCCGATATGATTATCTCAATATCAAAAAAATACTCCTCATCAAAGAACTCCTTGATGAGGGGTACACGTTAGATGCTTCAGTAGAGAAAGTAAAGAAGCGTATGGCGATGATAGAGGAAACGCTCTCTAAGATGAGTCAATTAGTTAATAAGCAGATGAGTTGATGAAAACAATAAGTAGGCAAGAGGCTATTACACTGAGATTGTTGCACCAGCAATTGCTTTCTCCTCAATATGAAAAACCTGAGGATATTGTAGCGTGGCAAGGAGCTATGCAAGCACAGGACTATAACTATTTCCGTTGGGCGATAGGTATACGGCAATGTACTCCGCAACTAACCCAACTCCAAGAGGCTTTTGCTAAGGCTGAACTTTTGCGCCTTCATCTCTTGCGTTGTACGGTGCAAGTGGTGAGCAAAACGGATATAGGCTGGTTACTTCCCTTATGCAAGGAACGCAATCTGAGTACTTTGCTATCTTGGCAAAAGAGTATCAGTACAGCGTTTGCCCAAAATTACTTTGAGGAGGTAACCCACGCTCTACGTGAATTGTTCGTTGGTGGTAAGTCATTGTCTAAAAAAGCTATTGCTAACAGACTCACAGCTTTGGGACTTTTACCTGATGACAAACTGCTCAACCCCTTATTATTGCGTGCTGAGATTGAAGGACTTTTGTGTTCGGGGGTGATGCAAGGCAAGGAAGCTACTTGGGCTCTATTGTCGGAAAGAGTGCCCACAACAACTGTTATTACCCTTGATGAAGCTTTGAAACGACTGGCACAGAAGTATTTCAAGAGTCATTCGCCTGCCTCGTTAGAGGATTTTACGTGGTGGTCGGGATTGCCTAAAATGCAATGTAAGAAAACTATTGAGGGGATTGCCTCTGAATTAGAAGAAGTTTTAGTAGAAAATACTCCAATGTATCTATATCGCAATAACTTTGAAGCTACCGATTACACAAAAACAATGCATTTGCTTCCGCCATACGATGAGTATCTGATAGGCTATAAAAGCCGTTGGGTAGCTCTCGACAAAAAGCACGAAGCAAAGGCACATAATAAGTTTGGTATATTTAAACCGGTTATTCTGCACGAAGGCAGAGTTGTAGGCAATTGGAAAGCGAGTATTGATAAACAAGCAACTAACCTAACTACTGACCTTTTTACTGAGAAAACCAAAGTAAGGAAACGGAGTTTGCAAGAGGCTACTGAGCAACTTGTAAGGTTTTGTAAAAAAGATAACTAATTTTCTAATTCCCTCATTTGCTCATTTGTTAATTATGTATTACCTTTGTGGCATTAAAATATTAATAATATAATTATGAAAAAAGTACTTTTAATGGGAGTGTTAGCTTCCTTTATGTTAGCAAGCTGTGGTACAGCTAAATCACCAGAGATGAAACGCTTAGAAAATCAACAGCAAGCCTTAAAACTCAATTCTGAGCTCAACGAATTGCAAATGAAACTCACTCAAGAGCAAACCAATAATCAGTCGTTGCAAACTGAGGCTACGCAAGCTAATGAAGAAGCTACCAATCGTACGGATGCTTTTAGTGATGCCAACTCGGCTTCGGCAAGTGCTAAAAAAGCGAACAAAGCTGAAAAAGCTTTGCGCAAAGCTAGTAAGGCTAACAAGGATTTAGCCAAAAGTAATCGCCGTATTGAGAAATTGCAAAAAGACATCACTAAATTGCAAGAAAAGATAACTAAACTAAATGCTGAAGTAGAATTTAGCAAATAGATTACAAGTTAGATGGTTTATTAAAATTCCCGTGTGGTAGTACCACACGGGAATTTTAATAATTAGCACATTTGCTAATTTCCTAATTTCCTAATTGACATATCATCTCTACAAAAGCAGGGTCTCGGTGAGAAAAGAAGAGTGTTTGCTGGGTGTCGAGAGTGGCTATTTGGCTCATATCCTCTGCTGAGAGTTGGAAGTCAAATACATTAAGGTTTTGTTCCATACGCTCCTTGCGCACCGACTTAGGAATGCAGATAATATCGCGTTGCAAGAGATAGCGCAAAGCTACTTGGGCAGCGCTTTTGTGATACTTTTCACCAATAACATTAAGAGTAGGATTGGCAAAGAAATCGTTTTTACCCTCAGCAAAAGGTCCCCACGACATTAGCTTGGTATCGTATTTCTTCATTAGCTCTTGTAGGTCTTGCTGTTGGTAGAATACGTGTGTTTCCATTTGGTTTACAGCAGGTTTTATCTCGCAGTGGTATGCCAAATCGAGGTATCTATCGGCATAGAAATTGCTAACGCCAATAGCGCGCACTTTGCCCTCTTTGTAGGCTTCTTCCATAGCGCGATAAGAGCCGTAATAATCGCCAAAAGGTTGATGAACGAGTAGCAAATCGATATAATCAGTTTGTAGTTTGCGCAAAGAGGTTTCGATAGAGGCTTTTGCCTTTTCGTAGCCTGCATTGCTTACCCACACTTTGGTAACGATAAAGAACTCTTTGCGGTCGATACCACTTTTTTTAATAGCATTACCTACGCCCTCTTCATTGCGATAGATTTGGGCAGTGTCAATCATTCGGTAGCCTACCGCGATAGCATCGCTTACGCAACGCTCACATTCTTCGGGGTTTACTTGGTATACACCATAGCCCAATAGGGGCATTTGTACCCCGTTGTTTAACTCAATGTTTTTCATTTGTAATTCTTATTTTTAATTTTTGACTCTGCAAAGATAAACAATTTTTATAAAAGATTGTTATACAAAAGTCGGTAGTTTTTACAAATTTTCCTTATCTTTTTAGCTTTTCTTCCTCCGCCTATTTTTCTCGCTTTGTACAACAACATTTAGGGGTAAGTCCGAGTGAATTTTATCAGTAATAATAAACTCCCCGTGTGGTATGTATCACGCAGGGAGTTTATTATTGTAGCTACGGAAGCTTACTATGGTAATTTTGAACCTTTCCAGCCTCTGGTTACTAAAACATATTGAAAATAGTCAGTAGTATATTTATCCTCCTCAGGCGTTATCTTTCCCATAAGGAAACTAATAGGTGATTTGAAACCAACAACATCTTGACAGTGTGCATAAGGAGAATCTTTACTGTTGAGCTTGTAAAGCACTATTGAAGGATTCCCAGAGGCTTCTTTGAAATTTTCTGCATTTGTGAAATAGGAGATAGGCCCATCGCAGTTTGCCCAAGAAATCATCTCGTTAGGGCTCGTTGGCATACCCAAACCTTTTGGAAGATACATTTCTGAATCGAAAGGACGATGCATCACAGAAATCACCGTATAATCTTTCTGTTTTAGAAGAGCAGCAAAACATTTTCTCCCGTTGTATTTTTCCTGATAGATATGTCCGCTACCCAAAGAGCAATAATAGTTTCTTTTTGTATCACTCACACTATCTAACTGCTTGATAGTTAAATCAAAATTACTCATCATAACAGTATCGCGATTGTGCTTAAAGGCTTCTTGTTTACCTAAAAGTCCATAAACTCGTATCTTCTGATCCTTTGGTAGTGTTTGATTATAGTTGTAAAGTATCTTCCATTTTTCAAGATACTCCTGTGTTTGGCGCTGCGGGATATTCTCTTTAAGATTGTTGAAGTGTTGTTTCAACAACGTTTCATCAGGAGTGTCAGCATTTAGATATTGATTCAGAAGTTCAGCATCTTCGGTAAAAAATTCATTAAAATAATCAGTAACTCCAAACTTTTTATTCAGGTACATCAAGAGTTGAGCGTCAAAAAGTTGTGTCTTGGTAAATCCGTGAATCTCACCAAACATAAACACAGTAGATGTATTAACCTCTGTAAATAATGTTGTATCGGAGATTGTGCTTTCTGGCGGTAATATTATGCTATTAGCTTTAAGGTAATTTACTTTTTCTTCACTAATATTACCACGAAGGAAGAACCCATAAATAAAGAAATACGCTATGGGCAATACGGTTAAGAGCAAGAAAATAACAAGAATAGTAAGTAGTATTTTCTTTATTACTTTTTTCATAACATAACTATTTAGTTAATAAATATAAACTCACAAGAATCTAAGTAAAAAGAATCCCATTTCCTTAAATTCACAACAAAAGTATAAAATTAATTTTAATGAATAGATAATTAATGAATATTTTTTCGTACAGCAACATTTAGAGGTAAGTCCGAGTGAATTTTATTTATTGCGTGTTGTGCTACGACCAATTATCTTATTGCTTCAATCATATTATCTACTTGTAGTTTTTCGAGGATATTCTGTCGATGGCGGTTTACGGTATGTATGCTGATGTTCAGTTTTTCGGAGATTTCTTTGCTGAACATTCCCTCTTTGGCAAGGGCGAGTATCTCTCTCTCGCGCGGAGTGAGCAGGACATCGGTAGCACTTTCGATAGTGAAAGGTACCACTTCATCGGTAAGGCAGTTTTTTATCTGAAAACGCACTGAAGTGTTTGCCGATTGCTCGGGAGCAAGGTCTATCATACCCATTGCAAGAAAATTATCATCTTTGAATGCCAATAGGCGCATTTGGTAAATCATTCGTACATACTTCCCTCTATCGAGCACTCTCATCTCATAGATGTATTTGTAAGCCAACTTTTCTTCCTCGGGGAGTGTGTCTAAAAACTCCCATACTTTTTTATCAATTCTTCTTACCACCTCTAAATCATCGGGATGTACCAATTGTTCAATATCCAGCTCTTGAGGCGGTTCAATATATTCGGTTACATAATAGTAATGCCCGAATCTATCCGATAGAAAAACGGCAAAACTACCTGCTTGTTCCAAGATTTTCATATAAGAAATGTATTCTTGGGCTATTTCCTCTATGCTTTTATCGGTTGTCATCTTTAAAAATGGTTATTATTCAGTATTGTGTAGTGATGCGCACTGGCGTAATTTTGCGCCAAAGATATGAATATTTGTTGAAAGTATATCTATTTCGTTGGATTCTTAACAATTTAATATATAAAACAATGAAAAAAGTGGGATTAACACTGGTGATAGCACTATTTTTAGCAGCTATCTTTCCGCTTCAAGCTCAAGTAAAGTTGGAGTTGGAAGCAACTGTAGGGCAAAATGATGCCGTACCTTTCTACGATACCGATAAGGTACAGAACATTATTGTAGGGGTTCGTACGGGACTTTTGCTGAATGTCAAATTTCAAAGCGGATTTGGCTTGGAATCGGGATTGTTGCTCTCTACCAAAGGTTATTTTTATGGTTATGACCACAGTAGAGTAGGGAAGCAGCTTACCGGAAAACATTATAGGTATGGCACTTTGGAGTACCCTCTTTGCGTTACCTATAAATATGATTTAGGCAAAGTGAAGTTGGTGTGGAAAGCGGGAGGTTATGCTTCTAACTCTTTATGGGGCAGGAGTAGAGAGCTTTGGACGCTTTATGAAAACAATAGTGAAGTAGATTATTCTTTTAGGAATTATCATTCACTTGCTATTGGCAATACTTCTTCCGATGATTTGCGCTCGTTTGATGTAGGGTTACATTTTGCTACGGGAGTAGAAATAGGACGTTTTACGGCGGGTATTGGCTATAGTATAGGTTTAGTAGATGTACTTCCTAACCTCTCAGGGAAAAATACAAACCGAATACTTAATATTTCAGTAGGATATAAGTTTTTTTAGAAATAAAATAAGTTATGAAGAATCAAGCACGAACTATTAGGAATTTATGTATTTTTATTCTCGTAGCCCTCAGTTGTGGCTGGGTGGGTGTATGGGTGGATGCTCTTACGGGGGAAACGACAGGCGATTTTAGCGATACTAGCAATGGTACTAACGGAATGGGTATTTTTATAGTTGCCCCTCTGCTTACTTGGCTCTTGTTGCGCACTTTTATGGGTGATGGTTGGCGCGATGCGGGATTGCGTCTGCTTATCAATAAAAACCTGCGTTGGTATGGGGTGGCAACCCTTATTTACCCTGTGGTGATTGCCATTACCCTGCTTATAGGGGAGCTTTTGGGCTGGCTGGATGTACAAATCCGGTGGACGGACTATCTTGCGGGCTTTGGTATTTTTGTATTAGCGGAATTTGTAAAGAATTTCTTTGAAGAATCGTCGTGGCGAGGGTATCTTACCGCCCGTTTGCTCAGTTTAAATATTAAAGATATGTGGCTCTACCTCATTGTGGGGGTAGTGTGGTGTTCGTGGCATTGGCCTTACTTTTTCTACTTCATAAAACCCGAACAGATATTTGCTGTATTCCCTTACGATAAGGTTACTTTTTGTATAATGGCATTGGTGTGCTGCACCTCGTGGACGGTGATGTATACCGAACTTTTCCGTCTTACAAAGTCGATATGGCCTGGGGTGTGGATGCACGCTATTGAGGATACTGTCATTAACAGTTTGATATACGATAAGCATATTCTCATTGAAGCAGGTAGAGAGATACTCATTTCGCCCGTTTCAGGTATTATTCCTTGTCTGCTGTACCTTGGTGTAGGTTTATGGCTGAGGAAATTACGAATGACGAGAGACGAATGACGAAAACTCCCCGTGATACGAGCTGCATAGGCAGTTTGCATACGGGGAGTTTTATTTATTACGTGTTATGCTACGACTCCTCAATTTTAAGGTAGTCTTTAGCTTTTGTAGGCGATATAACACTGCGCCCTAATTGAGCTTCCAATTGCTTGCGCGCTACTTTGGCTACACTACCACCTTCTTTAGCTACCTTTTTCTGTTCTTCTACTCCTTGTGGGTCGCGTTGTTTGGAAAGTTCGGTAGTTGAGGCTTCGGCTAATATGTTAAAAGCCATTTCCAAGTTAGTCATATTATCGCGTAAGTTCTCTTTTTTGAGTCCTTTATACTGCTTGTATTCTTTGGTAGTAAAACCACTCCATTGTTGGGTGATAATATCAGTGAGAGTAGCGTACTCTACACCTTCTTTTACTCCCGTACGTTTCCACTCATCGGTAAGTTCTTTTCGTACTTCAATAGATTTGATACGCTGGTTTATCCACGCTTCCGAATATCCTAAGCGGTGATAGTCAGCCACCGCTTGTTCTATAGAGCGTTCAGGGTCTTGCAGTTGGTCAATACGAGTGCTAGCAACTTCTGCCATCCATAGTTTAAAAGGTTCTGCTTTAGGAGAAGGGATAGACTGTATCAAACGAAAAAGTTGTTCAGTATCAGCGACATCAGTAAGTCGCATTTTACCATCAGTAGCTTCTAATTTCAACTGGTGACAATTTGACACCGTTTCATTTCCCTCTTTTTTGAGTCGTTCTTTTAGTTTGTTCCAATACTTTCGAGCAGTAAGAAAATCTTTACTATCCGCAAGTATAGCCACTACATCTACAATAGAGAAATACCATTTCTCGTGAGTGTCGTCCCAAATGGTACGCACCTTGCGTTCTTCAAATAATTTGATAGCTTCTTTTTTCATATCCGATAAGGTTTTTGTGCTTTTTCAAACAACAAAAGTACAAAATAATTAATAATTGACAATTAACCATTGATAGTTTACAAAAACTCCCCGTGGTTACTGCCTATGCAGCTCGCACCACGGGGAGTTCATTTTCTAATTTTCTAATTCTCTCATTTGCTAATTGACGATTTTATCAACTGTAGCATTGCTGTATCTATTTTCTCTGCTGTGCTGAAGTTTTGCTTTATATGGTATTTTTCGGCGATAGCAGAATTTTTCTCATAGCGTATGTTTACCGTTTTATCCTCCTCATAGATAAGGATTTTCAAAGGGAGTTCAATAGCCAACCGAGGGTTTTCCTGCATTAGGGCGGTTCCTACTTTGGGGTTACCTACTATGAGCACGGTGGCAGGCTGCATACTTTCGCCTACTGCCTCAGCCGCTTTGTGATGTTCAATAGTGGCAAAAATGGTAATCCCCTTGCTGTTCAGTGTTTTCTGAAGTGCTGCTACGGTCTCTTCAAAAGCTAATGGACTTTGGAAGTCTCCATAAGGTTTTATTACATCTTTACAACTGATAATAGGTTGTGCTGCTGCTAAGAACGGGAATAATAAGAAGATAATAAGGTGTTTCATATAGTTTATTATAAGTGTTTATCAAAGAAAGTAAGGGTAAGTTCATTTAGTTTGTGGTGGGTTTTCTCAATAGGGGTTTTGCCACTAAATCCCAAAAAATGAGCAAAAGGCACCCACAAAGGCGCATCGGTAAAATCTACGTGGAAGATATCGGGGATTTGTATAAATTCACTTTCAGCTGTGTTTTTGCATAGGTTTCCCATTGTGCTGAGGTGCTCTTGAATATCGCTTTCTGTCCACCCACCTGAGCGTTCTCTTTCTGTGCGCATAGCTTCTGCAGGACGTGTGATAACCATTGTAGGAACACGCAAACCCGTTTGTGCTATTTTCTGAGGAATCCGCGATTCCATAATCAAATTAGCCTTGATACGAGGGTCTTTCCAAGAGGCTTCCGATACGATAATTCCTCCGAGAGAGACCCCAAAAGCTCCTAATCTATCCAAGTTGAGTTTGTTGTAAAGAAGATTGTTAGGGTCGTTTGTGTTGAGCATAGTAAGGAAATCTATTACTCGCGATACATCTTTGGCGAAGTAGGCTATCAATCCCCCCTCAAAAGTTTTTCCGTTATACTTCAAAAGTGGATTTTCCCTTGTAAGACTCTCATTGAGCATAGGGTCGATGAGCGTTCGCGACAGGCTTTTGAGCGTACTGCCGTCGGGGAACGTTGTCAAGGCTACTGCCATAGGGCAATCAATAGCTACCACTATATAGCCTTGAGAAACTAACTCTTGTATCTGAAAAGTGCTTATACATCGGTGTCCGTAAAGTCCTGTGAGGTACAAAAGTACAGGATATTGCGCTTTTTCCTTGTTTATAGGATCTTTTACTAAGGCATTCGAACGCTTGAATTGCAACGGATAAAACAATGCTTTCGGGATGTGTAAAAGTTCTGAAATAGCCTTGCTCACCTTTGTAGCTTCAGGGATATAAGGGGCGTAATCAGGGTGAGAGGTGTTTTCGGCAGGGTACCACACTTGTATGGGGATTTGTCTGGCTTGGTGTTTATCAGTGATGAAAATCTCTTCCCTATCAGGGTCGGTTACACAATAACTCACTGTGCCAATAGTATACTTACCCATAGGTTTTGCAAGAAGTGTAGGGCGGAATATATAGTAACCCCCTCTCACGAGCAAGACTAATACTATGGTGATAAGGATATACATCTTTTTCTTTTTCATTTACTGCAATTGTTTCTTTACTGCTGCGGTGGCTATACCTGCCTTTTTTGCATTCAAAGGTAGCCACAGGCTACTTTTAAACGGTATAATGTGCAAAAGTACATATTATTTTTTACTTAACCTACTAATACTTGTAGCTTTTATGAAAAACTCCCCGTGCAGTAGCATACCACACAGGGAGTTTATATGTATCACTACAATCTAATGACTATTTATTAACAACTAACCACTTCTTATAGAACTCTTCAAATTTATCAAAAGGTATTTTGCCTGCTTTGTTATCGTATAAATCTACGTGAGTAGCATCAGGTACGATGTAGAGTTCTTTGTCTTTACTACCTATTTGTTTGTAAGCATCTTCACTGAAATAGCGCGAATGTGCTTTTTCGCCGTGAACGAGCAAAGCTGGGGTTTGCATTTCGGCTGCGTAGTGCAAGATAGGCATATTGATAAGGGCTAACATACCGGTATCAGCCCAAGAATGTTCGGGGTTAGAGTTTACAGCACGAGGGTGAAAACCGCGCTTGGTGCGGTAAAAATCAGCGTATTCGGCAATGAACTTAGGTGTTTCGGGGGTGATAGTTTTAGGGTCGAGGTTATTAGCCGGCAAGTAGGAAGCATAACCTTTTTTAGCACTTTCCCAGCGTGCATTGTTCATTTGCTCTTTCATCTTACGGCGTGCTTCGGGAGTATTACCCGATACACGGTCGTAATTGCCTTGAGCATTTGGGGTCATTTTTATTTCATAGCCATTAGCCGATACGCGGGTCATATCGTACATAGTGCTGGTGCCTACCGCTTTGATACGGGTGTCCGAAAGGGCTGCGTTGAGAGCAAAACCACCCCAACCGCAGATACCGAAAATGCCAATACGCTCGCGGTCTACATTCTCCAAAGAGCCTAAGAAATCAACAGCTGCTGAAAAGTCTTCAGTATTGATTTCGGGACTGGGCATATTGCGGGGTTCGCCAGAACTTTCGCCAGTAAAAGAGGGGTCAAAAGCAAGGGTTACAAAGCCTCGCTCAGCAAGAGTTTGGGCATAAAGTCCAGACGATTGTTCTTTCACTGCTCCAAAAGGACCTGATACAGCAATAGCAGCGAGTTTACCCTGAGTGTTTTTAGGGGTATAGAGGTCAGCAGCAAGGGTAATGCCATAGCGGTTTTTAAAGGTTACTTTGCGGTGGTCTACTTTTTCTGATTTTGGGAATATCTTATCCCATTCTTGTGTAAGTGTCATAGCGTTTTCGGTTTTAGAGGATTGAACTTCTGTTTGTGTATTTTCGGTGTTGTTCACTTGTTTGTTTTGGCAAGAAGCCATAGCTAAAATACTTGCGATTGTTAAAATGATTTTCTTCATACGGTATTATTTTCTAATTCTTTAATTATTTTTGCTGGTACGCCTGCCACTACTACATTAGCAGGTACATCTTTGGTAACTACCGCACCAGCTGCTACTACCGAGTTTTCTCCTACGGTAACCCCAGCGGTAATTACAGCCCCTGCGCCTACCCATACATTCTTACAAATATGCACGTGGGCAACACTCAAACTCTGACGGTTGGCGATAGTCACAGGGTGTCCTTCGCTGGAAATAGTAACCTTAGGGGCTATCATCACCTCTTCATCAATGGTAATACCGCCCAAATCGAGGAACGAACAATCGTGGTTGATAAAGGTATGCGCCCCTATGCAGAGATTCCTACCATAATTTAGGTGAATAGGGGTAGTAATCACAGCGGTTTCGTGCTTTCGGTTCCCGAAGAGTTCTTGTAATAGTTGTTTTATTTCAGTAGTGTTGGCAGTGTTATTGAGGCGTACAAGAAGTTTTTTGCTTTCGGCACAAGCCTCGTGAATGAAGTGGTAATCGGGGTCAAAGAAAGAAATGGTTTCTCCTGCAAGGAGACGAGAAAAGATATTGTTCATAAGCGTTAGTCTTTAGTTCTTAGTTGTTAGACTCATTGTTGTTTAGGGTACAAAGATAGTAATTATTTGCTGATTAGCTAATATATTGACAAAAATCCCCGTGGTGCGAGCCACACAGGCTGTTTGCATACGGGGATTTTATTTTCTCATTTGTTAATTTCCTAATTCTCTAATTCCCTAATTTGCTAATTTCCAACCCTTATCTTTTACCTAAAAAAATCTCTTTGGTAACTCTATTATTGGGTCTATCGAGGGCTGTAACTACTATCTTACTACCTGAAAGAGCAGGATTCAGGGCAGTAGTAGCGTATTGCCAAATGTCAGCGGTAAGTACGGCATTGCCTTCTTCAACGGTTTCCTCACCGTGCGATATCGTCACTTTCACCTGAACAACCTTAAAATTATCACTTACTTCAATGGTTATAAGCTCTCCTTTTTGGGTACCTGTATAGGCTTCAGCGTTGATGTGTCTGATTTCAGGAGCTTTGAGATAGTCGGACACTGCCATATTATAAGCGTTGATAACACCACGTCGTTTAGCTTCTGCTGTATATAAGTCTTTCAGAACAGGGTCTTGCAAAGCGTTTTTGGCATAGGTGCTAGCGAGCCTAAATCGGTTGTTTTGCGAGATGAGAGTAGGGTGAGTAGTAGGCTTTCTGCGGGGTTTAGCAACAACAATAATCTTATCGCCTACTCTGCGATATACTACTTGGTTGCCGAGTTTTCCCGAGATGCCTTGCATTGCTAAGTTGTCTTTTATTTTTGCCATAGGTCTATTAGTTAATTTGTCCTTTTGTTAATTAGTACTGCAAAATTATAAAACATTTACTGAATTAGCAAATGTGCCCATCTGCTCTCCGGTTTAAGACTGTTTATCGTTCGGTGTAGAGCCACTGTAGACCCACTGTGGGTTCGGTATCGCTTCGGTGTAGATAGCAATAAAGTTCTCTGTATGGTTTTAATAGGTAAATATACGAAATTTCATTTTTATAAGACGTTTACTTAATGCTATTTCAAAGGGTTAAGCCTTATACTTTCCTCTTTTCCAAATTTCTATTGAGTTGATAATATTCTGCCACAAAATATAACAGCCAGGACCTACGGTGGAAAGAGGGTGCAGGTAGGTGGTAGCTATCCAAATGGCAAAAGCCGTATTTTTTTGTCCTAAGGCTTGTCCTGCCTCAATCGAAGCTTCAAAAAACCGACCTATATACCGCCCAATAGCGTATTGCATTAGGCATAATAGTAACCCCAAAAAAGCAATGAGCAATAAAAAACCTATCCCCGATTGTGCGTGGAAGATATTTTTAAGAGTCGTACCAGTAACAATCATCAGTGAACAACCCCAAAGATAGAAGGAGAGGTCAGGAATGTTTATCAGCCATTGGTGAAAGCGGTGAAGTTGTGGTACACTCTTGGTAAGTAGTGCTAAGAGCATAGGCACAACCAACACCAAACACACTTTCTGCATTATGAGCGAGAAAGCAGTCCAAAAAGTAAACTCCGATGCAGGTTCTATCAGTGGAAAACAAATCGGAATCAGTAGGGCGCAAAGCAGATTAGAGAGGAAAGTGTAGGTGGTCATCTGTTCCAAATTGCCTCCAAGTTTTAAGGTTACTACGGCTGCAGCTGCGGCACAAGGGGCTATCACACAAGCAAGAATACTCTCCAAGAGTATCAACTCCTTCCCACCAATCCGAAAATAAAGAATCACCCCTACAATCGCTGCTACCAAAACGATTTGGAAGAGACTTGCCCAAAAGTGCCATCGTACGGGCAACAACTTTTTAAAGTTTACCTTGCAGAAAGTAACGTACAGTATCAGGAACATAAACAGAGGCAGTATAGTGTCGAACGTAGGAGCAAGTTTTTGTGAGAGAGTATCCAGCGCAGGCACGTAGTAAAATATGAGATATACCAAAGCGCCTATGCCCATAGAAATAGGCAGTGTCCAATTCTTTATAAAACGAATGAGTGTAAGCATTTTAAATTTACCGATGAGCTAATGATTTAAGGCTACAAAAGTACAAATAATTTGCTAATCAAACTACCTGTACAACTCGTATTTAAAATTTCTAATTTGTCAATTTACTGATTTCTCTCTATCTTTGCCCTCAATTTACCGATTGTTAATGAACAAATTAAGACATTTCTATGAAACAGCTTTTATCACTTATTGCTATCCTTTCAGTATCAGCTCTTTTGGCTCAAAATCCTTTTGAAAAAGAAATCTTGCAATCTAAGTATACTATCGATTCTATAGTAGCAACCGAAAAACTACTTCTTTACAAGAGAGAAGCCGCCGTTCAGCAGTCGCTAAAAGAGGGCAAGATTACCAAAGAGCAAAGTGCAAAAATGCTCAAAGAGATTAAGGAAGCAAGTGAACTGAGCACTAAACAGAAAACCTATAAAGAAGGCTTACGTCTATCTGCTCTTATCCAGCAAAAGGCTACTGAACTCAGTATCGACACCCTGCAAAAAAACGCAACGCTCGATAGTCTTATATCTACTGAGCCGAAAGAGAACTATATACAAACTGTTCAACAGTTAGATTCATTGCCCAATAAATATAATGAAAATAAACACGAAGTTACAGTAGCTATTCATTTGGCTATCGGATTACAGTCTGTAACCAATGATAAAACTTACTTTAACCCCTATTTAAATACAGAATTAGGACTTGCTTTTACCTCTCAATTGTATAAAAAGAAACAACTTTCCCTCAATTACGGCTTAGTGTGGCAAAGCAATAGACTGAACATAAAAGGTAATAATTATCTCATTTCAGAAAATGGCGACACAAAATTAGTACCTTTCTCTAAGCCTTTAGACCGAGCTAAACTGCGTGTTAATTACCTCATCTTGCCTATTGAATTACAAAAGAATTTTAAATCAAAAATACATATAGGAGGAGGCGCTTACTTTGGCGCACTCATCGATGTAAACCAAAAGATAAAATACACTGAGGGAGACGACCATTTAAAACTATTTCTTCGCAATGGTTTGAAAGTAAATAAATTCACCTACGGACTATCAGCTCAAGTAGGCAACAAATGGTTTTCGATTTATGCTAAATACAGTTTAGCTCCCTTATTCGAAAATAGCCCTAACAATATACACCCTTTTTCAATAGGTATAAAATTTTAGTAGTATATGACAAAACGTTTCCTCCTTTTCCAGCTGATACTTCTTGCGCTTCCTTGTTTTGCTCAACAAAGGGTGGTAAACAAGCATCACGAGTCTGTTGAATATGTGAATATAGGCATAGTAGGCACCAATAAAGGTATTATTAGCGATGAAAATGGTTACTTTTCGCTCGAAAAGCTCGGAGCAAAGCCCACTGATAGCATTTATTTTTCACATTTGAGCTATCAACATAAAGTATTAGCTTATCGTGATATCAAAAAAGAAGTGCAACTCACCGAAGCAGTAATTAACCTTCCCACTACTACCCTAACAATGAAAACACCTAAAATACGCTATGTAAAAAGTAAAGGAGTAACTACCTTTTTTACTCTTTATGGCGAAATGAAGCGGTACTTTCAGCAACACGGTGGCGTCCTCTCAGAATTAGGCGATTTCATTTCGCTTTCTAACGACACTCAGCTTACCGAGTTCAGTATTGAGATTAGGGAAAGTACCTTTTATATGGCAGTCTTGCGCGTAGTAGTGTACCAAACCGATAAGGAGCACAAAAACTTCACTCCGCTTATCAAAGAACCTATTTACATTCATTTATTCCCTTCTGATAACCCACAAACTTTCACTCATAAACTATCAGTATTAGTACCCAAAGGCGAAATGTGGGTAGGTGTACAGTTTGTGGAAGTGAGAGGTAAAGATGATGCTACTATTACCTTCAACGCTACTACCAACAAGTGCTGGTTACGCTTCCCTGATAATACAATCAGGCAAGTGAATGGAGGCTTCGGAATTCCCTTTACTGTAAAAGGCTACGACATCATCAAACAATAAAGACCAACTTTGCCAAAGTTAAATAATTTGCTAATTAGCAAATTTTCTAACTATTTTCCAACCTTTTTATTTTTTCTTCGTTTATAAGGGCAAATTGGAGGACTTATGAAAAAGAAAATATTTACATCTGCTAAACTATTGTTGATGGGAGTTATCCTATTGTGCTACCTTGTTTTTAGCGCTTGTTCAGCACTCACGCTTGAGTTTGAAGAAAGGGACTTGACCATTACAAATCTTGACGGCAAGACCATTCCCATAAGAGTTGAGCTTGCTCGCTCCATACGAGAGATGTCAAAAGGTTATATGGGGCGTGAGAATATTCCCGAAGGAACAGGTATGCTTTTTATCTTTAAAAGAGACGAAAAGTTAAGCTTTTGGATGAAAGATACGCCTACTCCCCTTTCGATTGCGTTCATTAACTCGAATGGCGAAATTCGCGAAACACGCGATATGACACCGTTCAGCCATCAAAGTGTGGATTCATCGGAACCTGTGCGTTATGCTCTTGAAGTGCCTCAAGGATGGTTTAAAAAAAACAACATAGGAAAGGGCTGTACAATCAAACTGCCGTAACCGATGAAGTTGAACAATCTCCTGTTTTTCTACATCGTACTTAATTTGAACCTTAAAAAGAATAAATCATTCATCATTTAAAGAAAAATGCAAATCGACCATCGTCTCATCGAGAAAGCTCAGCGCAACGACCGCTTAGCGCAAAAGCAGTTGTACGACCAGTACGCTCCTGCTTTGCTGAGTGTGTGCAGGCTGTACATTAGTGATTTGCAATTCGCCGAAGATGCCTTACTGAAAGCTTTTTTCAAGATATTTACCAGTCTCTCTAAATATGAAGAGCAAGAGCACTTCTATGCGTGGATACGCAGGATTACTGTAAATGAATGCATAGATTTTCTCAAAAGCAAAGCGCAAAAGCTATCCTTCGCCGATTGGAGCGATACTTACGACACTATCGACGAGAGTGAGTTAGACAATGAATCTTTTAACGATGAACAAATACAAGCCTTTATAGATAAACTTCCTTCTGCCTGTCGTACCGTTTTTAACCTTTATGTGTTTGAAAATGAATCTCACAAGCAGATAGCAGAGAAGTTAGGTATTAGTGAAGGCACTTCTAAATCGCAGTTGGCTTATGCCAAAAAACTTTTACAACAATACGTTACAAACTATAAAAAAAGAGCTTAAAAAATGTGGAAAGATAGCATACAACGCCTATTTAGGTATCGGAAAATCACCCCCTCGTCTACCCTATGGGAACAGTTAGAGGCGCAATTAGCCGAGAGTGAAGCCCAACAAGCAAGGCATAAAAGCCGAAAAGTGTGGTATTACGCCATAGCTGCCTGCTTGCTATTGTGCCTCGGGATAGGGTACTTGTTACAACAGCAACAAACCAATACAAACCCTGAATATCAATCGCAGAAAGTAGTAGTTGTAACCACAGAAAAAGAAAACGTATCATCTGTTGGTACTACTTTCACTCCTACTACGATAACCGAAACCCCCAAAGTTCCCATAGTCCAAAGGACTCTTACAACTTTGCCAGCTGCTAAGAGTTCCATAGCTTCTCCTGCCCTCCTCGATATCAATGAGGTAGATACTCTTTTTGCTGAGTATACTGCTGATGCTATTGAAACCAGAATTACAAAACAGATGGAAAAGCAAATAGCAGGGGATTTACAGCAACTATCGGCAGAAGACTTAGCTCTTATCGCTACTACTCAAGCTCAACTCAACCAATATGTAAATCAAAAATACGAGCAAGATGCTACTTTTAACACCATTGAAAGGGACTTGCTTAGAAACAGGGTAAAACTATTAGCTGAAAGGCTACTAAAAGAAGTAGGAACACGCGTTGTTTTAAACAATAAAGACTAAAAATAAATATCAAAATGAGAACATTACATTTTTTATGGGTGATTTACTTGTTGGCGACAAGCGTCACCTTCGCACAAGACCATTCCAAAGAAGCTATCAAAAAATCGAAATACACGATAGACTCTATTGTATTTGCAGAAAAAGAAACGCTCAAAAAGAAACTTTCAGCCGTAAATCAGTTGCTCAAAGAGAAGAAAATCAGTGAAGAACTGAGTCAGCAGATGAAAGAAGAGCTCACGGCTACTACCGAGAAGAATATCAAAGAAAAGACGGCTGCTGAAGCCGAACATTTAGCAAAACTCATACGTGAAGGAGCGACATCAGCCTCCACAGAAACCCAAACCAATACGCTTACCACAGCTAAATCGGATGCGTATAAGCGCGCAATGGAAGAATTAGAAACTATTTTCCGCAAGAAAGAAGAGAAAAAAGTGAATACCAATCGTGCCTTAGACGAAATAGGGCTTTATATGGCAGTAGGGTTTCACAACCTAAACAGTAGCAATGGCTTTGGAGATAATCGTTTTAAACCCTTAGGTTCTAAATCGTTTGAATTGGGTTTTACATCAGGGTTTCGCTTGCTTAAAACGAATAATTTGTTGCATATCAACTATGGAATTGCCTGGATGCACAACGGACTCAAATTCAAAGAGAGCGAGTACTTTGTAAGAGAAAACGGCGTAACAAAATCGGTGGAGTATACCGCTAATAAACTTAACAAATCGAAATTGCGCACCAATTACCTCATCGTGCCTGTGGACTTCGAATTCGATTTTACACCTCCTAAAACTAAGAACGGAGTGACCATTTACCCTGTTCACGACAGTTTCAGAGTAGGTTTTGGGGGTTATGTAGGGGTATCTATAGGCAACAGTCAGAAAATAAGATATGACGATGGTTCTATTCATAAAAATGTTATAAGAGAGGACTTAAATATCAGTCCTTGGGTATATGGACTTTCGGCGCATTTAGGATATAAAAGTTGTGTGCTTTACGCTCGATATAGCCTCGCTCCTCTTTTCCGAAACAATCCTGTAAACGAGTATCCTTTTTCTATAGGGATACGTTTTGGAGATTAAAAGATTTGTTTTATATCTCTTAGCTAAAATTTATTTTCCTGAAAATAGTATTATAATCAAAAAAAACTTTGTACCTTTGCAACGTTGCTTGTAAAGGTACTTTTTTGTTTGGTATAGAAGCAGTCTTTTTAAATGATAAAAATATGAATACAATCTTAGAAGAAAAAGACATAGACACTCAAGATAAACAGAAGCTTATGGAGGCACTCGAGACGATGAGTGCCGAGGAGTCTGCTGGTTATAAGTTGTGGATTTCAAAAAAGCTTAAAGAGAGGTTTCATAATGCGACTGATTTAGAAGAAAACAATGAATATGCCTCAGCTAACTATCAGGATAAAGAAGAAAATATTACCAACTTAGAAAATCTTGTAAGAGAAGCAAGAGCGGAATATAAAGCGGGTAAAACTACCCAAATAAACCCGTTTGATATATGGGAAAATCTTTAACTGAAACTGAAGAAAGCTCAAGCTCAACCTATACAATCGAATTAACTCAAGAGGCTTTAAAACAACTAAAAGAGATAAAGAAAAATGGGCTACCCTCTGTAAAGAAACGCTTAGAGAGGATTTTTGCAGAAATAGCAATTAATCCTATGGATAGTAATGGTTTTGCTTCTGCTGAGAAATTAAAACATTTCCCTAATAATGAGATTTGGAGCAGAGAGTTAAGCAAAAAGGATAGAGTAGTGTATGAAGTTTTTGAAGATGAGAAAACAGTACTTGTTTCCCGATTATTAGGACATTATTTTGACAAATAAGCCGTAGTACGACGACAATACGAGCCGTACGGGCAACCGTAGTACGGTGGACAGCAGAAGAGTCGGGAGAGCGAAAGATAACGGAGGATTTCAGAAGTAGTGTGAGAGAGTTTTTGATGAAAAAAGGGTATTGGAAGGGTGTACTTAGCTTATAGGAAGCTTATAGGAAGCTTATACGAATCTTGGACGATTGGTATAGAAAAGGTATATAAGTGATTGACTCATAATACAATACAACAGTGCTAAAAATGTTAAAAACGGGGTTTCGAGGCGAAAGAAAGAGAAATAGGCATTAGGCCTAAGGCCTTAGGCACTAGGAGGGGAGTATGACGAAAAAAGGAAGAAATGACGAGTGACGATTGACGAATGACGAATAACAGATGAAGAAGATAATATTATAAGAGGGAACTGAAATGAGGGGAAAGCGATTGAGAAATGGTATTGTATGAAACTAATGATACATAAAACATCTAAAAATTGACAACTAACGACTAAACACTAAATATAATGAGTAATACAAAGAAAATTAATCCCGACTATGTGTTTGAAACCAGTTGGGAAGTATGTAACAAAGTAGGAGGTATTCACACGGTGATTACCACGAAAGCTCCGAGTATTGCGAAACAATTCAGAAGGAAATACATTCTGATTGGTCCCGATATTTGGCAACACAACGAAAATAAAGAATTTGTAGAAAACCCCGAACTCTTCAAATCGTGGCGTGCTAAAGCAGCTTCTGAGGGCTTGCGCGTGCGTGTGGGGAATTGGAAAATAGAAGGCAACCCCATAGTAATTCTGGTAGATTTTTCTCATTATGTAAGTGCCAAAAACGAGATTTTGCGTTATTATTGGGATAACTACAAGCTCGATTCTTACAACAGTCCGTGGGATTACGTAGAGTCGGTGCTTTTTGGTTATGCAGTAGGGAAGGTGATTGAGAGCTTTGTGAAGTTCAACACTGCTTCACGCGAAAACGTGATTTGCCATTTCCACGAATGGATGACCGGTAGTGCGCTACTCTATTTGGAAGAAGAAATGCCTAAAATAGGTTCGGTATTCACTACTCACGCTACCGTAGTAGGTCGTGCGATTGCCGGCAATGGTTATCCACTCTACAACGATATGAAGAACTACAAACCCGAAGAAATGGCTTATCGGTTTGGGGTACAACACAAGCACTTCCTCGAAAAAGAAACTACTAAAGTAGCCGACTGCTTCACTACGGTAAGCGAAATTACTGCCCAAGAAGCGTTGCACTTCCTCAGTAGAAAAACTGATATCATCACGCCTAATGGCTTCAACGACGCCATAGTACCAGCTGAAAAAGATTTTGATAAGAAGCGGACAGAAGCTAAACAGCGTCTTATCAGCGTGGCACAGGCTTTGGTAACCCAACCTATTAGCAAGGATACCAAAATTGTAGCTATCAGCGGTAGATATGAGTTCCGCAACAAGGGTATCGATGCCTTTATTGATGCCTTGGGAGCACTGAATCGGAATTCTAATAACAAGAAAGAGCTTTTGGCTTACATCTTAATTCCTACAGCTCACGATGCGCCTAACCAAGGATTGCTAAACAATTTGCACACCCCTCAGCAAACTACCGAAAACGAACAAAAGCACCTCACCCATATTCTCCCTGATGTGTATCACGATGCGATAATGACTCGTATTTATGAGCAACAGCTCTTCAATAGGAAGGAAGATAAGGTGAAAGTGATTTTCTGTCCAAGTTATCTCAATGGCAACGACGGGGTGTTCAACCTTTCTTATTACGACTTGCTCATCGGGTTAGACGGCACCGCTTTCCCATCGTACTACGAGCCTTGGGGCTATACACCGCTTGAAAGTTTGGCTTTTAAAGTGCCTACCATTACCACTACTTTGGCAGGTTTTGGCAAGTGGGTGAACGATTATTACCCCGAAAAACAAAAAGCGATAGAAGTAGTACCGCGCACCGATAGCAACTACGGTGAGGTAGTAGGCGCGATTGCTAAGAATATTCAGAATTTATTAGACAGGAAAGAACAAGACTTCCAAGAGCTTCGTGAAACAGCAGGTAAAGTATCAGAAATCGCTCTGTGGAAGAACTTAGTACAATACTACATAAAATGTTATGAACTCACTCTTGAAAATATAGAGGACAGAGTGGAGAGTCTGCCTCCGGTAGAAACTGATGGAGTGGCATATTTAGAGAAATCGAAGGTGGTGAACACGCCTAACTGGCGCAGTGTGATTATCCACCGTGCAATTCCAGAAGCCTTGCAACCGCTCGAAGAACTCGCTAAAAACCTTTGGTGGTGCTGGAATGACGAGGCTTACGAAGTTTTTAAATACATCGATAAAGCCCAATGGATAGAAGTGCGTAAGAACCCTATTGCATTGCTGGACAGCATCTCACTTACTCGTTATAAAGAATTGGAGCAAGATGCGGTATTTATGCGCAATCTTTCGAAAGTATATGGTGATTTCCAAGCCTATATGGCTAAGAAATCGGAGATGGTAAGTCCGTCTATCTCTTATTTTAGTATGGAATACGGCTTGCATTCTTCCTTGAAGATTTATTCAGGAGGTTTGGGTATCTTAGCGGGCGATTACCTAAAAGAAGCCAGCGACAAGGCAACCAAAATCACTGGGGTAGGATTGTTATACCGCTATGGTTATTTCACTCAAAAACTATCTTCAGCAGGTAACCAAGAAGCCGACTACGAAGCACAAGATTTCTCGAAGATACCGGTAACGCCTGTAACAGATGAGAGTGGAAAATGGTTGATTATATCAATAGATTTACCAGGCAGAACCCTATATGCACGTGTATGGCGTGTGGACGTAGGTCGTATAGAGCTTTATCTTCTCGACACCGATTTTGAGAACAACCGCGAAGACGACCGTTCTATCACCCACCACTTATATGGTGGCGACTGGGAAAACCGTCTTAAACAAGAAATGTTATTAGGTTTGGGAGGTATTAAGATGTTGCGCAAGCTAGGTATCGACAGTGATATTTACCACTGCAACGAAGGGCACGCTGCCTTTATAGGTTTGGAACGCCTCAGCGAGTATATCCAAAACGAGAACCTTACTTTCTCGGAAGCGATGGAAGTGGTGCGCGCTTCATCGCTCTTTACTACTCACACCCCAGTACCGGCAGGTCACGATGCTTTTGAAGAAGGCTTATTACGCGCTTATTTAGGAAATTACGCCGATATATTGCACGTGAATTGGGAACAAATACTCGCTTTGGGTAAAATAAACTTGCAAAACCCACACGAGAAATTCTCGATGAGTAACCTCGCAGCGAACCTTTCGCAAGAAGTAAACGGTGTGAGCTGGCTACACGGTGAGGTAAGTAAAGAAATCCTCAAAGACTTGTGGCCAGGTTATATGCCCGAAGAACTTCACATTAGCTATGTAACCAATGGGGTACACCAACCTACGTGGACAGCTGGTTTGTGGAAAGAAGTAGAAAACGAGGTATTTGGCAAAGACTACAAAACACACCACTACGACCCTAAGAGCTTTGAGGGCATCTATAAGGTATCTGACCAACGCGTGTGGGAAATCAAAACGGCTCTTCGTTCTAAGCTATTGCGCCGTGTAGAACAAAAGCTACGTTTAGAGAAAAACACCCCTTATTTCTCTCCACGTCAGTTAGTGGAAATCAAAGAGAACTTACGCGAAGATATCCTTACCATTGGTTTTGCGCGCCGTTTTGCGACCTACAAACGCGCTCATTTGCTCTTTACCAATATAGAGCGTTTGGATAAAATAGTGAACAATCCTGAGCGCCCTGTACAGTTCATCTTTGCCGGTAAAGCGCACCCTGCCGATAAAGCAGGACAGGATTTGATTAAGAATATTGTGGAAATCTCGAAATTACCACAGTTCTTAGGCAAGATATTATTCGTTCCTAACTACGATATGGAGCTCGCGCGCCATATGGTACAAGGGGTAGATGTATGGATGAATACCCCTACACGTCCGCTAGAAGCCTCAGGAACCAGTGGTGAAAAAGCTGCAATGAACGGAGTAATGCACTTCAGCGTACTTGATGGTTGGTGGGTAGAAGGGTATCGGGAAGATGCCGGTTGGGCTCTCCCTATGGAACGCTCCTACGAAAACCAGCAGTATCAAGACGAAATGGATGCAGAGACGATTTACAATATTATTGAAGACGAGATAGCCCCTATATTCTATGATAAGAATAAAGATGGCATCTCATCACGCTGGTGTGCACTCATTAAGAATACGATTGCCAAAGTGGCGGTAAACTTTACCACTACTCGTATGCTCACTGATTACGAAAAGCAATACTATTACCCAATGACTGAGCGCGTAACCAAGATTAAAGACAATCACTTTGCAATCGCTATTGAACTTTCGAACTGGAAACGCAAAGTAACTCAAGAATGGGATAACATAAAGGTAGTGAGCTTTAAAGTGCCTAATCGCAATGAGCAACTCATTTCTATTGGCAAAATATACAAAGGTGAAATTACCTTAGAATTAGGAGAATTACGCCCTGAAGACGTAGGAGTAGAATTGGTAGTAGCCCAACATAAAGACGATAAGTTTAAAGTACTCTCGACAAGTGAGTTTACGGTAGTGGCTCAAGAAGGCAACAAAGCTACCTATCAATTGGAAATTGCCTCAGAATATCCAGGTGCTTTACACTTAGCTATAAGAATTTTCCCTAAAAATAATTTATTGCCACACCGCCAAGATTTCGCTTTGGTAAAATGGTTATAACAAATAAATAAGTATTTCATTTTAAAGTATATACGAAGAAAATAAGCAAATATATAAAGGTTAAAAAACCACTATTTTGGAGAGATTAAAAAGAATAAGAAATGTTAAAATTAATAAAAAAATATCTCTAAAATGATTTTGTATTAAAATAATACTTATATTTGCACCAAAATTAAAATAGTAATCAAAATTCATTTTTTAAGTATGAAGAAAATCAAAGTAACTTTATTTGCTTTAGCTGCTGCTTTTTCAGTGGCAGTTCAAGCACAAGATGAAGACAGTCCTTGGCAAATAGGATTTGGAGTGAACTCCGTTGATATTCGTACCCCTGATGCATTCGGGGACTTAATGAAAGACTGGGGAGGGCCAAGCGATATCAATATCCTTCCAGCAGTTTCTCGTCTTTCAGTAGGTAGATATATCGGAGCTGGTTTTTCTGCTGAATTATCAGGTTCTTTAAACAAAATCGAAAAAGGATTCGGTTATAACAAAGATCTTGATAACAAAGTAGATTTTTCTTTCTGGTCTGCAGACTTAGCGTTGCAATACCACTTTAAATCTCTTTGGAACAAAGAGAAAGTAAAATGGTTTGACCCATTCTTACAAGTAGGTGGTGGTTATGCCGCTATTGACAACGAAGGTAAATTCCGCGCCTTAGGTGGTGGTGGTGTAAACTTCTGGTTTACCGAAAACATCGGTATTAACTTGCAGACAGCTTACCACCCTACTTTCCAATCTGATTCAGAAGTGGACTACTTCCAACATGCTGCCGGTATTACCATTAAATTTGGTAAAAAAGACCGCGATAAAGACGGTGTAGCCGACAAAGATGACCTTTGCCCAGATGAACCAGGTAAACCAGAATTGAAAGGTTGCCCAGACCGCGATAATGACGGTGTAGCTGATAAAGACGACGCTTGTCCTGATGAAGCTGGTAAACCAGAATTGAAAGGTTGCCCAGACAGAGACAATGATGGTATCGCTGATAAAGATGATGCTTGTCCTGATGAAGCTGGTCCAGCTGAATTTAACGGATGCCCTGATACTGATGGTGATGGTGTGCCAGATAACGTAGACCAATGTAAAGACGTAGCTGGTCCTAAAGAAAACAACGGTTGTCCTTGGCCTGATACTGATGGTGACGGTGTTCTTGATAAAGATGACCAATGCGTAGACGTACCTGGTCCTGCTTCAAACAACGGTTGTCCTGAAGTAACTGAAGAAGTTCAAAAGAAATTGAACGACTTTGCACGCACTATCTTGTTTGACGTAAACAAAGCTACTATCAAACCTCAATCAGCAACTGTATTGAACCAAATCGTTGACGTATTGAACCAATACAAGAATTCTAAATTCTCTATTGAAGGTTACACTGATATCAGTGGTAAGAGAGCTAAGAACCAAAAATTATCAGAAGATAGAGCTTACGCTGTTAAAGCTTATTTGATTGAAAAAGGTATCGATGAAGGTCGTTTGACTGCAAAAGGTTTCGGTCCTGATAAACCAATCGCTTCTAACAAAACTAAGAAAGGTAGAGAGCTCAACCGTCGTGTTGAAATCAACTTAGTAAAATAGTTGTTTCTCTAACCCTTTTGTTACACATAAAAAGAGGTTGCCCGTAAGGACAACCTCTTTTTAATTATCAATTATCAGTTATTAATCACTAATTGTTTATGTTTCCTTCTATCGAAATTCAATTGCAAACCTTACCTACTAATCCTGGTGTCTATCAGTTTTACGATGCTACGGACACGCTTATTTATGTAGGGAAAGCCGTCAATTTGAAAAAGCGCGTTTCTTCTTATTTTCAAAAGGAACACGACAATGCCAAAACACGTATTTTGGTGAGGAAAATTGTGCGTATAGAACACATAGTCGTAGCTACCGAGAGTGATGCATTACTACTCGAAAACAACCTTATCAAGAAATACCAACCGCGCTATAACATTCTCCTAAAAGACGACAAGAGCTATCCTTGGATATGTGTGAAGAAAGAACGATTTCCACGTGTATTCTCTACGCGTAGGGTAGTAAAAGACGGTTCGCTGTACTTTGGCCCTTATACCAGTATGAAAACCGTACACACACTTTTAGATTTGATAAAAGAGCTCTTCGCTTTGCGCAATTGTAATTACGATTTATCTCCGCAGAACATCACTAATCACAAGTTCAAAGTGTGCTTGGAATATCATCTGAAAAATTGTAAAGGGCCTTGTGAAGGATACCAAAACGAAGCAGATTACAACCAAAATATTCAGCAGATTGTAGAAATCCTCAAAGGGAATTTCAAAGATGCGTTACATCAGTTTAAGGAGGAGATGATGGCACTGGCTTCGGAAATGCGGTTTGAAGAAGCACATCTCATCAAGCAAAAGATACAGAGTTTAGAGAACTATCAGGCAAAATCGACCATCGTAAGTAGTAAAATTAGCAATGTAGATGTATTTTCTATCGTTTCGGACGAAGAGTACGGTTATGTAAATTTCCTACAAGTAGCCTACGGAGCGATTGTGAGAGCTCATACTTTGGAGATTAAAAAGAAATTGGAAGAAACCGATAGAGAGCTCTTGGAATACGCTATTATTGATATTCGTGAACGTTTCTTCTCTAATTCCAAAGAGATTATTGTGCCTTTTGAGGTTACTCTTTCAGAAGGATTACAAGCGACCATTCCTAAGGCAGGTGAGAAAAAACAACTCTTAGACCTATCGATGCGCAATGCCAAACACTTTCGTCAAGATAGATTCAAGCAGGAGAAAATAGTAGACCCCGAACGCCATACGAACCGTATTCTCACTCAGATGCAACGCGACTTGCACCTCTCTGCCCCACCGGTGCATATTGAGTGCTTTGACAACTCGAATATTCAGGGTACGAATCCCGTATCGGCGTGTGTAGTATTTAAGAATGCAAAGCCCAGCAAGAAAGACTATCGTCATTTTAACGTGAAAACAGTAGAAGGCCCTAACGATTTTGCCTCGATGGAAGAAGCCGTGTATAGACGTTATCGAAGATTGTTGGACGAGGAGCAACCTCTGCCACAACTGATTGTAATAGACGGCGGGAAGGGACAATTGTCTTCGGCATTAAAAGCCTTAGAGCAATTAGAACTGCGCGGAAAGATAGCTATTATAGGTATTGCGAAGCGTTTGGAAGAAATATATTTCCCTGAGGATAGTATTCCATTGTATTTAGACAAGCGTTCGGAAACCTTGCGAGTGATACAGCAGTTACGTGATGAAGCTCACCGTTTTGGAATTACCTTCCACCGGCAAAAACGCAGTAAATCGGCAATCGTATCGGAGCTTGATGGAGTAGAGGGCATAGGAGAAAAGACTAAAGAAACACTCTTGCAACATTTTAAATCGGTAAAACGCGTAAGAGAAGCTACTTTAGAGGAGCTTACCCAAATAGCAGGCTTTAGAGGTAAGAAAGTATATGAATATTTCCAGAGTCATAAATAAAAACGAAGGCTTTATTTGTTGCTAATTACAATTTGTTTCATACCTTTGGAGCAAGTTCTATTATAGAAATAATCTATGGCGAAAACAGTAAACAGCTCAGCTGTAATAGCTTTATAATCAAACGTTATTCGGAGCTAAGACGAACAAAAGACGGTGCGAGCCGCACGGGCAGATAAAAAATGAACGAAGAAAAGACGAACAAAAGATGAACAAAAGATGAACAAACAACGAACAAACAACGAACAAACAACGAACGAAAGATGAAGAACAGTACTACAAATCTGGGTTCTTAGAGGTGTATAATGAGTACTTCTGCTATAAAAATAATTTATTCTTTTAATTAGAAAGTTTTTAATATATTATTCATAATTATTTCGTATCTTTGTCGCAAGTTTCATCTTAGAAAAAACACCTATGAAAAAACTAAGTATGGTAGCTCTTTTGGCAATGGTAGCTTGAAACAACAGCATACCTTTCTTACTAATGCTACTTAACTTTTTGAAAAATACTACTCAATAACTGAATTATTAATTGTTAATTGCTAATCGTTAATTGAATAATAATGCTTCTTTTCTTTAAAAACCCTAAAAAGACTATCTATGTGGTAGCGACTGAAGTTACCCTTACTGAGACCGACCTCAACAAACTGAAATGGCTGTTTGGCAATGCCCAGCAACTCCCCTCCCCTACCCTTAGCGGTACTTTCATCGGACCCCGTGTGGCGATGATTACTCCTTGGAGTACCAATGCGGTGGAAATCACCCAAAATATGGACATCCACGGGATTACCCGCATCGAGGAATTCCACGAGGTAACCGACCCCAATACGCCTTTTGACCCTATGCTCTTTGAGCGATACAACTGTCTTACCCAAGATAGTTTTACTATCGACATTCAACCGCAAACAACACTCGAAATCGATGATATTGAAGCGTATAACCAGCGAGAAGGACTTGCGCTAAGCGCCGAAGAAGTTGCCTATTTGCAAAATCTCTCTCAACAATTGGGGCGCAAACTCACCGACTCGGAAGTGTTTGGTTTCTCACAAATCAACTCCGAACACTGTCGCCATAAAATCTTCAACGGCACTTTTGTTATCAATGGTGAGGAAAAGCCTTCTACCCTGTTCAAACTCATTAAAAAGACATCACAAGAACACCCTAATAGCATTGTTTCGGCTTATAAGGACAATGTGGCTTTCATCAAAGGGGCTACTGTCGACCAGTTCGCACCCAAAAGTGCCGATAAACCCGATTTCTACGAGGTAAAACCTTTTGAGGCAGTGCTCTCACTCAAAGCCGAAACCCACAACTTCCCCACTACGGTAGAGCCTTTCAACGGGGCGGCTACAGGTTCGGGAGGTGAAATACGTGACCGTCTCGCTGGAGGACAAGGTTCTTTGCCTTTGGCAGGTACAGCGGTGTATATGACCGCTTACCCCCGATTAGAAGAAGACCGCCCTTGGGAAAAAGGAATGGCTGAACGCCAATGGTTGTACCAAACGCCAATGGATATCCTCATCAAAGCCTCTAACGGGGCAAGCGATTTTGGTAATAAATTCGGTCAACCGCTCATTACGGGTTCACTCTTTACCTTTGAACACGAAGAAGGCGGGCGCAAATTAGGCTTTGACAAAGTGATTATGCAAGCAGGAGGCGTGGGTTATGCCAAAGCCTCACAAGCTATAAAACACACCCCCAAGGAAGGTGATAAAATCGTTATCTTAGGAGGTGAAAACTACCGCATAGGTATGGGAGGTGCTGCGGTATCATCTGCCAATACTGGGGCTTTTGGTGCAGGCATTGAACTCAATGCCGTACAGCGTTCTAACCCCGAAATGCAAAAACGCGCTGCCAACGCAATTCGCGCAATGGTAGAATCGGAAGAGAATCCTATCGTTTCTATACACGACCACGGGGCTGGCGGACACCTCAACTGCCTTTCAGAACTCATAGAAGAAACCGGTGGTAAAATCGACTTAGACAAACTGCCCGTAGGCGATCCTACCCTATCGGACAAGGAAATTATAGGTAATGAATCTCAAGAGCGTATGGGATTGGTATTGCCTGAAAAGGCTATTGCCAAACTAAAAACCATTGCCGACCGTGAGCGTGCGCCTATGTACGAGGTGGGCGTGGTTACTAGCGACAAGCATTTCAGCATTATCTCTGCAAAGAAAGGTACCCACCCAATGGATTTAGACCTCAGTGCGCTCTTTGGCAGTTCGCCAAAAACAGTAATGACTGATGAAACAGTAGTTACTAACTACGAAGAGCTACACTACTATGCAAGTCAGTTACAGAACTATTTGGTACAAGTACTGCAATTAGAAGGTGTGGCTTGTAAAGACTGGCTTACCAATAAGGTAGACCGTTGTGTAGGGGGCAAAGTCGCCAAACAACAATGTGCAGGCGCACTACAACTCCCTTTGAACAACGTTGGGGTTATGGCTTTGGACTACAATGGCAAAGAAGGAATCGCTACCAGTATTGGTCATTCGCCTCTTACGGCACTCATCAGTCCTACCGCAGGCAGTCGCAATGCCATTGCCGAAGCACTGACTAACATTGTTTGGGCGCCACTAAAAGACGGCTTGCAAAGTGTATCGCTATCCGCCAACTGGATGTGGGCTTGCCGCAATAAAGGAGAAGATGCGCGTTTGTACGAAGCTGTAGAAGCCGCTTCTGATTTTGCGATTGAATTGGGTATCAATATCCCTACCGGTAAAGATTCCCTATCAATGAAACAAAAATACCCCGAAGGTGGTGATGTGATTGCCCCAGGTACGGTGATTATTTCGGCGGCTGCCCATTGTACTGACGTGCAAAAAGTAGTAGAGCCTGTGTTCAAAAAGAACGGAGGTAATATTTACTATATCAACTTTTCAGACGATAGTTTTAAATTAGGAGGTTCAGCTTTTGCCCAAATCCTCAACCGTATAGGCGAGGAAGCCCCTACCATCAAAGATGCTACCTACTTTAAAGACGCCTTTAATGCACTCCAAGAACTGATAAAAGAAGGTAAAATACAAGCAGGACACGACATTGGTAGCGGCGGACTTATCACAACGCTCTTAGAAATGTGTTTTACCGAAAACGGCTTAGGAGCAAATATTGATCTCAGCGAGCTCTTTTTTGGTGAAGACCTTATCAAAACCCTCTTTGCCGAAAACGCAGGGGTAGTAATACAAGCCGATAGCAGTGTTGAAGCAACAATATTCACTGAATACTGTTTAGAGTGGGCAAATATAGGCGAAGTAACTACTTCTGAAGAACTTGTCATTCATCATTCAGGTAAAGAACACCACTTTAACATTCCTGAATTGCGCGATGTGTGGTATCTCACTTCTTATCTGTTAGACAAACAACAAACTCAAAACGACAAGGCAACCGAGCGTTATCAAAACTACTCCGAACAGCCTTTACAATACACTTTCCCAGCGCATTTCACGGGCGAAAAACCCGCACGCCCCGCAGGCAAACGCCCTATAGCAGCAGTGATACGCGAAAAGGGTAGCAACTCCGAGCGCGAAATGGCAAATGCCCTATACTTAGCAGGCTTTGATGTGAAAGATGTGCATACCACCGACCTTATCAGCGGACGTGAAACCTTAAAAGATGTACAATTTATAGGGGCTGTAGGTGGTTTCTCTAACTCCGATGTGTTAGGCAGTGCCAAAGGTTGGGCAGGAGCTTTGCTCTACAACGAGCAAGCTAAAAAAGCGTTAGACAACTTCTTTGCCCGCCCCGATACCCTTTCAGTAGGTATCTGCAACGGCTGTCAGTTGTTTATGGAATTAGAAGTCATCAATCCTGAACACGCAGAGCACAGTAAAATGTGGCATAACGATAGTGGCAAGCACGAAAGTGGCTTTGTATCGGTAACCATCCCAGAGAACAACTCGGTGATGCTCTCCACCCTTGCAGGCAGTACCTTAGGGGTATGGATATCACACGGCGAAGGGAAATTCCACTTGCCATTGGCAGAAGCCGACTACAATATCGTAGGTAAATACACTTATCAGGAGTACCCTGCCAACCCTAACGGCTCTGATTACAACACGGCTATGCTATGCGACAAAACAGGGCGACATTTGGTAACGATGCCTCACATAGAGCGTTCGGTTTTCCCTTGGCAATGGGCGTACTATCCGAGTGAAAAAACAGCGGTTAGTCCTTGGTTAGAGGCATTTATCAATGCCCGCAAGTGGATTGAAGCTCATAATGCCGAATAAAAATGGTAAACAAAATCTTAAAAAAATAAGTGCGCAAGTATTAAATTTACGCTAAAAAGGGGCTTCATAAGCCCCTTTTATATTAAACTTTTGTTAAACTTAAAAATACGCTTGACAAGTACTGTTTTATTCGTACCTTTGCATCGCAATGAGGGTGGTAGCTCATTGTAAACTTCAAATAATAGTTTTCATAATTTAAAGTTTTGGTTGGTTAATGAAGAAGTCCGATAATTCTTTTATCGGACTTTCTTTTTTAATTCTTGCAACACTTCTTCTAAATCAACAGAAAAAGAAGGTAATTGTATTGTAATAGTACTGAAAGGGCAATTGCCTTTTAGTTTCTTTGTGATATGAATATGCAAGACATTGGCTTTCAAATTAAACTCTACATCTTGGCACAAGGCATAAATATAATGAGTTTGCTCATTGTATTCAAAATAAAGTTCTTCTTCATAAGCTAATCTACTTATACAAAAATATTGCTTCTTATTTACAAAAGCTATTTGCAAAAGCTCTCCCCAATATGCGCGAGGGTTGAGTTCTATTTCTTCAGAGGTAAAAAGTAAGGTGTTCATTATGTCTTAAACTATTTTATAGTTTCCCGTACTATCGGTCGGTTATAAACTGAACATTTGGATTCTGTGTTAATACTGCAATACTCATAATTCTATTATTTTTTTTTACAAAGATACTGATTTTCTCCTAAAAAGCAAGATTTTTTAATTTTAGACTAGAGGAACCTCAGAAAGACTTAGAAAAATATCAGAAAAACTTTGAGATATCAGAAATGAATTTGAACTTCCGGAAGATAACGAATAAATTCGAAGGAGGTGAGTTGGGTAAAAGGTGAAAGATGAAAGGTAAAATGGGTATGCTTAGCTTATAGAGAGCTTATAGGAAGCTTATACGAATCTTGGACGATTGGTATAGAAAGGCTATATAAACAGTTGATAATGAATAGCTAAAAATAAAGAATAAAATGGATTTTTGAGGGAAATAAATCGACAAATAAGGAAAGTTAAGAGGGCGGTAAGACGATGGTATTAAGAACTGAAGAAATAGAATAATATCAATTATCTTGTTTAGTGTGAATTTTGATACTGCTTCTTTTTCGTGCGGGAGAAAACTGAAAATGAGCCGTGTAAAATGAGAATATTATACAGGTTAATCGTGTAGCGTATACACAAAATGAAGATTTTAGGGATATTGAAGTAAAGAATCTAAAATAGTATTAGGTATTGATAATAAGCTATTTAAGTGTAAAAAAGGTTACTTTATCATTTTTTGGCACGCTATTTTCAATATAGATAATGTAAGTTTGACAGACGGGATGTTAGTAAAACTTGCAAGTGCATTTAAATCATAATAAATGATGACACTAAAAATTGCTTGAAAAAACTGAATTAAACAAAATTACTGAAAAATTGCTATAAGAAACATTGTTAGATAAAAATTATTCATTGAAACAAGATTTTGAGAAGACACAGAGATTGCTAAAATAAACATTGTTAATCAAAATTACTATAAGAAACATTGAATCATTAAAGCAAAGACTGAAAAAACTAAATTACAAAGTCATTTATTAGGCTATTTAAAGACAAAATTTTATGAGAAAAAACAAATACTTTTAAGTTCATAAAATTTTATCAACTTAAAAGTATTCATTTTGGAGTTAGTAGTAGTATTTATATGCATTGTGAAAAAAGACTCTTCCGAAAGGGAGGGTCTTTTTTTAATGGTTAATAATTAGTGATTAATAGTTAATAAGGTATTGCAGTAATCCTTTTGCGACCCCGTACCTCACTTCTTTAACAGGGGTTGACACATTATTTTAAAGGGGGATTAATCACTTTTCACTCGTTATTCACGGTAAGTTTTACGGTTTCTATTTTAGTCTGTGAGCAGGCTTCGATAGTGAAGGTAAAAGGAGGGATTTCTATCACTTCGCCTTGAGTAGGAATTCCTTCGTTATGAAGCACTATAAAACCGCCAAGTGTTTCGTATTCCTCGCTTTCTGGGATATCCAAATGATAGGTTTCATTGAGGTATTCTACCTCCAAACGCGCTGAAAAAAGGTATTCAGTATCGGATATTTGTTCTTCTATAAACTTATCTTTGTCGTGCTCGTCTTCTATTTCGCCAAAGAGTTCTTCTACGATATCTTCTAAGGTTACAATGCCCGAAGTACCTCCATACTCATCGAGTACTACTGCCATACTCTTGCGTTTGCGGGTGAGAATGTTTAGTACTTCGTTTATCTGGATAGTCTCAGGGATATTGACAATAGGAATAAGCACTTCTTTAATGTTTTTTGGTTTCTTGAACATATCGAAAGAGTGCACGTAACCTAGAATATCATCTATATTTTCGTTGTATATTAATATTTTGGAAAACCCTGATGATACAAAGGTAGCAATAAGATTTTCAATAGATTCATTGAGCTCCACGGCTACTATTTCAGTACGCGGAATCATTATTTCACGTGCTTTTACACCCGAGAACTCCAAGGCGTTTTGGAACATCTGCACCTCACTATCTACCTCTTCTTTTTTAGGAGCGTTTTCCATCTGTTCGGAGATATAATCTACCAGCTCTACTTTAGAGAACGAAAGAGGTACATAATCGCCTTTCGTCTTGAAGAATACGCGTAAGACAAAGTCGGATATCCACATCACAAAGCTGGAAAACGGATAGAACACCAGATAGAAAAAGTACGCAGGAATAGCAAATACTTTTAGGAGTTGGTTTGCATAAATCTGGAAGAACACTTTGGGCATAAACTCTGCCGTGATGAGAATTATGAGGGTAGAAATAATGGTATGCCAAAGGACATTTTGGAAGAAAGGAGGCAAAAGAACTGTCATTACCTTTCCCATTTCAAACCCATACACTACGAGGGCTACGTTATTGCCCACAAGCATAGTAGCCAGTAGTTTAGAAGGCTTTCGGGTGAGTTTGGTAAGCACATTAGCAATCACTCCTTCTTGCTTTTTAAGGATTTCTACGTGTACTTTGTTAGACGACACGTAAGCAATTTCAAACCCCGAAAAGAAGGCTGAAAGCACGAGTGTAGTAAGAATAATTATTACAGAAATAGGTTCCATAAGGGTATAATAGAAAAAGGCAGTTGCTACCAACTACCTTTTATATAAGTGCAACACTTGTTATAATAGCTAAGCTGAGTGCAAGCTTCTTCATTAGTGATTCTTATTTTAAGTTATTCACTCGGCAAAGGTACAAAAAAAATAGATAATAAACAATCATTTCTTATTTTATTGTTCTGATGTACTCCAAAAGTTCACGAGCTTGCTGTTCGTTCAAGCGCTGGTTGAGCATTAAGGTGTTGTACTCTTCTACCAACTTCTTGGCGATAGGGTCTTGCTTCTCCATCACATCGGGATTGAGAATCATATTCATCACCCACTCTGGCGTACGGCGGTCGAGCAAACCTATCATCGCAGGCCCTGTGAGTCTCTTTTTAGGACGATGGCACACGGTGCAATAGGTATTGAAAGTTTCTTCCCCTTTGGCTGCCATTGTTGCATCGGGGGTATCGGCTAAGGGTGGGGTGATGGTCTTCACGGGACCTATCCCTTTGTTGTTTTGCCAATCGGGAAAATCGGGCTCTGGTGCACTGTTTGAAGGGGCAGGTGCAGTAGTAGTTGCCTCTTGGGTAGTACTATCGGTGGTGGTGTTATTGTTGTTTGTTCCGCCACCACAAGCGGTTAAAAGTGCCATAGTGGCGAATGTTAAAAAGTGTTTTTTCATTAGTGTATAAAGAAATATAGCTTACGCTATGAAAATTAATTAAGTATTCTTGTTTTGTAAAGAAATATGACTAAAGCCATAGAAATTAAACAAAGATATAGATTCCCTGTTTGATTTGGTGTGATTTGTTCAATTTCTCTCCCGCAAGAGATTCCTGCCTATAAAAGTTTTACAACTTCCTTAGCAAAATAGCTAGCGATAAGGTCGGCACCAGCACGCTTGATGCTCACAATTTGTTCCATCATTACAGCATCGTGGTCGAGCCAACCGTTGGTAGCAGCAGCTTTCAGCATCGCGTATTCACCCGATACTTGGTAAACAGCCACGGGCACTTCGCTCATATTCTTCACCTCGCGAACGATGTCTAAATAGCAAAGCCCTGGTTTTACCATCACAATATCAGCGCCTTCCTCTATATCCATACGGGTTTCGCGCAAGGCTTCGAGGCGATTGTGATAGTCCATTTGGTAGGTTTTCTTATCCTTAGGGATATCCTGTTGGTCTACGGGAGCACTGTCGAGTGCATCGCGGAAAGGACCATAGAAAGCTGAGGCGTATTTGGCACTATAAGCCATTATCCCTACGTGCTCAAAGCTATTGTCTTCAAGGGTCTCGCGCAAGGCGAGGATACGCCCGTCCATCATATCGCTGGGCGCAATGAAATCAGCACCTGCCTGAGCGTGTGAAAGTGCCATTGTACAAAGAGCATTTACAGTAGCGTCGTTCACAATGCGTCCGTTTTCCACAATCCCATCGTGACCATAAATGGAATAAGGGTCGAGTGCTACATCAGTCATTACGAGCATTTGGGGTACTGCTTCTTTCACAGTTTTAATAGCGCGTTGCATCAATCCATTGGGGTTGGCTGCTTCTACGCCTTTGTTGTCTTTAAGAGCGTCAGGCACTTTCACAAACAGTAATACCGATTTGAGTCCTAAGCACCAGAGCTCTTTTACTTCTTTTGCTAATAGGTCGAGGCTATAACGGTAATAACCCGGCATAGAGGCTATTTCTTCTCTTACGCCAGTACCTTCAACTACAAAGAGAGGTACAAGAAAATCATTCGGGGTAACAATCGTTTCTTTTACCAAACTACGTACCGTATCGCTTACGCGCAAACGGCGGTTTCTTCTCAGTGGATACATTATATTTAGTTATTAATTTTTAATGATTAATATTTAGTCCTTATTTATCTTTTTACCTGCTATCTGCTCGTGTGGCTCACTCCTTTTACCTCAAAAAACTCCTTCACTTCTTTTTCAAAAATCTCTATGGGATAAGTGTGTGCCATAGTATTCAAGAGGTGAATTTCTATATTTTGCTGAGGACTCATATCTTCTCGGAGAACTGATAGCGACTCCCACGGTGTGATGACGTCGTCCTGCAAACCGATAACTATCTGCATATAAGCGCGGTAATTAGGGTTGGGTTGCGTGTTAAAAGGCACTTCGTGTCGATAGGTAAGTGCAGGATTGAACAACAAGCAAGGTTTTTCAAGCTTTTGAGCGAGGTAATAGACAATGAGCCCTCCAAGACTCGAACCTATAAGCACATCAACCTCAGCATACTCATTTTGTAACTCAGCAAAGAGGTTAGGCGCATTCCGATAGTCAATCGTAGGGGCGAAGATTTCACCGTAAGGAGTGAGCACTGCGCGCCTATCGTCTTGTAAGTAGCTATCGAGACCGTGTAAATAGAGTATTTTCATAATGAGTGCAAAAGTACAAAACATTTTTTAATTGACAAATTTGTCTTCTGTTGGCTATAGTCAGAAATGTTTCGTTTAGAAAATTGGCTTTAACAAAATTTAAAACTTCAGTCAACTTAAAACCCTCTTCTTACCACCTCAAAATCAACTTAAAAGCACCTTTTCTTCGTCTTAGCTTCGCCTTACCTTCGCCTTAGGTTCGCTTTAGGTTCGTCTCAGAAGGCTCCAAAATTCATTTTCCTTTTTCCACCTTTATGTTTCAATATTTTTCTTTTCACTGAAAAAATTAGTATCATCTATCTGTTTTCTCTTCTGCTAATTTGCTAATTCCCGCATAAAGATATATATTTGCACTCTTATAATAAAAAACAACCTATATGTTCCAAACACCTTATAACGCAGCGCCCTTTTCGCGCTTTGCTCCTACCGACTATCTACCAGCCATCCAAAAAGCTATTGCCAAAAGCCTCAAAGAAATCGATACTATTGCTCATAATCCAGAAGTGCCTACCTATATGAATACAATACAGCCTTTGGCTTATGTGGGATTAGAACTCGACCGACTTACGGCAATGTTCTTCAACTTGAACAGTGCCGAAACTAACGAAATCCTGCAAGCAGAAGCTCAACGCATCTCGCCTCTGCTCACCGATTACAGCAACGATATCCGTTTGAACGAAGCGCTTTTTAAACGTGTAGAAACAGTTTACAAAACCCGCAATTACCTTTCCGCTTCACCAGAACAACATACTCTACTTGAAAAGACTTATAAGAGTTTTACTCGCAATGGCGCAAATTTATCATCGAATGATAAAGAGCATTTGCGCAGAATTGACAAGGAATTGGCGCGCCTCAAACTGAAGTTTTCAGAAAATGTATTGGCTGAAACACAGCATTACCAATGGGTGATTACCCATACAGAAGAGCTCAGCGGTCTGCCCGACTTTGTATTAGAGATGCTCGCTACCGAAGCAAAAAAATGCCATAAAGAAGGTTGGGTAATCACCCTCGACCTGCCTGTCTATACCGCCGTGATGAAATATGCTAATAACCGTGAGTTACGCCGTAAACTTTTTATTGACTATCACAGTCGTTGTGCAGGTGATAGTACTTATAATAACGAAGCCAATGTGTTGCGTATCGCTGAGTTACGTGCCCAACGCGCCTCACTATTGGGTTATCCCGATTATGCCTCTTTGGTATTAGAAGAGCGTATGGCAGAAACATCAGAAAAGGTAATGGATTTCTTGAATAAACTTTTAGCTAAAGCCAAACCGCAAGCAATCAAAGAATTAGAAGAGCTAAAAGCCTTTTCAGGACTTGATGACTTTCAGCAATGGGATTTTGCTTATTATGCCGAAAAATTGAAACAACAGCGCTATCAAATAGATGACTCTCTATTAAAACCCTACTTATCTTTGGATAAAGCAGTGGAAGGAATGTTTGCAGTAGCACATAAGCTCTACGGTTTGCACTTCACCCTTACCGATGAGGTAGAAAAGTATCACCCCGAAGTACAAACCTATAAAGTAACCGATGATAAAGGAGAATATCTCGCCCTTTTCTACACCGATTTCTTTCCACGTACAGGCAAACGCAATGGTGCGTGGATGACCTCTTACAAAGAGCAATATACTGATACTGAGGGAAAGGATTCGCGTCCACACATTTCCATAGTGTGTAACTTCACGCGCCCTACTGCTTCGGCTCCTTCGTTGCTCACCTTCAACGAACTGACAACTCTCTTCCACGAGTTTGGGCACGCTCTTCACGGTATGCTTTCTAAGGTTACGTATCCTTCTCTAAGCGGCACTAATGTAGCCCGCGACTTTGTAGAGCTTCCCAGCCAGCTGATGGAGAACTGGTGTTACGAAGAAGAAACCTTGCGTCTTTTTGCAACACATTACCAAACAGGTGAGCCTTTGCCCATAGAATGGGTGCAAAAAATAAAAGAAGCCAGTGTCTTTATGGAAGGACTTTTAAGTGTGCGTCAGTTAAATTTTGGGTTCTTAGATATGGCGTGGCATACCTACCCTCATTTGGAACGCCTTGAAGATGTTCGCACTTTTGAACAAACAGTTACCAAAGAAACCCAACTCTATCCAACTGTGGAAGCGATGTGTATTTCGCCCGCCTTTTCACATATTTTTAGTGGAGGCTATGCCGCAGGGTATTATAGTTACAAATGGTCGGAAGTGTTAGATGCTGATGCTTTTGAAGTTTTTAAGGAATCAGGTATTTTTAATACTGAAGTAGCTACTCGTTTCCGCAGAGAAGTGCTCAGCAAAGGTAGTAGTGAGAAGGAAATGACCCTTTACAAACGTTTTCGTGGAAAAGAGCCCTCTATAGATGCTTTAATGAGAAGAGCAGGATTCGACTTAGATAAGAGATAAAATAAGATAGAAGATGAGTATCAATTAATAATAATCAATAGTATGACAACAGAAAATACACAATTGGTAATCCTTGACATTCAAGGAAAGTTATCGCAAATCGTTTATAAATCGGAAGAGGTGTTACACAACAGTAGGATTCTTATTCAGGGGTGCAAGCTCTTAGAGCTTCCTATCATTTGGGTGGAACAAATGCCCGATAAGTTGGGTGCTACTCACCCTGTGATTGCTGAGATATTAGAAGGTAAAAACCCCGTGAAGAAAAGTAGCTTTTCAGCTTGGGGTAATGCTGAGTTCCGCAAAGAGCTTAAGGCTAACAATCGCAAGCACGTATTGCTCATAGGTATTGAAACCCATATCTGTATTTACCAAACTGCGCTCGATTTGCTCGCTGAAGGTTATGAAGTATCCGTAATTGCCGATGCAGTATCTTCGCGTACCGAAAGCAATAAGCACATCGGGCTCACAATGCTACGTGATGCAGGAGCTACTCTATTAAGCACCGAAGCGACACTCTTTGCTCTCTTGCGCACTGCCGAGCACCCGCAATTTAAGGAAATAGCAAGATTAGTGAAATAATGATTAATGGCTAATGATTAATAAAAAGGCTGTAAGAGTTTTCTTACAGCCTTTTTACATTAACATTCTCCTACTTTTCTAATTTAATAGTGAGCACAGGTGTGCTAGAGTGATTTACAAGGTCACTACTGATACTTCCATTGAAGAAGTGAGCAATACCCTTACGTCCGTTAGGGAACATACAGATAAGGTCTATATTGTTTTCCTTCACATAGTTTAAGATTCCTGTTTCTACACGAATATCGTTATAAACGTGTGTTTCAAAATGCTGATGAGAGTGTTCAGCTTCTTTAAGGAACTCTTCCATACGTTTGTTTATTTCGGAAGTAGTGAGGAACTGGTAAGGAGTATTAACATACACCAAATCAACCTTAGCACCAAATACTTTAGCAAGTTTCAGTGCCTTTTCAAAAGGTTTTAAAAATCGTTTAGAGAAATCGCAACCAAACATCATATGTTTAATTTTGAGCTTTTCGTGTGGATTTTTAATTACCAATACAGGCACAGAGGCAGAGCGGACTACTTTTTCAGCATTAGAGCCTATAAAGAGTTCTTTGGCGCCTGAAGCCCCATTAGAGCCCATAAACACGAGGTCGATATGGTATTTCTTTACAACTTCTTCCACAGCTTCGGGTAGCGGAGCGGTTTCAACAAGGTCAATTACTTCGACGGTGGTATCAATTTCCTTTTTAAGGTCGTTGAAACGCTGTTTAGTAAGGTTGAGAAAATACATTGCTTCGGGTACCGATACTTGACTTTCGGTCATTAAGCGGATAGGAAGTTCAATGGCGTGCAACACATATACTTTGGCATTGTGTTGCTTAGCTAAGTTAATCGCAACGTGTAGTGAAGCGATTGACTTTTCTGAAAAATCGGTGGTTACTAAAATGTTTTTCATAAGAATCTATTTTTTTTAGTTAAAAGTTATGAGTTTAGAGTTATGAAAGCGACCTACTCTAAAATTAGGTTTAGCTTATATAAAGCTTATGCAAAGCTTATACGAATCTTGAACGATTGTTATACAAAGGGTATATAAAGCATTCATTAACAGGTTTTTTATCAGATGTTTTTATCAAGGAAAAAAAGGTATTACAACGGCGGTAATTACTGTTTTTATTATTCTTAACAATCAGTTTATTAGTACTTTAAACGCCTTTATGGCTTACCGAATGCCTATCTATACAAATATTGATAGCTTTATGCGTTAGTTAAATTTCACGTGGTAAAGGTACTACTTATTTTTATAACTTCCAAACTTTTTTTACTTTTTTTCTTGTTATTTAGAAAATTCGTCGTATCTTTGCACCGAAAAGTAATACTTGAGGGGACATTTAAGTCCCCTCTTTTTATAGCAAATGAATTTCAAAGACCAAGTTAAAGAGTTAGTTAATAAGGCTTTAAGCGAGCACCCTGAACTGTTTCTAACCGATTTAAGCGTAGGAACTGACAATACCATTCGCGTGACTATCGACGGGGATAAGGGCGTGGGTATTGACGATTGTATAGAACTTAGCCGTGCTATTGAAAACTCTTTAGACCGCGAGGTGGTAGATTTCGCCCTGGAGGTTACTTCGTTTGGCGCTACTGAGCCTTTTGTAATGGAACGCCAATACGCCAAAAATGCAGGTAGAACTGTGCAAGTCACGACACTCGACGGTAAAACACACGAAGGAGTACTGAAAGGCATTGTTGAAGGTAAAGCCGTACTCGAAACTGAAACTCGCGAACCGAAACCCGTAGGCAAAGGTAAAATCACTGTAAAGAAAGAGCACTTGTTTGCGCTCACCGATATAAAAGAAACTAAAGTAATCATTAAATTTTAATTAAACGTATATGAATAGTCTTGAATTAATCGAATCATTCTCGGAGTTTAAAGATGATAAACTCATCAATCGCGAAACCTTGATGGCTATTTTGGAAGAGGTTTTCCGCAATACTCTAAAAAAGAAATATGGCTCTGACGATAATTTCGATATTATTATCAACCCCGATAAAGGCGACTTACAAATCTTTCGTAACCGTGTGGTAGTGGAAGACGGTGCAGTAACGAACGACAATCAGCAAATTGAACTTTCGGTAGCTCGCAAAATTGAACCCGATTTTGAGGTAGGAGAAGACGTTTCAGAAGAAATTAAAATTAATGACTTGGGTCGGCGTGCTATCTTAGCTTTACGCCAAAACCTGATTTCTAAAATTCACGAATACGATAGTATGACTATCTATCAGCATTTCAAAGACTTGATAGGTCAGCTATACGTAGCCGAAATACACCATATCCGTCACAAAGCTATCATCTTATTAGACGACGAAGGCAATGAGATTATCCTTCCTAAGGAAAAACAAATTCCGTCAGACTTCTTTAAGAAAGGCGAGCACGTGCGCGGAATTATCGAATCAGTAGAGCTGAAAAGCACTAAGCCTACCATTATTATGTCGCGTACCTCTCCCCTATTCTTGGAGCGTTTGTTCGAACAAGAAATCCCTGAGATTGCCGACGGACTTATCACTATTAACAAGGTCGTGCGTATTCCAGGAGAAAAGGCAAAAGTAGCTGTAGATTCATTCGACGACCGTATTGATGCGGTAGGTGCGTGCGTAGGTGTACGTGGGTCTCGTATTCACGGTATTGTGCGCGAGTTGGGCAATGAGAATATCGATGTATTACCATTCACCAATAACCCACAACTGCTCATCACCCGTGCTTTGGCACCTGCACGTGTATCTTCAGTGGTTATCAACGAAGAAGAAAAACGTGCTGATGTGTATTTGGCAAATGAAGAAGTATCGAAAGCCATTGGTAAATCGGGCTATAACATTCGCTTGGCGAGTCAGCTTTCAGGCTATGAAATCGACGTATATCGCGAAGGAGCAACCGAAGAAGATATTGAGCTTAGCGAATTTAACGACGAAATTGAAGAATGGGTGATTGAAGAACTGCAAAAAGCAGGACTTGATACAGCTAAGAGTGTATTGGAACTTTCTGCCGAAGAGCTAATGCAACGCACTGACCTCGAAGAAGAGACTGTAAACGAAGTGCTACGCATTTTGGCAGAAGAGTTTGAATAGGGTAAGAGAAAAAATCTGTGAAAGCAGAGTGTATGAGGGAGGTAGATTCCTTACAACTTAAACAAAGAATAATGTATCCTTTCTTCTTAGGAGGGGAATGGATTTTAATAAACATATATGAGCGAGGGAAAAAAAATAAGATTAAGCAAAGTTTTAAAGGAGTTCAATATCTCTATGGTAACAGCCGTAGAATATCTGAAGAAGGAGAAAGGGATAGAAATAGAATCTAACCCTAATACTTCTATTACAGAAGATATTGTGAAGTTCCTTTCGAACAAATTTAACGCCGACAAGAGTAAGCGTGAGGTTTCAAAAGAGATAGTGGAAGACAAGCGCAAAGAGCGCGAGGCTATCCGCATAGAGCAAGAGAAAGAAAACCAAGAGAAGCGCAAACAGCAGGAGCAAGAAGTGATAAAAGCTAAAGCTCAACTAGCTGGGCTCAAACCTGTGGGTAAAATAGACCTTGAAGAAGGTAATAAAAAAGAAGGGGTAGCTCCTGCTCAAGAAGCACCAAAACCAGAAATTACTACTTCAAAACAGGAAGTAACCACTTCTAAAACAAAAACAACAACCTCGAAGCAAGAAGCAATTCCTGATACGGTGCAATCTCAGCCGTCTGCCAAGAACAATAAAGAAAAAGACAAGAAAAAAGACAACAATAAACCCGACGCTCAAAAGAATAAATCTGCTTATCAAAATCCATTGGCACAAACCGTTGCTACACAAAAGAAGAAGGAACAACAGAACCATAACTCTAAGGAAGAACTCACCTCTGAGATTCCTGCAGGTGTAATTGAAACCCAGTACCAAAAGCTCACAGGTCCTAAAGTAGTAGGTGAGAAAATAGACCTCAGCCAGTTTGAGAAAAAGAAGAAAAAGCGCAAACGCAACCGTCACAAAGACAAGGATAAAGAGACTCAAATTACTACTAATAATGCTACTGATGCTACCGGCGACAGCGAAAAACGCAAACGCAAACGCATTCGCAAAGATGAAGTGAATGTGGCTAAAGGTGGTGACAACACGAAGAAAGAAAAGAAAAACAAGATTATTGCCAAAATAGAACCTTCCGAAGAAGAAGTACAAAAACAAGTGCGCGAGACCCTTGAGCGCTTGCAAGGTAAAGGTACAAAATCTAAGGGGGCTAAATACCGCAAAGAAAAACGAGAAACACACCGACAAAAGGTAGAACAAGAGCTCGCTGAACAAGAACAACAAGAGAAAATACTAAAAGTAACCGAGTTTGTAACAGTAAACGAACTGGCTACAATGATGGACGTGCCTATCAATAAGGTGATTGGTGCGTGTATGTCTCTCGGTATTATGGTAACAATGAATCAGCGTCTTGATGCCGAAACCCTCTCGATAGTAGCTGATGAGTTTGGCTATGAGGTGGAATTTGCAACAGCTAACATCGAAGAAGCTATCCATACCGAAGAAGATCAACCTGAAGATTTAGTACCTCGTGCACCTATTGTTACTGTAATGGGGCACGTAGACCACGGTAAAACATCGCTCTTAGACTACATTCGTAAAGAAAATGTAATTGCAGGCGAAAGCGGAGGTATAACTCAGCACATTGGGGCTTACAGCGTGAAATTAGAAAGTGGTGAACGTATCACTTTCCTCGATACTCCTGGTCACGAAGCCTTTACCGCTATGCGTGCTCGTGGTACCAAGGTAACCGATATCGCTATTATTGTGGTAGCTGCCGACGATGATGTGATGCCTCAAACCAAAGAGGCTATTAGTCACGCACAAGCCGCAGGAGTACCTATTATCTTTGCCATTAACAAGATTGATAAACCGAATGCGAACCCCGATAAAATTAAAGAACACTTGGCGACTATGAATCTCCTCGTAGAAGAATGGGGCGGTAAAATACAGTCGCAGGATATTTCAGCAAAGCAAGGTATCGGTGTATCTGAACTATTGGAAAAAGTACTCTTAGAAGCTGAAATCCTCGAACTAAAAGCAAATCCAAACAAACCGGCGGTAGGTACTGTAGTGGAAGCAGCTCTTGACAAAGGTCGTGGTTATGTATCTACTATATTGGTAGAATCGGGTACGTTGCACGTAGGCGACTATGTACTGGCGGGTACCAACTCTGGTAAAATACGTGCTATGCACGACGAACGAGGTAAGAAGGTAAAAGAAGCAGGCCCCTCTACTCCTATTTCTATCTTGGGATTGGACGGAGCTCCTCAAGCAGGTGATAAATTCTACGTGTTCGAAGACGAAAAAGAAGCCAAACAGATTGTAGCTAAACGCGCTCAGTTACAACGCGAACAATCAGTACGTACGCAACGCCACATCACCCTCGACGAGATAGGACGACGCATTGCTCTCGGTGACTTCAAACAGTTGAATATTATTCTTAAAGGTGACGTAGACGGCTCGGTAGAAGCTCTTACCGACTCTTTCCAAAAGCTCTCTACTGAAGAGATACAAGTGTCTATCATTCATAAAGGCGTGGGAGCAATTACCGAGTCTGATGTATTATTGGCTTCTGCCTCCGATGCTATTATCATTGGTTTCAACGTTCGTCCGATGACCAACGCACGCGCCTTAGCAGAAAAAGAATCTATCGATATCCGTACCTACTCTATCATCTACGACGCTATCAACGACCTCAAAGACGCAATGGAAGGAATGCTTTCTCCTGTCTTCAAAGAAGAGGTTACTGGTACCGTAGAAATACGCGAACTCTTCAAGATTTCTAAAGTAGGAACCATTGCGGGCTGTATGGTAACCGATGGTAAAATCTACCGCAGCTCTAAGATACGTCTATTGCGTGACAATGTGGTGATTTATACAGGTGAACTTTCTTCACTCAAACGTTTCAAAGACGATGTAAAAGAGGTGAGCAAAGGTTATGATTGCGGTTTGCAAATCAAGAACTACAACGATATTCACGAAGGAGACGTGATAGAAGCCTTCCAAGAAGTAGCTGTAAAGAAGAAACTGTAAAAAGTGATATAATAAAAAAAGCGCCTTAAAAGGCGCTTTTTTATTAATAGGGTGGAATATGGGGCTCGAACCCACGACCTTCGGAACCACAATCCGACGCTCTAACCAACTGAGCTAAGACCACCGTCTGTATTTTCGGGTGCAAAAGTAACTCCTTTTTCCCAATCTACCAAATATTTAGACAACTATTTTTTAGCTAAGTGTTAAGTGTTAAGTGTTAGGAACATTTAGCTCTTTGATTTTCAATCTCTTTTCTCCTTTCACTCACATACTCTGTTACGAGCCCTCACTGGCTTTCCCTTTTATCTTTTACGTTTTGCTTCTACCAGCAATGGCGCTTTCTTGTCTTTCTCCGAAAGTTGTATCACCTCAGCTGGTAGTCGCCAATCAATACCTATGGTAGGGTCGTTCCAGCGCACACTACCCTCACTCTCGGGAGCGTAGTAATTGTCGCATTTGTATTGAAAAATAGCTTCTTCGCTCAGTACAACAAAACCGTGAGCAAAACCTCTCGGGATAAAAAACTGGCGCTTGTTTTCTTCGTTTAGTATCACAGACTCATACTGCCCAAAGGTAGGTGAGTCTTCTCGCAAATCCACTGCTACATCAAGAACTTCTCCTTTTACCACTCTCACCAATTTAGCCTGTGCAAAAGGTGGTTTCTGAAAGTGTAATCCGCGCAATACCCCATAGGTCGATTGCGATTCGTTGTCTTGTACAAATACAGTGGGGCTTACTAACTCATTAAATCGCTGTTGCGAGAACGATTCAAAAAAGTAACCTCTTCCGTCAAAAAACACCTGTGGCTCAATAATCACCACGCCTTCTATCTTAGTTCTGATTACTTTCATCGGTAGGATTTTGTTCTTCTTGTGCAGGTGCCACTTCTTCTGCTGGCTCTATAGGTTCTACTACTTTTGTGCGTTTACTCTTGCGTTTGGTAGCTTGCAAATGCGTGATACGTTCGTTTATCAAGTCTCCTGTGATGAAATCTATATTAGGCTCAGTATACGCTTTCTGATACGTTTTCAGTGCCTTTTTATCATCGCCCATCTTTTCGTAATATTCAGCTAAAAAGAAGTTGGGCATAGCAGTTTTTAAGTAGCCATTGCTCTCTACGTATTTTGCTAATTTCTTAAGCGATTCCCAGTCTTGCGACGAATTAATAGCTGTATAAGTAGCCATCACATCGTTTAGTATAGGCACTTTCTTTACGCCTAACTGTTTATAAATAGTGTTATATTTGTTCTCCAAATATTCATAAATCCCCGTTTCAAGAGTCTCCATTTGGGTCTTAAACTCCTTGCCTCCTATAGGTTTATAAATGTCAAAACACATATCAAGAGCCTGCGCTATCCCTTGCAATTTAGCAGCATTTACTGAGCTTCCTTTAAAATCAACAAAGTGATATTCTACCGATTCGTGCACAGGCGCTGAGCGCATCGCTCTTTCAAACTGAATTGCCTTGTCGTACACCACTTTGTTTTCCACATCGGCAGTAGCCATATAGTAAAATAAACGGTTAGGCACTCCCGCTGCCAAAGCGTGCGAAAACTCTTCTCCCATACGTGGAAGAGCCACTGGATTAAGGCTTACTATCATATTAAAAGTAGGTTTTTTCTCGGCAAGCATATAGTAATTAGCCAAAAAACCCGCCTCTTCCGAAGCAATAACCCCTTTTAGGTCAGCTATTGGGTATTTCCCTTGTATGTAAGGCACTAATTCTGCCGATACAAACTCAAAGAAACGAGCCGACTCATTAATAGGGCGACCCACCTCTTCTACCACCGTTACATCTTCTTGTTTGGGTTCATACACACCCACCACTATACACTTAGGCATTTCACCAAACTGTTCGTAATAACGCACCATCGAAACAACAGGCTCCATCAGCGTTTCGGCATTGAGCACTACTATCAGCGGATATGCCTGTCTATCCGTGTACTTTTCAGGCTTGTAGATACCTATCTTCTGTTTTCTATTGAGTCTCCCTGACGAAAAAGTCTCCGAAATAACCTGTGAAAACGCACTTTGTAAGGTTACCAAAGCGATAACGATTGTAAGAAATTTCTTCATTTTTTTATAGTATTTACTTGTTAAAGTCATTTTTGCATCACCACATTCCCCCTTTGAAGGAAGTCCGCAAAAGCGGAGTATGTGTAAAGGGGGATGTTTTTAAAACAATTACTATAACTCTATTTAATTCTTGATTTATAGTATTTACTTTATTTTAAACGCACAAATGAAACAAAAAAGCTCCATATAGCAAAATTTTAAGCATTTTTTAACGAAATTTTAACTTTATACCGATACCTGCGCTTTAATCGTAGGGTAAGGGTCATAGCCTTCTAAACGAAAATCGTCATAATCAAAGGCAAACAAATCCTTCACTGCCCGATTCAAGTGCATCGTAGGCAAAGGGCGTGGCGTCCTGCTGAGCTGTAAAGCTACCTGCTCACGATGATTGTTATAGATGTGTACATCACCAAAAGTATGCACAAAATCTCCTAATTGCAAATCGCATACTTGCGCAAGCATCATCGTGAGTAACGCATATGAAGCAATGTTAAAAGGCACCCCTAAAAACACATCGGCACTGCGTTGGTATAACTGACAAGACAATTTTCCATCGGCTACGTAAAACTGAAACAGTGCGTGACAAGGAGGCAATGCCGCTTTACCATTGGCTACGTTCTCCGCAAACGATTTTCCTGTATCAGGCAATACCGACGGATTCCAAGCCGAAACGATAATCCGTCGGCTTTCAGGATTTTGTTTAAGAGTCTCTACCACCGTTTTTATCTGGTCAATCGCCTCGCCATTCCAGTGGCGCCATTGCGCTCCATAAACAGGACCGAGGTCGCCGTTCTCATCTGCCCATTCGTTCCAAATGCGCACCCCGTGGTCAGTGAGATATTTAATATTAGTATCTCCTTTTAAAAACCAAAGTAATTCATAGATAACCGATTTTAAGTGTATCTTTTTAGTCGTTACCAGCGGAAAACCCTTATTGAGGTCAAAGCGCATTTGGTAACCAAATACACTGGTCGTTCCCGTGCCGGTACGGTCATCTTTAGAATAGCCATTATCGAGAATATGGCGCAAGAGGTCGTGATATGTTTGCATTTTTAGTTAAGTGTTAAACCTAAGAAGTTAAATCGGTGCAAAGATACAACAATAATAAAAAATACCAATACCCTAACCCCTCTCATTCTATCAACCCACTTATTTCCAATTTTTTATATACCTTACCTTTTCCTTATCTTTGTCTTATATATCACTGTGCTTCATCTTTCCACCCCCACACTCCCACTAAACTCCTCCAACAAATTTGCTAATTTCCTAATTTTCCAATTTGCTAATTCCCTTTTTTGTCATACTCCCCCCTAGTGCCTATGCCCTAAGACCTATCACCTATTCCTCTTTCTTTCGCCTCGAAACCCCGTTTTTACCATTTTTTGCATCGTCGTATCATATTATGAGTCAACTTTTTATATACCCTTTCTATACCAATCGTCCAAGATTCGTATAAGCTTCCTATAAGCTCTCTATAAGCTAACCCCACCCATCTAATACCCTTTTTCCATCAAAATTCCTCCATCCCCTCTTCCGAAAACCTCCGATATCTTCCGAATACTCCTAACAGTATCAGCACATCGCTTTTTCATCTCAAATTTTGTCAAAGTTAATAGCCTGTCGTGCTACGACTGCCTGTGCGGCTCGCACCTCATTTCCTCATTCCTAAATTCTCTAATTTTCTAATTCTCTCATTTTATAATTTTCTAATTCGCTAATTATAGCTATCTTTGCATTTTAATTACTCAAAAAACTATGGCAGATAAACACCATTACAAAGGTCTTACCGATGCGCAAGTCCTTGAAAGTCGCCAAAAATACGGCGAAAACTCCCTTTCATCAGTAGAAGGCGAACCGCTTTGGAAACAATTCTTAGAAAAGTTCACCGACCCCATTATCATCATTCTTCTCGTTGCCCTCGTCTTCTCTTTTGGAGTATCTACTTATGAGTATGTGGTGCATAATGAAGGTTTCGATGCTTTCTTAGAGCCCATAGGGATTCTCTTTGCTGTACTTTTGGCTACAGGTGTCGCTTTCTATTTTGAACATAAAGCCAATAAACAATTCGAAATTCTCAATCAGGTAAACGACGAGATTTACTATAAAGTCATTCGCAACGAACACATTACACAAGCGCTCAAAAAGGATATTGTAGTAGGCGATATCGTGATTTTGGAAACCGGAGAAGAAGTACCCGCTGATGGCGAGCTCCTCGAAGCCGTATCAATGCATATCAACGAGTCTACCCTTACCGGAGAACCTTTGGTACACAAAACCACCAATCCAGCTGATTTTGAGGCAGAAGCTACTTACCCTTCTAACTACGTTTGTCGCGGTACTTCGGTATCCGATGGTCACGGTATTTTTGAAGTGAAAAAGGTCGGCGATGCTACCGAATATGGCAAAGTGTTCGAAGGGGTTCAAATAGACAACACAGTGAAAACTCCCCTCAACGAACAGTTGGATAAACTCGCAGGAATGATTACCAAAATCAGTTACGCCATTGCAATATTGGTGATTGTAGGTCGCCTTATCCTATATTTTACGCTTCCTGCTCATAACATAAACCAAATCGATTGGATTGATTTTGGTCACTATCTTCTCAATACAGCGATGATTGCTATTACTGTGGTGGTAGTTGCGGTACCCGAAGGCTTACCGATGAGTGTTACCCTCAGTTTGGCTTACAGTATGCGCAGTATGATGGCTACCAATAACCTCGTGCGCAAGATGCACGCTTGTGAGACGATGGGTGCTACTACCGTGATTTGTACCGATAAAACGGGTACGCTCACCCAAAACCAAATGACTATCTACGAAACTTATTTCAATCGTTTTACAGATGAACAATTAGGTGAAAAACTCATCGCCGAATCGATGGCAGTGAACTCTACGGCTTACCTCGATTTTACTGATAAAGAAAAACCAAACGTGCTGGGGAATCCTACTGAAGGAGCACTCCTATTGTGGCTCTACGGCAAAGGAACCAACTACTTGCCCATACGCGAAGGGAGTGAAGTGCTTAACCAACTCACTTTTTCTACCGAACGCAAGTATATGGCTACTTTGGTGCAATCACCAGCGTTGGGCAAACCGGTATTGTACGTAAAAGGAGCACCCGAAATCGTAATGACTTTTTGCTACGAGGGTGGTAAATTCCTTTCCGATATTCCTCAAGCCGATTTCGAGGCAAAACTATTACAATACCAAAACCAAGCGATGCGCACTATTGGTTTTGCATATAAAGTAATCGACGACCCGAATACGGTAATATCCGAAAATGGTAAGTTAGTGATAAATGGCTTAAATTTTATAGGTATTACCGCTATTTCTGACCCCGTACGCCCTGATGTGCCTGCTTCTATTGAAGAATGTTTGCACGCAGGCATTCAGGTGAAGATTGTAACCGGTGATACACCAGGCACCGCTCGCGAAATCGCCCGCCAAATACATTTGTGGGACGATACTTGCACCGAGCGTAACCAAATCACCGGCGTAGAATTTGCCGCAATGAGCGATACCGAACTCTTAGACCGCATTACCGACCTACGTGTGATTTCACGCGCACGTCCGCTCGACAAAGCACGCCTCGTGAACCTATTGCAACAAAAAGGCGAAGTTGTAGCCGTAACCGGTGATGGTACCAACGATGCACCAGCCCTCAAAGCTGCCCAAGTAGGTCTTTCAATGGGCGACGGAACCTCAGTAGCCAAAGAAGCTTCTGATATCACTATCTTGGACAACTCGTTCAGTAGTATCGGTAAAGCCGTAATGTGGGGGCGTTCACTCTATTTAAACATTCAGCGTTTTATCCTCTTCCAGATGACTATCAATGTGGCAGCGTGTATCATCGTACTCATTGGGGCATTCTTAGGGGTAGAGTCACCGCTTACCGTAACCCAAATGCTCTGGGTGAACCTCATTATGGATACCTTTGCGGCATTAGCGTTAGCGTCCTTACCACCGAGCAATCACGTAATGAACGATAAACCTCGTGCCCGTGGTGCTAATATCATTACAAAGCCAATGACGAAAGGCATTTTTGGTGTAGGAGGATTCTTTGTAGTGTTGCTTTTTGGTTTCATTCAGTACTTTAAAAATGAGGAAATCACCAGTCTCACTCAATTTTCAATTACTGATTATTTCAGTCATTTCTTTCACTTCGGAACACCCAAAAACGGACTATCGGCTTATGAACTTTCCTTGTTCTTCTCGATATTCGTGTTCTTGCAATTCTGGAATATGTTCAATGCCAAAGCTTATCGTACCGGCAAGAGTACTTTTTATAATATAGGCAAGAGCCAAGGTTTTATACTTATTGCTACAGTGATTGTCATCGGTCAAGTGTTTATCACTACTTTTGGTGGACAGATGTTCAACGTAACCCCACTCAAGCTCACCGATTGGACAATCATCATTGGCGCTACCAGCCTCGTACTCTGGACAGGAGAAATTCTCAGAGCCATAAAAACAGAAAAGTAATAGTTACATACTTAGCCAAAGTTTGAAACTTTGGCTAAGTTGAAAAATCTTAAAAAACACAATACCTAATTATTTAGATATTGTGTTTTTTTGTATTAAAACTTTGCTGATTTGCTAATTTTCTCCTATCTTTGCCCCAGTATTAACTTAAATAAATAAAATGAAAAAAACATTTTACAGCCTTATTGCTATTGCAGTAACATTAGTAACTTTTACTGCTTGCTCTTCTGATGGAGGAGGTAATTTTCCAAAACCTAAAAAATACAACCTCCCTGAAAAAGCGACAACTATTGTTCCCGAAGAGGTACTCGACCAAATAAAAGCTCAAAATTTTCCTATTAATGAAGGGACGAATCCACCTGTACTAAATGGTACTTTTGTTGCTAATCCTTGGAAACTGCTCTATACTTCTCATATCAATAGTTGGAAAGTGGGCAAAGAGCTCTATAACTACAAGTTTACCTTTTACAACCAGCAAGGGGTAAATCTAAAGTTAGATTATAGCTACCAAGGAGAAAATACCGATGTAGGTAAAGGAGTAGCCACTATCATTTCGGGTAATGGTAATAAGTTTAGTATTTTCTCTAAAAGTGAAGGTATAGAAAGTGATGTAAAATATACTTTGCTTTCGGTATTTTCAGGAGAACTTACCGCTAATGGTATCAAAGACTTAAAAAGGGTACTATATGTACAAAGTAAAGAAAACGACCCTAATAACAAACTGATTCCCGTAGGAGGTATGCGTATTTGGTATGATAGTGATGCTATTTCTCCAAAAGAATAATCATTAAAACATTAACAATATGACTTTTTTTAAAACTCTCTTAGCCACTATCCTCGGATTCTTTATCTCTATGGGGATATGTTTTATTCTTTTCCTCATCTTCATCTCTGTGATGATAAGCTCAGTGGTAGGTGGTGCCAAAGGTGAAGAAGTGAGTGTGAAGGACAACTCTGTACTCGAACTCTCTTTTGAAGAACCATTAGTAGACTACGGCGAACGCATAACCTTTAAGGATTTCGACTATACCTCTGAATCCTATAACGGACTTAATGCAACTCTCAAAGCTATTGAGAACGCCAAAACCGACAAGCGTATCAAAGGTATTTACCTCAAAAGTACGGGTAACATCGGCGGATTAGCTTTCGCTCAAGAACTTCGTAAAGCTTTGGAGGATTTTAAGACTTCTGGCAAATTCGTCTTAGCTTATAGCGATGAAATTTCTCAACTCGATTACTATCTCCAAACCGTAGCAGATAAGGTGTATATTAGTCAGCTCGGAAGTGTTGCTCTCCGAGGTCTCTCTTCTGAAGTCCTTTTCTTCAAAGGGCTCCAAGAAAAAAGCGGTGTACAAATGGAAGTGATTCGCCACGGTAAATACAAAAGCGCTGTAGAACCTTTCTTAGACAATAAGATGAGCGATAACAACCGCAAGCAACTCACCGAATTACTCTCTGCTATGTGGAACGTCATCGTTACCGATATCGCTAAAAGTCGTAATATTCCCGTAGAAAAACTCAATGAAATAGCTACCAATGTAGGCGGACGTACTGCCCAGCTAGCTAAAAACAACGGACTCATAGACGGCATTCTTTTCCGTGATGAATTCGAACAAATCATCTGTGATAAAACTGGTAGTAAAAGTATCGATAAAGTTGATTTTATCAATATTGAAGACTATGCCGAAGCCGTAGTAGGCAAAGCAGCGGGCAAGCACTCCAAAAATAAAATAGCCGTTATCTATGCCGATGGTGAGATTATGCAAGGCGAAGGACGTGCCGAAATCGTAGGTAATGAAACCATTATCCGTGCCTTGCGCAAAGCCTCTGATAATAAAGATATAAAAGCTATTGTGCTTCGTATCAATTCCCCTGGTGGCGATGCCTTAGCCTCTGAATTGATGCACCGAGAAATCGAAGTTACTAAAAAGAAGAAAAAGGTATATGTCTCTATGGGCAACTATGCCGCTTCAGGAGGCTATTATATTGCGTGCAATGCTAACCGTATTTTTGCAGAAGCAGGTACTATCACCGGTTCTATTGGGGTGTTTGGGGTAATTCCCAATGTAAATGCTTTAGCTACCAACTGGGGTATAAATGCCGAAACCGTAAGCACTCACCCCAACGCTCAGTTTTATAGTGTATTCCAAAAACCTACTGAACAATTTAAAAAAGAAATGACCGAATCTATTGAGCAAGTATATACTGTATTTTTAGACCGTGTAGCCAAAGGGCGTGGTAAAACTGTTGCCCAAATAGACTCCATTGCACAAGGAAGAGTATGGAGTGGTAAAGAAGCTCTTGCTAATGGTTTGGTAGACGAAATCGGCTCGCTAAACGATGCTATCGCCTACGCTGCTAAAGACAACGGACTTAAAGAATATCGCACTGTTTCTTACCCTACTTTCGAAATGGACTTTAAAGCAATGTTCCGTCGTTTTGGAGCGAATCTGAGAGGCGAGAACTTGCGCAATGAGATGGGTGTAGAAGCTTATGAAGTCTATCAGCAGGTGAAACATATCGCTCAGCAACGTGGAGTGCAAGCCCATTTAGAATACGACGTGAAACTGAAATAGTTATAAAAATTAACACAATATTAACACCTAAAAACTTGTTTAGTTCATTTTAAAGAAGTACATTTGTACAGTGAAATTCTAAATAGATGAAGTTATGAAACGAGCTATGTTTGAATATACCACAATGATTTTATCGAAAGTGAGTTTCGACCCTAACCTATTTTGTAAGGAACTTAAAAAAGCTATTGACAGGTTATTACCTTATGAAATAGAAGAATTGAAAGTTTGGTTAGATGACTACACCAAAAATAAGCCCGAGCTGATGCAGTGTATGGTGCTTATGGATAAATGATAACAAAAGCTGCCTACTCTCGTAGGCAGCTTTTTCTTACTTCTTATCTCTTACCTAAAAATGAACATCACCAGTACTCAAAACCCCCTAATAAAGAAAATAGTTCTCCTCAGCGAGAAATCACGCGAGCGTAAAAAAGAAGGAATATGTGTAGTAGAAGGTGCCCGCGAGATACGCTTAGCCCTTGAAGGAGGCTACACTCTCGAAACACTGCTATATCAGCCTGAGATTTTTGCAGAAGAACACTTGCTAAAACTCCTTAGCTATACAACTCAAGAAGTAAATCCTATCGCTATTAGCAAAGAAGTATATCAAAAGATTAGTTATCGCAGTTCTACTGAGGGGGTTATTGCCTTAATACAGACTAAAAAGCACAGCTTAAATACGCTAGCTTTCGCAACCGATTCTCCTTTGTTATTGGTAGCTGAAGCTCCTGAAAAACCAGGTAATATAGGGGCTCTCCTTCGCACTGCTGATGCTGCTGATATAGACGCTGTGATTATCGCCAATCCTAAAACTGACCTCTACAACCCTAATATTATACGTTCGAGCGTGGGTTGTGTGTTTACTGTTCCTATCGCAATGGGTAGTACTACTGAAGTGATTGATTTTCTCAAAGCCAAAGGTATCAATAGCTATTGTGCTGCTCTTACAGCCTCTAAACCTTACTACGAAGTATCGTTTAAGGAAGCCAGTGCTATCGTAGTAGGCACGGAAGACCAAGGTCTTACAGAGGAATGGCTTACTCATAGCACTCAGAACATCATTATCCCAATGGAAGGCGTAATCGACTCTATGAATGTATCAGTTGCTGCTGCGGTGCTTATTTTTGAAGCGAAAAGACAAAGGGTAAAACTTAATTAATAAAATATTTATAGAGAATAAAGAGCTCCACTTAGCAAGGCTAAGTGGAGCTCTTTATTATTATTTGTGTTCGTGTAGTCCGCATTCTTTTTTACTATTGCTTTCCCACCACCAACGACCTGCGCGAAAATCTTCACCCTCTTTGATAGCACGAGTACAAGGGGCACAGCCTATGCTTACAAAACCTTTGTCGTGTAGCACATTATAAGGAATGTTATGTGCCTTGATAAAGGCTTTGGTATCTTCAAACGTCCAATGGAGGATAGGATTGTATTTAAAGAGCTGGTAAGTATCGTCCCATTCGAGTATAGGGAGGTCTTTACGAGCATTACTTTGGTCGGCACGCAAACCTGTTACCCATACTTTCTTACCTTTTAGCGCTCGGCTAAGGGGTTCTACTTTGCGTATATGACAGCACTCTTTACGCATTTCTACTGAGCGATAAAAAGACAAAGGACCATTTTTGTGTACATATTCTTCTATATCGTGTGTTTTGGGATAATAAGGCAAAATATGTGTATTGTAGCGCTGTTCAGTGCTTTCCCAAACGGAGTAAGTTTCGTTGAACAAACGACCGGTATCTAAAGTGAAAATACTGATGGGAATTTGGTTTGCGAGAATGAGGTGAGTAATAGCTTGGTCTTCTAACCCAAAGCTGGTTGAAAAAACTATCTCATTAGGAAATTGTTCAGCTAAAAAAGCGAGACCTTCTACTTCTGTTTTTTCTAAGAGAGCGTTATGTAATGTTGTTAATCGTTCTTTCATAGTGTTATTTATTGTCAGCAAAAGTGAGGTAAGGCATAATTTCTTTTATAGGTACTTTCACTTCAAAAGGCGTATCTACATAAGGAGCTATCTCAAAAGGTTCATAGAACAAAATGAGAGCATCGGCTGCTACACCCATTTGGTTAGGAAGACGAAAGGTTCCATCTTCAAAATCAAACTTCTTATCATCTAAAGGAGTGATGGTGGCGTTTTGTTGTGCTTTCTCAAAATAACGTTTGGCTATTTGGGTTACTTTTTCTTCATCGGTAAAGAGGTTTTCATTGGTAATTACTTCGCCATTATCTAATGCAAAGTGAGTAAAAACTTTGGTTTGTATAGGTTGTGCTTCACCGGTAAAAGCATAACGGTTGGACACTAAAGAAAGCATCTTGCTATTTTGCCACATAATGCTATCAGTAGCGATAAACTCGAAAGCAGGGAGCTCAGGGAAATGTTCGTGAAGCTTATAGTAATCTTTTGTAAGGCTATCTAAAGCTTTTTCTATACTGATACCTTCCACTTGTAGAGAGTCGTCGTTGGAAAGGAGAAAATTGGAGAGTTGTAGTTCTATTTCTTGATTGAAATTCTTAGCAAACTCGCTATTACCGTTGCAATATAGATAGTTTAGGCTTACAGAGAAACAGTTATCTTCGCAATTCTCATCGCTACGTTCTATAGTTTTCTCTTCAAAGCTGATTTTTTGAGTACGAGTATAGTGACGGTAAATGCAGTAACCGCAGTAACCGATTATTATAATGAATATAAGACCTAAAATAAGGCTTAATTTTTTTATATTGTTTTTTTTCATCTTTTTAAAACCTTTGTCTGTAAAATTTCAACTTTACCAAAGTTTGCGACGCAATTAATTATTTACAATTAATCACTAACCATTGACATAGATATTTCGGCATACCATTGCTGATAGGTTGATTTGTTTGTCGTTTACCAGTAGAGTCATAGAGTCGTCGAAGGGTTCTTTGCTGAGTACTTCTATTTCGTCGCCAAGAGCTATATTCATTTTGTTGAGGTAAACGAGAAATTCCTTAGAGGTGTTCTTTACCGCTGCACATATACCTTTATCGCCTTGTTTGAGCTCGCTTAATAGGGTTTGAATAGTGGTGGTAAAAACGCCTTCTTTGTTAGGAATCGGGTCGCCGTGGGGGTCTTTTTTAGGAAAATCGAGGAAAGCATCGAGGCGCTCTATAAGTTTTTCTGACTGTATATGTTCTAACTCTTCGGCTATTTCGTGCACTTCGTCCCAAGAGAAATTGAGTTTTTCGACTAAGAATACTTCCCAAAGACGATGTTTGCGAATGATAGCAATAGCTTTTTGCGTACCTTTTTTAGTGAGTGTTACTCCTTGATATTTCACATAGTTGATGAGCCCCTTATCGGCTAACCTTTTAAGCATATCGGTTACTGATGAAGCTTTGGTGTTCATCACTTCGGCAATAGCATTGGTATTCACCTCTTCTTTCTTTTCGTTATAAAGGTGAAAGATAGCTTTCAAGTGGTTTTCTTCAGATAAGGTCATTTTGCTTTGTTTTTAAGAGAAAAACCGCCTTTTACAGCGGTTCTATTACTAAATGCATCAGCTATTTTCTAATTCAGTAAAGAGAGCTTTTAGCTCGGTAGCGTCGTGCGGACTGAGTTTACCTGCAAGCACAAGACTCAGTTGGCGACGTTGTAGGGCACCGTCGTAACGTTCTTTTTCGAGTTGGGTTTCTGGCTCTATCTCAGGTACTTTTACGGGGCGACCATTTTCGTCTACCGCTACGAAAGAGTAAATCGCCTCGGTAGCTTTGGTACGTTCGCCATAGATATTTTCCATCCACACATCGATATATACTTCCATAGAAGTAGAGAAAGCGCGAGAGATGGCGGCTTCGACCGTTACGATGCTTCCTATGCGTATGCTGTGAGTAAAAGCCACGTGGTTTACTGATACGGTAACGGTTAAACGTCCAGAGTGGCGTTGTGAGGCAATACTAGCAGCTCTATCCATACGGGCGAGGAGTTCACCCCCAAACAGAGCGTTGAGGTGATTGGTTTCGCCTGGGAGTACGAGGTCGGTGAGTATAGTACGTGAGTCAGAAGGTTTTTTCTTGAGTTTCATCATTATTTTAGGGTTGAGTTAGTATCCAGCCACCGTCGAGTTTTTTCTCTTCTTTAGAGTTTTGCACTTCTTTTTGTTGTAGTTTAGCTTCGTCCATAGAATCGAAACCGCCATAACTTACTTGGTACAAACCTCTGGCATTCATTCCTAATACGAAAGCGTTTTTATACCCTAACTTTTGGAGTTGTTTCACTCGGGTTTCTGCGTTTTTCTCGTCTTTAAAAGCCCCTGCAATCACTTGGTATTTTTTAGTTGCCATTGCCGAATTTGTACGTACAGGGGTAGAGGCTACACCTGAGGTATTGGTTTGAGCGGGCTTAGGTGTTGTAGTGGTTTGTGCAGGTTTGGGCGCAGTGCTAGTTTGCGCTGGCTTAGGCGTAGCAGTAGCTTGTACAGGCGTGTTAGCGGGCTTGGTTGTCGCTACCGTAGTGGCAGCTTGATTAGTGGACTGAGTAGGTTTTTGTTCAGGCTTTACTTGCTCAGGTTTTACTTGTTCGGGTTTTTTAGCCTTTACTTTTTCTACTTGCAAAGGAATAGCAGGTATAGTAATAGGTGGGGTGAACACGGCTGCTTCGCTGAGTTTTTGGTTAAGACGCTCTTGTACTAAGCTGTCAGTAATTGCAAACTGTTGTTCGTTATTGCCATCGTTTACTACTCTTTCGCCGAAGAGCAGATAAGCTCCATAAGCCAAAAAGGCTAAGCCTACTGAGGCTACTGCTGTATATTTTACATACGGCATTATTTTAGCAGGTTTCTTTTCCTTAGCTGGCGGTGGGGTAGTACCTCTGTGGGTTTTAGGAGTATTGGTTACCACAGGAGCTGTAACTTGGCTCACAGGACTTTCAGTAGGAGTTACTACGGCATCTTCTTCTTCTGGAGGAAGGTTAGGAATGCCGGTATCGGTACTTGAATGGTCGAGTGTAGGACGGATTTGATTTTCTTCTATTTTCAAATCGGAGGCGGTTACTTCGTGAGGTACGAAAGGCGCCATACCGAAAGAATCGGTAAGGAAATTCACGTCGTCAGCAGGTTCGAAAGAGATACGACCTTCGCCGACTAACCTAAGAGTCCCGATTTTTTCGAGATTTAAGGTTTGGTCTTGTTTTAAGATGCGTTTCCACCCTTCGACAGCTAAGTTTACGTAATCTTCTACCAAGTTATATTCGATGCCTGTTTGTTCGGATATATACTTGATGAGCAAACCGTCGTTAGAAGTGAGGCTTGCGTTGAAACTGAGCTCTCGTTTAGGAGGGTCGAACGTTTTATCTTCAGCCATTTGGGCTGATTTTCTATTAGATATAAATGCTCCGAACTTAGGGATAATCACGCATTGGTGTTTGTAGAGCAATTCTTCGATGTATACATTTAGGTCTTTCATAATTCCGATATTTTAAGTTATTAAAATGATGGATTTGCCTTTTGAAACAACAAAGGTACGATATTTTTTTATACCGACCAAGTTTTTTGATAAAAAAGTGGTCTTGCCAAGAATCGAACTTGGATCAAAAGTTTAGGAAACTTCTATTCTATCCGTTGAACTACAAGACCTGTAATTAATTTTTTGCAAAGGTACGACTTTTTTTTGAAACTACGAAAAAATGTGATGAAAGAAGAGAAAAGTGCGAGGCCTTAGGCCTTAGGTCATAGGCACTAGGAATGCGACGAAAAAGTGACAAGAGGGTGGGGAATTTGGAAAATTAGCAAATGAGAAAATTAGCAAATGAGAAAATTGGGAAATGAGAGAATAAGTAGTGATAAAAATAGTTTTTTGACAGGTCGGACGTGTCGGGCAAGAGGTTAGGCGAGATTGAAGACTTTATTGGGGAGGGTCTTTTTGGGGTCGGAAGGAAACGGAAAAGTTCGGAAGAGGGCTGAGAGAGGTTTTGGTAAAAAAAGGCTGTGAGGAGGGTGGGGTTAGCTTATAGAGAGCTTATAGGAAGCTTATACGAATCTTGGACGATTGGTATAGGAAGGGAGTATAAAAAGTTGATTCATAATATAATACAACAACGCTAAAAATGCTAAAAACGGGGTTTCGAGGCGAAAGAAAGAGGAAGAGGTACTAGGCCTTAGTCCATAGGCACTAGGGAATAACATCCCCCTTTACACATACCCAGCTGTCGCTGGCTACCTTCAAAGGGGGAATATAGCGAAGGGAAAGGGAATTAGCGAATTAGAAAATTGGGAAATTAGCAAATTTGTGGGAGCAGTTTAGGGGGAGTGTGAGGGAGAAAAAAAGATGAAACATCCCCCTTTACACATACTCCGCTCTCGCGGACTTCCTTCAAAGGGGGAATATAGCGACGGAAAAGGGGGAGTGTAGTGACGGGAAACTTTTTTTATAATGAGATGTAATTGAATAAGAATTTTATCATTTTGGGTTTTGGGTTGTATTCATATTCAATTTTTGATTTATCTTTGCGTTTTAAAAACTAAGAATAAAATGGATTTTCTTTTTACTGCTGATGCCTTTGTGGCGCTTATTACTCTTACGTTCCTCGAAATTGTATTGGGGATTGATAACGTGATATTTATCTCTATCGTTACGGGAAAACTGCCCGAACATCAACGTAAGCGCGCTACACGCTTAGGGCTTTTCTTGGCGATGTTTTTGCGCATTGCTCTTTTATTGGGTATTTCGTTTCTGATTAGGTTGAAAGACCCGCTTATCAGCCTTGACTGGGGGTGGTTTTCAGCTCATTTTAACGGGCAGGCTCTCATACTGCTTGCGGGGGGTATCTTCCTGCTCTATAAATCGACTAAGGAAATTCACGCGAAAGTGAATCATATAGAACACGTTACACAATCGGATAACCCTAAGGGGCGACAACACGCTTCTTTCGGAGGAACTATTGTACAAATACTGCTGATAGACCTTATTTTCTCGATGGATAGTATTCTTACGGCGGTGGGAATGACCAGCGGGCTGACAGGGGCGATTTATATAATGATTACAGCGGTAGTGCTTTCGGTGGGCATAATGATGCTTTTTGCAAACCCTGTGGGCAACTTTGTAAACCGTAATCCTTCGATTCAGATATTGGCACTTTCGTTCTTGATACTCATTGGTTTTATGCTTATTACTGAGAGTATGCACCTATCGGAAGCGGTATTGGCAGGGCAAACGGTGGGCGCTGTGCCTAAGGGATACTTGTACTTTGCAATAGCGTTTTCGTTAGGGGTAGAGTTTCTGAATATGAGAATGAGAAAGGCTTCACCTTCAACCTCTCTCCCAAGTAGTGGCGAGCAAAGTGAAAAAGAGGTAGAAAAATGATGAATGGTTAATGATTAATGATAAGAGGAAGAGTATGTAGCTCACGCTATAGAAATTCGATAAAAAAATAAGCAAAAATAAAGGCTTCGCTCTTTTAGAGTCAAACAAAAATAGATTGTAAATGAATGAGCTTATTTCTTAAAGGGCGATTTGCCAATCGCCCCTACGCACACCGAAAAGGCGAGTGATTATAAGGTAATCAACTTTTTCAAAGGTCGTAGCAAGACAGGGTGCGAGCTACAATGGAAGACTTTGAAGTACCCACAGGAGCAGTTGCCCATATAGAAAAACAATATACCGAACTTACCTCTCTCAGTTGGGAAGGACAACGCACCTTTACCGATGAGGATTTTAAGCTTGTGATAACACTCTCTATACACCGAGATACTGGAAAACCCACAGCTATCTTTATAGGGACTACCCAAAAAGCTCTTTTTGATAAACTATTAAATGATTTAGGAAGTTATGGTCTGCAATGGGATTACACTTCGTATGATGATTAAAATTAACGAAAATGAAAAACCTTAGAAAAGAATTACGCCCCGATTTTGCAACCGCAGAAAAGCTGTACCCACTCGTGCTCAAACGCCTGCAAGACTACGAAGCCTTTTGGGATACTCAAAGTGAAGACACTCCCGAAGAAGTGTTTGAAAAAGAATACAATGCGATGGAGCAATACCTCAGTGAGCTCACCGGTAAAGACTTTTCCAACACTTGGCTATGGGAATGGTGGGAAGGCAACGGCATTGAAGCTTTTGCCTTTGATTTGGCAATGCCCGACCCTGTAAAACACAACAACCTCACCCGAGAGGACATCGCAGCTTTTGTGCGTATCATCATAAACAATGAATTTGAGTGCGAAAACGATTTTCAAAGGGAGTTTATGCCTTATATGTTTTACAGCGATGGCTACTTCTTTCAGTTTTTAGAACTCAACTGTCCGCACTTTGACCCTACTGTGTTCAATACCACAAAAGATAAAGAGGGTAATTATCACCAACCTACTGTAGAAGGGGTAATGAAAAAGATATGGAGATAACCTAACACTTAAATATCTAAACAAATGGAACTAAATCGTATCAAAGGAAAAATCGCTTTTATCTCAGGTGCCAGTAGTGGGATAGGTAAAGCGGTAGCCGAAAAGTTGGCACAAATGGGCGTCAATTTGATTCTCTGCGCTCGTCGGGCTGAGATATTGGCGGAACTGAAAGCCCAACTCGAAAAAGAACACGCTGTGGAGGTTATAACCTTAGCTTTCGACGTGAGAAACTACCAAGAAGTAGCGAAAAATATCCAGTCCTTACCCGAAAAATGGCAACAAATAGATATACTCATCAACAATGCGGGCTTGGCAATAGGATTGCAACACCTCTATACTTACGCCATAGAAGATATAGACCAGATGATTGACACCAACATCAAAGGGTTTACCTATATTGCCAACAGTGTGATTCCGCTAATGATTGCCACCGACAAGGTGGGGACGATAATGAACGTCGGGTCGGTAGCGGGTGAGATAGCTTACCCCAATGGCAGTATTTATTGTGCGACCAAGTTTGCTGTAAAAGCCCTCAGCGATGCGATGCGCATAGAGCTAATGGACAAGAAGCTGAAGGTAACGACCGTAAAACCAGGGTTGGTAGAGACCAATTTCAGCAAAGTGCGTTTCAAAGGCGACGAACAAAAAGCTGAGAATGTGTATAAGGGTATTACGCCCCTATATGCCGAAGATATAGCCGACACCATAGCCTATATCGTCAATCTGCCAGATAAAGTTCAAATCACCGATATTACTGTTACCCCGCTCCACCAAGCGGATGCCTTACATATTTATAAATTAGCAGATTAGATAATTTGCTAATTGCTAATTAGTAAATTATACTTACCTTTGTCACAAAATAACGTATGATGTGGTTCGTTTTTGCACTACTTTCGGCTATCTTTGCTGCTCTTACCGCTATTCTTGCCAAAATAGGCATTGAAGGGGTCAATTCTAATGTAGCGACCGCTATCCGCACAGTGGTAGTTGTGTTGCTGGCGTGGGCAATGGTTTTTATCACCCAAAGTCAGCATAATATTGCCCAGATAAGCCAGCGCAGTTGGCTCTTTCTTATCCTCTCAGGAATTGCCACAGGGGCATCGTGGTTGTGCTATTACAAAGCCCTGCAAATGGGAGAAACTACCAAAGTTGTTTCGGTAGATAAACTAAGTATCGCCATTACCTTTGTTTTGGCTATTATCTTCCTACACGAGGACTTCACCCTTAAATCGGTGATAGGTGCCTCACTCATTACCATAGGTACCTTAGTGATGATATGGTGAGAGTAGGAACGAAACGCCACTAGCAGGGCGGGCTAAATTGTTTAGTATATTTTCCCATAGAAAGATTACTTTAAAGAATTTAGGTTATTTACGATGAGTATAGGGTGTCTGTATCACATCTAAACCACGTATGTGGCACGAATATAAGGAGAAGATAGGAGAAATATTTTTTGTTCGTTACGCCAAAAAAGACTACCTTTGCTCCCTAATTTAATTAAAAAAACCGTTATGAGAAAGCTGTTAATTTTAGCAAGCCTTGCTCTCATTGGAGTTGCTTGCCACAAAAGTGATGATGACAATAACAATAATAACAATAAAAAAACTCCTGACCCGTGGGAAGAAAAGACATTATTGCCTACTAAGTACATCATAGAGCGTTCAAAGGATGATATCTCCGAAATGGTTTACACCATAGAGGACGGATTTATTAAGGAAGCAAGAGAGTTCAAAACTTATCGTTCAAATCGAAAGGAAGTCAAACATTTGATTATTAAACCTCTAAAGGGTAAGAAACTTCCTGCCAGGATAGATATTGATAAAGACGGTATAGCTCAAGGAGTTGTAGAATTTAGTTTCAATGACCAAGACCAAGTTACTGAAATTAGAAAAAGTAGAATAGGAAAGCATCCTATGTCTATTACTTTTGGCTACAAAGATGGAAAACTAAGTGAATTTTCTCCTTCAATCGTTTACAAACTTACCTACCCAGATGCCCATACTGTGGTCGCAACGAGTGCTTCTGGACACGACAGAAAAACCTATACTTTTAGTCCAGAAGGCAACTTGATAAAGAAAGTAAAAGATAAACTCAATGACGGAGGAGAAGTTTTTCTTAGAGAGATCTGTCTATATGAGTATGACCTGCAGAAGAAAAACCCCAAGAGAGACTTGCAAATACAACTTGTCACGTTAGCAAACACTCCTTTAGATAAGTACATCTTTTATGAGCTTTATGAAGCCACTAATAGCAAAAACCTTGTAGTAAAACAAACTAAACTAACCCAAGTACAAAAAGACCCTAACAACCCCAGCTTAGGACTTACTACAGGCACTCCATATTTAACTGAATATAAAAATGAAGCTAATAATCCGCAAGGTTACGCTACTAAAATTACCGAAGTGATGATGGGATATGATAGTACTATTGAAAAATATGAGTACTAATACAAGCTGTATCATACTTTATAGCTGGAAGAGAAGTGTCACTAATTTCACAGAAGATATTTTGTGTGTTTGACCTAAATGCAGATACTGAGCCTTTTTTATCTCATTTTTTGTCCGTTACACCAAAAAAGACTATCTTTGCTCCCTAATTTAATAAAAAATCGTTATGAGAAAACTGTTAATCTTAGCAAGTCTTGCTTTCATTGGAGTTGCTTGCTGCAAAAGTGATGATGACAATAACAATAATAGCAATAACAAAGCTCCTGACCCTTGGGAAGAAAAGGTTATATTACCTACTAAGTACATCATAGAATATTCAGCAGATAGTTCCACCGAAATGGTTTACACCCTAGAGGATGGTTTTATTAAAGAAGCAAAAGAGTACGAAATTTCTGGATCAGAACGAAAGGAGGTCAAACATTTGATTATTAAACCCCTAAAAGGTAAAAAGCTTCCTGCCAGAATAGATATTGATAAAGACGGTATAGCTCAAGAAGTTGTAGAATTTAGCTTTAATGACCAAGACCAAGTTACTGAAATTAAAAAAAGTGAATTAGGAAAGTTTTCTATGTCTATTACTTTTGACTACAAAGATGGGAAGCTAAGTAAATTTGCCCCTATCCCTTCAGTAGTTTACAATCTTACCTACCCAGACGCCCATACTGTGGTGGCAACGGGTGATTCTGGATACGACACATATATCTATACTTTTAGTCCAGAAGGCAACTTGATAAAGAAAGTATACGATAATCTCACAAACGGAGTAGTTTCTTTTAGAAAGACCTATCTATATGAGTATGACTTACAGAAGAAAAACCCCAAGAGAAACTTGCAAATACAACTTATCACGTTAGCAAACACTCCTTTAGAAAATTACACCTTTTATGAGCTTTATGAAGCCACTAATAGCAAAAATCTTGTAGTGAAAGTATTCGAACGAACCCAACAACTAGAAGACTCTAACAACCCTAGCTTAGGACTTACTAAAGGTAGCCCATACTTAAGTACAGAATATAAAAATGAAGCTAATAACCCGCAAGGTTACGCTACTAAAATTACCAAAGTGACGGACGGAAATGATGGTACTATTGAGAAATATGAGTACTAATACAAGTGTATCATACTTTATAGTTAGAAGAGAAGTATCACTAAACTCAATTAAGAATGTTAATAATAAAAAATCTCCACGCAGGTGTGGACGGCAAAGAAATCCTTAAAGGAATTGACTTAGAAATAAAAGCAGGCGAAGTACACGCTATTATGGGACCTAATGGAGCGGGCAAATCTACCCTTTCGGCGGTGATTGCGGGTAACGAAAACTTTGAGGTAACAGAGGGTGATATCCTCCTCAATGGCGAAAGTCTGTTAGAAGATGCCCCCGAAGAGCGCGCACATAAAGGCATTTTTATGTCTTTCCAATACCCTGTAGAAATCCCTGGAATATCAGTAACCAACTTCATCAAAACTGCTATCAATGAGAGTCGCAAGGCACAAGGATTACCCGATATGCCTGCTGCTGAACTTCTCAAAAAAATACGCGAAAAAGCCGCCCTTCTAGAAATCAACCCCGACTTCCTTTCGCGTTCCCTTAACCAAGGTTTTTCTGGCGGTGAGAAGAAACGTAACGAAATCTTCCAAATGGCAATGCTCGAACCTAAAATTGCTATTTTAGACGAGACCGACTCTGGGCTCGACATCGACGCCCTACGCATTGTAGCTAATGGGGTGAATAAACTCAAAAACGAAAACAATGCGGTCCTTGTTATCACCCACTACCAACGCCTTTTAGACTACATCGTCCCCGATTACGTACACGTGCTTTCCGACGGTAAAATCGTAAAAACAGGCGACAAAAACCTCGCCTTAGAATTGGAAGCAAAAGGCTATGATTGGCTGAAAGGATAAGCAAATTAGACTATGAATTTAAAAGACAAATGGGTAGCTACTTTTGAGCAGTTCCCACATAAAGGCGATATATTAAAAGACATTCGCAAAGAAGCCCTCAGTTTCTTTGCCGAAAAAGGTTTCCCGCATAAAAAAGTAGAAGCGTGGAAATACACCTCACTCTCTAACCTCCAAGCTACTGATTACAGCTTGTGGCAACCTATTCACAATAAAACAACCCTTTCACCCGAAGTATTACATAAGTACGCTATCGCGGATTGTTACCTGCTTGTATTTGTAAACGGCTATTACTGCCCCGAAATATCTAGCAAAGAGCTTACAGGCGTTACTGTTACACCCCTATTAGAAGCATTACACAAGGGCGGAGAAGCGTTTATCAAAAAATACTTCAATACCAATACCGAAAAAGGCGATATATTCACAGCCCTCAACACGGCTTTTGCCTCAGAAGGGCTCTATATAGAAGTGCCTAAAGGAAAAATAGTAGATAAATCCATACAGCTGTTGTATTTCAACGACAGAAAAGAAACCACTTGCTATCAGCCGCGCAATATTATTGCCGTGGGCGAGAATGCACAGCTCAAAGTCATTGAAGTACACCAAAACCTATCGGATACTGCTACGGCTATCCTTACCAACGTAGTAACCGAGGCTTTTGTAGCCAAAGATGCTTTCCTCGATTATTACAAATTGCAAAACGATAGTCTTACTGCTTCCCTTATTGATAACACCTATATTTCGCAAGAAGCAAATAGCCACGCCAGCGTACATACTTTCTCGTTTGGGGGCACACTCACTCGCAACAACCTTAATTTCTATCACCAAGGCGAGTATTTAGAGTCCACCCTTAAAGGGTTGAGCATTTTGCAAGGCACACAACACACCGACCATTATACGCTGGTGAACCACGCATATCCTAACTGTGAGAGTCATCAAGATTATAAGAGTATCGTAAGTGATGAAGCCACTAATGTGTTCAACGGTAAGATAATGGTGGAGCAAATCGCCCAGAAAACGAATGCTTATCAGCAGAATGACAATATTCTCCTCTCCGATAAGGCAACCGTATACACCAAGCCCCAGCTCGAAATCTTTGCTGATGATGTGAAGTGCTCACACGGCTGTACCGTAGGCTCTCTCAGCGCAGACTCCTTATTCTATTTGCAAACACGTGGGATAGGCAAAAAAGAAGCCTCTGCCTTACTCACCTATGCTTTTGCAAATACCGTATTGGAGAGCGTAAGCATTCCAGCCCTTTCGAAGTATATCAATGCGATTATTGCTGAGAAGTTAGGGGTAACCGTAGATTTTTAATAGATGAAGTATTAATAAAAAAGAAAAGCCTACTTGAAATTTCAAGTAGGCTTTTTTATTGGATATTGTGGCTGTTGTTTTAAACTCCCGTATAGTTTTCGGGCGTTATAACTTTTAGTTCTGCCTTTACATCTTCATTTACTTCCAAGGTATCGATGAAGTTGCTGATAGTCTCGGCAGTGATAGCGGTATTGGTACGCGTGAGGGCTTTGAGGGCTTCATACGGATTAGGATAACCTTCACGACGCAAAATCGTTTGGATAGCTTCGGCTACTACTGCCCAATGGTCTTGCAAGTCTTCGCGGATTTTATCTTCATTTAAAAGGAGTTTATTGAGTCCTTTGAGGGTAGATTGCAGGGCTATGAGTATATGACCAAAAGGCACCCCTACATTGCGCAATACAGTACTATCGGTGAGGTCGCGCTGTAAGCGGGAAATAGGCAATTTCGCTGATAGATGCTCTAAAAGAGCGTTGGCTATGCCTAAATTACCTTCGGAGTTTTCAAAATCAATAGGGTTTACCTTATGAGGCATAGCCGAAGAGCCTACCTCGCCAGCTTTTATCTGTTGCTTGAAGTAATCCATAGAGATATATGTCCAAACATCGCGATTTAAATCGATGAGAATCGTATTGATGCGTTTGAGAGCATCGAAAAGAGCGGCTAAATGGTCGTAATGCTCAATTTGGGTAGTGGGGAAAGAATGGTGCAAGCCTAATATTTCTTCTACAAAGCGGGTGCCGAAAGCCTTCCAATCGATATTAGGATAGGCTACTTTATGAGCGTTGTAGTTACCGGTAGCTCCCCCAAACTTGGCAGCATAAGGCACTGCTATAAGGGTTTGTAACTGCTGTTCTATACGAACGACAAACACCTCGAACTCCTTGCCTAAACGCGTAGGGGATGCCGGCTGACCGTGAGTGCGCGCCAGTAGAGGGATATCTTTCCATTGGGTTACTAAACTTCTCAGTTTGCTGAGCAATTGCTCCAAGGCAGGCAAATACACTTGTTGTACGGCTTCCTTGATGCTAAGTGGAATAGCGGTATTGTTGATATCCTGAGAGGTGAGACCAAAGTGGATAAACTCCTTGTATTTTTCTAATTGCAGTTTATCAAAAGCCTCTTTAATGAAATATTCAACCGCTTTTACATCGTGATTGGTAGTTTGCTCTATTTCTTTTACTTTTAGAGCTTCCTCTTCAGTGAAATTTTGGTAGAGTTTCCTCAAATCGGTGTATTTTCCCTTAGGAAAATTGGCGAGTTGAGGCAAGGGGAGTTCGCATAGAGCGATAAAGTACTCTACTTCCACTTGCACACGATAACGAATGAGTGCCATTTCGGAGAAGAAAGGCACAAGGGAGGTCGTTTTATCGGCATAACGACCATCGATGGGGGAAATTGCGGTTAACATAATTTCAAATTAGAAAATTAGTGAATTAACGTGAGTTTGATGTAAGAAAAATGTAGCTTACGCTACAGAAATCTTACAAATCTTAAAAAAAAATCAAACAAATAGGTAGTAAGCTACCTAAAAGTCTCGCACAGATCTCACGGATTACACAGATAGTCTTTCAATTGACAATTGATAATTGACAAATGTGATGGGCACGAATTGGCAACTGCGTTGCTGGATTTCACAGAATAGTAATGAAAAGACAATTGTAAATCAGTATTGTATATATAGAACAGACGTTAAATTAGAAAATTGTCTCATTGCTTAGTGTGTAACAATCTTGTGAGTTTAATGGCTAAATCGGTAAAAATAACTTTGCCATTGCCATTGCGCTCTACGTGTAACTGGGCTTCTTCGAGGAGGTTATGTATTGCCTCGATATTACCACCGTGAATAAAAGGGGCAAATTTGGCAAGTTGGAAAGTAGGGTCGGCGAATTGTATATACACCAAATTAGAGGCGGTATAGTTCAGTAGGAACGCCTGACGGAATACCTCAGCGCAATACTGCAAAAACTGTTTTTGCGCCTCCCGCCCTACGGTATTGATTTCGTCACTCCACTGCAAGAGTCCTTGTATAGAGGCTTTGTTACCACGCGCACGGTAGGCTGTGCGCACCCACGCAATAAACCAACGCTCAAAAATGGCTTCTTCGCTTTCTTTGTTGTTCATCAGTTGGAGGGCTTTGTTGAAGTTTCCTTGAGCGCGTAGGGCTATTTTGGTCGCTTCGGCATCAGCTAAACCACGTTCTACGAGGGCTTCTTTAATAGCATTCTCACTTAGAGGCGGAAAACGCAGGATTTGGCAACGTGATTTGATAGTGTCTAATAGGGCATTTTCATCTTCTACCACCAAGAGAAAGACTGTTTTATCGGCGGGTTCTTCGAGGAGTTTGAGGAGCTTGTTAGAGGCTTCGGCATTCATCTTCTCTGCCATCCAGATAATCATTACCTTATAACCACCTTCAAATGATTTCAGTGCTAACTTATTGGTAATCTCTTTAGCCTCATTTACCCCTATGTTGGCTTGTTTCTTCTCTATACCTAAGAACACGAGCCAATCAAAAAGGGAACCATAAGGCTGTTCTTTTACAAAAGCGCGCCATTCGTCCATAAAGAGAGCACTAATAGGGTCTTTTTTCACCTTGTCATTAATAGCTGTGGGGAAAGCAAAATGAAGGTCGGGGTGAGCGAGTTGGGCGCATTGAGCCTTTGCCTTGGGATTATCGTGCGAAAGAATGAGAGTCGCATAGGCGATTGCCATTGGCAAAGCGCCTTGTCCTTCGCCTGCCACAAATAATTGAGCGTGTGGAATGCGACCTGCTTCCACACTGGCTTGCAAATAGTTCTTTATTGTATCGTATCCTAAAATATTTTTAAAATCCATTTGTTATTTTCTTCTGAAAAGCACTTGATTAAAGCTACTAACTCTACTGCGGTCTTGTTGCGTCATAATAGCATAAACAGTCCAAGGAATTAGTAAATAACCCCCAATAATAATATAATCACGTCCAGCAAAAGCATAGATAAGTGCGGGTACTCCCAAAATAAGAATAATTAAGGCTACTATTTGTCCTATTTTTGAGGGTTTAGCATAAAAATCATTAGGCTCATAATTATATCGGCGGTTGCAGTTCTTGCAGACCAGCAAATTTTCTTCACCTTCTCGCATAGCAAACTCTACACGGTCAGCTGCTTCTGTACTGTATGGTATTTCTTTAGCGCAATGCTTACATTTAGTATATACTTTCATAGTTGGTAAGAATTAGTACTTTGTGATTTTCGAACACCCTCTTGTATAATGTGATGTAAATGATACTTCTATTGTTTATAAACGTTATTCTCTCTGTTGATATCTACACTTCTGTTATTAGGGTCTAATACTATACTCTGGATATTGTTCAAAGGCATATCGAGTTCAAAAGTGTAGGTAAGGTTACCCCAACCCCAAGCAGGAACTACCGTACGGGGATAATTAGGGTAAGTGTTTGGTTTTTCGCCGTAAGTCATTCGCAAGGGCACATATACGTATTGGGTTTTACCAGCTTTATCGGTTACAAAAAGGTCGATAGAAAGAGGCAGGCGTTCTAAGCGTTTGAGGGTAATTGCCGTTTTATTTCCTTTGGCTTCTACCTTGTCGATAGCGTAATCGGCTACGTGGTCAGTTTGCATAAACTCATTGAGGAACCATTGCAATTGCATTCCTGATACTTTTTCGGCTATGCGAATAAAATCATTGGGGGTTGGATTCTTGAAAGCATATTCTCGGTAGTAGCGTTTGAGAGTTTTCATCAGTGCTTCGTTACCCATTAGATAATCTAACTGAGTGAGGAAGAGCTGCCCTTTGTAGTAAGCGGCAATACTATAAGCGTAGTTCGTCGCATAACGGTCGGAATGAGTGATGGTAGGTTCTTGTAACCCCGATTTTACTAAGTTTAGGTAGCCATTGTAGGCTTTAGTAAAGGGATAGTTGGTTGCAGGAATGAGGTGCAACACTTGTTGTTCGGCAAGTGTTTGGATATAGGAGGTAAACCCTTCGTCCATCCACGGATAAGCTGCCTCATCGGTAGCTAAGAGGTGTTGAAACCAAGCGTGAGCCAGTTCGTGAATGGCAGTGCCTACTAAACTCTCGTATTTCTTACCGCCTTCCATAAGGGTACACATTGCATACTCCATACCACCATCGCCTCCTTGAATGAAAGAGTATTGAGCCCAAGGATATTTGCCTATAAGTGTATTGAAATAATCGAATACTTTGAGCATATCGGGCTGGATACGCTTCCAATTCTCTGGATATTTTTTATAGAAGAAGTGTATGGTCTTACCGTCGGTGAGAGTGTGCTTATCGTGAGTAAACTGAGGGTCGGCAGCCCAAGTGAAATCGTGTACACGTTCGGCTATAAAGTGCCACGTTTTGGTTTTAGCTTTGGTTTGGGGTATTTTTATGCCCTTATCTTCATAACCACAGCCCATTTCGTTAGGATTTTGCAACACGCCTGAACCTGCTACCACATAGGTTTTGTCGAGGGTGATTTTTACATCGAAGTTACCCCAAACGCCGTAGAACTCACGACCTAAGTATTCGGTAGTATGCCAACCTTGATGGTCGTAAGCTACCATTTTAGGGTACCATTGTGCCATTGAAAGCGCTACGCCATCGGGGCTATTCCGACCTGCACGACGTATCATTACGGGCACTTGACCTTCAAAGGTCATATCGAGTACTGTTTTGCTGTGAGGTAGAATAGGGGTGGGGAGGGTTACTTTTAGGATTGTACTTTCGTGAGAGAAGGTAGCTTTTTGTCCGTCCTGACTCATAGCCGTAATGCGCAATAGTCCGATTTCAGAAGGTGAGAGTTTGGCTATACGACTCTCGTAAATGGGGTTTTTATCGGTGCCGAGATTGTTAGCCATACGTCTATCGGGGTCGGGGATGGATTGCAGTTTGCTATCCATTTCGCTATTTGGCTGAAAAGCGTTGAAATAGAGGTGGTAGAATACTACGCGTAGGGTATCGGGAGAGTTATTGGTATACGTGAGTTTTTGGGTGCCTTTATACTGAAAGTTTTTCACGTCCATCGTTACGTTCATTTGATAATCAGCTTGTTGTTGCCAAGGGTTGTCTTGGGCTATTGCATTCAGCGTAAAAGCGAAAACAGAGAGTGCTAAGAGTATTTTTCTCATTATTATATTCTATTGATAGTTATTGAAAGTGCAAAGGTACGAAGTAATTAGCAAATTAACAAGTCGTAGCACGACGGGCAGGTGGAAAATGAGGGAATGAGGTGCGAGCCGCACAGGCAGTCGTAGCACGACAGGCTATTAACTTTGACAAAGTTTGAGATGAAAAAGCGATGTGTTGATACTGTTAGGAGGATTCGGAAGGAAACGGAGAGTTTCGGAAGATAGCTGAGAGAAGTTTTGGTGAAAAAAGGCTGTGAGGAGGGTGGGGTTAGCTTATAGAGAGCTTATAGGAAGCTTATACGAATCTTGGACGATTGGTATAGAAAGGGTATATAAGTAGTTGATTCATAATATCATACAACAAGGCTAAAAATGTTAAAAACGGGGTTTCGAAGCGAAAGAAAGAGGAAGAGGTGATAGGCCTTAGGCCATAGGCACTAGGGAATAACATCCCCCTAACCCCCTTCAAAGGGGGAATGTAACGACCGGGAAAGAGAATTAATAAATTAGAGAATTTGGAAATTAGCAAATTTGTTGGAGGAGCTTAGTGGGGGTGTGCGGGAGAAAAAAATATTATTATTTGGGTATATAACAGAAAAATAAGTGTATCTTTGCCTTTGGAATTTTATATCTGTGGCAAAATGCAACTTACTTGTATCATTGTAGACGATGAGCCTATGGCGCTCCAACTGCTAGAAAGTTATGTGGTAAAGACTCCTTTTCTGAGATTAGTCGGCAAATTTAGCAATGCTATTGATGTATTGACGTTATTATATGAAGGTAGCGCGCCCGACCTTATCTATATGGATATCCAAATGCCTGAGCTTACAGGGCTCCAGCTTTCTAAAAAGATACCTACCTCTACTAAAATTGTTTTTACTACGGCTTTTGACCAATACGCTATTGAGGGATATAAGGTAAACTCTATTGGATACTTATTGAAACCTTTTGATTATGCTGAGTTTTTGGAGACGACTCAAAAGGCTTTGCTATTAAGCACATCTTCTGTTACTGAAAGACCGCTCGAAGTAGTGCAGGATTATATGTTTGTAAAGGCGGATTACAAGCAAATAAAGGTGATGTATAATGATATTTTGTATATAGAAAGTCTTAAAGATTACGTAAAAATATACCTCAACAGTCAGCCACAACCTATTGTAACGCTGATGAGCTTGAAGAAATTGGAAGAGGAATTACCGGAAGAACGGTTTATGCGAGTGCATAGGTCGTTTATAGTAGCTTTGGACAAAGTAGAAGTAGTGGAGCGCAACCAAATAGTATTTGGCAAACAACGCATTACGATTGCTGAGAATTGTAGGGAGGCGTTTCTGAATAAAATAATGCCTAATGGTCAATAAAGAAAGTTGCTTGAAAAAATCAAGCAACTTTTTTAATTATTAGCCGTTAGTTGAATAAAGGTTTGTTCTAAGTCTTTATGCTTGTGATTAATTTGTAGTATTTTCAATCCGTTTTCTTTGGCAAAATCAAATACAGTGGGGCGCATATCTTCTGAGGTATCGAACTGTAACTGATATAGAAAATCATAGACATTATGCACTGATACTATGTTAGGCAAAGCGTGTAAGAGGCGTTCTTCGACACGAAAATCAAAAGCTACTTCTATAATTTGTTCTTTGTTTTGCAGTTCGGTCATTTTCTTATCTAACACGATGTTACCTTTATGCAATACAATCACACGGTCAGCCAAAGCTTGAATTTCTTGCATAATATGAGAAGATAGCAACACTGTTTTACGCTTACCTAACTCTTTGATAATATGGCGTATTTCTACCAGCTGATTGGGGTCGAGCCCTGTGGTAGGTTCATCGAGTATAAGAATTTCGGGGTCGTGAATAAGCGCAGAAGCCAAGCCTACACGCTGGCGATAGCCTTTGGAGAGTGCCTCTATCTTCTTATTACTTTCAGAAGAAAGCCCTGTAAGAGCAATTACCTCTTCAATCCTATCGGAGGGGACTTTGGGGTATAGTTCAGCCATAAAGCGCAGATATTCTCGCACGTACATTTCGATATACAACGGATTGTGTTCAGGTAAATACCCTATTGTTCTCTGTGCTTCAATAGGATTTTTTAGTATATCAATGCCATTTACTGTTATTGTTCCATCAGTAGGGGTAAGCGCTCCTGTAATCATTTTCATAGTAGTAGATTTACCTGCTCCATTAGGTCCTAAAAAGCCGGTGATTTCACCTTTTTCAAGTTGAAAACTGATAGCATTGACAGCCACTTGCTGTCCGTATATTTTTGTTAGTTGTTGAACTTCTACAGACATCTTATTATATTTTGGGCTCAAAAGTACAAAATAATAAACAATTGGCAAGCGTAATAATTAAAAAAAGGCTACCCAAATAGAGCTTTGGATAGCCTTCCTTCAGTATTTTTAAAAACAAATAGAAGCTAAACTACAAAGGTTTTACAAGAGTTAAGAACCATTCTTTTACTTCGCCTTCCAAAAGGGGAGCGAGTTTTTCTTCACAGGTTTTGTGGTAGGTATTAAGCCATTTACGCTCTACATCGGTAAGGAGACTCACATTGATGCTTGAGGGCATAAACGGGCAAAGGGTGAGGGTCTCGAAATCGTAGAAGGTACCAAACTCGTTGGTAGCTACTTCACGCACCGTAATGAGGTTCTCGTGACGAATACCGTATTGGTTTTCGAGATATACCCCAGGTTCGTCGGAACATACCATACCCGCTAAAAGCACTTGTGGGTTGAGGTCTTTGCGGATATTTTGAGGTCCTTCGTGTACGTTCATAAAGCTACCTACACCGTGACCTGTACCGTGCCCGTAGTCCTTGTGGTTTTTCCAAAGCGCCATACGTGCATAAGCATCGAGCTGTACACCACGAGTACCTCTTGGGAATTGTACCATTGCGAGTTGTATCATTCCTTTGAGTACAAGGGTACTATCGTCAATAAACTGCTGACTTACTTTGCCTAATGGAATGGTACGAGTGATATCGGTAGTGCCTTCAAGATACTGTCCGCCAGAGTCTACCAAAACGCTACCTTCGGGATGTACCTCTTTACTACCGTGCTTAGGAGCTGAATAGTGCACAATGGCGCCATTACCTTGATAACCAATGATACTGCCAAAACTTTCGCCTACGAAGTTTTTGCCTTCGGCGCGGAAATCACGTAGCTTCTTGCCAATGCTGTATTCGGTCATTGGTTCTTTGCCTACTTGGTGGGTGAGCCAGTAGAGGAACTTCACCATTGCTACCCCATCGCGTACCATTACGGTGCGGAATCCTTCGAGCTCGGTAGCATTCTTCACGGCTTTCATCAGGTTGCCAGGAGCGGGAGCTTGCACGAGTTTATTGTCCTTTTGGAGAGCTTCGAATATCGCTTGATTCGTATTAGGGGCGAGGAGTATATTTTGTCCTTTTACGGTAGCCAAATAGTTGTAAAACTCATCATAAGGACGCACGCTTACTTTGGCTGCTGCCAAATGAGCTTCTACCTCAGGGGTGAGTTTAGCTTTATCTACAAAAAGGGTCGCTTCTTTATCGGATAGAGCGATATAACCGAGGAATACAGGGTTGTAAGCCACATCGCTACCGCGGAGGTTGAGTGTCCAAGCTACATCGTCTAAGGCAGTGATAAGGTGCAATGTAGTGCGGTGGGTAGCCATTGCTTTGCGAATAGCGGTGAGTTTCTCGGCTACGGTTTGTCCTGCCCATTTATCGGGGTGTACGAAAATGTGATGAAGAGGGTCTTTTTCGCGGTTCGTCCAGATAAGGTCGATGAGAGGTTTATGTACCAATTTGATGTTGTGAGTGGCTAAAGTAGCTTGTAGTTTTTCCCAAGCGATGTGAGAGGTTGCCAAAGCGTTGAGTGCCACAGTAGCGCCAGCAGGAAGTACTGATACGAGCCAATCGGCATAATCGGGAGTGCCTTCTACACCGTCTTTGAAGAGGTCGATGCCTGAGCCTTTGAGCTCAATAGCCGATTGTACAAAGTAGCGAGAGTCCGTCCACAAGCCGGCTTTATCTTTGGTAACGACCACAAAACCCGCAGAGCCTGTAAATCCAGAGAGCCAAGCGCGTTCGAGCCATTCTTTGGGTAGGTATTCACTAAGGTGAGGGTCGGCGCTGAATACCACAAAAGCGTCGATGTGGTTTTCTTGCATTTTAGAGCGCAAGAGGGATAATTTTTCGGGTGTATTCATTGTTTATAGTTTTTATTCTGGATAATTCAGATTTTTATCGGTGAGGTGGTGAAGAGTTTCTAAATATTTCTTAGCTTCATACTTCGCCATTAGGAGGTTATTGTTGTAGAAATTGCCACATTCTAAAGCCGATGCACCAGGAATGTCACCTTCAAAATTAGCGATATACTCAAAGAGTTCGGTAATCAAAGGGGCGATATCTTTAGAGGTATAGTCGCCAGCGAGAATAAGGTAATTACCGGTCATACAGCCCATAGGCCCCCAATAGATAATTTTGTCTTTCCACTCGGGGTTGTTGCGCAACCAAGTAGCGGCGAGGTGCTCGATAGTGTGTATTTCGGGGCTGCCAAGTACGGGCTCGCGATAAGGGAGCTTCATACGGATATCGAAAGAGGTAAGCACTTCCTTGCCTACATAGTCTTTACGCGATACATAAATGCCACGCTCCAGTTTGAGGTGGTCGATACAAAAACTTGCTATTCTTTCCATTTTGTTTAGGTAAGAGATAAGAGGTAAGAGATGATACCTTTACTTCTTGTTAATTGATATTTAGTTGAAATTCTTGAGTAAAGTTGTTTAGGAGTGTCTGAATTTTCGGAGAAGCTCGGAGAGTTTCTGAAAAAACTCTAACGTCTGATACCTAATAAACTACCCCGCAAAGGTATTAAACCTGTCATTAAAAAACAAATGTTTTAAGGAAATTGTTTTAAGAATCTATAATTCCACTAGTAGAAATATTACTCTCAATCACCATTTTCTTATGTGTTTTAGTCGTTTTAATAATACAAAAAGGACGACTAAGTGCCGAGGCATCTCCTGTTACTTTGCTTTCAGTGATGATTTCTATATAGTCATCATATTCTATAGCCGAGATTACCTCTATTTGCGATGGTGTCGAACCTTTGATGTCTCCCCAAATGAGTACCAACTGTTCAGTGTTGAAATTAATTTTAGGGAGTTTGGCTATTTTGTGTTCTATACCCCATTTTTTAGCAATCTCTTGTAATTCGGTTTCGCTATGAATAATTTCTTGCTGGTGAGTAACAGAAGCAGTAGAACCCGTATAACTATTGAGTAGAGACGTAAAAGCAAAAGCGTTATTATCATCGGAACTCTTGCTACAACTCATAACGAGGAGCATACAGAAAAAGAAGTAAAAAGGTTTCATCGTTTTTCGAAAAGTAAGGATTCTTTAATGTTTTGAGTATCTTGATTGACTACTTTTAGCAAATTGTTTTTGAAAATACAAATACTCTTACCTGTGAGTACTTTTATCAACAACTCACCATCAGCGGTTTCAGCAGCGTTAGTGCTTCCTAAACCTTTTTCAATTGATAACACACTGCTTTCAGCACTAAAAGAGTAATTTCCCCTAAGCAAATTAGTATGTGTTTTTCCTGTGAGAGTACCATCATTATTAAAAGTAATCACATAACAATCCGAACAATCGGCTACTGTAGGATCGGGCTTTCTACCATTTCCAGTTTCGTCGATCACAGCTATAAGTTTCCACGTGCCTTGTAAAGGATTGGAAGAACTATCATTTGAACTTTTACTACAACTCATAACGAGGAGCATACAGAAGAAAAAATAAAAAGGTTTCATTGGAAATATCGTTTCTGGGTTTGACACCACAAAGGTACAACTTTTTTAGTTATCATCAAAAATATGGAGTATATTCAGGTAAAAGATAAAAGTAAATAATGTGATACAAAGATATGATTTTTAGAAGATAAAAACAAAAAAACATTGCCAAAGTTTATATGTAACTTTAGCAATGTTAAGCACGGGTGGAGGGATTCGAACCCCCATCAACGGTTTTGGAGACCGCTATTCTACCCTTGAACTACACCCGTATTTTAAAAAAGTTTTGAGTTTTTATGCTCAAAACTTTTTTGTATTAAATAATATTTAACCTAACCTTCTAAGCTAATTAGTCAAGAATTTCAGTTACTTGACCAGCACCTACGGTACGACCACCTTCGCGGATAGCGAAACGAAGACCTACGTTAAGAGCGATAGGTTGCAACAATTCTACTTCGATAGTTACGTTATCACCTGGCATAACCATATCGACACCTGGTTGCAAGTGGATAGTACCGGTTACGTCGGTTGTACGTACGTAGAATTGAGGACGGTAGTTGTTGTGGAATGGAGTGTGACGACCCCCTTCTTCTTTAGAAAGGATATACACCTCAGCTTTGAATTTAGCGTGTGGAGTTACAGAACCTGGTTTGCAGATTACCATACCACGTTTGATGTCTTTTTTGTCGATACCACGAAGCAACAAACCTACGTTGTCACCAGCTTCACCACGGTCGAGGATTTTGCGGAACATTTCAACCCCAGTAATAGTAGAGGTTAATTTATCAGCACCCATACCGATGATTTCAACTGCATCACCTGTTTTAGCTTCACCAGTTTCGATACGACCTGTAGCAACGGTACCACGACCGGTGATAGTGAACACGTCTTCGATAGGCATCAAGAATGGTTTATCTACGTCACGAGTTGGAAGTTCAATCCATTTATCAACAGCGTCCATAAGAGCAAGAACGCTATCAACCCATTTCTTTTCGCCGTTAAGAGCACCAAGAGCTGAACCTTGTATGATAGGAGTGTTATCACCATCGTATTGGTAAGAGCTCAAAAGCTCGCGCATTTCGAGTTCTACGAGTTCCAATAATTCTGGGTCGTCTACCATATCTACTTTGTTCATAAAGACAACGATACGAGGAATACCTACTTGGCGACCGAGAAGGATGTGCTCACGAGTTTGAGGCATAGGTCCATCGGTAGCGGCAACTACGAGGATAGCACCGTCCATTTGGGCAGCACCTGTAATCATATTCTTTACGTAGTCGGCGTGGCCAGGACAGTCTACGTGTGCGTAGTGACGAGTAGCTGTTTGGTATTCTACGTGAGAGGTATTAATGGTAATACCACGTTCTTTTTCTTCGGGAGCGTTGTCGATTGAATCGAAGCTACGAACTTCTGAAAGACCAGCGTCGGCTAATACTTTAGTAATAGCGGCTGTCAAAGTTGTTTTACCGTGATCCACGTGTCCAATAGTACCAATATTCAAGTGGGGTTTGGAACGATCAAATGTTTCTTTTGCCATTTTTAAATAAATTTTAAATCTTAGTTATATAAATGAGTGTTTGATGTGTGTACAAAATACGTGAGAGCTGATGACGAGATTTGAACTCGTGACCTCTTCCTTACCAAGGAAGTGCTCTACCCCTGAGCTACATCAGCATACAAAAAAAGAGCGGGAGACGAGGTTCGAACTCGCGACATTCAGCTTGGAAGGCTGACGCTCTACCAACTGAGCTACTCCCGCAAAAAAAATAAAAATATGACAGTGGGGAGAACAGGATTCGAACCTGTGAAGGTAAAACCAGCAGATTTACAGTCTGCCCTCGTTGGCCGCTTGAGTATCTCCCCCGAATATTTGAACTATTAAAATATGTACTTTTTTTGAGCCGGCAGAGGGATTCGAACCCACGACCCCGAGATTACAAATCACGTGCTCTGGCCAACTGAGCTATGCCGGCGTCTATCTTTTTACAGAGCGCAAAAGTATAACATTTTTTTTTATCGACAAAATTTTTAGCACTTTTTTTACGAAAATATTTTGACTGCAAATACAAACATTTGAATATCAGATGTGTTTTCTGAATAATATGTTTTAACCTTATTGCTATTTTTTTAGCTTACGTGAATAATTAGCCAATTAGGGTTTGGCAAAGCTTTGTGATGTAAAAGTAAACAAAAATACGATGCGAACCGCACGAGCAAGGGTGGGGCATACGGACAAGTAATAAGGTTTAAATGGGGGATAAGTGGGGTTACAGTGGCTCTAGAATGAAGGAAAAACAAACAAAAGGCAAAGAATGAATGAAGAAAACTTCTGTGATTGACACATAGGGGAGGTACGTTTACTGAAGGAATCAAGGGGAGTTGTGGAAGGGAAGCTTATGCGCAAGAATGTTTTGGTTGTTTTGAGCTAACATAAGTCTTTAAAATTGCTCTAATACTTGTATGCGTTTGCGAATAGGTGGGTGGGTGGCAAACATTGCAAAAAAGCCTTCGGCTTTATAGTCGATGAAGAGTTCTTTTACTTCGTCGTTATCCACACCTTCGATGGTGGAGTGTCCTGAGATTTTCTTTAAGGCATTGGCTAATGCCAAAGACTTATGGGTCATTTCAACAGCTCCTGCATCAGCCATATATTCGCGACTGCGAGAAAGTGCCAACTTAAAGAGTATTGAAAAGAAATAGACAACCCCCGCTACCAATAAGACTACCAGCACAACAGCTCCTCCCCCACCCTTTTCGTTTCGCCTATTGCGTGAAGAATACAACTGACTGTTGAGCATCGTGCGGAAAGCGATATTGGCAATCGTGGCAAAAATACCTACAAACACAATGGTAATAATAAGCAAACGAACATCGCGGTTGCGGATATGGGTAAGTTCGTGAGCTATCACCCCTTCGAGTTCGTCGTCGTTAAGCGTGTTGATAATACCACGTGTGAGGGTGACGGCAAAGGTTTTTTGGTTGATACCAGAAGCAAAAGCATTGAGCGCATCGCTTTCTATAATATAGAGCTTGGGCATAGGCATTCCGACGCTCATACAAAGGTTCTCGGTGAGGTTATACACCCGCATATTCTCACGGCGTTCTAAGGGACGAGAGTGAGTGGCGGTTTGTATCATTTGGGTATTGAAGAAGTAGGAGATTACAAACCATATAGCTACCCCTATCAGCACCACAGGGACTACTGAAAGGAATTGAGCATTCACAGCCTCTATATCTTGGTCGTTAAGCATATACAATACCGCATAGGTTCCCGCAAGGATTAGCAAGGGGAAGGCTAATAAATACAGAACAGACTTGGTGTTATTTCGTGCGATTTGTTGTCGGATACCAAGATATTGCATAATTTAAGTTTTTATTATTACCCATTTTTCTTTACTTGCAAGGATAGGAGTGGCAAAGATATTAGTTTTATATGAGAATACCAAACAATGTTCAAAAAACAAATAAAGGAGACGCTATAAAACATCTCCTTTATATATCTTCTGTGCATTCGATTAGCTAAACGAAATCTCTGGAGCTTTATCCAACTGCTGGCGTTGTTCTGTACCCAAATCGAAGAAGGGTTGTGGAGTCATTTTCTTGAAACCTGCTACAATGTTAGTAGGTATCGATTGGATAGCGGTATTCAGCTCTTTGGTAGTAGAGTTGAAGAAGCGACGCACTGACGCCAATTTATTTTCTATATCGGCAATTTCTTGTTGGAGGTGCATAAAGTTAGTATTCGCTTTCAAATCAGGATAAGCTTCTACTTGGATATTGAAAGCGCCCATAGCAGAAGAGAGTTCTTTCTCAGCTGCAATCTTATCGTTTATATCAGTAGCACTCATAGCACGACTGCGCGCTTGAGTGATTTTGGTGAGCACATCGGACTCGTGAGTCATATAGCCTTTTACGGCTGCTACGAGTTGAGGAATAAGGTCGTGACGTTGCTTGAGTTGCACATCGATATCAGCAAAGGCGTTCTCACGATTATTGGCTAATGCTACCAATTTATTATTGGCACTAATGTACCAAAATACTAGAATCACTATGATTGCGATGGTTATTATAAGTCCCATATCTAATTAATAAATGTTTTTTTAGTGGATTTTATTTTTACTACTTGAGTTAAATCACTCCAGTCTTCAATTCTGAATACTCTTATATCTCTAACAGCATTAGCAAACCATTCAATATAAGCAAGGGCATCTATGGCTAACATTAAATTCCCCATATCCTTATTATCGGTTACATAGGTACTCCCTTGTATTCTGTAAAAGTTATATTTTTCAAGTTCTGAAGCTATCTCATAATAAGCATTATTATACGGTTTCCCATAATGCTTTTCTAAAGATGATATATTCATATCAAAAGCTATAGCATACATAACCTAAGATTTAGAGGTTTTAAAGTAATCTTTTACACCGAAGAAGATACGTCCTTGATTATCTTTGATAGCTATTTCATCTCCTATAAACGGATTTTTAAAGATTTTAATAACAGTACCTGTTATCCAATCTTTTAACATAGTTAAATCAGGTGACACTTCTACAATATCACCTACTTTAAAAGGGCTCTTTGAGATTTCTTTTTTCATATAATTTAGCATTTATTTCTCATTTATCACCGCAAAAACTATGCCTCCAATGAGGAATTGGATAATTAAAGTCTTTTTTTAGTTTGGTTTTATCTAACACTGAGTAGGCAGGGCGGGTTACTTTGCTTGGAAACTCATCGGAACGACAGGGCGATACTTTACAATTATTACCCGATTGCGCTACAATAGTTACTGCAAAGTCATACCACGAGCAAACCCCTTCGTTAGAGAAGTGATAGACCTCACGTTTGCCTTTATACCAAAGGTTTTCGACTGCTTGCACAATAAAATCGGCTAAATCAGAAGCGTTGGTAGGGGTACCTACTTGGTCGAATACTACTTTTAGTTCAGTACGTTCGGCACTGAGACGCTGAATAGTCTTTACAAAGTTATGACCGAAACGCAATGAGTACAACCACGCTGTACGGATAATGAGATGTTCAATACCTGCTTGTTGTATTGCTTGTTCGCCTGCTAATTTAGTACGCCCATACACCCCAAGAGGTGTGGTTGGGTCGGTTTCGGTATAAGGAGTATTTTTACTTCCTCCGAATACATAATCGGTGGAAATATGAATAAGAGGCAAGTTGTGTTCTTTACAAACAGTTGCTAAATTCTCGACAGCTGTATGGTTGATAAGAGTTGCGAGAGCTGAGTCGTCTTCGGCCTTATCTACATTGGTATAAGCTGCACAATTGACAATGACACCAATATTATTGAGTTGCACAAAAGCACGAATAGCTTGGACATCACAGATGTCCAAGCTATTTATATCCGTGAAATAGTAGCAACTTTTCTTGTGAGAATTAGCCTGAATTTCAGAACCTAATTGCCCACTACCTCCAGTTACTAAAACATTCATTTACTATTAGCTAACAGCGTAAGCGTTACTATCTACCTCTACGCTTTGTTTATCGCGAAAGCTATTATATAATCTGTTTACGTCTGCTTTATACTTATCGGGCACATTATTGCCATAAGTTCTGTTAAGCTCTATAAACTTTTGTTTTAAATCAGGAGTAATTGCAGTGTTGAAATTCTCCATATACAAAATGTGTTCTACTAATTTTACAAATTCTTCCATAGTTCTATAAATGTTTAATCATTGTTTGACGAGGCAAAAGTACGAATAAATTTATTATTGACAAAAAAATAGTTATCAATTTAAATTAACAGGTTATTAACAGAGTTATCAACAGGAGGAATTTAGATAAAAGGTAAAAAGTAAAATTAGTGAAAATAAAAGATTTTTTGAAGAGCAAAGGTAAGGTGAAGAAAATTAGAGAATGAGAAAATTAGAAGATTAGGGAATGTGGGGATTAGCAAATTAGAAAAATTATTGGAGTTTATAGTATTTTTATTATCTTTGCGCTCTGTAAAACATCATTAAAACATTCATAAAAAAAACATTTATCATTATGGGAATTTTTGACAAACGCGAGAACTACAAACCTTTTGAATATCCTGAGGTTATGGAGTTTGTGAACGCTATGCACAAATCGTTTTGGGTACACTCAGAAGTGGAATTTACTGCCGATATTCAGGATTTTAAATCGGAGTTAACACCTGTAGAAAAAGAGGCAGTGAAACGCGCCCTATTAGGTATCGCCCAAGTGGAAGTATCAGTAAAGACTTTCTGGGGAGACCTCTATGACCTCTTCCCTAAACCTGAATTCAACGGATTAGGGGCTACTTTTGCCGAATGTGAGTTCCGCCACAGCGAGGCTTACGCACGCTTATTGGAGGTTTTGGGCTACAACAACGAGTTTGAAAACTTATTGGAGGTACCTATTTTTAAAGAACGCAGTAATGTATTAAAAGAATATTTGGCTAAAAATCGTGAGAACGCTATGGAGCGCATTCTGTTTTTCACATTGATTATTGAGAATGCTTCGTTGTTCAGTCAGTTTGCTACTATTCTTTCATTTACGCGTTTTAAAGGGTTCTTGAAAAACGTAGCGAATATTATTGCGTGGACATCAGTAGACGAACAGTTACACGCCAATGCAGGTATTTATATTCTCAAAAAGATATTTGAAGAAAATCCAGAAATGAAAGCTAAAGCCGAAGAAGATGCAACTACTTTTATCCGTAGTTATATCACTTTGGAAGACAAGATGCTAGACTGGATTTTTGAACAAGGTGAATTGGAGTTTTTTAGCAAAAAAGACTTGTCGAACTATATGCGTTATCGTTTGGACGACTCGCTTACACAATTGGGATTAGGAAAGCCTTTTGGTATTTCGGGAGAGGAAGCTAAACCGATGATGTGGTTTGAGGAGGAAGTGTTTAGCAATGAGCTTGACGATTTCTTTGCCAAACGCCCTACTGCTTATACTAAACACGACAAGAGTATTAGCGAAAACGATTTGTTTTAGATAAAATAAGAGGTAAGAAGTAAGTTTCTTACCTCTTATTTTTTACTTGAATGCCAAAGGTCTATCGGTAGAAAAAACTTGTATACCTTTCTTTGCCCACTCGGTATATAGGTGGTCGCCTTTGGTAGCAGCACGCTTATCTAAGTTACCTAATGTACCTAATATGGCAGGTATTTTTAGTTGGTTTAAACGTTCATACAGCTGATCAGGAGCTAAACGAATACCGGTGAAAGCCAACAACTTCTGTTTAGGAATACCGGTTTGCAAGATACGGTTTAGTTCGTCTTCATTGCGGGCGCTCACCGAAAGGAGCATCTCAGGAGCTACCTTATGCAAGGCTTCGGCTTGTGCAGTATTATAACTGATAAGCACCACTTGCGCTTCCATCTTCTCTTCGCGCACTAAATCTACCACTTTTTGATAAGAAATACCTTTTTTAAAATCTAACATTAAGTACCCCTTATGGGTTTTACACCACGAAAGTACATCTTTTAAAAACGGAATCTGAAAAGCAGTTACATTGCCGAACTCATCTTTGAGTTTTTCATTGTGTAACTGTGCGGTAGTAAGAGCTGATACAACTCCTTGACCTGTGGCGGTACGTCCTAACTTATCGTCGTGCATCAGGAGCAAATCGCCGTCGGCACTCTCGAAGATATCTATCTCAAAGCTGTGTATTCCTTTCTTGGAAAGGTATTGAATGCTTTCCAAACAGTTTTCGGGATAGCCTTTAAGTTGCTCTCCTCCCCCACCCCGATGAGCAGAAACAATGGGTTTGGAGGTGAAATACATTTGGTTAGTAATCTCCTCTTGGGGGATTATCTGTCCGGTAGAGGGGCTTTTGCAAGCCATTGCGAGGCACAAAAGCGATAAAGTGATGATATATTTCTTCATTAAAAACATATTTTTTTTGCAAAGATAAAGAAAATGTGGAAATGAAAAAAATGCGAGGCCTTAGGCCTTAGGCCATAGGCACTAGGAATGCGACGAAAAAGTGACAAGAGGGTGGGAAATGAGAGAATTTGGAAATGAGAAAATGGGAGAATGAGAGAATGAGGAGGAGGCTACAAGAATTGCACTAGCGGAGGGTTTGTTAGTTTATTCAACTTTGGCAAAGTTTAAAACTTTGCCAAAGTTTGAGATGAAAAAGCGATGTGTTGGTGACTGTTAGGAGTATTCGGAAGGAAACAGAAAAGTTCGGAAGAGAGTTGAGAGGGGTTTTGGTGAAAAAAGGCTGTGAGAAGGGTGGGGTTAGCTTATAGAGAGCTTATAGGAAGCTTATACGAATCTTGGACGATTGTTATAGGAAGGGTATATAAGTAGTTGACTCATAATATAATATAACAGTGTAAAAAATGTTAAAAACGGGGTTTCGAGGCGAAAGAAAGAGAAAAGGCAATAGGCCTTAGGCAATAGGCACTAGGGGGGAGTGTGACGGGAAAGAGAATTGGTAAATTAGAAAATTTGGAGATTAGCAAATTTGCAGGAGGAGTTTAGGGGGAGTGTGGTGGTGGAAAAAAAGAATTAGAAAATTAGAAAATTTGGAGATTAGCAAATTTGCGGGAGGAGTTTAGGGGGAGTGTGGTGGCGGAAAGGCGAAGGAAAAGCGATTGAAAAATAGCATTTTGTTATATCGAACTGACATAAATTCAAAAAAATATTCGTACCTTTGCCGTTCATAAACTCTCAACTAAAAAAGTGGAAAATATACAAGCTATAAAACAGCGATTTAGCATTATTGGCAACGACCCTAAGCTGAATCGCGCTATCGAAAAAGCCATACAAGTAGCCCCTACTGACATTTCGGTACTCATCACCGGAGAAAGTGGGGTGGGAAAAGAGGTTATACCGCGCATCATTCACTCGCTGTCTCTACGCAAACACGGCAAATACATAGCCGTAAACTGCGGAGCAATCCCCGAAGGGACTATCGATTCGGAACTTTTTGGTCACGAAAAAGGCGCTTTTACGGGAGCTACCGCTACCCGTAGTGGGTATTTTGAGGAAGCCGATGGCGGGACTATCTTCTTGGACGAGGTAGGTGAATTGCCCCTCACTACCCAAGTGCGCCTCTTGCGGGTGCTCGAGAACGGCGAGTTCATAAAAGTAGGTTCGTCGGTAGTGCAGAAGACAAATGTACGCATTGTGGCAGCTACCAATGTGCAAATGCAAGAAGCTATTAAAAAAGGACGTTTTCGCGAAGACCTTTACTACCGACTCAGCACAGTAGAGATACATTTGCCTCCTTTGCGCGAACGCAAAGAGGATATCCACTTGCTTTTCCGCAAGTTTGCTTCGGATTTTGCTGAGAAATACAAAATGCCTCCTGTAAAGCTCAGCGAAGATGCGGTACATCTGCTCACGAACTACCGTTGGAGCGGGAATATCCGTCAGTTGCGCAATGTAGCCGAACAGATTTCGGTACTTGAACAGCGCAGGGATATTACAGCGAGTATTTTGCGCACCTACTTACCTGATGAGGGTAGCAATCTACCACAGGTTGTACCTCAGCAAGCGCGCCAGGATAGTGATTTTAGCAACGAACGCGAATTGCTTTACAAGGTGCTTTTCGATATGAAATCTGACCTCAATGACTTGAAAAAGCTTACCCTTGAACTGCTACAACACGGCAATTCAGCCCAAGTACAACAGGACAACGAGGGACTTATTCACCGCATCTACGGCAATGATTCACACAAGAATGAGGCGAGCTCTCCGGCTTATTCTATCATTCCCGTACCTCCTACCGAGAAGGAAATCCTATCTCACGAAGAGGTGTACGACTATGAGGAAGCTGCGGAAGAAGAGCGTTTTTCACTCCAAGAGCAAGAGCGCGAGATGATACGCAAGTCGTTAGAACACAACAGCGGCAAGCGCAAGGAAACCGCCAAAGCCTTGGGGATTTCGGAGCGGACGCTATATCGCAAACTAAAACAGTATAATATGATTTAGGCACTAAGCTTTGGGGCATAAGCCTCAGGTAATAGGAGGTCAGAGGTGAGAACTTTCTGCTCAGCCGGACGAGGCGGAGTTTTGGGAAAGGATTGTTAATTATTAATTGTGAATTGTTAATTATTTAGATGAAATCATATAAAATAGGCATTATTGGGCTGGGTTATGTGGGTTTCCCCTTAGCTTGTCTGTTTGCCAAAAAATATCCCACAGTGGGTTACGACCCCTATACGGCGCGAGTGGAGAGCCTCAACACGGGTATTGACACTACGGGCGAAATCGGTAGTGAAACCCTTAAAGAGCGGTTGGCTACCCATCTCATTTGCACTGCAAACCCTGAGGACGCTAAGGATTGTAATGTGTACATAGTGGCAGTACCTACACCTATCGACCTCTATCAGCAACCTGACCTTACCGCTTTGCGCGAAGCGAGCCAAACAGTAGGCGCATTGCTAAAAAAAGGAGATATAGTGATTTACGAATCGACAGTTTACCCAGGAGTGACGGAAGAGGTGTGTGTACCTATCTTGGAAAGCGCGTCGGGACTTGCATACAACCGCGATTTCTTTGTGGGTTACTCGCCCGAGCGCATCAACCCTGGTGATAAGCACCATACCGTGGAGACTATCTGCAAGATTACCTCTGGTTCTACCCCTGAGGTAGCACAGGAAATAGACACGCTCTACAATTCAGTGCTGAGGGGAGGCACTTACCTTGCCCCGTCTATAAAAGTAGCCGAAGCCGCCAAAGTAATAGAAAACGCTCAGCGCGATGTAAATATCGCCTTTATGAATGAGATAGCAAAGATATTCAATATTTTAGAGATTGATACTAATGCGGTGATAGATGCAGCAAGCAGCAAGTGGAACTTCTTGCCCTTCCGCCCCGGTCTGGTAGGTGGACACTGTATAGGGGTAGACCCTTACTACCTCATACAAAAAGCTAAACTGCACGGCGTATCGCCACGCTTAATGATGGAAGCCCGAAAGACAAACGACTCGATGGGAGGCTATATCGCCTATCAGATTATCAACCGCTTGTGTTTACAAGGTATGCCTGTGAAGGATAGCCGAATCCTGCTCTTAGGTTTTACATTCAAAGAAAACTGCCCCGACACTCGCAATACGAAAGTAGTGGATATCTACCGTACTCTTGAAAATTTTACTAACAATATTACAGTGTATGACCCTTGGGCAGACCCTAAGCGCGCTCTTGAAGAGTACGGCATTGAGGTAGCTACTAAACCACAAAACCTCCCTACCCACAACGATGTAGTGGTGCTTTGCGTGGCACACCAAGAGTTTCTGCAAATGAATATAGGAAATTACTTAAAAGAAGACGGTATCGTTTACGACGTAAAAGGGAAGTTAAAAGTGAAGAAGAACGTGTTTAGGTTATAAAAGTTGTATAGTAAAAAACTTTTTTCTATCTTTGTCGCCCAAAATTTTCACATACAATGAAGAAAATATACTTGCTAATGCTTTGTGCTTTTCCGTTTTTGGCAAAGGCACAATACACTGAAATTATTAACTCAAACCTCCCAGGTACTTCACAAAGTGCCTATGCAGTAGGGGCGAGAGTATTACAATTTGAAGGAGGTTTTTGGTATGAACACAACCACCACAAAGAGACAGGCACTTCTATGGATTTTACGGGAGTGAACTATGCAGTGCGTTATGGTTTTTATAAAGAAGAATTGGAAGTGATGCTCAATGGTACTCTTGCTTATGACCGTACGATTGCATCTAATGGTACAACTTCGCACTTTGGTTTTGTGAACAATACTATCGGAGCTAAGTATTTGCTCTTTAAACCTGCTTTTTTAGACGAGAAGCCAAGTATTTACAGTTGGAAGGCTAATAACTCTTTTAGATGGCGCAATCTCACACCTTCTATATCTCTTTATGCAGGGGTGAATTTCTTACCAAACAAGCGATATTACTACGAGTCAATACCGGCACTCTCTCCTAAAGTAGCAGCTATCTTTCAAGCAGAGCCTATCCCCCGTGTGGTGTTGGTAGCAAACGGTATCATTGATAGGTTCTTAAGCGGAAAAAACACCGAATACAGCTATTTGTTCACCGTTACTCATAACTTAGACAATGGTTGGTTTAGTATTTTTGCAGAGCATCAAGGTATTCACAGCCAGCATTACAACGACCAGATTACGCGACTTGGCGTTGCCTTCTTGCTTTCCGATAAAATACAACTCAATGCCGATATGGGCTTTGGCTGGAAAGATACCCCACAACGCTATATGGGATTGTTCGGGGCTTCTTATCGCATCGATAATCACAACAGCTATATCAAGAAGGTGTTGAATGAAACAATAGAAACCACCAAAATTAAACGCAAGAAAAAACCTAAAAGAAACAGACCTAATGCCATTGATCCTGATTAAAGAACTCACCACTAAAAAGGAACTTACCGAGTTTGTGAAGTTCCCTTTGTCTTTATACAAAAACAACCCTTATTGGGTGCCGCCTCTCATCAGCGACGAGGTAGCCTCTTTTGACAAAACCAAGAACCCTGTATTCGACAATGCCGAAGCCTTCTTTTACGGAGCTTACAATGAAAAAGGTAAAATGGTAGGGCGCGTAATAGCTATTGTTAATCAGCACGACCTTAAACAGAAAATAAAGAAAGTGCGCTTTGGTTGGCTGGATATGATAGACGACATTCAAGTAACACAAGTTCTCTTGGATAAGGTAGCTGAAAAAGCTCGTGAGTATCAATTGGAGTATATGGAAGGACCTATAGGTTTTTCGAATATGGACAAAGTGGGATTGCTTACTGAAGGTTACGACCACCTCTCGAATATGATGACGTGGTATAACTATCCTTATTATAATCGGCATTTAGAGCAATTAGGCTTTACTAAAGAAAAAGGTTTTGTAGAGATGAAATTCCTAGTAAAGAACTCTAAACCTGAGATTTTTAAGAAAACAGCTGAAGCCATAAAAAAACGCTATGGGGTAAAGTTCATCGATACGCCTACTACTAAAGAAGTGCTCAAGCACGTAGACGCAATGTTTGACCTTTACAACGAAACCTATTCTAAGTTAGCCTCCTACGTGCCTATAAGCGAACGTCAGCGCGAGTATTTCAAACAAAAGTATATCCCTTTTATCAATCCTGAGTATATACGTTTTATTGAAGATAAGGACGGTAAACTGATATGTTTTGCCATTGTGATGCCTTCGTTCTCTAAAGCATTACAAAAGGCAAAAGGCAAACTCTTCCCTTGGGGTTGGTGGTATTTATTACAATCGAAACGACATCACGATACGGTGGAGTTCTACCTTATTGGGGTAGCCCCCGAATACCAAAGTAAGGGTATTCCCGCCTTGTTGTTCGACTATTATTATGATATATTCACCCGCAATGGGGTTACTCATTGCGTGATTACACCTGAACTCGAAGAAAATATTGCTATTCAGCAACTTTGGAAGAGCTTTGACCCCGTTATTTTTGCTCGCCGTGCTACCTTTAAAAAACAGGTAAGAGATTAAATGTAAAATGAATTATCTTCTCCCTTTTCTGGCAGTGGTATTAGGCTACTCATTCGTTACCTTTTTTAAACCTGCCCAACAGCAATACACCAAACTACTACTCTCTTTCAGTGGCGCTTACCTATTAGCACTCACTGTATTCGTGCTGATACCCGAAGTATATCACTCTCACGATGAGCAGCACGATTTTAAATACATAGGGCTATTTGTGATAGTAGGAGTACTCTTACAAATTGTTTTAGAGTTCTTTTCGCACGGAGCCGAACACGGTCACACCCAGCACCCACACCAGCATAGTACTTTCCCGCTCTCACTGTTTATCAGCCTTAGTATTCACTCCATTTTAGAAGGTTTCCCGCTATCTCACGGGCATAATCACGACCTTGTGTATGGTATATTCGTGCACAAACTGCCTGTGGCTATTGTGCTTACTACCTTTTTTATTAATTCAGGAGTGAACAAGTGGAAGACAGCACTGTTTTTACTCTTCTTTGCCCTAATGACGCCATTAGGCACTTTTTTAAGCAACACAGTACCAAGCCTTATCAGTTACCACACGGAGCTTTCGGCTATTGTAATAGGTATTTTCTTGCATATTTCTACCGTTATCTTATTTGAAAACTCCGAAGGACACCGTTTTAACCTGCTAAAGTTTTTAAGTGTTTGTGTAGGATTTGCGGTAGCATATCTTACATAAAAGAGAATTAGCAAATTCGTAAATTAACCAATGAAGACAATAAAAAAATTCTTATGCATTAGTGTTTTATGGGTAGTAGCCTGTCAGTCGCAAAAAGAGGCAGTTTTTACGATGAAAGACCTCGCTGTTATTCCGCAACCTAAATCGGTGGTGCTAGGTAAGGGTAGTTTTCGGTTTACTAAAGAAACTGTTTTTGTGATTGACCCTGCTTTGATGCCAGCTCGGCGTTCTTTTCTCGAACAATTTGAGAAGGCTTCTGGATTTAGGTTTTCTGTACAAAAAGTAGCTCTCTTGACTAATTATGTAGTGATTGACACTGATACATCTCTTCCTAAAGAAGGTTACACCCTCACTGTAAATCCTAAAGAAATTATCATTAAGGCAGGAGGTTACAACGGGGCACTTTACGCCCTCGAAACGCTACGTCAGCTACTGCCTAAAGAGTTTGAAAGCACTACACCTGTGAAGACTGATTGGGCGGTGCCCGCAGTTACTATCACTGATGCTCCTCAGTACGCTTGGCGCGGATTAATGCTGGACGTCTCTCGCCATTTCTTCCCCAAGGAATATATACTGAAAACCCTCGACCGTATGGCAATGCTCAAGCTCAATACCTTCCACTTCCACTTAGTAGACAATGAAGGTTGGCGCATCGAAATTAAAAAGTATCCTAAACTTACCGAAATAGGTGCGTGGCGTGTAGACCAAGAAGATAAACTATGGAATGAGCGCACTCCTAACTCCGCCAACGCCTTTGCTAATCCTGCGACAGCTCCTAAAAAATATGGAGGTTTCTATACCCAAGAAGATATTAAAGAGATTGTAGCCTACGCCTCTGCACGTGGCATTACGGTAATCCCCGAAATAGAAATGCCTGCCCACGCAATGAGTGCCATAGCGGCTTACCCCAAACTGTCTTGTCACAAACGCCCCATAGGAGTACCCTCAGGCGCGGTGTGGCCTATCACCGATATCTATTGTGCGGGACAAGAAGAAACTTTCACTTTCTTGGAAGATGTACTTACCGAAGTGATGGAGCTTTTCCCCAGTAAATACATTCACGTAGGTGGCGACGAAGCCACTCACACCGAATGGAAAAAGTGTCTCAAATGCCAAGCACGTATGAAAGACCACCACTTAAAAGATGTGCACCAATTGCAGAGTTATTTTATCAAGCGTATAAATGATTTCTTAGTATCCAAAGGGCGCACTTTGGTAGGTTGGGACGAAATAATGGACAGGGGTTTGGCTAACAATGCAGTGGTGATGAACTGGCGCGGTATCGAGGTAGGTAAAAAAGCCCTCGAACAAGGTAACCCTGTTGTCCTCACTAGCGATTGCTATATAGACAACTATCAAGGTCTTCCCGACTATGAGCCTCAAGCCAATGGTGGTTACTTACCGCTCAAAACCCTTTACCATTACAGTCTTGAAAAAGAAAACCTCAGCCCGGCGCTGCAAAAAAATATTTTGGGTACGCAAGCCAACTTATGGGCAGAACACGTAGGTAGCACTGAACATTCGGAATATATGCTCTTTCCGCGATTGTTGGCGCTTGCTGAAATCAGTTGGACAACCGATAACTTGAAGAATTGGGACAACTTTATAAATCGCACTCAAGCCTTTATGAAGCGTTTGGACGTGATGAAGGTAAACTATGCCCGCTCTATGTACCAAGTAGTCCCTACCGTTGAAAACCAAAAGGGGAATATTTTTCTAAAATTAGACTGTGAAGTCCCCAACGCCGACATTCGCTACGCTTTGGGAGATACTCCTATGGAGAAAGCTACGAAATACCGCCAGCCTATTGCGCTGAATAGAAGCACGACCTTTAAAGCAACTGTTTTCAGTGGAAAAGCGACCAACACCATTACCACTGGCGAGGTAACATTCCACAAAGCGATAGATAAGAAAGTAAGTTACAGTCCACTTTATCACAAGAGTTACCAAGGGCAAGGAGAAGCCACGCTCACCAATGTCATTCGCGGTACCAAAAACTTTCACGATGGGCAATGGCTCGGTTGGTTAGGCGACGATGTAACCCTTACCCTCAATTTGGAGCAGGCTACTGAGGTGAGAGAGGTGCGCATAGGAGCAATGGATGCTCAAGCATCTGGTATTTACTTTCCCGTAGAATTTATAGTATCCCTTTCAAACGACGGTAAAAACTACCGTGAAGTAGCAACTCACAATGAGCCTTGTGTAGTGAGAGGGAAAGCCACCTTAAAAGATTTTGTGTTGAAGTTTAGTCCAACGGAAGCACGCTATATCAAGCTCACCCTCAAAAACGTAAAAACACCCCCAAAAGGAGGTGATGCTTGGCTTTTTATAGATGAAATTTTGGTATTTTAGAAAAATAATGTACCTTTGTTGCGTAAAAGAAGAAAAATATGGAAACAATTACAGTTGCCTTACCCAAAGGACTTTCATTGAAAAATGCTAAATCTGTACTTGAAAGTCTCAACTTTAAAATAGTAGAGACTTTTGAAGAAACTCCTCGTTTACGAAGGGGAGAAAACATTCCAAATGAGACTACTCAAAAAGCCTTAGAAGAAGCTGAAAGACTTATAAACGATCCCAACACAAAATACTTTACAAATGTAAAAGAATTAATAGCCTCTTTAAATGATTAAGTTATGGATAATATTAACAGAAATGTATATGAAATAACTTATACTGGACAGTTTAAAAAAGACTATAAAAAGTATAGAAGTAATAAAAACAAAATCCTAAAGATTGAAGATACTATTGCTTTATTAGAAGAGGGAGGAGTAGATAACTTACCTAAATCAATGAAAGCCCATTTTCTCACAGGAAATTATAAAGGACATTTGGAATGCCATATAGAACCTGATTTACTTATCATTTGGTTACAATACGATGAAGAGAGGAAAAGAATACTTTTAGTTAGGTTAGGTTCTCATTCAGAATTGTTTAGCAAATAATTTTACTAAAGGATATAACTACATATTTTTAAAAACACACAACAATAACACAAAAAGAAAAAAACACCCTGCTACGGTTGCAGAATTGTAAATTATTAATTGTAAATTGTTAATTGACATATGGATTCAGTAAAAAATTATATCAATGAAAACAAAGACCGCTTTATTGCGGAACTGATAGAACTGCTTAAAATGCCTTCTATTAGTGCTGATGCTGCCTATTCTCAGGATGTGCTCAACACTGCCGATGCTGTAAAAAATGCCTTAGAGAAGGCTGGTTGCGACAAGGTGGAAATATGTGAAACCCCTGGCTACCCTATCGTATATGGCGAAAAAACTATCGACCCTGCCCTGCCTACTGTTTTAGTATATGGGCACTATGATGTACAACCCGCCGACCCTATTGAGCTTTGGGAATCTGACCCCTTTGAGCCTGTTATCAAAAAAACCGATATTCACCCTGATGGAGCTATCTTCGCTCGTGGGGCTTGTGACGACAAGGGACAAATGTTTATGCACGTGAAAGCCCTTGAATATATGGTGAAAAACAATGTGCTCCCTTGCAATGTGAAGTTTATGATTGAAGGCGAGGAAGAAATAGGCTCAGGAAGTCTTAGTTGGTTTGTAAAAAACAACCACGAAAAACTCAAAAACGATATTATTCTCATTTCCGATACCGGTATGCTGGCTAACGACACCCCTTCTATCACTACGGGCTTACGCGGACTTAGCTATGTGGAAGTGGAGGTTACCGGTGCCAACCGAGATTTGCACTCTGGTTTATACGGTGGTGCCGTAGCGAACCCTATCAACGTGCTTACTAAAATGATTGCTTCTTTACACGACGAGAACAACCGCGTGACCATTCCGCATTTTTACGACAAAGTAGAAGAGCTCTCACAAGCTGAACGCGATGAAATGGCAAAAGCACCCTTCTCACTCGAAGCCTACAAAAAAGCCTTAGATATCGATGAAGTATATGGCGAAAAAGGCTACACCACTACCGAGCGTGCCTCTATACGTCCTACCCTTGATGTAAATGGTATCTGGGGAGGCTATACAGGGCAAGGAGCTAAAACGGTTATCCCAAGTAAGGCTTATGCCAAAATATCAATGCGCTTAGTGCCTAACCAAGACAACCACGAAATTACCGAGCTCTTCACCAAGCACTTTGAGAGTATCGCACCAGCAGGTGTGCGCGTGAAAGTAACTCCGCACCACGGCGGACAAGGCTATGTAACCCCTACCGATACGCCTGCTTACCAAGCAGCAGTAAAAGCCTGCCAAGCGAGCTTCGGGAAAGAGCCTATACCCGTGCGTTCAGGTGGTAGTATCCCTATTGTAGCTCTTTTTGAAGAAGAATTAGGTAGCAAATCTATTCTCTTAGGCTTTGGTTTAGATAGCGATGCTATCCACTCGCCTAACGAACACTACGGTATTTTCAACTTCCTAAAAGGTATTGAAACCATTCCGTGGTTCTATCACTACTTTGTACAAAAATAATACAAGTTACATAAATAGTAATAAGGACTTTACCAAAACTCGTAGCACGAGAGGCTATTAAATTTTTGGTAAAGTCTTTTTATATTATTATTGAAAATAAATGACTTAGCAGTACAACTAAAAAATATATAATATTTTTCTGCTTAAAAATTTGCAGGTTTCAAAAATAGTTGTACCTTTGCACCGCAATTAAGGAAAACATAAGTAGAAAATATTCCTCCTTAGCTCAGTTGGTTAGAGCATCTGACTGTTAATCAGAGGGTCACTGGTTCAAGTCCAGTAGGGGGAGCAACAAAAAAGCACTTACATAATGTAAGTGCTTTTTTTATTTTATCTTCTTATAAAGCCCATTCTTTAGCTCGGTTGTGAGCATTCCACATTCTTTCATACAATTCACTCTCTTGTAATAACTGACTATGAGTGCCTATAGCGTTGATTTCGCCTTTGTTGAATACAATAATCTGGTTGGCTGTGGTGATAGAGCTAAGGCGGTGTGCTATAACAAGTACAGTTTTGTTGCGAATAAGCGTACTGAAAGCCTGCTGTATTTTATGCTCGTTCTCAGGGTCGGCAAAGGCAGTAGCTTCGTCTAAGATGAGGATTGGTGCATTTTTAAGAATAGCACGTGCTAACTGGAAGCGTTGTTGTTCTCCTCCGCTGAGATGTACCCCTTGCTGACCGAAAAATGTGTTGTACCCATTGGGCAGATTCGTGATAAAATCGTGTATTTGAGCTGCTTTGGCAGCCTCTATCACTTCTTCTTCTGTTTTATCCATTCCCATACGAATATTGTCATACATTGTTTGTTGAAACATAAAGCTATCTTGGAAAACAAATGATACTTTTTGCATCAAACTTTCGGTGGGTAACTCTTTGATGTCAATTCCACCTATAGTAATTCGTCCTTCTTGGCAATCCCAAAAACGAGAGAGCAATTGCCCTACGGTACTTTTACCTGCCCCTGAGGGGCCTACTAAGGCAGTAACTGTACCTTCTTTGGCTGTGAAGCTAACGTTGTTCAATACATAGTTCTCGCCGTCGTAAGCAAAGCTAACCTTGTCGAAACAGATATTATAGTGAGTAGGTATCTGTGCATTATGTCCTTCGGAAAGAATGGGTTGATTGAGAATTTTATCAATCTGTTGTACGCCTTGTTCTATCAGTTGTAGCTGCATTGCCATATTGCTAATGGCAAAAACGGGACGCATATAGCCTGTGCCTATGATGAGGAAAAAGAGCATAGTGGCAAGGGTCACCCCATTGTGAAAATAAAGATATAGACCTAATGCCAAAACAGGCAACATTGCATTACTGGCAAAACTCATAAAGATAGCGTAAGGAGGTGAGCTATGACGTATCCACTGGCTTACAAAACGGTTGAAAGATTTTACTTTCTTGCCGTATTTATCAAAACTCTCAGCTGATTGTTGGAATATTTTCATCACAGGCATAGCACGTACGTATTCTACGATACCTGAGCTCATCTCTTCTAACGATTGGTGATATAGCTGGGTAAGATTTTTGTTTCTTCCTCCAAACATTATTGGGAAAATAAGCAGTAGCAACAATAAAGGCAAACAGCTGGCAAGAGCTAATCGCCAATCTTGACTGAACAGATATCCTAAGGTGAACAAAGGCAAGGCAATAGCTTTTACAAAATCGGGGATTTGGTGAGCAATAAAGGTTTCTATACGTTCTACATCGTCCGAAATAATTTTCTTAAAAGCTCCTGAATTGCGGTTAGAAAGATAGCCCATAGGCAATACGCCGACCTTTTCGGTAATCGTTTTCCTGAGACCGTAAAGAATGTTGAAAGCGGCGATATGTGATAAAATACCCGATAAGAAGAAAGCGACCATACTCACGGCTATCATTACAATGGCGTAGATTACGTATTGTTGAGCGGTAGCAAAATTGGGTATTTGCTGTGTGAGTTCTTGTATGATATAGAATACCAAGGCATAAGGAATCAAGCTCAGTACTGCGTGAATAATGGCTAAAGTGCAGGAGGCTAAGAGTAAGGTTTTACGCTGTCCTGCTATTTGTAATAATCTTTTCATAGTTCGTTAATTGTTAATTGCTGTCCAGCCAGAGGTTTGTTGTTGGAGTGTCCAGAGGCGATGATAAATACCTTTTTTAGTCAAGAGTTCGGGGTGCGTACCTTCTTCGGCAATACGCCCTTCTTCTAAAACAAGTATTTTATCAGCATTTTTAATGGTGGAGAGCTTATGGGCTATCACCACTACTGTTTTGTTTTTTACAAGTTCCTGAATGGCTTTTTGAATGTATATTTCGTTTTCGGGGTCGAGACTGGCAGTAGCTTCGTCTAACAAGATAATAGGAGCGTCTTTCAGCAAAGCACGTGCGATGCTGATACGTTGTTTTTGTCCGCCAGAGAGATGGTTGCCTCCTTCACCTACGGGAGTGTGCATTCCTTGCGGTAATTCCCACGCAAACGAAAGTACTTGTGCTTTTTCGGCAGCCTCTATAATTTGGCTTTCGGTAGCGTTAGGATTCCCTATTTTGATGTTATTGTAAATAGTATCATCGAATAGGTATACATCTTGGAATACTTCGCTGATAAGTCCATAGAAGCGGTCTTGCCGGATATTTCTAATATCTACTCCACCGATGGTAATTCTTCCATTATTCACGTCCCAAAAACGCGCAATGAGTGAAGCAATAGTGGTTTTACCCGAGCCCGAATGTCCTACCAATGCTACCATACTGTGCTGAGGAATGCTGAAATTAAGATTGTTAAGTGTAGTTTTATCTTCTAAATACGAGAAACTTACATTATCAAAATTGATATTAAAGTGAGAAGGGAACTCGTTTTTATCGGTTTCCATAGTGGGTTCTTTCAGTACATCAATGACACGGCTGAGGCTTTCGTTCATATAGCGCAACATCATATAATCTACTAATACTACTTTGATGGGGTTGTACAGAATATAGCCTAAAATTAGAAAAACGATAAGCACAGGAATAGTAATGGTGTTGTGAGTGAGATAGTACAAGCCTAAAGCGAGCATCAACACAAAGCTTATTTCCAAAACAGTGAACGAAAGCATTACAAAAGGTCCTGGTATAGCTTCTAAGCGGATACTCTTTTGGCGCAAATTCTCATAAGCCTTTTCGAGCATTCGGTAATTACTACCTGTAAGACCATAGGATTTTAGGTGTCGTATTCCTTGTACATATTCCAAGAATTTAGCTGATACTTCGTTTCGTGCCTTTACTTGCCCTTTGCTGAGTTCCCATTTATCGACCATAAAAATACCGAGCTTTAAGAACGGTATTACCAGTAGAATGCCAATGAGCAAACAAAGGGTGAGTCGCCAATCGCAATAGAAGAGGAAGCCTGAGAGCATAAGTGTACCGAAAAGAGCGGCTGCTAAATTGCCAAAACTGTGACTGAAAATATGCTCAAACGAGGCGACATCTTGCATAATCACTGAAGCAATTTCGCCGGGGTCGCGCTTTTTGAAGAAACCTAATGAGAATTTTTGGATATGGTTACCTAAGCGAATGCGTACTTTTTCGGAAATACCATATACTAATAGGTTGGACGACACAAGGGTGCGCGAGGCAACGAAGAACTGTAATAGGAGTAGGATACCCATTAGGGCTACCATTTCCCAGATAAGGGACAGATTGGGTTGCGGTTTAAAAAGCTCCCATAATATTATGAGTAATATGCCCGACGGAGCTGTGATAAAACCGTTATGCACAATTTCCCACAACACGCTCTGCCACGTACCTTTTTTATTAAAAGCTGTAATATACAGTAAATTGCGAATCATTTTATTTAAATGTTTGATTAACGAGGCAAAAATACTGTAAAAAGCTCTTACATAGATTTAATATAAATAGCTTTTTTTTAAATGTGAATAGCTTTTTTAATAATTAGAAAATGAGAAAATGTGAGAATGAGAAAATTAATAGATTAGTAAACGGAGACGAAGAAAATCGGAAAGGTTCGGAAGAGGATTGAGGGAATTTTTGGTGAAAAATGGCTGTAAGGAGGGTGGAGTTAGCTTATAGAGAGCTTATAGGAAGCTTATACGAATCTTGGACGATTGGTATAGAAAGGGTATATAAGTAGTTGATTCATACTGTGATACAACAACGCGAAAAACGTTAAAAACGGGGTTTCGTGGCGAAAGAAAGAGGAATAGGTGCTAGGCCTTAGGCCATAGGCACTAGGAGGGAGTGTGCCGGGAAAGAGATTTAGTAAATTAGAAAATTTGGAAATTAGAGAATTAGCAGATTAGGCGTGAGTGGCACGACTGGGAAATTAGAGAATTAGAAAATTGACAGATCAGGTGTGAGCACATAGGCAGGAAGGTTAGCAAATGGTTTGTGTTATATGTAAAACAAAAAAGATGATGAAATATTTGGTGGGGAACAAAAAAGTATGTACTTTTGTGCCGATTAACAAAATACTTTTTAAACGATGAAGAAAATATTTTTAGCCTTAATGGCAACAGCAACTTTCGTAGCTTGTAATAAAGAAGACAAGGACGAAGACGGTACTAGTGCTAAATTTCCTAAAGAAATTACTACTATTGTAGGAACAGAACGCACTGTTATTAAATATGAGATGCAAGATGCTACTCGTCCTAAAAAAGAAACAAGAATTACCTATCGAGGCAATTCTTCTTATGGTGATGAGACTTATCACGATTACGACTACGATAGCAGTGGCCGTTTACAAAGAAGAACTTACTACTCAAAGGAGCCCTACTTCCATAACTACATCTATACCTATAGAGCTGATGGGAAGTTAGAAAAAGAAGAAACGATAGCCTTGGGAACAACTCTTTACGCTACGAAAGTTTATGAATACAGAGCAGACGGACGTCTTGTGAAAAAAGAAGATAAGCCCGCCAACAACAACGACGGGAGCTACATCACGACTACTTTCGATTATCCCAGTACCAATGTGGTAAGAATTACCAAAAACACTTATGTGAGAAAAGATGGCAAAAACGGTGATGACACAAACGAATGGCATAGCTACACCTTAGACGCTAAAGGCAATGTGGTAAAAGATGAGTACACTACTACCACTCATAGCTATGAGGTAACCTATGAATATGATGCTAAAATCAATCCTGAGTATGTGAATTTTATAATACAAACTACTCCCGACCACTTTGTTACTCTTCTTACCCCTAATAATATCATTAAGAAAACAGTTGTAACTGCAGAACTCAATAAGCCAGAAAATGTTACTAAGACCGTATATCGCTATGATATTCAGTATGATGGGGATTATCCAATCCGAATTAAAGTTTACTCAGTGCCTAAAGATGAAAAAGCACCACAAGTACTTATCAGCACTACAGAATACAGCTATTAATTTTCTAAGAGAATTTTAACAAAAAGCATTACAGTATCAACTTTGCCAAAGGACGTAGCACGACAGACTATTACCTTTGGCAAAGTTTTTTATTACTCAATCGACAAATTTGGTAATTCACAAATTATTCGTACCTTTGCACTAACAAATGATGTTTCTCAAACAAATATCGGTCGTAAACTACAAGAACATACTCTCACAAGCGTATGCCTTTAGCCCTACTATCAACTGTTTTGTAGGAGATAATGGTGTAGGGAAAACAAATCTGCTTGATGCTATTTATCACTTAGGTATGGCGAAGAGCTACTTTACTACTTCGGCAGTGCAGAACGTACGCCACGGCAAGGAGTTTTATCTTATCGAAGGACAGTTCCGACAAGAAGAACGTGAAGAGCAGATAGTGTGTAGCCTTAAAAAAGGACAGAAGAAAGTAATGAAACACAACGGCAAAGCCTATGAACGTCTGGCTGACCATATAGGTAAATACCCTATGGTGCTCATTTCACCTTCCGACCGCGACTTGATAGTAGAAGGTAGTGAAACACGCCGTAAGTTTTTGGATAGTGTGATTTCGCAAACTGATAGGGCTTACTTAGAACTGCTCTTGCGCTACAACCGCACGCTCTTGCAACGCAATACGTTACTGAAACAAATGGCAGAAGGAGGCGTTTTCTCTTTAGAGACTTTGCACATTTACGACGAGCAGTTGGCGCCCTTAGGACAACACATTTATGAGAAACGGCGAGCTTTTATGAATGAGTTTTTGCCTATCTTTAGCGAGCAGTACGCTTATATTTCGGGGGGTAAGGAACGAGTGAGTTTGCAGTACGACAGCAGTTTGCACCAAAGCGATTTGACTACCCAGCTTGCCGAAAATACTGAGCGAGACTGCAGTGCGCAATACACTACCGCAGGTATTCATAAGGACGATTTGCTTTTTGAGATTGACGGCTACCCGATGAAGAAGTATGGTAGTCAGGGGCAACAGAAGTCGTTTTTGATAGCCTTAAAGCTATCGCAGTTTGAAGTGTTGAAGCAATCGTTAGGGATTACGCCCATAGTGCTTTTAGATGATATTTTTGATAAGCTTGACGATACTCGCGTAACGCAGTTGGTGCAGTTGGTTACTCAAAAACATTTCGGACAGCTTTTTATTACCGATACTCATTCGCAACGCACCGAAGACGTAGTGAAGCAAACGGGACTAGCGTATGAGATGATTCAAATAGGTAAAAGGTGCGAGCCACAAAAGTTGGTAAGAGGTAAAAAATAAAAGGTAAATGAGAAGAGAAAGAGACTTTTACAGATATTAATTGTTGATTAAAATAATATGTGTTTATTAGTGTATCCTAAGAATGAAATACAAAAAGCTGAATTAACCTCTTTGTTTGAAAAAATGGGAGTGGAATTTGAGTATGAACAATCTTTTTTATCTGATTCTCTTAAAAAAGAGTTGGATAAAAGAGTTATAGAGATAAAAGAGATCCCTTCTATTGGAATTCCTTTTGAGGAAGTAAAGAAGAAAATATCAGAGAAGTATGTCATTTAGTTTGATTTTCCACCCCAGAGCAGAAAAAGAGTTAAATGATATTATAATTATTACAATGTTTTTAGAGAAAATTTAGGTTTTGAAGCATATAATGAAATAGTAGATTATATAGAAACATTAAAAGACTTTCCCTTTGTTGCTCCAAAGAAATATGAGGAGGTTCGTATTTTCTTTACTAAAAGATTCCACTTTGGAATTCATTATATTGTTTTGGAAGAATTGTCAGAAGTGATTATCATAGCCATTATTAACACCAAACAACAAATAAAAGAACACCAAATATTCAATAGAATTTCTGGTATAAAAGACTGATTATAATTGGAGGTAACTATCAAGATATAAGTAATTAAGAAAAATTATATAAATACATAAGATGAAACCCAACAAGAAGAAAACACCCAGCAAGAATCCTATTAAACCTACCCCCACAGTGAGTGAGGAAGGGAATTCGAGTATGAAGCTTTTGGCGAGTGTCTTGCTCATTGCCTATGGCTATGTAACGGTACTTACCCCTAACTGGATGGCATTCGACTCCAATGCTACAAAGTTTTACACCTTTGCTATTCTGAACTTGATAGTAGTAGGGCTTGTGTTTTTTATTAAAGAATTCAGAGAACGCACACAATTACTGTTTGGCTTTTTTACCAATAAAATAGGGATTGCTTACTGCCTGATAATGGTATTGGCATTGCTCTCGTTTACCAAAGCTATTGATATAGAAGAAGCGATTTTGCACTTCTTTAAGATATTTACAGCTTTCTCAGCTGCTTGGATGGTATCGGCTTTGGTAATTTACAACAAAAAGAGTTTAGTACATTTGGCAGTTGCGATGACAATTCTTTTGTGTTATGACTTTTTGGTAACCCTCGACGGGGTAAAAGGCATCATCAAGGGTATTAGTGCCGATTACAATATCAAAGGCTCGTATTCTAACAAGAATATTTTGGCTTCGGCTATGTTTATTAAGATACCTTTTGCTATCTGGTTGTTTTATTTTCAGAAAAACACCTTGCGTATCATCGGAGGGATAGGTGTTTTAGTCGGTACTTTGGCAATCTTCTTTATGAGTACCCGTGCTTTCTATTTAGCAACTATTCTTACAACGCTTATCTTCATCACGTATGGTGCTATCGACTATTTTATCTTAAAACGCCGTGAAACGGGCGTAAAAGTACTGATGCACGTAGGCTTGGTAGTTCTTGCTTTTGGTATTTTCTCGTTTGTACAGAACTATCTCTACCCTCAACAAGTGCGACAAAGCACCAGTTTCGGGGCTCGTTTAGCTGAGGTAGCTAACCAAGAGAATACCAGTAACAACTTGCGTAAAACTGCTTGGGTGATTACCACTACTGATATGATCCCGAACGACCCACTGTTGGGCGTAGGCATTGGTAACTGGAAGGTACGCTTCTTACAGTATGAGAATTCTTACAGTCCGCATTATATTTATATGTATAAGAACCACAACGACTTTTTGGAGCTCACCGCCGAAGCGGGAATCTTCGCAGGGTTGGCGTTCTTGGCTATCTTCCTCTTGACAGCTTATTATTTCCTAAGAGGCACTTATAAAAACAAGAATCCTGAGCAAGAGCAATGGTTTTTCTTACCATTATTTGGACTCTTTGCTTATTCGTTCGATGCATTCTTTAATTTTCCTCAAGACCGCCCCGAAATACAAGCCCTCTTTGGTATTTATGTAGGGATAGCAGTAGGCTTGGCAGTATTGTATTTCAGTAAGAAAAAAGCAGAAGAGCGCAAATTGCCAATGAGTGTTGTAGGTTTTATAGGATCAGTAGCCGTGGTGGCAATGGTTTTGAATGTAGTAGTAGAGCGTATGTACTTTGATTCTTCTAAAATACAACGTATGGTAAAAGAAGAGCAACAAGGGGTGCGTCCTACTAAATCACCTTCGGATTACCTGATACGCAACTATCCTCGTATTCCAAATCTCACGGCAGTGGCTGAGCCCGTGGATGTAGAAAAGGCGCGCTACTTGATAGACGAAAAGAAATTCGATGAGGCACGTAAAGTATTGGCTTCCATTCATTACCACCCTTATGATGCGCGCCCTGAGTATTTTACTGCTGTATCATACTTTATGGAAGAGAACAAAAACAACGATAGTATTTATAAATATGCTCATAAAGCCCGAATGATAAAGCCAAATTTCTTCGGTAACCTAAATTTAGAGACCTTTGCGCTGAACAATATGGGTAAAGAACAAGAATCGATTCACTTGCTCAAACAGTATTTAGGCTTGGAGAAAGACAGTGTGCAGAAACCACAACCTAAGTGGAAAACTATACTGAAAAACCGTTTCCACGTAGATGTAGATAGAGACGCTCTTCGCGGTAATCGCAGTGAGGTACAAGCGTGGAACTCTTTGGCTTATCTGCAAGAGAAAAATAACTTAATAGCTGATGCTCGTGCTACCTTAGATAGTGCCATTGTGTATTTGCCCGATAATAAAGATATAATTAATAACCGCAACAAGATTATCTCGCGTATGCAGGTAGAACAGTTTGCCCCTCTTTACACTCAGGCAATGCAACTCTATTTGCAGCAACGTTATGCTGAAGCAATTCCTATATTTACGAAGTTCTTGGAGAAAGTACCTGCTCATATAGACGGGCTCAGGTATCGTGCTATTAGTTACTACAACACGCAGCAATACCAAAAGGCTATTAATGATATGGCTGAAATGGAGAGCTTAGGAGTGCCCGTAGATGCTGTACTGAATAATTATCGCGCCTCTTGCTACTATATGTTGGGCGACAAAGCAAACGCCAAAGTCTTTTTCCAAAAAGCCGCTAGCGAGGGCAATGCCGATGCTCAACGCAACTTAAATACCCTCAGTTTTTAAGTCAAATGAATACCTATACAAAACAAATCCTCAGCGAGAAGGAACTCCAAGTAATGCTACATCGCCTTGCTTGTGAGCTGATAGAAAACCATAACGATTTCTCGAATACGGTTTTTATCGGTATCCAGCCCCGTGGCACTTATTTAGCTGGGCGATTGGTAGAACTACTCACTAACGAATACCACATTGCTGATATTCCATTAGGCTTATTAGATATTACTTTCTTTCGCGACGATTTTAGGCGCACAGGTAGACCTCTTGAAGCCAACTCTACCGCTATCGACTTTATCGTCGAAAACAAGAGAGTGGTATTTATAGACGATGTGCTCTACACAGGGCGCAGTATTCGCGCTGCTCTCAGTGCCATACAGAGCTTCGGGCGCCCTTCTGAAATAGAACTCTTAGTGCTTATTGATAGGCGCTTTAGTCGTCATCTTCCCATACAACCCGATTACAGTGGTAAGCAAGTAGACGCTATCAATGATGAGCGTGTGGTAGTACACTGGAAACAAAACGACGGAGAAGACTCAGTAGAGGTAATAAGTAAAGTCGGTGAGCTGGCGTAGCTGAGAATGTAAGTAAGAGATAAGGGATATGTGATATGGTAATAGCAATTCTTACAGTCTTTATAATGCTGAACGTAGTGCTGAAACTCAGTTTTTGGAAACTGTGGCAACAGGCGTTATTTGCAGCTGTTTGTTTCTTGTTTGTATGGTTGGCTACTGATTTTGCCTCAGAGCAGTCACAAGTTACCCTCCAAACAATGCTCAGCAACCCCAAAGTACTTGGCAATATCACCGTACTGCTCACCGTAGAGACTGCTGTGTGTATGGCGTATTGTTTTACTTCACTACGGACGCTTTTCAAAGGTAAAGAAAGTCGCTGGCATAAAGTTTTGCAGTGGTATCCTAACCTGCTTATTTTTCCTGCATTGTTCTATGTGCTCACTCAAGCCATCTTTTATTATACAGGGGTATCGTTTGAGCATATTGCCTTTTGGATAGGTGCGAGCGTGGTAGTTTTTATTATATTAGGTTCTTTGGGTCTTCAAAAGCTGTTACCCGAGAAAGACCTGCGCTTAGAACTACACTTTTTGATGAGTTTGCTTATCACTCTCTTAGGACTTATAGGTACAGCTAACGGACAAATACTCTACGTTCCCCAAAGTGAACCTATCAATTTTAAAGTATTGGGAGGTATATTTACTTTCTTTATAGCCTTGTTTGGCATAGGCTTTGGATTTAGTAAATTGTATTGGTTCTTACGCCAAAGAAAACAAAAGAATTAAATTTACATTGATGATGAAAAACATATTTATAGCTGGAATACTATTGCTCACAAGCGCTTCCTATGCACAAATAACTATTAGTCAGGAAAAGAATATAGCCGATGCTATGGAACTCAAAAAGGAAATAGCTCGTACCGAGAGCGCTTTCCAAGTACAAATCTATAATGGCAATATCACCGAAGCTAATAAAGTAATGCTCGATGCCAAAAGCAAATACAAACAATACCCTGTATTGCTCACTTTCGAGTCGCCTAACTACAAAGTCCGCCTTGGTAGTTTCCGTACGCGTTTAGAGGCTGAGAAGAAACTTGTAGAGATTAAAAAATCTTATCCCGCAGCCTTTGTGATAGGCTTAAAATAACCTGTAATAAGGGGACACTATGTTTAAAAAAAACACCCTTCGCTTTCAGATATTCCTCAGTATGACCCTACTCGTGCTAGTAGCTTTCGCTATCTTAGCTTTCGTAATGATTGGGCAGTATAAAAAACAGGCATTAGAATATCACGATGAGCGACTTATCGACAAGGAAAACCAAATCAAGATGCAGATACAATATGTATTCTCGCAAACCACTTTCCCTGTCGAAACCCCTTATATACCTCTTATCTTTCGGGAGGATATCTACAGCATTGCCAATATCCAAAACCTAAACTTTGCCCTCTATGACCTCGACGGTGTGCTACTAAAAAGCTCCAAAGCCTCTCTATCCCCCGACCAAGATGCGTTTTTCATTCCTCCTGATGTATTGCATCAGCTTTCCGCTACACTCAATAAACGTCTTGTTGAGCACCACGAATTTGCAGGGCGTGGTTACCAAACTTCTTACAGTTATATTACCGATTTGCAGTTCAAGCCTATCGCTATTCTCAACATTCCTTATTTCGAGAACGACACCTTCAACGAGCGCGCTTTAAAAGGGTCGCTGTACAACTTAGCGATGGTGTATTTCTCGCTCTTGGTAGTTGCCCTTACGGTAGCTTACTTCATCTCTAAATATATTACCAAATCGCTTAAAACCATCGAAGGTCGTTTAGAGAAAACTCGTTTACTTTCCCAAAACGAAAAGATACTTCTCAAGTCTGCCCCTACCGAGATTACCGAGTTGGTAAATGCCTATAACGGAATGATTGATGAGATTGAGAACAGCAAAGCCCTTTTGGCGCAATCCGAACGCGAACAAGCGTGGCGCGATATGGCAAAGCAGGTAGCACACGAAATCAAAAATCCTCTTACTCCTATGCGTCTCTCCGTGCAAAGTTATCAACGCAAAGCCCTTCGAGAGCTTCAAACTGCTGAACAAACTAATGAATTCTGCGAATCTCTTATCCAACAGATAGACATATTGAGTAATATTTCTACTGCCTTCTCGGCACTTACCAATATGCCTGCTAAAAATGATGAGGAATTCGATTTTGTGTCTGTTATCAAACGCACTTTAGATATCTTTAATTCTGATGAAATTCACTTCACCCATTCTCACGATGAGATTATAAGTGTATTCGATAAAGACCAGCTCGGTCGTGTACTTACCAATTTGGTGAAAAATGCGCTACAAGCTACCGAAAACGAACCTTTCCCTTCTATTGAAGTGAGCCTTAATAAAACCGATACCGATATTACTCTAAAAGTAAAAGACAATGGTACGGGTATCCTCGACGCCGATAAAGAAAAGATATTCGAACCAAAATTCACTACCAAAACCAGTGGTAGTGGCTTGGGATTAGCAATGGTGAAAAACATCGTACTTTCCTACGGGGGTAGCATTCATTTTACTTCCGAAGTAGGAAAGGGAAGTGAATTTACTGTAGTATTGGTACACTTTTTGAATAAGTAAATAAATAAACATTATATTTTATGAAAAGACACATCTTAACATTAGGAGTTGCTGTGCTTATGTTCGCCTCCTGTCAAAACAATCCTTCGCAAAATGCCAACAATGTGGTAAGCGACACCACTACTATGATGGAAAACACTATGGATAACGTATCTGAAAAGATGACTCCTGAGTTAGTGGCTACTTATGTAGGTACCCTTCCTGCTGCCGATTGTGGCGGAGTGGCTACCGTTATCCACCTCTATGCCGATAATACTTATGTAAAACAAGAAAGCTGCGCTAGCAAAAACTACGAAGCTAAAGAAGAAGGTAAAGTAACGCGCACCGATAAAGGTTTTACCCTCACCTCCGATAAAGGTGATAAATCTTTCTACATTACCAAAGGTGATAACATTGTTCAAGTAGGCGAAGATGGTAAAGAACCTCAAATGGTGAAAGAATACACCCTCACCAAACAAATGTAACAAGTAAAATCTTATGTAAAGCGAAGGCTGTTCAATCTTGTATTGAACAGCCTTTTCTTTTACAAAGAAGAAAAAAATATGTAAAAAATCTTTTGTAGTTAAAATAATTGTTATAACTTTACCCCCTAATTTGTATTTTATGTTAGCAAATTTCCAATGGATTTAGTGCGTCTTTTCATAAAAAGGATATCATACAATCAATCGCAGAACGATGCCTTTGTGCTTATAATGCACGAGGTCGAGACCGATTTAAAGTTACCCATAGTCATTGGTACCTTTGAAGCACAATCTATTGCCTTGGAATTAGAGAAGAGTCTTGTACCTCCTCGACCCCTTACGCACGACCTCTTCAAGATATTCGCCGATACTTTCAGTATACAAATAAAAAGAGTCGTGATTTACAAATTAGAAGAAGGCATTTTCTACTCCAATATGCTCTGTGTACAAAGTGGTCAAGAATACACCATCGAAGCTCGTACCAGCGATGCCATTGCCATTGCCTTGCGTTGCAACGCACCCATCTACACCTATCGAGATATCATTCAAAGGGCAGGCATTTATATCCCTTTGCTCAACGATGAGCCCTCCAATACCATAAGTCCTTCGTTAGATAATGTTGATGAGGAAGATAGCAGCCGAAACAGATATACTAAATACGCCTTACCCGAACTAAAAACAATGCTAAATGACTGTATCGAAAATGAAGATTACGAAATGGCAGCGCTTATCAGAGATGAAATCTCTAAACGCGATAGTACTTTTTAAAACTATATACCAATGAAAAAAAACATAACCATCGGAAGCCTTAGTTTCCTTTTACCACTCATAAGTGTCGCACAAGACGCTACACAATCTCCTACTACACAAACCACCACTACACAAGTAATGAAGGCTGTCGCTAGCGAAGGTTTCACTCTCGAAAGTTTTACTCGTGGTGTGGTAGGTATGATTACCCTCCTGTTTATCGCCTATCTTTTCAGTAGCAATAGGCGCGCTATCAATTGGAAGACTATTGGCATAGGCTTAGCCCTACAACTCTCCATTGCAATAGGTATTCTAAAAGTAGGCTTTATACAAGACGCCTTCGATTTTGCCGGTAGTATCTTTGTGCTCATATTAGATTTTACAAGAGCAGGCAGTCAGTTTCTCCTCGGTAACTTAGTCGATACCAATAGCATAGGCTATATCTTCGCTTTCCAAGTGCTCCCCACCATTATCTTCTTTTCTGCACTCACCTCCCTATTGTTCTATTTAGGTGTTATTCAGGTAATAGTGCGTGGAATGGCGTGGGCATTGTCTAAACTGCTGAATATCTCAGGTGCCGAAAGTCTTTCGGTTACGGGGAACATCTTCTTAGGACAAACCGAAGCCCCTCTGATGATTAAAGCCTATTTAGCCAAAATGACTCGCTCCGAAATCCTCCTTGTGATGATAGGCGGAATGGCTACCGTAGCAGGAGGCGTAATGGCTGCTTATATCCAATACCTCGGTGGCGATGACCCCCAAATGCGCTTGCTCTTCGCCCGACACCTCTTAGCAGCTTCCGTAATGGCAGCCCCCGGTGCTATCGTAGTTTCCAAGATGCTATGCCCTCAAACCGAGCAATTCTCTAACGATTCGCACGTCTCTATGGAGAATGTAGGTTCCAATGTGCTCGACGCTATCGCCAATGGTACTACCGAAGGACTTAAACTCGCTGCCAATGTAGCAGCTATGCTTTTAGTATTTGTGGCTTTTATCGCAATGATTAATTATTTCTTTAATTGGGTAGGTTATCAAACACATCTCAACAATATCATAGCCAGCAATACTCCTTATAACGGACTCTCTTTAGAAATGATTTTAGGTACCGTTTTCTCACCCGTTATGTGGCTCGCTGGTATTGCCAAAGAAGACGTTATGCTGATGGGACAATTGCTCGGTATTAAGCTCTCCTCCTCAGAATTTGTGGCTTACACTCAGTTAGCCACCTTAAAGGATATGACGAGTGCTCCTCACCTAATGTATAACAAATCTATCATTATGGCAACCTATATGCTTTGTGGTTTTGCCAATTTCGCCTCCATAGGCATTCAAATAGGAGGCATAGGAGCCTTAGCCCCCAACCAACGTAAAACCCTCTCTCAATTCGGCTTAAAAGCCGTTCTTGGGGGTACTTTAGCCTCTCTGTTATCCGCAACTATCGCCGGAATGATTATCGGGTAACCACACTTTTCTAAATAACACAAGCTTAAAATCGCTTTTTATACCATAACACTTTGCCAAAGGTTCTGAACACCTATCGTTCTACAACTTTGGCAAAGTTTTTTATAGCCTATTTTGCTACAATCTCCCGTGTAGCTCGTACCCGCTCGTCTGTATCACTCCTAATCTGCTAATTCTCTAATTTTCTAATTTGCTAATTCTCTTTCCCGTCACACTCCCTCCTAGTGCCTATGGCCTAAGGCCTAGTGCCTTTTCTCTTTCTTTCGCCTCGAAACCTCTTTTTTAACGTTTTTTACGTTGTTGTATCACAATGTGAATCAACTACTTATATACCCTTTCTATACCAATCGTCCAAGATTCGTATAAGCTCTCTATAAGCTAACCCCACCCTCCTTACATCTCATTTTTTATCTTTTACCTGAATTACTTCTTCCGAACTTCTCCGTTTCCTTCCGAACCCCTCAACTCTCCAAATTTGCTAAATCAACAGCCTGTGTGACTCACACTGCTGTGTGGCTCGCACGTTTGGCAAAGTTAAATATTTCTGGTATTATTAGCTTTTTCAGGTAGCTTATTGCCCATTTGTTCGATTTTTTAAAGATTTGTACGATTTCTGTAGCGTAAGCTACACTTTTATATAAAAGACTAAAAACAGCCTTTAAAAAGATTCTTACACAATAAAAAAGGGCTTGCCGACGGCAAGCCCTTTTTTATAATTTACGAACCTAATAAACTGCAATATTATTCAGTAGCTTCAGCAGTAGCCTCTGGTTTAACTTCGGCTGTAGCTGGAGTTTCTTCAGCAGTTGCTTTCTTTCTACCACGGCGGGTAGTTTTCTTCTTAGCGGTTTTAGCTACGTTGTAAGTAGTGTTGTAATCTACAAACTCAATCATAGCCATTTCAGCATTATCGCCCAAACGGTTTCCTAATTTAATGATACGAGTGTATCCCCCTGGGCGGTCGCCTACCTTTACAGCTACTTCTTTGAAAAGCTCGGTAACAGCATATTTATTGCGCAATTTACTAAAAGCGATACGACGGTTGTGAGTGGTATCTTCTTTAGATTTGGTTACCAAAGGCTCTACAAATAATTTTAAAGCCTTTGCTTTTGCCAAAGTAGTGTTAATACGTTTATGCTCAATCAGTGAGTTCGCCATATTGGCAAGCATTGAATTTCTGTGAGCAGTTTTTCTTCCTAAATGATTAATTTTATTTCCGTGTCTCATTTTTCCTTAGTTAAAATATCGCAAGAGCGAGTTAATCTTTATCCAATTTATACTTCGAGGTGTCCATACCAAACACTAAACCTTTATTGACTACCAACTCATCAAGCTCAATTAATGATTTCTTTCCGAAGTTTCTAAACTTCATCAAATCGGCTTTATTGAAAGATACCAAATCACCTAATGTTTCTACTTCGGCAGCTTTCAAACAATTGAGTGCACGAACAGATAAGTCCATATCCACCAACTTAGTTTTTAGCAACTGGCGCATATGCAATGATTCTTCATCATAAGTATCAGTTTGTGCTATTTCATCAGCTTCTAAAGTAATTCTCTCGTCAGAGAAGAGCATAAAGTGATGAATGAGTGTTTTTGCAGCTTCTGTAAGTGCTTGTTTAGGGTGTATAGACCCATCGGTTTTAATTTCAAAGACTAACTTCTCATAGTCTGTTTTTTGTTCAACACGATAATTTTCAATAGAATATTTCACATTTTTAATAGGGGTAAAGATTGCATCAGTAGCAATTACACCTATCGGTGCATTTGGTTTTGCATTTTCTTCAGCCGAAACATAACCGCGTCCTTTTTCAATAGTAATCTCTATTGTAAAAGAAGCTGAAGAATCCATATTGCAAATCACCAAATCAGTATTTAATACTTGAAAACCTGAAAGAGCTTTTTGAAAATCACCGGCAGTCAATTGTCTTTTACCAGAAACAGTAATAGTTGCTGTTTCGTTTTCTATATCCTCAATCTGGCGTTTAAAACGTATTTGTTTCAAATTGAGAATAATTTCAGTAACATCTTCTCTTACTCCTGATATAGTAGAAAATTCGTGTCCTACTTTATCAAATTTCACAGAAGTGATTGCAAAACCTTCTAACGAAGAAAGCATAACTCTTCGTAATGCGTTACCTATTGTTAAACCATACCCTGGTTCCAAAGGGCGAAACTCAAATCGTCCTTCGAAATCAGATGATTCAATCATTATAACTTTATCTGGTTTTTGGAAGTTGAATAATGCCATAATTTGACTGCTGTCTTTATTATTATTTAGAGTACAACTCTACGATTAACTGTTCTTTAATATTTTCAGGAATCTGAATACGTTGAGGTACTGCTACGAAAGTACCTTCCAATTTTTCAGGGTTCCAAGTGATCCATTCGTATACGGTGCTGTGAGCAGCCAATGAATTTTCGATCACACTTAAAGATTTTGATTTTTCGCGAACGCCTACTACATCACCTGGTTTAAGAGAGTAAGACGGAATGTTTACAATATTTCCGTTTACAGTGATGTGACGGTGAGATACCAATTGGCGGGCTGCACTACGAGTAGGAGCAATGCCCATACGGTATACTACATTGTCTAAACGAGATTCGCAAAGTTGAAGAAGCACCTCACCGGTAATACTTTTACTTCTTTTTGCTTTTTCATATAGATTATGGAATTGTTTTTCTAAAATACCATAAGTATATTTAGCTTTTTGTTTTTCTTGTAGCTGGATAGCATATTCAGAGCGTTTTGCTCTACGGCGTGCCAAACCGTGTTGTCCGGGAGGATAGTTTTTTCTTTCAAAAGATTTATCATCTCCGAAGATAGTTTCACCAAATTTACGAGCTATTTTTGTTTTTGGTCCTGTATATCTTGCCATTTTAAATTGTTTAAATGAAAGGTAGTTATGAATTAAGGCATTCCTTCGATAACAACTCACCTTTCTTACTTGTTAGTATTGAAATTAGACTCTACGTTTTTTAGGAGGGCGACATCCGTTGTGAGGTAGTGGAGTAACGTCGATAATTTCAGTTACTTCTATACCTGCATTATGAATAGTACGGATAGCAGATTCTCTACCATTACCCGGTCCTTTCACGTATACTTTTACTTTTTTAAGACCTGAGTCAAAAGCTACTTTAGCTGCATCTTCTGCGGCTACTTGGGCAGCGTAAGGAGTATTCTTTTTAGATCCTCTGAAGCCCATTTTCCCTGCTGATGACCAGGCAATTACGTCTCCTTTTTTGTTGGTAAGAGAAATAATAACATTGTTAAAAGTAGCTGAAACGTGTGCTTCGCCTACTGACTCAACCACTACTTTTCTCTTCTTAGAGACTTTTGCATTCTTTGCATTTTGTTTTGCCATACTCTACTACTTATTATTTAGTTGCTTTCTTCTTGTTCGCAACAGTTTTTCTTTTACCTTTTCTTGTACGAGAATTGTTTTTAGTTTTTTGTCCGCGCAAAGGCAATCCGTTACGATGGCGGATACCGCGATAACAACCGATGTCCATCAAACGTTTGATGTTCAATTGGATTTCGGAGCGCAATTCTCCTTCAATTTTATAAGACGCAACCACTTCGCGAATACGAGTGATTTCGTCATCATTCCATTCGCTTACTTTTGTGTCTTCGTTTACTTGAGCTCTACTTAAGATTTCTTTAGCTCTACTTTTTCCAATACCAAAAATATAGGTTAAACCAATAACCCCTCTTTTGTTTTTTGGTAAGTCAATACCTGCAATTCGTGCCATAATTATCCTTGTCGTTGTTTAAATTTAGGATTTTTCTTGTTAATTACGTACAATCGTCCTTTTCTGCGCACAATGATGCACTCTGAACTTCTTTTTTTAATTGATGCTCTAACTTTCATTTCGTTTTGTTTATATCAATAGAGTGCGCAAAACTACAATTTTTTTTTGTAATAGCCACATTTTTAGCTCACAAAAATGCAATTATACATTCCGCTCACTCATCTTTAAGCATAAAAAAACATATTCAAGATACTGAATACAAATGTTTTATACTAAAAATACTACAAATAAAAAATTCTTTTTTATGATTATAATTTCTCACAGATATTACTAAAATAGAAAAAATATCTGTGAGAAATTAACAACCAAAATATTGGAAGAATTCTCTTAATTAACTAATAACGGTAAGTGATACGAGCTTTACTTAGGTCGTAAGGACTCATTTCGAGTTTTACTTTATCACCAGGAAGAAGCTTGATGTAGTGCATACGCATTTTTCCTGAGATATGGGCAATCACTACGTGACCGTTATCCAATTCAACTCTGAACATTGCGTTAGACAAAGCTTCTACAATGGTTCCGTCTTGCTCAATTGCTACCTGTTTAGCCATATATTAATTAAGATACTTTTCTGTTTTTACCTGTTTTCATCAAACCATCATAATGGCGATTGAGCAGATATGAATTTACTTGTTGCATAGTATCAATTGCAACCCCTACTAAGATGAGTAGTGAGGTACCACCGTAGAACAATGCCCATTGGTCTTGCATTCCGATGATTTTAAGCAGAGAAGGGAATATTGCTACCAAGGCTATAAATATAGAACCTGGGAGAGTGATAAGCGACATAATTTTATCTAAATAGTCGCCTGTTTCTTTACCTGGACGTATACCTGGTATGAAACCTCCACTGCGTTTTAGGTCATCGGCCATTTTGTTTGTAGGCACTGTGATTGCAGTATAGAAATACGTAAAAAGTATAATCATAGCTGCAAATAGCAAGTTGTACCAAAATCCGAAGACGTTTGAGAAGGCTGCTTGAACACTTTTTGCAAATTCTGACTGTGATAGTCCGGCTACAGTGGCTGGGATAAACATCAAGGCTTGAGCAAAGATGATAGGCATTACCCCTGCAGCATTAATTTTTAAAGGAATGTATTGGCGAGCTCCGAAGATGTTTCTCTCGTTAGTAGTTCCACCATCAGCTGTTCTGCGTGCATATTGTACTGGGATTTGACGTACTGCTTTGATTAGATAAATACAAAGCAAAATGATTACAAACCAAAGAATTATTTCGATAAGAATCAATAGAGGTCCTCCATTACCAGTAAGGCGAGAGGCTGTTTCAGACAAGAATGCACGAGGCAAACGGGCAATGATACCCACCATAATGAGGAGAGAGATACCGTTACCTATTCCTTTATCGGTGATTTTCTCACCTAACCACATTGCAAAAATAGTTCCTGTTACTAAGATAAGCACTGCTGGAACAATAAAATTGAGTCCCTTACCTAAAAGGAAGGCAGAATCAGGGACTCCTAATCTATTGATACCGTATAAGTATACAGGTGCTTGTACAATACATATTGCAATAGTAAGCCATCGAGTGATTTGGTTTATCTTTCTTCGCCCGCTTTCACCTTCTTTTTGTAGTTTTTGGAGATAAGGAATAGCGATTCCCATCAACTGTACTACGATAGAAGCCGAGATGTAGGGCATAATCCCGAGCGCGAATACTGAGGCATTAGAGAAAGCGCCCCCTGTAAAAGCGTTGAGGATGTCAAGCAATCCGCCACCTGAGGTTTTCGTTGCTAACTCGTGGAGTTGAGCGGAGTCGATACCAGGGAGGACGATGTGAGCTCCAAAGCGATAAACTAACAAAATTCCGAGAGTTAAAATAATTCTATTTTTTAACTCTTCAATTTTCCAAATGTTGGTCAGGTTCTCGATAAACTTCTTCATAAATTAAATATTACAAGGTTACAGCTTCACCACCAGCTGCTTCGATAGCAGCTTTAGCACTTGCTGTAAACTTATGAACAGATATTTTTAGCTTAAATTTTAGTTCTCCACCACCTAATATTTTCACCAAGTCAGTTTTTTTAATGAGGTTTAGTTGAACTAAGATTTCAAGGTCTACTTTATCAGTAATTTTACCATTATCAACGAGTTCTTGTAGTCTACCCAAGTTGATACCTACGTATTCCTTACGGTTAAAGTTTTTAAAACCGAATTTTGGTACGCGTCTTTGGAGGGGCATTTGTCCACCTTCGAAGCCAATCTTATTAGAAAAGCCTGAACGAGATTTAGCTCCTTTGTGACCACGGGTAGCGGTTCCACCTTTACCGGAACCTTGACCGCGACCTACGCGCTTCCCTTCTCTGTGAATTGAACCCTGTGCGGGTTGTAAATTACTTAAGTTCATAACTTTGTATAAAAATATTATTTAACTTCTTCTACAGAAATTAAGTGTTTTACCTTATTGATCATACCAAGGATACTTGGTGTAGCTTCGTGTTCCACGGTTCTACCGATTTTGGTAAGTCCTAAAGCCTCGAGAGTAAGTTTTTGGTCTTTTGGACGTTTGATGCTACTTTTAATTTGTGTTACTCTAAGTTTTGCCATTGCTATAAAAATTAACCTTTAAACAATTTTTCTAAAGAGATGCCACGTTGAGCAGCAACAGTTTTAGCGCTACGCAACTGCAATAAAGCATCGAAAGTAGCTTTTACCACGTTGTGAGGGTTAGAAGAACCTTGTGATTTAGAAAGTACGTTATGGATACCTACTGATTCCAATACGGCACGTACTGTACCTCCTGCGATTACTCCGGTACCCTCAGTAGCTGGTTGTAAGAATACACGAGCTCCGCCGTATTTTCCTTTTTGTTCGTGGGGCAAGGTAGTACCGTTAAGAGGGATACGCACTAAGTTTTTCTTAGCGTCTTCTACTGCTTTAGCAATAGCTTCAGAAACCTCTTTAGATTTTCCTAAACCGTGACCAACCACGCCGTTTTCGTCGCCTACTACAACGATAGCAGAGAAACCGAAAGCGCGACCACCTTTAGTTACTTTAGTAACACGTTGTACTCCTACCAAACGGTCTTTCAATTCCAAACCACTTGGTTTTACATATTCTACATTTTTATATTTCTGATACATAGTTATTAGAATTTAAGTCCGCCTTCTCTAGCACCGTCGGCTAATGATTTTACACGTCCGTGGTAAAGGTATCCCCCGCGATCGAAGGATACTTTTTCGATACCTTGTTTTAAAGCTTTTTCAGCAATAGCTTTACCGACCAATGCTGCTTTTTCAGTTTTAGTACCTTTGGCGGCACTAATTTCTTTATCACGTGAAGATGCAGCCAACAGGGTAGTACCTTTAGTATCGTCTATGATTTGGACATAGATTTCATTATTACTTCTGAAAACAGCCAAACGAGGTTGTTCAGCAGTACCTTTTACTACTTTTCTGATTCTGCTTTTAATACGTTGTCTTCTTTCTATTCTTGATAATGCCATTGTTCTAACTATTAAGCTGATTTACCTGCTTTTCTTCTCAACTCTTCGCCTACAAATTTCACACCTTTACCTTTGTAAGGTTCGGGTTTGCGGAAGCTACGGATTTTAGCCGCTACTTGACCGAGTAGTTGTTTATCGTGAGAAGTTAATTTAATGATAGGGTTTTTACCTTTCTCGTTAATTGTCTCGAGTTTAATTTCTTTTGGCAATTCGAGAATGATGTTGTGAGAGAAACCGAGGGCTAAATCTAACTTTTGTCCTTGGTTAGCTGCACGGTATCCAACCCCTACTAACTCTAATTCTTTAGTGAATCCTTCAGAAACACCTACGACCATATTGTGGACTAAGGCACGGTATAAACCGTGTTTAGCATTTTGGTCTTTGGTAGCATCTGTAGTTTCAAAAACTAAATATCCATCTTCTTGCTTTACAGCAATGTCTTTAACCTCTTGGGTTAATTCGCCTAATTTCCCCTTTACGGTTACGACGTTATCTTTGATAGTAACAGTAACGCCTGCGGGAATATTGATGGGTGCTTTACCTATTCTTGACATTCTTTATTGTCTTTTTATTGATTAGTAAACGTAACAAATTACCTCTCCACCGATATTGAGTTCTCTAGCTTTTTTACCTGTCATCACGCCTTGTGATGTAGAGATGATAGCAATACCCAAGCCGTTTAATACGCGAGGTAGGTTATCAGCGCCAGCGTACTTTCTCAGACCTGGACGGCTGGCTCTTTCAATATGCCTAATAACGGGTTCTTTAGTCACTTTGTCGTATTTCAAAGCTATTTTGATAGTACCTTGAACGGTAGAGTCATCAAATTTATAGCTAAGGATGAATCCTTGGTCGAAAAGGATTTTAGTAATTTCCTTTTTGAGTTTAGATGCAGGGATTTCTACAACTCTATGACCTGCGCTATTAGCATTTCTAATTCTTGTTAAATAATCTGCGATAGGATCTGTATACATAAATTTGTCCTTTTAAATTATTACCAACTTGCTTTTTTTACACCAGGAATTAATCCTTTGTTTGCCATTTCGCGGAATAACACACGTGAAATTCCAAAAGTGCGCATATACCCTTTAGGGCGTCCTGTAAGTTTGCAACGGTTATGCAGACGGACAGGAGAAGCATTTTTAGGGATTAGCTGAAGTGCTTCATAATCACCAGCTTCTTTTAGAGCTTTGCGTTTAGCAGCGTATTTAGCTACTAACTTTTGACGTTTCACCTCGCGGGCTTTCATTGATTCTTTAGCCATATACTTAGTTCTTTTTAAAAGGTAATCCTAATTCGCTTAATAATGATTTAGCTTCTTTATCAGTGTGAGCTGATGTAACGAAGGTAATATCCATACCTGCAATCTTGTTGATTTTATCAATGTCGATTTCAGGGAAGATGATTTGTTCAGTAACACCTAAGTTGTAGTTACCTCTACCATCGAAGCCATTTGCTTTCACGCCTTGGAAGTCTCTTACACGAGGAAGAGCTGTAGTGATAAGGCGATCTAAGAACTCATACATTCTTTCGCCGCGAAGGGTAACTTTGGCACCGATAGCCATACCTTTACGGAGTTTGAAAGAAGCTACGTCCTTTTTAGAATAAGTGGCAACAGCTTTCTGACCAGTAATTTTGGTAAGTTCGTCTACAGCATAGTCGATTTGTTTTTTATCGGCTACGGCTGAACCAACACCGCGGCTCACAACTATTTTTTCAAGTTTAGGAACCTGCATTACGTTTTTATAGCCAAATTCTTCTTTTAGAGCCGCAATAACGCGCTCTTTGTATTCTTGTTTTAATCTAGGTACGTAAGCCATATTATATTACTACATTAGATTTTTTAGAAATTCGCACTTTTTTACCGTCACGTACTTCGAATCCTACACGAGTATTTTTTTTCGTTTTAGGGTCGATGAGGGCGAGGTTAGAAATGTGAATAGATGCTTCTTTTTCTACGATTCCACCTTGAGGTTTTTGAGCGTTAGGTTTAGTGTGCTTTTTCACCAGGTTAACTCCCTCAATAATCGCTCTGTTCTTCTCGCGATCTACACGTAATACTTTGCCTTCTTTACCTTTTTCGTCTCCAGCAATTACTTTTACGGTATCTCCAGTTTTAATTTTTAGTTTCATCATTTACTTTAGTTAAAAATTAAAGCACTTCTGGTGCTAATGAAACGATCTTCATAAATTGTTTATCACGAAGTTCGCGTGCTACGGGACCGAATACACGGGTACCTCTCATTTCACCAGCTGCGTTCAAGAGAACGCAAGCGTTTTCATCAAATCGGATATAAGAACCATCGGCACGGCGTACTTCTTTTTTAGTTCTTACTACCACCGCGGTAGAAACTTGTCCTTTTTTTACGTTTCCGTTAGGGGTAGCTTCTTTGACGGTAACTACAATCTTATCGCCAACAGAGGCGTATCGGCGCTTAGTACCACCGAGTACACGGATTGTTAGCACTTCTTTAGCGCCAGTATTATCGGCTACTTTTAGTCTTGATTCTTGTTGTACCATAATTACTTAGCTCTTTCAATGATTTCTACTAATCTCCAACATTTGGTTTTGCTCAATGGACGTGTTTCCATTATGCGCACAGTATCACCAATGTTGCAATCGTTTTTTTCGTCGTGCGCAACATATTTTTTAGTGCGCAACACGAACTTACCATACATAGGGTGTTTTACACGTTTCACTTCTGAAACTACGATAGATTTATCCATTTTGTTGCTTGTAACAACCCCTATTCTTTCTTTTCTTAAATTTCTTTTTTCCATAAGGCAGGTTCGAATTATTGTAATTCTCGTTTAGTTAGCTCACAAGCTAATCTCGCGATAGTTCTTCTTACATTACGTAATTGAATTGGTTTTTCCAATGACGAAATTGCGTGTGCCATTTTCAAATCTGCATACGATTTCTTAAACTCACCAAGCTTTTCTTGTAGCTCAGTTATTGTCAATTTGTTAATTTCAGACTGTTTCATTGTTCTTTAATTAATTTTGATAATCTCTTGCTACAACGAATTTTGTTTTCACAGGTAACTTTTGAGCTGCGAGGCGTAGCGCTTCTTTGGCTACGTCGAGCGGCACACCGCCTACCTCAAACATTATTCTTCCTGGTTTTACTACGGCTGCCCAGTATTCTACGGCACCTTTACCTTTACCCATACGTACTTCCAAAGGCTTTTTGGTAATAGGTTTATCTGGGAAGATTTTGATCCAAAGTTGACCTTCACGTTTCATATAACGGGTAGCAGCTACACGAGCTGACTCGATTTGGCGAGAAGTGATGAATGCTGAATCTAACGATTTAATTCCGAAAGTACCATTAGAAAGGAGTGCCCCGCGGTGAGATACACCTTTCATTCTGCCTTTTTGTTGTTTACGATATTTCGTTCTTTTTGGCTGTAACATCTTTCTTGTTCTTTAAAAAATTACTTTTTGCGACGCGCTCTTTTGGGTGCACCCGCAGGCTTGTCAGTTGATTTACCAGAGAAGTTTCCACCGGTGGCTTTTTTAGTCATACCTACGAGTGGGGAGAGTTCTCTTTTACCATAGATTTCGCCTTTCATAATCCACACTTTGATTCCCATACGACCGTATGTAGTGTGAGCTTCGTCAATAGCGTAATCAATATCAGCTCTAAAGGTTGAAAGAGGGATACGACCTTCTTTAAAGCTTTCGGAACGTGCCATTTCGGCTCCATTCAAACGACCTGAAATCATTACCTTGATACCTTCGGCGTTCATACGCATAGCTGAAGCGATAGCCATTTTGATAGCGCGTTTGTAAGAAACACGACCTTCGATTTGGCGGGCGATGCTTGCTGCAACGAGAGCTGCGTCGAGTTCAGGGCGTTTGATTTCAAAAATGTTGATTTGGATGTCTTTACCGGTGATTTTCTTAAGTTCTTCTTTCAACTTGTCTACCTCCTGACCGCCTTTACCGATGATGATACCGGGGCGAGCGGTGGTGATAGTAACGGTTACAAGTTTGAAAGTACGTTCGATAATCACGTGAGCAACACTAGCTTTAGATAAACGAGCGAGAACATATTTTCTGATTTTATCATCTTCAGCGAGTTTATCTCCGTAATCATTGCCTCCATACCAGTTAGACTCCCATCCTCTGATAATTCCTAGGCGATTTCCGATTGGATTTGTCTTTTGTCCCATAGTTTATCTTAGCTTTCTGTGTTAAAATTTTTAGCTCCAAGCACCAAAGTTATGTGGTTAGAGCGTTTTCTAATTCTGTGTGCTCTTCCTTGTGGAGCTGGGCGTAAGCGTTTAAGGATAGCGCCACCATCCACACGGATTTCTTTGATGAATACTCCTGCTTCTTCCAAGTTAGTGTCCTCGTTTTTAGCTTGCCAGTTAGCGATAGCTGAAAGCAACAATTTTTCTAAACGAGCGGCTGCTTCTTTTTGGTTGAATTTCAAAATAGCCAAGGCTTTATCTACTTGCTGTCCACGTACTAAATCCGCTACTAAGCGCATTTTTCGAGGAGAAGTAGGGCAGTTATTTAACTTCGCGAAAGCCAAGCTTTTTTTAGCTTCTTTAATTTCGTCTGCTCTTAATTTTTTTCTAACTCCCATAGCCTTAATTATTTTTTACCTTTATTTTTTGCACCTGCATGTCCACGGAAGGAACGAGTAGGTGAAAATTCTCCTAATTTATGTCCCACCATATTTTCAGTGATGTATACAGGGACAAACTGACGACCGTTGTGAACTGCAATAGTTTGGCCAACGAAATCAGGTGTAATCATAGAAGCGCGTGACCAAGTTTTGATAACGTTTTTCTTACCTGATTGTATATTTTGTTGGATTTTCTTTTCCAAGCTATAGTGAACGTAAGGTCCTTTTTTTAATGAACGTGCCATTTGTTAGTCTCTTATTTTTTTCTGCGTTCTACAATATACTTATTACTTGCTTTGGTTTTAGAACGGGTTCTATAACCTTTAGCTGGTATTCCTTTACGTGAGCGTGGGTGACCACCGGTAGCACGACCTTCACCACCACCCATTGGGTGATCGACAGGGTTCATTACTACTGCACGGGTACGAGGACGGCGTCCTAACCAGCGTGAGCGACCTGCTTTACCTGAAAGTACCAATTGGTGATCAGAGTTTGATACGGCTCCTATGGTTGCGAGGCAAGTGAGGAGGATCATACGGGTTTCACCTGAGGGTAGCTTTACAGTAGCATACTTACCATCTTTTGCCATTAGTTGAGCAAAAGTTCCTGCAGAACGAGCAATGTTAGCTCCTTGTCCAGGGCGCAATTCAATACAAGAAATTACAGTACCGAGGGGAATTTGAGAGAGCGGCATTGCGTTACCGATTTCAGGGGCGATATTTTCTTGACCTGAAACGATTACTTGATCAACCTTCAAACCAGCGGGAGCGATGATGTAACGTTTTTCGCCGTCGGTGTATTGAACGAGAGCAATAAACGCTGTTCTGTTTGGGTCGTACTCGATAGAAACTACTTTGGCGTCTACGCCGAATTTGTTTCGTTTGAAGTCGATAATACGGTACTTTTTCTTATGACCACCACCAATGTAACGCATGGTCATTTTTCCTTGATTGTTTCTACCACCAGTCTTTTTCAACGGAACGAGCAGGCTCTTTTCCGGCTTATCAGTAGTAATGGTGTCGAATTCGTTTACTACTCTAAAACGCTGACCGGGGGTAATCGGTTTTAATTTTCTAACTGACATTTTTGTCTATTTGTTAAATACTTATATATTACTATAAAAATCTATAGTTCCATCTTCTACTTGCACAACTGCTTTTTTAACAGCGTTAGTTTTAGCAATTTGCAAGCCTGTTTTTGTATAACGAGTAGATCGTTTAGGCCCGTAGTTAAGAGTACGTACGGATTTCACTTTAACGCCATAAGTAGCTTCAACTTCATTTTTGATTTGAATCTTGTTAGCGTCCTTAGCTACTACGAACGTATAGCAGTTTCTCAACTCGCTATTGTCGTTTGCTTTTTCTGTATTTACAGGTTTAATTAATACGCTCATTTTCTTCTTATTTTGTTAAAATTGACTCTAAAACTGCTACTGAGCTCTCAGTAAGTACTACGTTTGAAGCATTCACTAATTGATAAGTGTTTAACTCTGAAGCGGTTACTACACTTGAAGTAGGTACGTTACGAGAGGACAAATATACATTATTATTTGTATTTGGTAACACAAAAAGTGATTTTTTATTTTCTAAGCCCAAAGATTTTACAACTGCGGTGAAATCTTTAGTTTTTGGAGCGTCGAAATTTAAATCTTCAACTACAACGAGGGCTTGGTTTTGTAGTTTAGCGCTGAGGGCAGAACGGCGAGCCAAGCGTTTTACGTTTTTAGTAAGTTTTTGTGTATAGTCTTTAGGACGAGGACCAAATATGCGTCCACCACCCACAAATACAGGAGATTTTACGCTACCTGCACGAGCTGTACCTGTACCTTTTTGTTTTTTAATTTTGCGAGTACTTCCAGCCACTTCGTTTCTTTCTTTAGCCTTGTGAGTACCTTGACGTTTGTTAGCTAAATAGCGTTTAACATCTAAGTATACTACGTGATTATTAGGCTCGATACCGAACACAGCATCAGAAAGGGTTACCTTTCTACCTGTTTCTTTTCCTTGTATGTTTAATACTGCTACTTCCATTATTTGTGAATAGTTACATAAGCATTTTTGTGACCTGGAATACAACCTTTTACTACTAAAAGATTTTTCTCAGCAACCACTTTCAATACTTTCAAGTTTTGTACTGTTACCTTTTCAGCTCCCATACGTCCAGCCATACGCATACCTTTGAATACGCGAGAGGGATAAGACGAAGCACCTACTGAACCTGGTGCTCTGAGGCGGTTATGCTGACCGTGAGTAGTTTGACCTACTCCGCCAAAACCGTGGCGACGCACTACCCCTTGAAAACCTTTACCTTTAGAAACGCCTGTGATATCCACAAACTCTCCTTCGGTGAAGAAATCGACGGTGATAGTATCACCTAATTTGTAATTGTCTTCAAAACCTTGGAATTCAACAACTTTTTTCTTTACAGAAGTACCTGCTTTTTTGAAGTGACCAAGCTCTGCTTTGGTAGCACGTTTTTCTGCTTTGTCATCGAAACCAAGTTGAAGAGCATCATAGCCATCAACCTCTTTGGTTCTGACTTGGGTAACTACGCAAGGACCTGCTTCGATGATGGTACAAGGTATATTTTTACCGTTCTCATCAAAAATGCTGGTCATTCCTACTTTTTTTCCGATTAACCCAGACATAAAATTAAATATTAAATTAGTTATTAGTTCTTTTTAATTAACAATTGATAATTGACAATTATTATAATGTTTCAGGGTCAAAAAATGCCCGAGACTTTTTAACCCTGAATCATTTTTATCCGTTTTTCCCTAACCCGCAGTTTCGGGACATTTTAGTAAAGTTATCAAACTTTGATTTCTACTTCTACACCACTTGGCAATTCCAATTTCATCAAAGCATCAATAGTTTTTGATGAAGAGCTATAGATATCTAAAAGACGTTTATGAGAGCTCAATTGGAACTGTTCACGTGCTTTTTTATTTACGTGAGGTGAGCGCAACACAGTAAAGATTTTCTTGTGTGTAGGTAATGGAATAGGACCTGTAACTACTGCACCTGTTGCTTTTACTGTTTTTACGATTTTCTCAGCAGATTTATCTACCAAGTTATGGTCGTAAGATTTTAACTTTATTCTTATTTTTTGTTGATTACCCATTTTTTCAATAAATTAGTTGCCTCTGGCATTTTTAATTACTTCGTCTGCAATGTTTGAAGGAGTTTCAGCATAATGAGAGAACTCCATTGTAGAAGTAGCACGACCTGATGAAAGAGTGCGAAGCGCTGTTACATAACCGAACATTTCAGATAGTGGAACAAATGCTTTAATTACTTTAGCACCGTTACGGTCGTCCATATTGTTTACTTGACCACGACGGCGGTTCAAGTCTCCTACGATATCACCCATATTTTCCTCTGGAGTAATAACTTCCAATTTCATAATAGGCTCCATCAATACAGCTTTTGCAGCACGAGCAGCTTCTTTGTACCCCAATTTGGCTGCCAACTCGAATGACAATGAGTCTGAATCGACAGGGTGGAATGAACCATCGATAAGAACAATCTTCATCGCGTCCATTTCGAAGCCTGCCAAAGGTCCATTTTTCATTGCTTCTTTGAAACCTTTTTCAACTGATGGGATATACTCTTTAGGAATGTTACCACCTTTGATTTCGTTTACGAACTCAAGACCTACTTTGCCTTCTTCGGCTGGTTCCATACGGAATACGATGTCGGCAAATTTACCACGTCCACCTGTTTGCTTTTTGTAAACTTCGCGGTGGTCAGCTTTAGCAGTGATAGCCTCTTTATACTCTACTTGAGGTTGTCCTTGGTTTACTTCTACTTTGAACTCACGTTTGAGACGGTCTACAATGATATCCAAGTGTAACTCACCCATACCAGAAATGATAGTTTGCCCAGAGGCTTGGTCAGTTTTTACTTGGAAGGTTGGGTCTTCTTCAGCGAGTTTAGCTAAAGCCATACCTAATTTATCAACGTCGGCTTTTGTTTTAGGCTCTACAGCGATACCGATTACTGGATCAGGGAATACCATACTTTCGAGTACGATAGGATATTTCTCATCGCAAAGGGTATCACCCGTTTTGATATCTTTAAAACCTACTGCAGCCCCTATATCACCAGCTTCAATATATTCGATAGGGTTTTGTTTATTAGCGTGCATCTGGTAGATACGAGAGATACGCTCTTTATTGTTTGAACGAGTGTTCAACACATAAGAACCTGCATCGAGGTGACCAGAATAAGCGCGGAAGAATGCTAAACGACCTACGTAAGGGTCAGTAGCAATCTTGAATGCCAAGGCTGCAAAAGGAGCGTCAACGGCTGGCTTGCGGAGTGCAGGCTCACCTGTTTCAGGATTAGTACCCTCAATAGCTTCTTTATCAAGCGGTGATGGCAAATAACGACATACCGCATCAAGCATAAATTGTACCCCTTTATTTTTAAATGATGAACCGCATACCATAGGAATGATAGCCATATCCATTACTGCTGCGCGCAATGCCTTATGGATTTCGTCTTCAGTAATTGAGCTTTCATCTTCCATAAATTTCTCAAGTAATCCTTCGTCATAGCCCGCTACTTCTTCAATTAATTGAGCGCGGTATTTGGCTACATCCTCTTTCATCTCGGCAGGAATTTCTACTACGTCGAAAGTAGAACCTGAATTTTCTTCGTGCCATACGATGGCGCGGTTTTTAATCAAATCTACAACGCCTTTAAAATCAGCCTCGTCACCGATAGGCAATACGATAGGAACCGCGTTAGATTTGAGCATATCTCTCACCTGGTTGCAAACGTTTAAAAAGTTAGCCCCTTGACGGTCCATTTTGTTTACAAACCCAATACGAGGTACTTTGTAGTTATCAGCCAAACGCCAGTTGGTTTCCGATTGAGGTTCTACCCCATCAACGGCAGAGAAAAGGAATACTAAGCCGTCGAGTACACGCAAGGAACGGTTTACCTCAACAGTAAAATCGACGTGACCTGGGGTATCAATAATGTTGAAGTGATACTCTTTAGCATCGGCGGTAGGTTTACCATTTTCGGTAGGGAAGTTCCATTTACAGGTAGTAGCCGCTGAAGTAATAGTAATACCGCGTTCAGCCTCTTGTTCCATCCAGTCCATAGTAGAAGCACCATCGTGTACTTCACCAATTTTGTGCGTTTTACCGGTATAGAAAAGGATACGCTCGGTAGTTGTGGTTTTACCGGCATCAATATGCGCGGCAATACCTATGTTTCTTGTATATTTTAAATCTCTACTCATCGTGTTAATTAAAATCTAAAGTGTGAGAATGCTTTGTTAGCTTCAGCCATACGGTGCGTATCCATTTTTTTCTTCACAGCAGCACCTTCTTCTTTAGAGGCAGCGATAATTTCGGCAGCCAATTTCTGAGCCATTGATTTCTCATTGCGTTTACGAGCGAAACCGATGAGCCATTTCATCGCCATAGACACTTTACGGTCTGGACGGATTTGCATAGGGATTTGGAAGGTAGCACCACCCACGCGACGTGAACGCACCTCAACGTGAGGCATCACATTGCTAAGAGCGTCTTTCCAAACATCTAATGCCGACTTTTCGTCGTTATTCTTCTTTTGTTCTACGATATCAATTGCGTCGTAGAATACTTTAAAAGCCACTGACTTTTTACCGTCCCACATAAGGTTATTCACGAAACGCGTAACCAATTGGTCGTTAAACTTAGGGTCTGGTAAAAGGGGGCGTTTTTTAGCCTGTCTTTTTCTCATTTCTTTTCAGTTAAAAGATTTTGTGTGTTAAATTACTTTTTCTTTTTGTCGGCGGGAGCTGCTTGTCCTGGTTTAGGGCGTTTCGCACCGTATTTAGAACGGCGTTGCGTTCTACCTGCTACACCAGCCGTATCGAGAGCACCACGAACAATGTGGTATCTAACACCTGGTAAATCTTTTACCCTTCCGCCTCGTACCAATACTATCGAGTGCTCTTGGAGGTTGTGACCTTCACCAGGTATGTAAGCGTTCACCTCATTGCCATTAGTCAAGCGAACACGAGCTACTTTACGCATAGCTGAGTTCGGCTTTTTAGGCGTTGTGGTGTACACACGTGTACATACACCTCGGCGTTGTGGGCACGAATCCAAAGCAACCGATTTACTCTTCTTGGTAATTCTGGTCCTTCCTTTTCGTACTAATTGTGAAATTGTTGGCATAATTTACAATACTATATATTTGTTTATTTGTTTACTTGTTGTCTGTCCATAGACATTAGTTCATAGGACTTAGAGGTTTGGACTTAATATCCAAAGCGGGTGCAAAAGTACAACTATTTTTTAAAACTGCAAAAGTCTCTGATAGATAAGAGGTGAGAAATAAGAAATAAGAGATAAGAGATAGGAGTTAAGAAACAAGAGGCATAGACACCATATTGTTATTGATTACCAATATTTTAATAAGGTTTAGTTTTAGGAATTAGTATAACATAGGTAATTATGAAAAAGTTGTGATTTGTTACAAATATCACAAAATAATTCTATTTTTGTTCTATAACAATAGTCTTAATTTGAGAACTAAACCATTAAGGAGCATAAAAAAATAAGACGGCTTTTTTACGCCGTCTTATTTTTTTCTAAATTTATTTTTACTCTCTTAATGCTGCTCCAAATTGCTTTTCAAAAGCGTCTTGGAGGCGTTGCATCGTTTTGTCGATTTGTTTATCGGTAAGAGTTTTATTGTTGTCTTGAAGTACAAAACTGAGGGCATAGCTCTTCTTGCCTTCGGGTAGTTTGTCGCCTTGGTACACATCAAAAAGATTTACGTGTTTTAATAGGTTTTTCTCGGTAGCGTATGCCTTTTCGTAAAGGTCGGCGAAGGTTACTTTCTCATCAAGCAAAAGAGCTAAGTCACGACGTACTTCGGGGTATTTAGAGATTTCCTTGTATACCACTTTATGGTCTTGTACTTGTTCTAAAATCACTTCCCAATGCAAATCAGCTACAAGCACCTCTTGTTTGATATCGAAATCTTTAAGCACTTTGCTTTTTACTACTCCTATCGTTCCTAAAAGGGTCTCCCCTATTTGCCAACGGAATCCTTCACTACTCAACGTGTCGTTAGCTTCTAAAGGTAAAATAGTGATTTCCTTCAAGCCGAGACGTTCGAAGAGAGATTCTACTACTCCTTTGAGCTCAAAGAAAGAGGTTTTTTGAGCGGGAGCGCCCCAATACTCAGGTTGGGTATTACCTGTGAGATACAACACCAAATGCTTGCTTTCAGTATAATTACCATCGATATAGTGATAGTTCTTGCCAAACTCGAACAACTTCAAATCGGAGCGTTTGCGGTTGTTATTATAAGCAATCACTTCTAAGCCTGAAAACACTAGATTTTTACGCATATAGCCCAAATCGCTACTCAAAGGATTGAGGAGCTTTACTGCTTGCTCTGGATTTCCGGCATAAGTAGTAATCTCTTTTTCTGACACAAGACTGTTGGTCATTATCTCAAAGAAGCCTTGTGCTACCAACTGGTCGGCTACCACATTTTGTATATTGTGGTCGTCGTATTTGTTAGAATACGCCATTGTAGCATTTAGCTTTTCAGAGAAAATGACATTGTTATAACCATAGATACGAAGGATTTCCTCTATTACATCGGCTTCACGCTGTACATCTACGCGGTACGAAGGGACTGACAAACCTAACCCACGTTCGGTAAACGAATTTACTTTGATATCTAAAGAGTGTAAGATAGCCTTAATTGTATCGCGTGAAATCTTCTGACCGATAAGTTTATCTATTTTCTCAAAAGTAAGAAACACCTGAAAATCTTCTTGCTTTTTAGGATAAAAATCTATCACATCTGATGATATAACCCCTCCTGCAATATTTTCAATCAGTACTGCGGCATACATTAGGGCGTATTTACAATCTTCTATATTAATACCGCGCTCAAAGCGATAAGAAGCATCGGTATTGATGCCGTGACGTTTGGCTGTTTTGCGCACCGATACAGCATCGAAATAAGCACTTTCTAAAAATACATTGCGAGTAAAATGAGTGATACCTGAGTTTTCACCGCCTAATACCCCTGCTATACAGAGAGGTTTTTCGGCATCACAAATCATAATGTCTTCAGCGTTGAGGGTGCGTTCTACTCCGTCGAGGGTTTTAAACTTTGTGCCTTCATCGGCATTCTTTACAATCACCTTGCGACCAATAATATGGTCGGCATCAAAAGCGTGAATCGGTTGTCCCATTCCGTGCAGTACGTAGTTTGTAGCATCTACTACGTTGTTCTTAGGAGTAATGCCTATGGCTTTGAGTTTGTTTTGTAACCATTCAGGCGATTCGCCTACGCGTACATTGCTAATGGTAACGCCGGTATAGCGAGGTACGAGTTTTTTGTTCTGCACCTCTATATCTATTTTAAGTGAGCGGTTATCGACGTGGAATTTTGTAATAGAAGGGGTGATGAGCTCTAATGAAATACCTTTTTGCATCAAGCCTGCACGTAAGTCGCGTGCTACGCCATAGTGACTCATTGCATCGGCACGGTTAGGAGTCAGTCCTATTTCGAATACCTCGTCGGTTTCTACCTCAAACACCTTACTGGCAGGGGTACCTACTTCGTACTTATCGTTGAGCACCATAATACCATCGTGACTTTCGCCTAAGCCGAGTTCGTCTTCAGCACAAATCATACCGTAACTCTCTTCGCCACGAATTTTACCTTTCTTAATTTCGAAAGGCTTACCTTCTTTGTCGTAGAGTACTGTGCCAATAGTAGCTACAAGTACTTTCTGCCCTTGTGCTACGTTAGGAGCTCCACAAACGATTTGCAAGGGTGCTTCGCCTCCTATATCTACTTTGGTGATTTTAAGTTTATCGGCGTTAGGGTGTTTTTCGCATTCGAGTACGTGACCTACCACTACCCCTTTGAGTCCCCCTTTTACGCTTTCGAAGTGCTCAATCCCTTCTACTTCTAAGCCTAAATCAGTAAGAATGACCGCTGTATCTTCAGCAGGCATTTCTAACTTCAAATATTGTTTTAACCAGTTATATGATATTTTCATAGTTGTTTTTTTTCAATCTTCAATCAAGCGCTACTATACTTTGACAGAGTGTATACCAATGTGTATACCGCAAAAAGTTATTACAGAGCGCAAAATTAGTAATTTTAGCAATAATCACAAAAAAAAGCTATTCAAAAAAATGAATAGCTTTTAAAATCTATATTATTTAACAGTGAGTTAGTCGTTTTTCTTCTTCTTCAAGGTTTCGGTTACTTGAGCTGAAGCGGTGAAGGAGGTAATCATATTGTTGAGCATCTCACTACCAGCTTCGGGTGAGTTAGGAAGTAGGATAAGATTACTATTGGTTTGCTGACCTACGGCTTGCAAGGTGTCGTAGTGTTGAGTAACCACAATAAGCGCTGAAGCTTCTTGCGAGCTGATACCTACTTTATGCAATACGTCTACACTCTCTACCAATCCGCGAGCAATTTCACGACGCTGGTCGGCGATACCTTGACCTTGCAAACGTTTGCTTTCGGCTTCTGCTTTTGCTTTTTCGACGATGAGGATGCGTTGTGCATCACCTTCGTATTGAGCAGCTACTTTTTCGCGTTCGGCGGCATTGATACGGTTCATTGCGGCTTTTACTTGGGCATCGGGGTCGATATCGGTTACTAAGGTTTTGATGATGTCGTAACCGTAAGTTTCCATTGATTCTTGTACTTCGCGTTTTACGGCGATGGCGATATCGTCTTTCTTAACGAATACATCGTCGAGTTTCATCTTAGGGACTTCGGCGCGGACTACGTCGAATACATAGCTGGTAATCTGGTCGTGTGGGTATTCGAGCTTGTAAATGGCATCGTATACTTTTTCTTTGATCACCACGAACTGTACTGATACTTTGATTTTGACGAATACATCGTCCAAAGTTTTGGTTTCGACAATGACATCAAGCTGTTGGATTTTGAGGCTGATGCGAGCGGCTACTTTATCGATGATAGGTATTTTCATTTGTAAACCCGAATGACGAATGCTTTCGAATTTACCGAAACGTTCTACTGACACGGCGGTTTGTTGGCGCACGGTGAAGAAAGTAGATAGCAAAAATACTAATGCAAAAAAGAATAAAATGTAAAATAAATAGGGCATAATGTGAATTTTTATGGGTTATTAACGGCTACAAATGTACTTTCTTTTTTTGAATTGTGCAAGAAATATGAGAACAGAATTTTGAGTTTAAAATAATTTAAAGAAAATGAGGAAATTAGAAAATGAGAGAATGAGAGAATTAGCAAATGAGGAAATATTGTTAGTTTATTCAACTTTGGCAAAGTTTTGAACTTTGCCAAAGTTTGAGATGAAAAAGTGATGAGTTGGGACTGTTAGGAGGATTCGGAAGGAAACGGAAAAGTTCGGAAGAGGGGAGGGAGTTTTTTTGGTAAAAAAAGGCTGTAAGAAGGGTGGGGTTAGCTTATAGAGAGCTTATAGGAAGCTTATACGAATCTTGGACGATTGGTATAGAAAGGGTATATAAACAGTTGACTCATAATATGATACAACGAGCATAAAAATGGTAAAAACGAGGTTTCGAGGCGAAAGAAAGAGAATCCTCACCTCGTCCCTCTCCCAAGGAGAGGGGGTGTAGGGACGAGTAACAAATAACGAATGACGAGGAAAACATCCCCCTTCTCACATACTCCGCTCTCGCGGTGCACATACCCAGCTGTCGCTGGCTACCTTCAAAGGGGGAATGTGGTGACGGAAAAGGGAAGTAATGACGGGGGACGAATGATGAGTGACGAAAAGTGGATCGATGAAAAAGTTTATAGCAAATAACTATAAAATAGAAAAAGCTACCTTTTAGGGGTAGCTTTTTCTATTTAAACAATAAAAATTATGTTATGAAAGATGTTATTTTAGACATTATTCAGTAGGAATACCATCGGCTTGTACTGGCCAACCTGGGTTTTGGTAGATAACACTGGTAGCTACATTTCCTCCTTTGGAAGTGCGTAAGAAGTTTTCAAAGCCTATGGGTGATAGGTAGTGTGCTTTCGTCCAAGTGATACCGTTGTAATACAAGTTGTTTTGTTGTATAATTTGATAAGGACGAATGTACACGCTCAATGTTTTTGCTGATATGTTGGGGCTGGCAGCAGGCAAGGCTACTAATTTAGAAGTCCCGTTATTATTTTTATAAGTAGGTTTATCATACATACTTGTCCAAAGGTTCATACCTTCTATTTGGTAGTTTCTTAACTGATCCATAGCGCGCCAACGGCGGAGGTCGTTATTACGTATTCCTTCAGCTATAAACTCACAACGGCGTTCACGGCGAATGTTGTAAAGGGTTGCATCTACTTTTTGTCCTGCTGAATATACCGCCCAGTCGTTTTCTTTGGTGAGATCGGTAGCGGCTATGGTAGCATTGTAATTTTCACTTACCCCTGCACGAGCGCGTAATGCTTTCCAATAACGGTCGGCATCACTATCGAGAGTGTTATTTTTTACATAACAAGCTTCAATATAATTAAGATAGGCTTCTGCGGTACGGAATACAATACAACCTGCCTCAGTAAGTACCGCATCAGTGAGGTATTTGGCATCTCCATTTAGCCCTTTTTTCACATTATAGCCTGTAACAGCTTTTCTTTCGGTTACCGAGTTAATAATGTCAGGATAACTGTTATCTTGCTGAGTAACGGCTAAATAATCACCTGGTACACGCATAAAAAGCTGCAAGCGCTCGTCTCTATCTACTTTCACAGTTGTAAGATCAGCATCACCTTGGTAACCCGAACCTGATGCGTAGATAGGTAAACCATTTTTCATCAAGAAAGCATCCACAAAACCACGTGTATAACCACTATTAGCGCCTCCTGTCAAGAAACCATTGGTATAATGCCCAACACTTTTATCAGCGCTGTATTGTCTCCAAAAAAGCACTTCTGAATAACCTGACTGACTGTTATCACCATACATTTTGAAATAAGGATTGCTAAACACAGCTGTTCCAGTGGTATTGTGGTCATTGGCTACCAATGGGAAAGCATCGGCTACGACCTTAGCAGAAGCCATTGCTTCTGTCAAAAAGTAATTAATTTCACTATCTATATTGATAGAAAAACCGGATAAATAAGAGACTTTAGTCCCTGGCCAGCCCATACCTCCCGGCACTTGGGCAGTGCCCTTATGATATTTGAGCCAAGTTCCTTCAAAAAGCGCTACACGTGAGCGGAAAAGCTGAGCCACTTCTTTACTGATACGGTTTTTGCCTTCTACTGGGCTTGACTTTAACAAGCTGATAGCTTTGTCTAAATCTTGCAAAATAAAGCGAGCTACTTCATTACGAGGGCGACGTTTAGAAGCCTCTATGAGCTCATCTTCATTATCGGGGAGTACGGTTTTCACAATAGGATAATCACCATAGGATTGTAAACGATCGAAATACTCATAAGCTCTTAAAAAGTAGGCTTCTCCTAAATAGTGATTGATATTAGCAGGTGTTCCTGTTATTTTTCCTGCCTCTATTTTCGGGGTTACTTCTGCTAAAAAATAGTTGATAGCACGAATATTACCAAAATCATAGCCTTCTGTACCTTTAGGCACGTGCCATTGTCCTTTTACCCAAGCTACATTAGCATTTGTTGTAGCTTGGTTATCGGTGCCGTTATCATCTTTAAAAATCCCTATATTATACCCACCGTGAGTAGGGAAATTATAATAAGTGATAGTATAGGCTGCCAAATCTGATTCGGTATTGAAATATTGTTGAGGGGTGATATTAGAGAGCGGTTCTCTATCCAAAAATTTGTTACACCCTATAAGCCCTACCGAAAAGGTAGCTATGATTATATTTTTATATATCTTTTTCATTGTGTTAGTCTTTTAGAAGGTTAAACTTAATCCTGTTGAAATCACTCTTGAAAGAGGATATAGTTTTCCTTGTCCCCAAGAACCTCCATTAGCTTCAGGGTCGAATATTTTAGAGAGTTTGGTAAAGGTAAATACATTATCGGCTGAGATATAAATTCGCAAATTATCTATACCTATAGTCTTCATAATATCAGTAGGGAAGGTATACCCCAATTGTATGTTCTTCAAACGTACATAAGCAGCGTTTTGTACCCAACGTGTTTGAGAGGCGAAGTTCTTACCTCCACCGTCCATAGTAGGTCGTGGATAATACGCATTTACATTAGAGCCAAAAGGGCTATTAGTGCCTTCGGGACGGAAGTAATCTAAGTGTTCTTTAAAGCCTGCTGATTGCCATACGTTTTGGTTAGCCCCTCTAAAATAAGGAGAATCATTGAAAATTAAATCACGCTTACCTGTGCCCTGCCAAAACATACTAAAATCTACGTTTTTGTACTTCAACTCTACTTGTACCCCAAAGTTATAACGAGGAGTGGTGTTACCAATAACTTTTCTATCACCTGGATCATCAAGGGTATTAGCTCCACTATTAATTTTACCATCGCCATTGAGGTCTTCATACATTATATCACCTGCTGCCCAGTTGTTACCCAAAGCACTTTGGTCGTGTGTTTTTAACCATTCGGTCATCTCTGCATCTGTTTTAGCAATGCCACGTGTTTGGTAGCCCCATATTTCACCTAAATACTGTCCTTCGTAAAAAGTTCCTAAAGATTTATTTTTGTTAGGATATTTAGTAATTTTTTGACGGCTATCAGTTAAGTTAGCTGAAATACCATAAGAGAAATCCTCTCCTATTTTGTCTTTCCAGCTCGTTACAATCTCAAAGCCGTTTGATACCATATCGGTATTGTTAATACGAGCAGGGGCAGTACCCAATACAGGAGGTAGTTGAGGAGCAGGTCCTACCATATTATAGGTTTTACGACTAAACAACTCGAATGTGAATTTAAGACGGTTCTTCAAAGCAGTAAGGTCAAACCCTACATTCCAAGAAGCTACTTTTTCCCAAGTGAGAGTAGAAGCAACCAATCCTGGCATTTTTGCTGTATTAGTTTTATCACCATTAAGAAGCCAACTACCATTATTAGCCCCTATGTTCATCGTTTGATAGAAAGGATACCAACTATCAGTGTTTTGGTTGCCCAATTCGCCATAAGACCCTCTAAATTTAAATTCACTTACCGCTTCTCCAAACTTACCGAAGTGTTTCCAAAAGCCCTCTTTGGCTATATTCCAACCTACTGAAGCTGAGGTAAACAAGTTCCAACGCTGGTCGCGCAAAAAGCGAGAGGTACCGTCATAACGAGCGTTTACTTCCAATAAATACTTGCTGTCGTAGTTGTAGTTGAGCCTGCCAAAGAAACCTGCGGTTGCCCAGTGTTGATAATCTCCACTTACATCATCATTCTTTCCTCCTGTAGTGTTGAGTGAAAGAGAGTTCTTGCTGTATATCTCATCGCGAGAAGCAGAAAATTGACGTGATTTGAATAGCTCTGATTGAAAACCTGCTAATGCAGTAACTGTATGTTTCTTAATCTCTTTAGTATAAGATGAATATATATTAGTATTAAAGAAGTTGTAACGGGCTGCCCATTCACTTATTTTTGAATGTCCAGCAGGAGCTTCCCCATCGCGCGAAATAGGAATAGGCTCTCCGTGTAAACCATATTTGTAGATAGGCAAGTAGTACCAATTATTAAAGATAGTAGAAGTGCGGTAGTTGAGCTCTACATTGGTTACCCATCCTTTTATAGGATTGAATACCAAAGCTAATTGTTGGGTAAGCTCATCTCTTTGTGTTTTATCGCGTCCTTCATTAAGCTGTGCAATTTCATTACCGTTCATATAATGACCATTAGGGTCTTTAAGTGGTAAGGTAGGCCAACGTCTGGCTATATTGTGGAAAAACAAACCTCCTAAATAAGAAGAACGAGAGAAATCTCTGCGACTGAAACGTGAGTTGTAATTCAACTTTAAATAAGGAAGTATTTGTGCTGATATCTTTCCTTGTGCTGAGTAACGTGACATTTTATCGGTATTATAACGCGATAACCCCTCAGCATCAAGCCAACCTAATGATACGTAATATTGTATTTTTTCAGTACCACCACGAGCTGTAAAATTGTGCTCTTGCGAAGGAGTAGAAGCTCTATAAAACTCTTTAAACCAATCTACATTTGCCCAGCTTTGCTTGTAGTCATTCCAAGCACCATTTCCATCTTTGGTAGGGTTCCAATCAGTAGCATCTTTTAGCTTCCCTGCTTTGTATGCCTTGATGTTCTGTATAATACGATCTTCAAATACAGGAGCCCCTCCGTTATTCTTTTGAGCTTCATTAAAATAGTTAGCAAAATCTTCTGAATCCAACATTTCAGGGAGGCCTACGGGTGAAGCAAGGCGGTAATTAGTACTATAATTTATCACCATTCTACCATCTTTACCTGATTTAGTAGTTACTAAAATCACTCCAAAAGCCGCACGCGACCCATAAATAGAAGCCGAAGCTGCATCTTTCAACACCGAAATACTTTCTATATCATTAGGATTTAAAGTATTCATATCGCCTTCCATACCATCTATAAGTACCAAGGGGTTTGCACTAGATCCTGACCCAATAGTACCTGTACCGCGAATATTGAAGGAAAGATTACTGTCCAACTGTCCACCTCCATTTCCTACAGAGAAGTTCACCCCCGAAACGTTCCCCTGTAGGGCTTGGGTTACATTGTTTACAGGGCGATTCTCTAAGGCTTTAGCATCTACCGAAGCTACAGCTCCTGTAAGGTTTTCTTTCTTTTGAGTGGCAAAACCTACCACTACCACTTCTGTAAGTTGGTGGGTATCTTCTTTTAGTTGCATATTAACTGTGTAAGAATTACCCCCCCCTACAACTTTTTTAGTCTGGGTAGTAAATCCTACAAAGCTAAACTCGAGCACATCGCCTGCTTTGGCTTGGATTTGGTAATTACCGTCAAAATCAGTAGATGTACCGTGCGTAGAGCCTTTAACCACTACAGAAACACCGGGTAAAGGCGTTTTTTTATCGTCAGTAACTTTACCTTTTACTGAGATGGTTTGTGCCATAAGAGTTGTTAAAAAGCAACCTAACACAAACATAACAAATGTTAAATACTTTTCTTTCATAAGTTTGGCTATTAAATGAAATTTACGGCGTAAAAGTAGCACTATTTATTATATCTACCAAATAATTATAGCTAATATTTTTAAATAATTTTATATATCTCGTTAAATAGAGGGGATAATCATATGAATTACAATAGATAAGGAGAAAATAAAAGAAAGTGTATTATTATTAATTTTAACACTTTTCAAAAGAAAAAGGAAGAAAGTGTGAGGTTGTAACACGACGGGCGGGGAAAATGAGAAAATGAGAAAATGAGAAAATTAGAGAATGAGGAAATGAGTAAATATTATTAGTTTATTCAACTTTGGCAAAGGTGCGAGCCGCACAGGCAGCCGTAGCACGGCAGGCGAGAAAAAATTAGCAAATGGAGAAGTGTTGAGGGATTCGGAAGGAAACGGAGAAGTTCGGAAGAGGGGAGGGAGGGTTTTTGATGAAAAAAGAGTGTAAGGAGGGTGGGGTTAGCTTATAGAGAGCTTATAGGAAGCTTATACGAATCTTGGACGATTGGTATAGGAAGGGTATATAAATGATTGATTCATACTATAATACGACAAGGTTAAAAATGGCAAAAAGAGGGTTTCGAGGCGAAAGAAAGAGGAAGAGGCACTAGGCCTTAGGCCATAGGCAATAGGGGATAACCTCCCCCTTTACACATACTCCGCTCTCGCGGACTTCCTCTCCGAGGGGGAGTGTAGCGAAGGAAAAGTGTGAACCACACAGGCAGGTGTCAGTCGCACGGGCAATGAGGAATGAACGGAGAATGACGAGGGTGAGGCGTTGAAAAAGGTTTATGAGATAGGTTAAAAAAGTGGGTGCTGTCGGAGAGACTTAGGGAAGCAAAAAGATAGATGTGGTACAATAGGTGTTTATAAAGAAGCTTTAGAGAGAAATTGTATTTAATATAAGTTCGTTGTAAAGTAGCCAGAGAATAGTTGGAGCTGATATATGACGTCTTTTGACTTTTGACTACTGAGTGAAATTAGTAGGGTTTATACCATTCTTGTCCGGTGAGGTCGTATATCTTTTGGATTTTATGAAGGAAGGCTTCGAAGTCGAGGTTAAGGTCTATGAGTTCGCCGGTGTGAATATCGAATACCCAACCGTGAACAGCAGGGTATTGGTGTTTCAGATAACTTTCTTGCACAACTGCCATTTTGGTAACATTGAAGCACTGTTCTTCTACGTTCAGTTCTACCAAACGGCGGTAACGCTGGTCGGCATCAGTAATGGTATCGAGTTCTGCTTGATGCAAGCGGTATACATCGCGAATGGTACGCAACCAAGGGTTTAACAAACCAAAGTCTTTGGCTTGCATAGCAGCCTTTACACCTCCGCAATCGTAATGACCACATACGACAATATGCTTTACTTGCAGGTGTTCTACGGCATATTGTATCACAGCGGTAGAGCTCATATCGAGGGTGTTTACTACATTGGCAATATTGCGGTGTACAAACACCTTACCAGGACCTACACCCATTAACTCTTCGGCGGCTACACGACTATCGGAGCAACCTATATAAAGATAGTCGGGGTTCTGGTCTTCGGCGAGTTTCTCGAAGAAATGAGGGTCGCCCTCTTTGCGGTGTTTTACCCATTGACGATTGTTTTCAAATATTTTGTTGTAAGTAGGCATAAGTTATAATGATTAGTGGCTACTGAGGTGGCAAAGGTAGGTGTTTTTAGGAAAATGACAAATATTTGCAAAGAAATCTCCGAAAAGCTGAATATCAGTGTACATACAGTAACCCGTTATAGGCAAAATATCCTAAGAGGAAACGCACGCTGATAATGTGGAAGCTATTGCCTTCGCCAAAAGAATGAGAGTAATTGGTTAATTAGTAAATTAGGAAATTATTTGTATCTTTGCACCTTGAAAACAAGAATTAACTATCTACCATTCATCATTAATCATTAAAAAAGATGTCAGAAGAATTAAAAGAACAACGCTCTAATAACTTTATAGAAAATATCATTGAGGAAGACCTTGCGAAAGGCTTTCCCGCCAGCGCCTTACGCTTTCGCTTCCCTCCAGAACCGAATGGCTACTTGCACCTCGGTCACGCGAGTTCTATCTGCCTTAACTTTGGATTGGGGTTGCGCTACAACGCCCCTGTAAATTTGCGTTTCGACGATACCAACCCTTCTAAGGAAGAACAAGAATACGTAGATGCAATTCGCCGTGATGTAGCGTGGCTCGGATTCAAATGGGATAAGGAATGCTATGCTTCCGACTATTTTCAAGAACTTTACGACTGGGCAGTAATGCTCATCAAACAAGGGAAAGCCTATGTAGATAAACAAACATCGGAAGAGATTGCCGCTCAAAAAGGCACGCCAACGGTAGCAGGAACCGAGAGCCCTTATCGCAATACCTCTCCTGAGGAAAACCTCGCCCTTTTTGAGCGTATGAAAAACGGTGAATTCGAAAATGGCACGTATGTACTCCGCGCCAAGATAGATATGGCATCGCCCAATATGCTAATGCGCGACCCTATCATCTACCGCATTATGAACGCTTCACACCACCGCACGGGCGACAAATGGCACATCTACCCTATGTACGACTGGGCGCACGGCGAAAGCGACTACCTCGAACAAATATCACACTCCCTTTGTACATTGGAATTCTTACCACACAGAGAGTTGTACGATTGGTTTTTAGACCAGGTAATCTCCTCCCCAGCCCTCCCAAAAGGAGAGGGGAGTAACATCCCCCCTGCCCCCCTTCAAAGGGGGAGTGTGCGACCCAAACAGAGAGAATTTGCACGGAGGAATTTGAGTCATACGATTGTGAGTAAACGTAAGTTGTTGCAATTGGTAACCGAAAATTATGTGGCTGGCTGGGACGACCCTCGTATGCCTACTATCTCAGGCTTACGTCGCCGTGGGTATACCCCCGAAGCCATTCGTAAATTCGCTGACACCATAGGTATTGCCAAACGCGAAAACCTCATCGATGTATCGCTATTGGAATTCTGCGTGCGCGAAGACCTCAATAAAAAAGCTAACCGTGTAATGGCAGTGCTCGACCCTGTGAAGGTGGTGATTACTAACTATCCCGAAGGACAAGAAGAATGGCTTGACGCCGAAAATAATCCCGAGATAACTCCTATGACCTATCGTAAGGTGCCTTTCAGTAGAGAAATTTATATCGAGAGAGATGACTTTAGAGAAGAAGCTGACAAGAAGTATTTCCGATTGAAATTAGGAGGAGAAGTACGTTTGAAGAATGCTTATATCATCAAAGCTGAAAGCGTAGTGAAAGACGCTCAAGGGAATATTACCGAAATACATTGTACTTACGACCCTGATAGCCGTAGCGGTAGTGGTACCGAAGCGAGTATGCGCAAGGTAAAAGGCACATTGCATTGGGTGTCCATACCCCACGCCGTGAAAGCCGAAGCGCGCCTCTACGACCGCCTCTTTACCGTTGCTGAACCCGACCACCAAGAAGATAGCTTCTTAAACTACATCAACCCCAATTCTCTAAAAATAGTAACTGCTTATGTAGAGCCAAGCCTCAAGACCGCCCAAGCAGGCGACACGGTACAGTTCCAACGTCTGGGGTATTTCAGTGTAGACCCTGATACTACCCCTGAAAAATTGGTGTTCAACAAAACCGTCGGCTTAAAAGATACGTGGGCTAAGATTAGCGAATAAGATATCATACACTAAAACAAAAAAAGGATTGCCCTAGAAGAGCAATCCTTTTTGCGTGTAATGAAAGAAAAAAATCTACTTTAGTTCAAAATCTTTTTCGTTGCTGTTATCAGCAGAGTGTTGGGCTACCCAGAGTTTGAAAGCGCCGGGTTCGGTTACTTTTTTCAAATCGGCGTTGTAGAAGGCTAAGAGGTCTTCGGTAATTTCAAACTGCACTTGTTTGCTTTCGCCGGCTTTGAGTGCGACTTTTTGGAAGCCTTTGAGCTCTTTCACCGGACGGGTTACACTACCTACCAAATCGCGAATATATAATTGCACTACTATTTCACCATCGCGCTTGCCGGTATTGGCTACTTGGGCTGTAACAGTGATCTTGCTTCCTTTGCTGAGGGTGGCACTGCTGAGCTGTACATTACTAATATTAAAGGTGGTGTAGCTCAATCCGTAACCAAAAGGATAGAGAGGTGTGACAGGCGCATCCTCATATTTAGAACGGTAATCAACTGTTGGGTTATTAGGATCAACGGGGCGACCAGTATTCTTGTGATTGTAATAGATAGGTACTTGCCCAACATTACGAGGGAAACTCATCACCAAACGCCCTGAAGGGTTGTACTTACCTGATAATACATCGGCGATACCATAACCTGACTGGGTACCAGGGAACCACACTTGCAAAATAGCATTGGCTAATTCACTCTCTTCACTGAGATCGAGCGGACGACCGCTATACACCAATAATACTATAGGTTTGCCTGTTTGTTTGAGAGCGCGGAGCAATTCGCGTTGAGGCGCGCGCAAACGTATATCGGTAAGGCAAGCAGATTCACCAGACCAGTTATAGTCTTCACCTAAGGCTACCACTGCTATATCGGCGGTGCGTACGGTGGCTACTGCTTTGGCTATATCGGCAGAAGTAGTGGCGGTAAGGGTACAACCTTTGGCATAGCTAAACTGCACCTTACTATCTTTATACACTTCTTGCAATCCTTTGAAAAGAGAAGCACTGAGCTCACGGTCGCCACGACCTTGCCACTCGCCATTTTGGTTGATAGAATCTTTTACCATAGGTCCTATGAGAGCTACCTTTTTCGGCATATCAGGAGTGATAGGCAATACCTCGGCGTTGTTTTTGAGCAATACCACCGATTTAGTAACGGCAGTGCGGGCTACTTGCAAGAACTCCGGTTTCATAAGGGTTGTTTTGGCGCGATTCTCATCGAGGAACTTATAAGGGTCGTCAAACAAGCCTAATACGAATTTCATTTCTAAGATACGGCGTACAGCGGTGTTGATAGTCTCTTCTTTTACCTTACCCTCTTCAACTGATTTTTTGAGGTGCTTGATAAAGTTAGCGCCTGTCATATCCATATCAATACCAGCATTGATTGCTAACTCGGCAGCGTGCTTATTATCAACCGCAACACCGTGAGGAACCAGTTCGTTAATACCGGTATAATCGGTTACTACAAAGCCTTTAAAGCCCCATTGCTTGCGAAGGATATCCGTCATTAGGTAGCGATTGGCAGTTGCAGGGATACCGTTTACCTCGTTGAAGGAAGCCATTACGGTGCCCACTCCTGCATCAATTGCTGCTTTATAAGGTGGTAGATAGGCATTCCAAAGAGTGTGCTGAGAGAGCTCGGCAGTATTGTAGTCGCGCCCTGCTTCGGCAGCACCATAGGCAGCAAAGTGTTTTACACACGCTAAGACAGTATTGGTTTTGCTAAGCGAATGCCAGTCGGTTCCTCCTTGAAAACCTTGTACGCGAGCTTTGGCGATTTCACTTCCCAAGAAGGGGTCTTCGCCAGCGCCTTCCATCACACGCCCCCAGCGTGGGTCGCGAGCTAGGTCGACCATAGGGGCGAACGTCCATTTGATGCCATCGGCAGCAGCTTCTTCGGCAGCAATAGCAGCGGTTTGGCGCATTAGGTCTAAATCCCAAGAGCAGGCTTCAGCAAGCGACATAGGAAATATGGTTTTATAACCGTGAATCACGTCGTAACCAAATAGAATAGGGATACCCAAGCGAGTTTTCTTGACAGCTATATCCTGCAATTTGCGCACCCCAGGCACGGTAACAGCGTTGAACACACTGCCTACGAGACCTTTTTCGAGATAAGGCTGAAAGTCATCGGACATTACGGGACCTGTTACATCCCAATTGGCGGCAAACTGAGTAAGTTGTCCTATTTTTTCTTCTAAGGTCATCAGCGATAGCAAAGAATCTACCTTGCGTTCGATATTTTTATCGCCACTGAAGGACTCCCATTTTATGGGGGTGGTAGCATCCTCTTTAGAGGAACGGTTACACCCCACTATGGCAATAGCCATAAGAATGCAATATGTTATTCTCTTCATAAATTATGATTATTGATAAATTCTTACGTAATCGATTTCAAGGCTATCTTCGGTGAAGTTGGCAGCGACATTACCCCCCAAAGAACCTCCCATTGCTATATTGAAGATGAGGAAGAATTTTTGATTGAAAGGTAACTTGTCATTGTTATTCATCTCGAAATAGTTTTGATTATCGACTGCAAAGATAATCTTTTTTTCTGTCCACGTCATCGTATAGATATGAAAATCTGCAGAAGTGTTTGCAAATTCAGTTTCTTTGTCGTAATCACCTTGATGGTTGTTATCGGTGTCGTACCAATGGCAAGCGCCGAGAATATGGGTCTTTTTATTACCTTTTTGTTCAAGCATATCTATTTCGCCACATTTAGGCCAGCCGTCGGTAGCGAAGTTATTGCCCAAGAACCACATTGCAGGCCAGGTACCTTTGGCAGCAGGTAATTTGGCTTTAATTTCCACTTTGCCGTATTTGAAACCATACAAACCTTCAGTTTTGAGTCGTGCAGAAGTATACCCTCCACTGCCATCGGCTTTGGCAGTAATTTTTAGCACACCGTTTTCCACTTTCACATTTTCGGGGTCTTTGGTGTATGTTTGTAACTCGTTATTACCCCAACCATTGCTACCTTTGCCTAAATCATACGTCCATTTGGTAGCATCGGGAGTTCCCGCTTTGTTGAACTCGTCAGACCACACAAGATTGGTAAAGTTATTTTCGGAAGGTTTGGTAGTGGTGAAAATGTGATACCACGCATACTGACTGTTAGGTTGCATCACGCGCACGATGAGTTGTGTATCAGTAAGGCTGATGATGTCATAAGTACTTGCGCCTACCCACCAGCCGAGCATACCGCCATTGGAGAGCTCGATAGCTGTACCGCGATAGGCTTTGTTGTTGTACTTACCTTGGGTAGCGGCTTTAGAAGTAGAAGGCACGAAGGATACTTGTTTCTCGCCTGTAATCGTAGGTACTACATCGGTGCCGTGACATTGGTCTTTAGCTACACCTAACACCTCAGCATAGGCTCCTGGTATAAACACGTGATCGGCAGTTTGTTTATAGGTAATACCATTAGCTGTATGGGTGAAAATAAAGGAATTTTCGAACATACAAGTACGAGTAGCATCGAATGGTGTTGCTTGCCACCAAGCGGGATAACCATATTCGCCATTATCGCCACTTTCTTGAGGTCCTAAGCCTGCATATCCCGCTACATTGGCAGCCCAATACCAAGTTTTAGTATCGCCTACATTCTTACCTGCGAGCATATTTTCGGCTTCAGCATCGGAGAAGGAACTATATACTTCCAATTCTAAAGACACAGAACTCATAGAGCCTCCTGCACCTACAGCACTTACTACCGCTGTGAATTTGTTGGTACCTACTTTGGTATAGCGGTGTTGGATTTTACCAGAGGGAGCCATTTCGGTCTTGCCGTCGCCAAAATCGACACGGTAAGAAATGGCGTTTTGGGCGGTTACTACAAAGTTCACTAAGCCCGTGCCGTCGCCGTGAGGATGAGTGTTATCAGCCCCCACGATACTGAACGAGGCATTTACATTAGAAGGAGGTGTAAGGTCTCCAAACTCGTGCTTATCTTTACAACTTATAAAGACAAAAGCTACTAATAGGGTTAAAAGATTTAAGGTTTTCATTTTAATTTGTCAATTTAGTGCGAACCGCACGGGTAATTAATTCAGTGTTATTTCGTCGTAGTAATAAGTGGTATCATCGCCTTTTTCACCAAAGTCGAAGAAAACAACTACTTTAGTATAGGTAGTGCTGGTATCAATGCCTGTAAAGTCAAACGAAAGTTCTTCCCAAGTGTTCTTTTTGGTGATACGAGCATCTACTTCTTTAGCTTCATCGCTAGTAGCTCCTTCTAATTTCACTTTTACGGTAATACCTGCCTTAGGAGAAAAGGCTTTTAGCTTCAATACCTTGTGGGTTTTCATATCCAAACTTTCGGAAGTGAAGAACGCACCTGCCCACGTTTCACAACCTTTGGTGCGCACCATTTTGGCTACTTTGGTAGAAGTATTGCCTGTAGTATTAGGGTTGGCTACTACTTCTACATCTGCCATATTGCCAAAGGTAGTAAATTTAGGAGCTGTACCTTCAAAGTTTTCGATTATCACAGTATTCGATTTTTTGTAGAAATACAAGTTATCAATAAATACCGTACCTTGTCCTACCAATTTGATTTGGTGTACATCGGTGATTACAAATCCTTGTTTGGTGTAGTCGCTTAGCGGAATATCGATGCTTGTCCACTTATCGGCAGTAAGGGTCTTTTTGATAAACTTCTCACCGTCAGCGCCTGTGCTTTTGCTAATCAAATAGATATCTAAAGCGGTAGCATCGGCAGTCCAAACATCTAAATGCAAGAACTCCATCGCTGATAGGTCGATTTCTCGAGCAAATTGGATACCTTGATAATTGAGGTGAGCGTATTGCAAGATTTCATCGGTGCCCAACTTAAAGAGGTTGTAGGCAGTGGCTTGTCCCCAATTAGGGTTGAAATCAGTGTCTGCCACATTAGTATATCTTCCGCTGAAAAGCGAAACGACCTCTTGCGCTTTGCGGATAGGAGGTTGAGGAGCCGCCGTAGTAGGCTGTTGCAAGGCAATTACTCGTACCGTTTTTTGCACTTTAGTAGTTTGTTTGCCCGCACCTTTCACTTCTATGGTAAGGGTGTAAGTACCTACTTGCTTATAAATGTGTGAAACTTCCTCTCCTATATTGCCAGAGACCGGTTTTTCGTCGGCACTCTCACCGAAATACACGTCGTAAGTAATCGCAAAGTTGGCTTTAGCAGTTACATTCACTTTCTTAGAAACCGCTTGGTCATTGGCTACGGTTACTTCTACATTCTCAGGGGCGCGGAACGACACCTCTAAAGACAAAGTCGCTTCGGCTTCCTTGCCAGCGATGTTCACAGCTACTATTTTCACTTGGTAACTACCTTCAGCATAAGTGTGTGTTACCGAACCACCTGCTTTCACTGTAGTGGGAGTTGCAGTGCTATCGCCAAAATAGACCTTGTAGGAGGCTACTCCCGTAGCTACTGGCGTGATGGTTACAGCCCCTGAGTTATCGGTGCTCACCTGAAATTTCGCTGAGACATCGGTAGGAGCCGTGGCATTTTGGACGAAACTGAGATCGTCCTTATCTTTTTCGCAGGCCACTATTCCAATGAGAAACAGTAGTGCTATGAGGTTTTTGAGTGTTTTCATTTTAATTTAGATAAGAGGTAATTAGTATCCTTGGTTTTGTTGCCAATTGCCATTAGCAAAGCGTATTTCTTCGTAGGGTATGGGGAAAACTTCGTTTTTGTTGGCAGTAAAACCTTGTATTTCGGTGCCTTTTCCGGTGCGGACTAAGTCGAAAAAGCGCAAGCCTTCGCCTAAGAACTCTACACGGCGTTCTTTCCATATCGCTTCGGTAAGAGCAGAGCCTGATACCGTAATATTGTGATTTTCATTACCAAAGGCACGTTTGCGCACTTGGTTGAGGTAATCGCGAGCGCGTTCATCGCTGATATTACCACGGTTGAGCGCTTCGGCAGCCATTAAAAGCACATCGGCATAGCGAATAGCACGATAGTTATTAGGGTTGGTAAGGTTTTGGTCGGGGCTATTGAGGTCACCTTTGCGAGCAATATATTTTCTATTGAAATAGCCTGTATGTTTGTAACCTTCGGCATAAGTAGCGTTGTTCGCTGCTGCCCACGCGACGATATCCAAGATAGCAACATCTTTGCGGAGGTCGCCTGCTTCAAAAGCATCGACTGCCTCTTGTACAGGTACGTTAAAACTATAGCCAGAATCGAACACAGGGCCGTTATAGTTGCGGATACTGTTAAACCCTACCGCTACATTTCCTTTGCTACATTGCAAACAGTCAAAACTAGCACCTTCAGCATCGGTGTATTGTATCTCGAATACCGATTCAGCCCCGTTTTCACCTTCTTTTTCGAAGATAGAAGCATAGTCAGTTACAAGTGAATAGGTATTGCTGTGTATCACGGTTTCTAATACTTGAGCTGCTTCGGCAAATTTGTTTTGGTATAAATACACCTTGCCGAGTAGTGCTTGAGCGGCGCCTTTAGTAGCACGTCCTACTTGTCCGTCGGGTGGTGTTGTAGGCAAGTGAGGAATGGCTGCCAAAAGGTCTTTCTCAATAGAAGCATATACCTCACTCACAGGGGAACGGGGTATTTTTTGTTCGTCGCCACGCTCAAATCGTTTGTTTTCTTTGAGTGGAATTGCCCCAAACCATTTCACGAGCTCAAAATTGTAATAAGCGTGAAGGAAATGCGCTTCGGCAATAATCACTTCTTTGCCCTCAAAGGCTGTTTTGTCTTGGAATTCCAAGATATAAGCCGAGCGGTTTACACCGGCAAACATCCAGTCCCACAAGTTTTTGAGTTGGCTGTTGATAGGCGTGTGAATCATCTGGTCTATTTGTTGAAAACCAGGTACATCGGAAGCACTTTCACCTCCGCAAAGGGTATTATCGGAGGCAATTTCGCCCATAAGCACATTTATATACGTAGAATGTAACAAATTGTAAGCTGCAATCAGCGCATTTTGGTAGTCTTCCTTTGAATTGAAATAGGTCTCCGAATTGATTTCGTACTGTTTAGTCTTGTCGAGAAAATCGTCGGAACAAGCAAAGGCAAAGACAAAAAGCATAAGCCCTATTGTCCATTTCTGTATGTTATATATCGTTTTCATTTGTTTGTATGGGTTTTAGAATGATGTATTAAATCCTAAGATAAACTGACGAGCTTGTGGATAGAAGCCGTAATCAATACCTCCACCAATGGCATCACCAGAGGTAGCTGAAGGGTCATAACCTTTGTACTTAGTAAACGTAAAGGCGTTGTTTACTGAAAAGTACACGCGGAAGCTTTTCATCTTCACACTCTCCAATACCGATGCAGGAATCGAATAGCCCAACTGTATATTCTGAACGCGCAAGAATGAGGCGTCTTCTACAAAGAAACTTGAGAATAAATTATTGGTAGTTGCGCCTGTGGTTACACGAGGCACGCTATTGCTGGTGCCCTCACCACGCCAACGGTCAAGATAGGAACGATGGCGGTTTACGTTAGGTTGTGAACGCTCGTAGTTGCGCACCATCTCTTTGTCGAGCTCAGCATACATATAGGTCGAGAAATCAAAGTTTTTATACTTAGCATTGAGGTTCAAGCCCATATAGTAAGTGGCGGTAGGTTTACCCAAATAAGTACGGTCTTTAAAATCGATTACTCCGTCGCCATTCACATCTTTATACCTGATATCGCCAGGTTTGGCAGGAGCCCCTAAGGCAAGTTGTGAAGGGTGCGCATCTACCTCAGCTTGGTTTTGGAAGATACCATCGGCTTGCAAACCATAGAAGTAACCCATAGGTTGCCCTACTTCCATACGTGCAGGTGCTAACTGACCAACGCTGAACGCTCCTCCTTCTGGAATCACATCGCCATTGATTGAGACCACTTTGCCGTCCAAACGAGTAATGTTATAGTTAAAGCCCCAAGAAAAAGGTTTGGTTACATCACTTTTATAACCTAACGCCACCTCAAAGCCTTTATTTTGAGTATTACCAGCGTTCACAGTAGGGTTTGAAGCCCCTGGTGCAGCCGTTCCTATAATACCTGAGACAGGGAAATTAGAGATGAGCAAATCGTTGCGGTTTTCTATAAAATAATCGAATACTAACGACAAGCGGTTGCCAAGTGTATTGAAGTCAAAACCGACATCTAACTTTTCGGCTACTTCCCATTTGGCACTTGGGTTTGGCAATTTGCCTACAGCTTTTCCGCGCACTATTTTTCCGTTAAACACGTACACAGCCTCCCCGTTCAAAATTGCCTTATAAAGGTTTTTACCGGCATTGTTACCGAGTGTACCGTAACTACCGCGCAATTTGAGGAAGTCTATCCATTTGCTGTCTTTCAAGAAGCCTTCATCGGATACTTTCCAACCTGCTGTTACTGATGAAAACAAGTCGGCGCGGTTGTCTTTCGGGAAGTCTGAAGAAGCATCACGCCTAAGCATCGCCGATAGCAAGTATTTGCTCTTATAATCGTATTGCAATCTACCAAAGAAAGAGGTAAGACGCGAATCGTTCATATACGAGTTATCAGTTTTGCTGTTGTTAGTGCCTGTAGTAAGCCCTATATCAGCAAAATCCCAAGAGTTATTAGGCACATCGTAACCCGTAGCACTGAGTCCACTGCCCCAGTTCCGTTGCGCACTGGTTCCCACAGTGAGTGAAGTGTTGTGGTTTTTCCAGAAAGTTTTGTTATAAGTAGCAAAAGTCTCCCACGTATAAGCGTGCGTTTCGTTCTTTTCCTGAGTTACCGTACTACGACTGCGGTTGAAGATTTTGCCCGTACCAAAGAAGCTCAGCGGTTGAAAATCTTTCTTCTCATCACTATACGTTTTAAACCCGATACGCGAAGTGAGGTCTAAGCCTTCTATGAGATTATAGCTCAACTGGAAATTCCCCTCCAATCCATTGCCGTCATACTGATTATAGGTATTGTCTATTTGTGCCAAAGGGTTAATCACCTCATTACCCAAAAAGCCCGTTAAATCCTCATCGTGCAAACCGTAAGTAGGCGAGAAGTTCAAAGCGTTGAAAAGCACTGCTCCCAAGCCGTTTTCCTCAATGGTTTTGCGCTTGTTGTTGTAATAATTGGCAGTGAAGTTCATCTTAAGTTTTGGTGAAATATCAGCTCCCAAACTCACTTTCACGTTATTGCGTTTAAAGTTGGATTTTTCAGGGGCTACAATACCGTCTTGGGTAAGATGTGATGCCCCTAAGTAATAACTAAATTTCTCACCTCCACCCGAGATACTAGCTGTCATATCTGAAATAACAGAATTCTTAAACACCTCGTCTTGCCAATCAATGCCTTTGCCTAAAGAAGCCAAATTGCCAAAAGGCAACGCCTGTCCGTTGGCAGCATAACTCTCGTTGAGCAAGGCAGCATACTCGGTAGCGTTCATATAATCCAACTTTTTGGTAGTTTGCTGGATACCACTGTACGAGCTAATTTTTACTTCCAAAGGTGTGTTTTTGCGTCCACCCTTAGTAGTTACGAGTACTACCCCATTCGCCCCTTTGATACCGTAGATAGCCGCTTGAGCGTCTTTCAATACAGTAAGACTCTCAATATCCTCGGGGTTGATACTGTTCAGTGCCCCTTCGTAACCGTCGATAATTACCAAAGGCTCGTTGCTACCGTTAGAACTCACTCCGCGAATGAGAATGTTTATCTTCCCTCCAGGTGAGCCCGAAGCCTTGTTTACGCTCACCCCTGAGGTAGTACCTTGTAGGGCAGTAGCCGCATCCACAGGCTTTAGTTCGGTAATGGTTTTAGCATCTACTACTGATACCGAACCTGTTACGTCTTTTACCTTTTGAGTGCCATACCCGATAACTACCACTTCACCGAGGGTTTGGGTATCTTCTTTCAAGGTAACGTTCAGCGCATTGCCATTGTTCACAGTGATTTCTTGAGTGATGTAACCCACATACGAAAACACCAGAACCTGACCTCTCTTCACATTGTCTAAGGCAAAATTCCCTTCGAAATCGGTAGAGACCCCGTGGGTAGTGCCTTTTACAACCACCGAAACCCCCATCATCGGACTGTTAGGAGCTTCTTTCACATTTCCTTTTATGTTATAAGTTTGTGCCACTGCCAAACTCGTACATAAAAATAGCAACATTGGTAAAATAAATACTTTCATCTGAATTGCTCTTTTTAAATGGTATGTTAATGTATTATATTAGGTTTAACTTGTTTGTAACTTGCTCTTTTCTTTCCTTTACTTTCGCCTCACAACCTATTACTGATATTACTGGCATTGTTGTATTATATTATTAATCAACTATTTATACACCCTTTCTATACCAATCGTCCAAGATTCGTATAAGCTTCCTATAAGCTCTCTATAAGCTAAGTCTATCATCTAGTAAAAATCCCTCTCTTTTTTGGATAAAGTTAAGAATAATTTTCGTGCGCTTTCGTTCTTTCTTTCCCCGTGGTAACTTTTGATAAGTTTTATCTCAAAAAGGATAAATTATGGTCTTAATTTCAAAATAACAAATCACCTTTTTCAGTTGGTTTTGCCTCCAAACTTTGTCAAAGCCTCTAAAACTACATAACTAATAATACTACTTACTGTCCCTAACTTAGCCTAAACTTTAATCCTTCACTAATTTTATACTTTTAATCAGTATTATTGGTATTTCTGATATTAACTCAGTATTACCTTCTCTTTCTTTTATTTCTCTTTCAATCACGCAACAAAGATAAACGCAATTATTCAACACGCAAAATATTTTACCTATACAAAAAATATACAAGGAGTATTTTTAACGTAAATGTATAGCTACTATTAATTAGAATTGAAAAACAACCCTCTGTTAATCTTATATTTAAACTCATATATAAAAATTCTATGTAAAGGTAACAACAAATAGAAAACACCTCTTAAAAAGAGGTGTTGTATAGGTAATGTATATATTTTTTTAAGAAAAATCCATTTACGTTTTCTACTCGCTCGTACGACTCACATCTGCCTGTGCGGCTCGCACCACTAATCATTAATCATTAATTTAGAGCTTTAGAATATAGTCAGTAAGGTTCTGGTTGCGCTCTAAACGCATCTTTTTGCGTAAGCGGTAGCGCTTTATCTCTATACTTTGGGTAGAGATGTTCAGTAGTGGAGCAATTTCTTTACTCGAAAGGTTCAAACGCAGGTAAATACACAGTTTAATATCATTAGGAGTAAGGTCAGGGTGAAGTGATTTAAGCCGATTAAGGAAGTCGCGGTCAGTTTGATTAAAGATTTCTTGAAAATGCTCCCAGTCACCTTCGCTGTTAATATTATCTTCCACAATATGCAATACCTGTTTGCTATTACCACTGCTCAAAAGTGCCTCTTTGATGCTCATTAGCAGTTCATTCTTGCGCACGATGTTCATCGTAGTCACCGCCAACTCGCGGTTCTTGCTCTCCACTTCACTATGGAGCTTATCGTTTTGGAGTTTCATTACCGTGCGGTCATTTTCTAATTGCAATAGGGCGAGTTCTTTCTCTTTTTCTTGTTCTACCTTCTTCTTATGACGCTTGTAATGAACTCTATACACTCGGTGAATTATAAAAAGCAAAAGCAGTAAGAGTCCTATATAGGTAGCTATCATCACATTAGTGGCATACCAAGGCTTTTCAATTACAAAGTGAAAAGTACACGTATTGGTCGAAACAGCATTTCCCACTCTGGCTCTTACCAAAAAGGTATAATCACCCGCAGGCAGATTATCAAACTGCACACTTGCCTCCTTGCTCCAGTCGCTCCAGTGCTCGTAAAGTCCTTCCAATTTATATTGATATACAGTTTGAAACATCGCATTATAGGCAGGTACACTATAGCTAAAACGCAGATTGTTTTGGTTATGTGCCCAGCGGTTATCAGTACTATTAAGAGCAATAGGTTGCCATACGCCTTCCACTTTGCTTTTATCTATATGGTCTATATGCACCTCATAAGCGGTATGGTGCGACGGATTAAACACAAAATCCATAAAGCCGGTGCTCGTACCTAAAAGGCAATCACCTTCTCGGTACTCATTGAGGTTCTCAAAACCTACCAAATCCTTGCGAAAAGTAGCCGAGAGAGGCATCTTTTTCAGCTGAAGCGCCTTGTCTAACTTACCCTGACTCACCTTCACTATATTGTATTGGGTAAAAAACCACAATCCGTCCTCTTTACCCCGTAACATAGTGCCCGATAAGTAGGCATCTTGGTCGAATAGCCGATGGGTAAGGCTTTCATCTTGCACAAACTTACGTGCGGTAATATCATATTTAAACAAGCCTTTTTCAGTAAAATACCAAATCTCATTGCGGTATTTAGCAATCGCCGACTTGCGCCCCATTGGAGCAGAAGTCTCTTTGTGCACTTGGAGTACTCTGGTAAAATCAGGGGAGAGTTGCAACCGGAACACGCCTTTGTACTCGTGGCTTACCAATAGTTCAGTAGGCGAAATAAACTCAAAAAACCTACTCGATACGTTGAATCCTGTTATCTTATTGCGGTATTGCCAACACCCTTCTTTCAGTTCCAAAAGGTATAAACCTTCATAATTGCCTTGCAAGAGCCAATTAGGGTGTCTTTCCACAGGTTTAATATCCCAAGTACCCAAAAGATTACACACCAACTGTGCACGATGGTTGTTTATCACAAACGTACCTGAATTATGCCCACAAAACAAAGTGCCTTGTAGTTCTTTCAGTTGCCACACTTGCCCTTTAGTCCCTTCAACCAACTGAAATGGCTGACCTGCTTTCAAAGGAAAGGACGCATAAAAAAGCCCCTGATTGGTACCCAAATACAAATCACCTTGGTAAACAATAGAGGTATAAACGGCTCCTAGCACTCCTTCGTTATCTTTATACTGGCGGAAAGGCGAAAAGAAATTCACCATACTAATGCCATTGTCTAAGCCTAACCACACATTGTGTTCTTTGTCCTCGAAGATAGAAAGCACCGTGTTGTTTTGCAAGCCTTGTTTCTGATGAAGGTGCTCCCACAGTTGTCCTTCTGGCGATAATCGGTATACACCATTGGCAATCGTCCCCAGCAAGATAGAACCGTCAGAGAGTTGTTCGCAACTATAGATATTTAAAGAAGAAGTAAGCGCCCCAGTACTCACTTGCCAAGGTCTCACCTCAGCAGGTGTTCCTTCGTAAATGCCTTTGTCTTGGGTAACAAATAGAAACTTACCTTTATAGGGGAAGATATTAATAACAATATGCTCACGGAAAAGAGATGCTCCCGAACGCAACTCTTCTTTACCATTCACAAGAGCAAAAAGCCCCTCATTCATCTTTTGAAAGAAGATATGCTCGCCCACTTTGAAGATTTTAGGTAGGTTGTTTTGCGAATGCACAATGTGAAAGCGGTCGTGCTGAGAGTCGTAAATATAAAGTTTGTGCAACGACTGGAAGAGTACCCAATGGTCAAAAAAAACAATTTTCCATACCTCTTCGTCTTCTATATCCTTAGACGGCAAGCGTTTACTTAGTGAAGTGTATTGCAAACGGTTGAAAGCATCTGCTTGCCAATAACCAAATTCAGCAAAACCTCCCGTATAGATAGTGTTACCTTTGGCGTTTACGGCGCGCACTATAGCTCCATTGGGCAAGGGGTAATGTTGCCATACCACCCCATTGAACTCCAATAGACCTATATTGTTAGCAAAATATATCTTTTGATTTATCGCTTGACATATTTTCCAATTCTGACTCTCACCCGAGTATACCGAAGGAGCGTAGTTATAGATAGGTGGCAATAACTGAGCGTGTATCGTCCCTACAAACCACCCCATCAAAACACACAGAAAAACACGCATACGCATAAGGTATTAAAGTTTAGTTGCTGGCAAAGATAACTATTTTATTTTGAATATTCCAAAAAACATCCTCTATTTTCAATGAAAGTCTCTTTTCGCATATTTCTCCCTCATCATTCGTCTCTGAATTGGTATTATTAGCATTTTTGGTATTATTGTATTAAAATTGGTATTCTTTATTTTTAGTCATTAATCAAACAAAGGGCGATGTTCACACATCGCCCTTTGTTAAAACCCAATTTTCAAAACACTGTTAGTAATAAACTTCTGGTTAGGTTAGATATAAGATAATGCTGGGCTTTACCTTTTATCTTTTTTACTGCACCTTAAAATTTAGTTTTTTGAGTCCTTGTTGTACTTCGGGGCAACTCATAAACAGTTTCCAAATGAGACCCGTGCGGTGGTTTTCTATCATCGGGGCAATAGTGAGCTGGTCGATAGCCAAATAACGCTTAGGATACCATACCGCTTGCTGGCTGAAAGCGTCGTAAAAGCCGTATTTACCCCAAATAGTATCGCCCAAATCGTAATAGAAATGCTTGAGCGCAGCCATAGATTCTTGGGGCGTATAAGGGAAACTGGAAAGTGCAGCGGTAGGTGCTATCACCCCTAAATCGTTACTAGGGCTGTGGGCTGAGTACCCTTTCACTGAATAACTGGCGGTAAGTCCCCAGCAGTTCGCCCCATAACCTTTATAACCTTTGGGGTTTTCTAGGCAATATTTGTAGTTGATAAGGGTGTGATTGCGATTCAAATCCCAATAATTGGCATAATCATCACTGAGCCCTTTGGGGTTCAACCCTATGTACGAATAATGTGCCCAAAATAGCGGACCTCCGTATTGTTCTGCTCCGTTGTGTTTGAGAATCAATGGCAAATTGTAAGTTACTTGAGTGCTTTTAATAGCTCCTCCGCGTGCCCAACCGTTGTGATAAGCCGAAGCAGGAATGGTGTGGGTTGGCGAAGAAGCTGCCAAAATATAGGTAATCAGGCACTCGTTATAACCTTTCAGAGGAAAATTCATCTGCCAAGCATAATCAGGACTCCAATGCCAATAGAGCACATCTTGTCCGTTTAAGTACCAATCCCATTCCATTTCACGCCACAGTTTATCAATGCGCTGGGCTAAGGCTTTTTCGGTATCGTTGCCATCTTTGAAATACTGACGTACACAAAGCAATCCTTGCATCAAGAAAGCACTTTCTACAAGGTCTCCCCCATTGTCTTTTTGTCCGAAAGGTTTGGTTTTACCCGTACGCCCGTCTATCCAATGCGACCATACACCGTGATAACGGTCGGCTTTCTCCAAGAACGTTACGATTTTAGTAAATCTCTCTACTGCTTGTGCACGAGGGATAAAACCGCGTTCTACCCCTACCAATAGCCCTGCAATACCAAAGCCCGACCCCCCCGTAGTGATGATATGAGCATCATCGGAAGGCACGTCCATATGATTGCGCTCAGGGGCTAACCCCGAGTTAGGTTCGGCTCCGTCCCACATATAGTTGAGGTGCGAACGCTGAATATAATCCAAGAAAGCATCGTCGGAAGCAAATTCCATTGGACGGTTCTTTTCAACAGGTGGTTTAGGGGTAGGCGTATTACCCCCTTTCTTACTGTCCTTACTGCAACTGCACGACGCGCAGAATGCAATAAGAAGCACAAAAAATGTTCTGTTTATCTGTTTGAAATGCTTCATATTTTGTATATTTTTCTATTTTAACATCAATTCAATATAATATTAATACTGATTTACAGTTATATTTATATTGCAATCTGTGCAATTTAGCAACATCAGCTACTTATCTCCCCGCTAGCGCAAGCTTGTAGCTCGTGCTCCTATCCATCACTAATTTCCCCCTTTGAAGGTATCCAGCGACAGCTGGGTATGTACCCCACAAGAGCGGAGTATGTGAGTAGGGGGAGGTTTGTCTCCTTTTACAGCTTGTCCCCTTTCGGGGGTTCGGAGGCTTACCAAATAAATGACTCGTCACATTCCCCCTCATTGAAGGGGCTAGGAGGAGGTTTCTTTTGATTTTCCGTCGCCACATTCCCCCTTTGAAGGGGGCTAGGGGGATGTTTTCCCCTAGTGCCTATGGCCTAAGGCCTATCACCTATTCCTCTTTCTTTCGCCTCGAAACCCCGTTTTTAACATTTTTTACATCGCTGTATTATACTATGAGTCAATAACTTATATACCCTTCCTATACCAATCGTCCAAGATTCGTATAAGCTTCCTATAAGCTCTCTATAAGCTAACCCCACCCTCCTTACAGCCTTTTTTCGCCAAAATCTCTCTTAACTCTCTTCCGAACTTTTCCGTTTCCTTCCGATAGCTCATATATGTCACTTTTAAGGATATACACTTTGCCAAAGTTTTTACCCGTGTAGCTCACACTGCCTGTGTGGCTCGCACCTCATTTCCCTTACCTAAAACTCCATTCTAAAAAGTCTTTGGTGTTAAAAGCAGGGTGCCAAGCGTTGTGATTAGCTCCGTAGAACTCTATGTATTCTACTTTCTTGCCAGTGCTTTTCAACGCCTCATAGGCTTCGCGCGAGTAAGTCACCGGTATCACATCGTCAATATCACCGTGATAGAAACGGAATTTTGTCTTCCCTTTGAACTCACGCATACGCTCTATATTAGTCGCCCCACATATAGAAACAGCTTTGTCAAACGTATCGGGGAAGCGATACACCATATCCAAAGTAGCAATCGCACCCATCGAAATGCCCATAATGTACACTCGTTTAGGGTCGATAGGATATGTAGCCAAAGTCTCGTCTAAAAGTTCCTTCACCAACCGCAAATGACTGGTAATAGGAGCGTCCTTTGGTAGAGGATTACCGCTTTTGTAACCTTTTTCAGGACGCTTTTCAAGCGACCAGTAGGCACCCTCAGGGCACTGCGGAAAGAGCACAAAACAAGGGTATTTATCTCGGTTTGCAGGATTGCTAAACACTGTACCCCCATTGCGCAACTGACTTTCATTATCGTTCCCTCTTTCGCCAGCTCCGTGCAAGAAGAGCACCAAAGGGTATTTCTTGCCTTTCTCCATTTTTTTAGGTTGAAGAAAGCGATAAGGCATACTGTTCTTTTGCTTATCCACATATACGCCTTTGGTATACGCCTCATTCTGAGCACTGATACTGATGCTGTAAAGAAAGATGATAAAAATTATTAAATATCTATTTTTCACTTGCTAATGTTTTTATCTGAACATCATTAATAGGTTCATTAAAGAAATAAAACTGGTCTAACTGACCTTTGTAGAATCCTGCCCATCCTTGTGCACCAGCTCCAGTGGTGAGCGGAGGAGTAGTTTGAAAAGGAAGCGTTCCTATTACAAGAGTACCTAAGTTGGGGCACGCTATGCCTCCCAAAGTCTTAAACTCTTGCGAATGTACCTCTGCTCCATTCCGAAAAATAGTAAACTTACCTGTGGTAGCATCATAACGAAAGACCAAATGTACCCATTTGCCTAATGTTTCTGGGATTATCTTATCTACCCAACCATCTTTGGTACCGTTGCTCAAATGCAGTTTAAAACGTCCATTGGTTTGTGTTGAATTACCTGGCTCCATAAATAGGTCTATATAACTCCAAAAACCTTTGTTATTAGTTAAAGAAAATAATCCTGTTGCCTTAGTAGGTTTTTCGGCATTCATCCAAAAAGCGATAGAAAAACTACCTAAGTTACCCAATACATCGTGCAACGATTTACCACCATTAAGTGGAGTAGTAGGAGGCGTGATAAGTATATAGCTATTATCAGCTCCTTGATAAGCTTTCTTTACTTTTCCTTGTGTATAAGAAGCATTTCCTACTACTTGAGTAGTTGCTTTATACACACTCATATCCTCACTATTATCTTCAAAAGTAAAAGCTAATTTAGGCTTTACATAGTCTAAGATAGGAGGTTGCTTTGGATAATCAAACGCAGGGTCTTGGTCTAAGTCTTGGAAACAGCTGGTAAGGGCTGTCAGACTCACCATAAAACTGATATATAATACATATTTTTTCATTGTAGTAAATTTTAGATTTTCAACTTAGCCGAAGTTTGAAACTTTGGCTAAGTTTAGACCTGTTATCTCAATTAATAATTAGGGTTTTGAACGAGTACTCCATTAGAACGGTCTATCTGTGTTTGTGGTAAAGGAAACAAACGATGTTTTACTTGATAAGAGGCTTTTCCTGCATTATGAAGAGTTTCTACATCTATATCCCAACGTACTAAGTCATAAAAGCGGTCAAACTCCATACCCAGTTCTACACGGCGCTCGTGACGAATAGCCTTACGCAAATCACTTTGATTGGTGGTAGTAACAGCAGGAAGCACAGGGGTGCTACTAGTTCGTCTTGCACGGGCGCGCACTTGTTCCAAGTAGGTAAGGGCTTCGGCGCTGTTGCCAAGCTCATTAGCTGCTTCGGCAGCCATTAAGAGTACATCGGAATAACGAATAAGGCGAATATTGAACCAATAACCAAACTTGCTATTGGTGCGACGCAAAGCAGGATCAGTATATACTTTCTTGTTGTAATACTTATTCACTACATCATTATTAGCGATAGGCTTTTCGCCATAGGGTGTATTAGGCTGCATAGCGTTAGCTTCTGCTATATTTTTAGCAAAATAAAGCAAGGTTTCATCTTTGCGAGGGTCACCTGCTTCAAAAGCATCAGCTAAGTATTGAGTAGGACAGTTGAAACCCCAACCGAAATCCCATTGTCCAGAACCGCGTACTCCTTGTACTTGGGCAAAAGTACTTCCTACTTGTTCTGCTCCGTATGCCTTATCAAAAGTGCATTGCAATTCAAAAATAGAACCGGGTCCATTCTCGCCTGTCTCACGGAAAATCTTATTGTAATCGGCACTTAGATTATACAATCCTGAGTTAATTACATCCACAGAAGCGGTATACATTTCTTGCCAATTACTACGCATCATATAGGTGCGAGCGTGCAGGGCGCGAGCAGCTCCCCAAGTAAGGCGTCCTACAAACATCGTAGGCCACATACGCGGTAAATCGCGCTCGGCAATAGCGAGGTCAGCATCAATTTGTGCGTAAATGTTTTCTAGTGATGCTTTTGGTTTATTGGCTTCATCTCTACTTTTCACCGAGAAGTTAATAAGAGGTACTTCACCAAAGGCGCGCACCAAATTGAAAAAAGCATAAGCACGGAAGAAATGAGCTTCTCCTCTGTTAACTTTATCTGTTTCTGCCAAAGAGGCTTGATTGGCATTATTAATCTTATCAATTACGGTATTGGCTGCGAAAATCAATTCATAGTTTCCGTCGTAATACAGTGATACAAGAGCATTGGTAGCTACGTAATTGAATTCGTCTACATTCTTAGAATCAGCTGAGTCTCCTGCGTTAGAGCCTTTTTCGGCATCTTCACTGCGGAAGCTGTGTACCGCCAAAGCTGGCAATCCTGACGTGATAGAAGAAGCTCGTATTTTACCATACATCCCGAATACTTCGGCTTCATAAGTACCAGCTGCTCCTTTTTGTTCTCCTTCATACCATTCGCCTTGAGGCTCTTGGTCGAACTTGTTGCAATGGGTGAAGAGGGCAACACTTGTTACCATTAATCCTATTGCTATAATATGGTTTATTTTCTTTTTCATAATTGTTAATTAAAAAGTGATATTTACACCGTAAGTAATAATCATTGGCATAGGGTAGGTACCCGTATCGATACCAAAAGATAAGGCACTACCTCCTATTTCAGGAACATAGCCTGTGTTTTTATGCCAAGTTTTAAGGTTTTGCATATTGGCATAGAAGCGCAATTTCTGTACTCTTAGACGTTGTAATACGTCTTGTGGCAAGCTATAGCCTAACTGCACATTGCGCAAGCGGAAAAAGCTACCATCTTCTATATAGTATGAAGAGTTCATACGATTGATGGGGCGACTGTTATCTACAATAGGCTCCCAGTTAGAAGTACCTTCGCCGTGCCAACGGTTCAAGCGGTGTGCTTGGTAGTTAAGAGTCGCATAACCACTTTCGCCCCAACCGCGATAAATTTCGTTGCCATAAGCTCCCATAAACTCTGCTGAAAGGTCGAAGCCTTTGTAGCCGAGATTGAGACTGAAACCATAGGTAAGGTCTGGGGTAGGGTTACCTATCATCTCACGGTCTTTGGTGTTTATCACGCCATCACCGTTGAGATCGGCAAATTTAAGGTCACCAGGTTTAGCTCCAAAAGAATTTACTGGAGAATTGGCAATGTCCTGATAATTTTGATATACACCAATCACTCTGTAGCCGTAAAAATGACCAATAGGATAACCTTCCAAGCTACGCGCTACGTCGTTTGGACCACTATAAACGGCATACTCAGCATTACGACCTAATGAAAGCACTTTGTTATCAATAGTGGTAATATTGGCACTTACACCATAACTAAATCCGCTTTCTTTGAGTTGGTCTTGCCAAGAGGCTGAAATCTCCCAACCTTTATTCTCTATCTCTCCGAGGTTCTCCAAAGAGTTTTGTGTACCTGCAAGGCTAGGCAGATTTACAATAAGGTCTTTAGTTTTCTTATGATAGTAGACAGACTCTACACTGAGACGATTACCTAAGAAACGAAACTCGGCACCGGCTTCCCACGCATAGGTCTTTTCCCAACCTAAGTTTTGTACTAAATAGGCAGGTACATAGCCTGTAATAATACGGTCGCCAAAAACAGCACTACTTGAACTTACTAATCTAGGGTAAAGAGGGTAGTCATTGCCTGTGTTTTGGTTACCCAGGACGCCCCAAGAACCTTTTAGTTTGAGATAATCTGCTACTTTTTGTTTTTTCATAAAGGCTTCTTCACTGAGTACCCAACCTGCCCCAAAGGAGTAGAAGTTGTCCCACGTATTACCCAAGCGATGAAATACTGAAGCTCCATCACGGCGATAAGAAGCGTTGAGCAAATAACGATTGTCGTAATTATAAAGAGCTCTAAGAAGGTAAGACATAGTAAAACGTCTGTTTTGTGAAGAACCATTAGAAGAATTCTTAGCTCCAAAAGAAGAAAGCCACCATTTATCGGTATTGCCGTTAGGAGAAAAGATAATATCGTCCATATGCTGACTACGCGCTCCATTTAACTTAGAATATTCTTTATAATCAGTAGTAAGCCCTGTCATTGCATTGAGGTTGTGTTTTCCCCATTGCTTTTTAAATGAAAGTATGTAATCTTGCTGAGTGCGCAAAGTGGTTGCCTTAGATTGTGAAAGGGTTTCATACTGTCCTCCTATGTGTTTTTTATCGCGAGTTAAAGGACTATACACATAGGTAAGAGGGTCGAATCTGCGTTCTTCGTGCACGTTATAATCGGCGGAGAAAGTGGCTTTGAAAGTAAAGTCTTTCAAGAACTTCAATTCTCCATAGATGTTCCCTGTTAAACGGTGAATAGAAGCTTTGGCATTATTAGCTTGTTCTTCTACACGTATCATAGGATTGTATACCTGTGCATTTTGGAAGTTAGGCATATCGTAAAACAAACCTGTATTTTCATCTTTCACAGGGGCAATAGGAACCGCTTTGAGCGCTGCTTCTACACCGCGTCCGTCGGCAGGGAGGATACGTGAGCCGTTAGCTTGGAAACCAAAGCGCAGAAAGTCGGTTACGTTGTAATCGCTGCTGAGGTTGAGGGTGAGTTTAGAGAGCTTTTCGTGCTTGATAGAGCCTTCTTCATCGGTATAGCCTGCCCCCATATAAAAGCGCCCCTTCTCGCCTGAGCTAGCTACGCTCACGTTATGATTGGACACCCACGCACGGCGGAAGATTTCATCTTGCCAATCGGTATTAGCTTGCCAATGGGTATAATCAAACGGATTGGCGCCTTTATTGGCTAACTCTTCGTCATAAAGAGTTTTAAAGCCTTCGGCATCAGTCATTGCAACACGGTCGTTGATGATTTTTAATCCTACGGAAGAATTGATATTTACGATGGTTTGTCCTTTTTTGGCTTTCTTGGTAGTAATGATAATCACCCCATTGGCACCACGAACCCCGAAGATTGCGAGGGACGAAGGGTCTTTGAGGATTTCCATAGACTCGATATCCTGCGGGTTGAGGTAGTTGATATTATCGGTAAAGAGCCCATCGACTACGTACAGAGGTGTATAGCCGTTGATAGAGTTTGTACCGCGGATACGAATTTCGGGGTCTTGTCCTGCACGCCCTGTATTGACGATTTGCACCCCAGCTACCTTCCCTTGGATAGAGGCTAAGGGGTTGGTAGACGGACGGTCAGCAAATTCATCGGTTTTAAGACTGACAATAGAACCTGTAAGGTCTCGTTTCTGAGCTGCCCCATACCCAATCACTACTACTTCTTTGAGCTCTTGGGTATTTTCTCTTAAAGTAACATTAATGCGGGAGCGTCCTGCTACTTTTACATTTTGGGTCTGCATACCTACGAAGCTGACTTCTAAGACGGCATTGGAGGGCACATTGGGAAGTGTATAGTGCCCTTCGAAGTCGGTAGAAGTACCCTGGGTAGTACCCTTTACAATTACGTTTGCTCCTGGAATGGGGTTTTTAGTCCCTTCTTCATAAACGGTACCTTGTACGGTAATTTGCTGAGCGTGCAGGGTAACGGTTAGAGAAAACATCAGGAAGAAAAACAATATTTTCTTTATTTCCATATGTTGTTGATTTTTTTTCACCGCAAAATTGCTAAAAGTTTCTTTTGTCTCCAAAAAAAGAGCTACGTCAAAACTACTACAATGAAAAATTAACGAAATGACGTACTACGTCAAAAGTACTACAAGAAAATGCAATATTTTGATTGTTAGATATTTCTGAGAGTAAAAAAGAATAAAAAATTGAGGGAATTAGAAAATGAGAGAATTAGAAAATGGGTAGTGATAAAAAAGGTTTTTGACAGGTCTGGCTTGTCAGACAAATTGGACTGGTTAGGATTTTCGGAAGGAAACGGAAATTTTCAGAAGGAGACTAAGGGGTCTTTTGATGAAAAAAGGCTGTAAGGAGGGTGGGGTTAGCTTATAGAGAGCTTATAGGAAGCTTATACGAATCTTGGACGATTGGTATAGGAAGAGTGTATAAGTAGTTGACTCATAGTATAATACAGCGAGTATAAAAATGGTAAAAACAGGGTTTCGAGGCGAAAGAAAGAGGAAGAGGCACTAGGACTTAGGCCATAGGCAATAGGGGGGATATGACGGAAAAGAGAACGAATGACGAGGAACGAATAACGAATGACGGAGGTAATAGGGGAATGTAGCGACGGAAAGGTAAAAAGTAAAGCGAAGGTAGGAGAGAGATGTAGTGAACAATATAGCAAAAAAGAAGAGGTAAGAATGCTATGGCAATTCTTACCTCTTTTTATTATAGTTCAATACAATTAAAATATCGCAGAGAACAATTTAGGATTGATGTTTAGGCTACACCAGAACCAGTCTTGGTACCCGCGTTGGTTAGCAGTACCTTTGAGGGCTTTAGTGCCATCGTTAGCAAAATAAGTAGAGTAACCTACTTGTAACCCTATAAAAGGTTGTACTTTTAAGTTGTACACCAAGTCGATTTCACTACCGAGACTACTATGTTTCTTATCAGTTTCGAACTTAGCAGCGGGTGCAAAGAAGTGATAAGTAGCGCTGAGGTTGCTCTTTTCGCCAGTGCGCACATTGGCAGTGAGATAAGGATTGAGCAAACCTACAGAAGGAGTGAAACCTACATAGTAATAATCCATAAAGCCGTAGAACTTGTGGTTGGTACCGCTGAATGGATTAAATACCTTATCCTTACCCGAAGTGTCATCAGAGGCGTTGCCACTGAGGTAGTCTACACCAGCGGTTAAGCCAAAGATAGGAGAGAACTTGTAGCCTGCGTTCACTGCAAACATATAAGCGCTTTTATCGGCTCCTGTAGCATTTTTACCGGTTTGCATATAAGCAGAAGCTCCATAGGTCAACTGGTTACTTTTGCCAGTGTAGTGCGCACCGAAAGTTTGCATATTTTGGTCAGCACTATCATTAGTACGGTAACCTAAGTTAGCAAACAAGAGCGACAATTGGTGTGCTTCACTGATGTTGTAGTGTGCGTGAAGGGCTTGCAAGTGTTGATAATCCTGACCCAATCCTGGAGTAAAATTCTGTCCGCTGGGAGTATTTACATTTAGCGTAGGGGTCGTGGTACTTCCCGATTGGTTATAAGCAAAGAAACCGCGAAGTGTCCACTTTTCAGAAGGTGTCCAATTGAGGTTCACTGCATCGTGGCTACGTCCGGCAGGGTGCCAATCGAGAGAGCCGAAAATACGGTCGTCGTCCAACGCAATCACTTGTCTACCTACTTTTGCGCTAAGGGTATTCACAAGAGGGAATTCGGCGTAAGCCTCGAAAACTGACATACCGCCTGTTTTATCGACGGCTTGTATTTGTTGCGCTTGCCCCCAAACGTTCACGTTTTGGAGAGAAACGTACAAATGTAGACGGTCGCTATGCTTATAGTCGAAGTTTAAACGCACGCGGTTGTTGGTGAGGATAGCAGGCGATTCTCCTTCTACTAAAGGGCGATATGCCCCATTGCGGTACTCAAAACGCGGACGAATTTGTGCTGATAGCGTGAACTCGTTATCGGCAGGTGGCGGAGGAGGAGGTGTCATCATCTCTCCCATAGGAGGTTGAGGAGGAGGAACACCTTCATTAGGGGCAGGAGGATTTTCTACCTGCGCAGTTGCTAAAGAGGGGTACAAAACGAAAGCGGTACCCAAAGCAAAAAATGATAATAAATGTTTTTTCATTGGTATAGTGTTTTTAAAATGTTTTACGTTTAAAATAGGTTAAAATGCTGAAAATAAGACATAAGAGCAAGGTTTCTTATTTAGAATAACAATAAAATAAGGATATATCTTTATTTTCTTTTGCAAATGTAAGGAAACATTTTACATTTGCAACGAAAAGCAACGAAAAAAATATTTTTTATATAATGGCGACAACAGATAACAACACCCCATCTACTAAAAAAGGACGATGGTTTCGTTTCTTAATTCCCTCGTTAGTAGGGATACTGATAGGGCTTTGTGGGTATATTTTTTATATATCCAAAGCGCATTCCTATCTGTCTGACGACCCTAAGGCGTGTGTGAACTGCCATATTATGGAGCCTGAGTACGCTACGTGGATGCACTCTTCGCACGGTCGCAATACCGTGTGTAACGATTGTCACGTGCCTCACGACAACGTTTTTCGCAAATATTATTTTAAAGCGAACGACGGTCTGCGTCACGCCACGATGTTCACCTTCCGTATGGAACCACAAGTGATTAAGATGCATTCTCCAGGGCAAAGAGTGGTACAAGAAAATTGTATTCGTTGCCATAGTACTTTGGTAAGTGAAGTGCAAGCGGGCAAGGTGACTGCTAAAATGGCACACGCTGATAACGGTAAATTGTGCTGGGACTGCCACCGCGAAGTACCTCACAGCCGTGTGAGAGGGCTTAATGCTGCTCCTCATTCGCCTGTGCCTATTGTGGACAATATGCCGAACAACACTCCCGATTGGCTTGACAAAATGGTGAAAAACAGAGAAAAATCAAATAATTAAAAAAAAACGAAATATAATTTATACAGCGATGAAAAAGAAACATTGGTTAATTGCAGGTTTATTAGCAATAGTTACCTTCTTATTAGGTCTATTGGCTAATTCGATAATGAACAGATCAACAGAAGCTCAGTTAATAGCTAAAGGTGGTAATAACCTTAAAGAAGGTGAATGCCGCAATGAGCTTTACGAACCGTTCTATCCTCGTGAATACGCTTCGTGGGCAGCTACTGCCGACACTACTTTCCGCTCTAAGTATATGAGTAGTAACGATGATGATCTGCTTGAGCTACGTCCAGAAATGGTAATCCTTTGGGCTGGTTATTCTTTCTCTAAGGGATACAACGCTCCACGCGGACACATGCACGCTATTGAAGACGTTACTAAAATTCTTCGTACAGGCGCTCCTACTGATTCAACTCACTCTCCCCAACCAGGTACTTGCTGGACTTGTAAAAGCCCTGATGTGCCTCGCTTAATCAAAGAAGTAGGTGCTGAAACTTATTACAGCGCTCCTTGGGATCAATGGGGTAGCCAAATCGTAAACCCTATCGGTTGCGCTACTTGCCACGATACTAAAACTATGAAATTGCAAGTAAGTCAATTGGCTTTACAAGAAGCCTTCAAACGTCAAGGTCGCGATATCAATAAAGCTACTCATCAAGAGATGCGTTCTCTCGTCTGTGCGCAATGCCACGTAGAGTACTACTTCAAAGGTGATAAAAAATATCTTACTTTCCCTTGGGATAAAGGTATGACTATTGAAAAGATGGAAGAGTACTACGATGCAGAAGGTTGGACTGACTATGTACACCCACTTAGCCGTGCCCCTATCCTTAAAGCACAACACCCTGACTATGAACTTTCTCAACTCGGTATCCACGGACAACGCGGCGTTTCTTGTGCCGATTGCCATATGCCTTACAAAACTGATGGTGCTGTGAAATTCACCGATCACCAAATCAGTAGCCCTTTGCGTAACGTATCAGCAAGCTGCCAAACTTGTCACCGCCAAAGTGAAGAAGAATTGGTGAAAAACGTATACGATCGCCAAGATGCTGTATATGGTATGCGTATGAAACTCGAAAAACAATTAGCAAAAGTACACTTCAAAGCTAAATTCTTGTGGGATAACGGCGCTACTGAAGAACAAATGAAACCTACTTTGGCACTTATCCGCAAATCACAATGGCGTTGGGATATGGTACACTCTTCGCACGGTGCCGCTTTCCACGCTCCTATCGAATCTGAACGCCTCCTTAGCGATGGTCTTATCTATGCTTATCAAGCTGAAAATAATTTAGATGTGCTTAAAGAAAAACTAAACATCAAAACAGCTTTCGTAATGCCTGATATCAGCACTAAAGCTAAAGCCCAAAAAGAAATTGGTTTGGATATCCCTAAAGAAGAAGCTGCTAAGAAAAGATTCTTAGAAACTATCGTTCCTAAATGGATTAAAGAAGCTAAAGAAAAAGGACGCTTAGTAACCCAAAAGTAATTTAACGAATTACGAAAGACAAATAACGAGTAGGGGCGAATGTAATTCGCCCCTATTTCTTACCTCTTATCTCTTACCTAACTATGAAACAATATCCCTTCGCTATTCTCGTAGCGTGCTTATCCCTTATCATAGGGCTGATACTACAACTTACCTTAGGAAGTATCAGCAAAAGCTGGTTTAGCTTTCCTTACAATGTAATAGGAGGCTTTGCCTTTGTGGTACTCACTACAGCTGTATATTTTATTTTTAGAAAAACGAATTTTATCGTGCGCTTTTCATCAGCGCCTTTTGCTATTGTTACGGTCGTAACCCTTGGGGTACTCACCATTGGTTTGGGGAGCATCAACGTAAATCCTCAAGAGGTAGCTCATAGCTTTGTGGGCAAATTGGGCTTAGACGACCTTACCAAAACTTGGTACTTTGGTATTATCTTCGTATTGGCACTGATGAATCTTTGGTTTTCTATCCTCAAACGCTCGATGGTCTACCAACGCAAAAACATACCTTTCCTTCTCAACCACTTTGGCTTATGGCTTACAATGTTCGCTGGCGTATTAGGTCAGGGAGATATTATACGTCTGAAAATGAACCTCTATAAGGATAAACTCGAATGGCGCGCTACTACTGAAGATAATCAGATGGTAGAACTCCCCATTGCAATGGAACTCAAAGAGTTCAGTATTGATATTTATCCTAACAAACTATTTGTGATTGATAGTACAGGTTCAGCACTACCTCACGAAAAACCTCAAGGCTTTATGCTGGAGAAAGAAGGTGACTATGCAACCCTGCTGAACTGGAAAATCACCTTTCACCAATATCTTGAAAAAGCTATTCCTGATAGCGATAGTACTTACATCAATCACACAATGTGGGGTGCTACCAATGCAGCCAAGGTAACAGTGGAAGACCTTCGTACTCACAAAAAGAAAACCGATTGGATTTCTGCAGGTAACTTCCAATTTTCGCCTCGTGCCATTCATTTAGACGATGAGCATACCTTGGTAATGGCTCCTGCCGAAGCACGCAAATTCCAATCTGAGGTATTAGTATACCAAAAAGGAAAACAAGAAGTTTTAGAAGAAAAAATAGAGGTCAATCACCCTATCAGTATAGGCGGTTGGCGTATTTACCAATTGAGTTATGACGATCGTATGGGACGTTGGTCAGAGCTTAGTGTGGTAGAACTCATTTCCGACCCTTGGTTACCTGTCGTTTATGTAGGAATTTTCTTACTACTTGCTGGCGGTATTGCTCTACTCTTTGAAGTAAAAACTAAAACAGCTAACAAGTAACAGCTAACGCTGTTGTTAATTATTAATTGTCAATTGTTAATTAAAAATGTGGCATTATTTTAATCTTATAACATATATCACAGTAGCTTTGTGGCTACTTTCAGGTACGCTTATCTACAGCAAGAGCAAAGCACTTAGAGGAGTGAGTATTGCAACTCACTTGGTAGCTACCCTAACCATAGGAGGTTTTATTGTTGCCTTATGGCAAAACTTAGACCGTCCGCCATTGCGCACTCTTGCCGAAACGCGTATTTGGTATGCCTTTTTTATGGGGCTCATAGGCTGTGCTATCTATTGGCTCTATCGTCAAAAGTGGATGCTTAGCTATTCAGCAGTAATGGGTATTGTATTTGTAGTGCTTACCTACACTCACCCCGATACGATGAACAAAGCCCTGATGCCTGCCTTACAGAGCGTGTGGTTCGTGCCTCACGTAATCGTGTATATCTTTGCTTATGCGATGTTGGGTATGGCTTCACTTACCGCTTTCTATGGCATTTATCGCTATAAAAAAGGACGAGAAGTACAATCAATCTTTACTGTTATCGACCAACTCGTAAAAATAGGTTATGTATTTCTCACTTTTGGATTGCTTTTTGGAGCTCTTTGGGCAAAAGAAGCGTGGGGACACTATTGGACCTGGGACCCTAAAGAAACTTGGGCGTTTATCACTTGGCTCGGCTATTTGGTATATCTCCACCACAAGTACAATCACAAGGAAAAGAAACCTTTTCAGAGTTTCATCATTGTAGGACTTGCATTTATACTATTGCTCATCTGCTGGTTTGGCGTTAACTACTTGCCAACGGCACAAATGAGTGTACACACGTATTCAGGATAAATAATAAAAAAAGCTGTTAAGCGGGGGCTTAACAGCTTTTTTACTTGTTGTGCTACGATTTTTGCCGAAAGTTATAACTGCCCGTGTAGCTTATTCCCCCCTAGTGCCTATGGCCTAAGGTCTAGTGCCTTTTCTCTTTCTTTCGCCTCGAAACCCCGTTTTTAACATTTTTAGTGCTGTTGTATTACAGTATGAATCAACTACTTACACACCCTTTCTATACCAATCGTCCAAGATTCGTATAAGCTTCCTATAAGCTCTCTATAAGCTAACCCCACCCTCCTAACACCCTTTTTTCACCAAATTTTCTCTCAGCCCTATTCCGATTTCTTCTGTTTCCTTCCGATATACTCAAACTCTCTCTGAGAAGTTGTTTATCAATACTCAAAAAATAAAAATACGTCCTTTTTGTTGTTTTTTTTCGGCAGAGTTGCTACTTTTGCAATTTAACTACTTAATGTAGAGAATCATTTTTTTAATGTTACAAAGCAATTCTTTTAGGCATTTATTTTGGAGTTCAGTAGATAATTTCCTACAGCAAATATTGAATTTTGTAGTAGGGATTATTTTGGCTCGTATCCTCGTGCCTGAAGATTTTGGTCTTATTGGTATTGCTACCTTCTTCATTACTGTAACAAATGTTTTGGTAGAAGGTGGTTTTGGAGCAGCACTTATCAATAAAAAGAATACTACACAAACCGATTATAGCACTATCTTCTTTATAAACATAGGTTTTTCAGTCTTTTTATACCTACTCCTCTATGTCTCATCAGCAGGGATAGCCTCTTTTTTTGGTAACCCTCCTATTCAGCCTCTATTAAAGTTATTAGGACTTAACATTGTACTAGTTTCTTTTGAGCTCATACATCGCACTATACTTATAAAAGAATTAGCTTTCAGAAAGATTGCTGTTGTTTCCTTCATTTCTGTAACTATCAGTGCCGTTTGCGCTATCGTAATGGCAAAAAGAGGTTGGGGTGTGTACAGTTTGGTGTATAGAGTGCTTATTGGAGAAGCTATTACAGTAGTACTTTTTTGGATTTTAAATAAATGGCGGCCCAGTTGGTTGTTCTCTTGGCAATCATTTAAACAGTTGTTTTTGTATGGAGGGAATTTGCTGTTTTCAAACCTGCTAAATATCCTCCAAACTAATATTTACTACGTGTTTATTGGTAAGTTTTTTAGTGCAAGTGCTTTGGGTTATTACACTCGTGCAGTAACCTTTCGCGATTTGTTTTCTTCCAATATTTCTACGATTGTAAAAAAAGTAAGTTTCTCAACTCTTTCTAAGGAAGAAAATCTCAAAGCCAAAAGTGATAAGTTCTTCTTTTTTGAAAAAGTTACTTTCTTATTAGTGAGTTTTGTGAGTTGTGTACTATTTTTTGCTTCAAAGGAGATAATAATTATTATATTATCAGAAAAATGGACAGAAAGTATCCCGATATTACAAATCCTTTCCCTTTCAGGAGTCTTTATAGTGCTTTACAACTTAAATATCGATTATTTTGCGGTATTAGGTGACACTAACCAATATTTACGGATAGAACTCATCGGGAAACTGCTCATTATTCCCGTTCTTTTAATTGCCTACTGCGGAAGTTTTCAGTGGGTGCTCTACGGAATTGTAATCCACAGTGTGATAATGTTCCTTTGGGTGAGTTTCTCTCTTGATAAAGTACTCAAAGGAATTTTAAAGCATCAGTTATGGAATCTGCTGAAAGTAGCCATTATATTTGTAGGGCTATTATTGATAGCCTATTTTACCCGAGCTATTGAATTTCAAAATTTATACTTCTCTTTTGTGTTAAAATGTTTAGTGATAGGGTCGCTTTTTGCTGTGTTTTATGCAAAGGAAGTGAAACAAACTATGTATAAAAATAAAGAACTATGATTACACCATTAGGAATTTCAGAAGCGTATTTTAAGCTATTGTATAACGTTGGTTATGCACTAATGGCTATTATAGCCCTCGTTTGGGCATACCAAATGGATAGAGGTAATGAAGATAAATTACCCTCTTTTATTTCAAAACAGGCTTTACCTTTCTTTGTGCTTTATTTTATTGCGATTGTAGGGTTTAGAGACGTGAGTGTAGGTACAGACACGGTAAATTATCACTACTGGATGGCAGGCGATGTACCTCCGATTGTAAAAATAGAGGTAATGTTCAGCTGGTTGATGGCAGGATTAAGTAGTATAGGCGCTCCTTTTTCGGTATTTTTACTAATAGTTGCAGGACTTTTCTACGGAATCATAGCCTATGCTTTGAAAAACTTAAGTAACAAATACCAAGCAAATGCTTTTTTTGTTTTTTTCTCCTTCGTGTCATTGTTTTTTGCAGAGAGTTTAGCCATTAATATTATCAGACAAGGACTTTCTTTAGTTTTTTTAATATTTGCTTATAGTTTATGGGAAAGAAAGCAATACACAGCTTATTTATTTCTATTATTAGCCTTTATTACTCATACCACTGTAATAATTCCTATTGTTGTATTTCTGCTATTGCAATTAATAGCTAAAAGAATTCCATTGTACTATTTTTTAGCCTTATACGTATTGGGGATTGTTTTAGCCTATCTAAATATAGGGCTGTTAAATATTGCTTCGGTTATGGAAGTTATCTTGCGGAAAGACCCAGGGCGATTTAGTACTTATTTTCTAAATGATGATGGTTTATATCAAGTGGGATTCAAGCCACAATTTGTAGCTTTTACCACGCTATTTCTGGGGATAGGGCTCTATATGCGTAGGCAATCGTTTATGGTAGCGAGTACTTGGAGCACCTCTTACGACCAGCTTTTAAAATACTTTGTAAGCGTAAGTTTTCTGTTTTTTATGGCATTCCAGATTCCGTATTCCGACCGTTGGGGACTTTTTGCTTGGATAGCAATTCCGTTTATTGTACAGCCTTGTTTTTCAAAAGACTTTAAACCTAAGACCGCCGTGATTGCTTTTTTCATTTTGCTATACGCTTTTTTCACTTTGTACAACACTTTAAAACACGCATAGATGGTAACCATTGGACTCCCTTTTTACAATGCCGAAAAGTATTTAGCTTTAGCCATTGAATCGGTATTACAACAGACCTATACCGATTGGGAATTGTTGCTATTGGACGATGGAAGCACTGACAATTCTTTATCTATTGCTGAAAGCTATGCTCAGAAAGACAGTCGTATAAGAGTGTTATCAGATAGCAAAAATAGAAAATCGGGTTATAGACATAATCAAGCTGCTCAATTAACAAAAACTAAATATCTTGCTAAAATGGACGCCGATGATATAATGCACCCTAACCGTATTGCTCGACAAGTAGAGATATTAGAAACACACTCCGAAATAGATGTATTAGGTACCAATGCATATATCATCAATGATGATAACAAAGTGATAGGAACGCGATACCCCGTTGACTCTGAAGAAAGACTGGAACAAGTGAAGGATTTTATGCAACCTACTATAATGGCAAAGACTGAATGGTTTTTAGCAAATCCTTACGATATCGAGGCTATTCGCTTAGAAGATGCTGAACTGTGGTATCGCACCCACTCAAAATACCATTTTGTGCGTTTAAATGAGCCTTTGATGTTTTATAGAGAAGTAGGCAATAACTATTACAAGAAGTATTTTTTAGCTCAGCAAAGCAAAGCTTACATTTTTAGTAAATATCCTAATGAAGGCTATTGGAAACAGTATTTTAGATCAAACTTTCTCAAAGGTATTGTATATAGAATAGCTCATATTTTTGGTATGGAGCAATGGCTTGTGAATAGGCGCAATATAAAAATCACCCCTGTAAAACCTTATACAGCTTATCAAGATGAAAATAAAACTATTTAGAACCGCCACTGTACCCTCATCTTTAAACTCACTGCTAAAAGGGCAGTTAAAGTTCTTGAACGAGACTTTTGAGGTAACTGCTATTTCGGGTGAAGGAGAAGACTTGGAAGAGGTAAAGAGGCGAGAAGGGGTAAATACCTTTGCTATTGCAATGTCGCGCCCTATTGCTCCCTTGAAAGATTTGAGCTCTCTGCTGAAACTTTACCGCTTGTTTAAGAGCGAAAAACCTACTATAGTACATTCCATTACTCCAAAAGCAGGCTTACTGAGTATGCTGGCTGCAAAAATGGCAGGAGTACCTATCAGGATACATACTTTTACCGGACTCATTTTTCCCACTCGCAAAGGTTTAATGCAACGGCTACTCATAGCGATGGATAAGCTACTATGTTGGTCGGCTACCAATATATATCCCGAAGGTGAAGGAGTAAAAAGAGATTTACAGCGATTTCATATTACAGCAAAACCCTTAAAAGTATTGGCTAATGGAAATATCAACGGGATAGATACCGACTATTTTTCTAAAACACATTTTTCGGCTACTTATAAAGCTACTTTACGAGCATCCTTAGGCATAGGAGCCGATGATTTTGTATACGTATTTGTGGGAAGATTAGTAGGCGATAAGGGAATAAATGAATTAGTTACCGCTTTTCAAGCACTGAAACAGCAAACTATATCTCCTATAAAACTGCTATTAGTAGGCAAACAAGAAGCTCATTTAGACCCCTTGAAAACTAAAACATTAAATGCCATAAATACAGACCCTGATATTATATCCGTAAGAGAGCAAAAAGACGTACGCCCTTATTTGGTAATAGCCGACTGTTTTGTATTCCCAAGTTATCGCGAAGGCTTCCCCAATGTAGTATTAGAGGCAGGTGCTATGGAATTACCTTGTATCGTAACCGATATCAACGGTAGTAACGAAATTATTATAGAAAACAAAAACGGACTTATCGTTTCTCCTAAAAATGCAGAAGCTTTTCAAAAAGCAATGACGTTATTATTAGATGATAAGCTGTTGTATCATAAGTTAAAGAGTAATAGCAGATCTTTGATAGAACAACGATATCACAGGGAGATGGTATGGCAAGCCTTGATAGAAACGTATAATAAGTTATTAAGTGTTGCTTCTTCTAAAAAATAGTTGTACATTTGCACGACAATTTAATTCATAAAAAACTTATCTACAAATGAATATAAAAGTTAAAATAAATGACAATTTTGAGACAGTTGACTTTTCTATTGTAAAAAAGGAAGAAACAGATAACCGTTATCATTTTGTCAACAAAGAGAATGATCAGGTTTTATTGGAAGTAGAGACTGATTTAGAAAATAAAACACTTAGAATAGTTTCAAAAACAGTAGATATTGATGAGGAAGAATTCAATGAAATTAAAGGAGATGCTTTTGTTAAGATTATAGAATTGGATCAATCGGGGATTAATAATTCTGAAGGAGGTATTAGTTCTGAATACAAACCTTATGACCCTGAAAAAATAAAAGTACGTACTGATAAAATCTCGCTTGCACAAATAAGTGCGATGATAGATAATGGCGATATAGACCTTACCCCTGCTTTTCAGCGCAATTTTGTATGGGACTCTTTTAGAAAGTCAAGACTTATAGAATCTATCTTGCTACGCATTCCCTTACCAATGTTTTATTTTTCAGAGGATTTGGAAGGGCGCCTTACCATAATTGATGGTTTGCAACGTATTTCAACCATTAAAGAGTTTATGGAAAATAAATTCCCCTTAAAGAATTTGCAATACTTAGAAAATTGCGAGGGGAGATATTTTAAAGAGGAAGACAATAAGAAAGGCTTAGAAACTAAATATGTACGTTGGTTTAATCTTACTAATATTTCAGCAAACATTATAGACCCTATTTCTCCCCTTGAAGTAAAATACGATATTTTTAGGCGTATCAATACGGGTGGAAAACCACTAAATAACCAAGAGATTAGAAACTGTTTTGCAGAACAAGGATTGCGCGATACACTTAAAGCAATGGTAAGTACTGCTGAATTTAAAACAGCGACAGATAGTAGTGTGAGAAGCACTCGTATGGATGATCAGGAAATAGCCTTACGTTTTTTAGCTTTTGAGGAGCTTTTTAGTCGTGATGGTAATATCAATGATTATAGTGGCTATATGGAGAGCTTTTTAGATGATTATACAGAACGCCATAAAAAAGATACACCACAAGATTTTGAGGATAAAGTACAGTTATTTGTTAATGCAATGAAGAATGCAACTTATCTGATAGGTGGTAGATATGCTTTTAGAAAAATACTACCCGAAAGTATAAACCCTAATGCTAGAAAACAAATACTAAACAAAGCTCTTTTTGTAGTAACTTCTCTATTGCTTTCACAATATCCTTATGGGGAAGTAATTATCTATAACAAAGAAGGACAACTTACAGAAATTATTGCTGATACTATAGTTGAAGATGATCAGCTATACAATTATCTCTCATATAGCACCAACTCAAAAGCCAATATGCTATATATTTTCAAAATATTTAACGAATTATTTATTAAACATATATCAATATGATAACTCTATGTATCCAAAATTTTAAATGCTTTGAAAAGGCTGAGGTACCCATCAATCAACTGACAGTATTAGCAGGAGGAAATGGGAATGGTAAGAGTTCTGTTATTCAAGCACTTTTGTTATTGAGAAGAACTCTTGAGAAAAAAGAGGAAAATATTGAACTAAATGGAGTGTATTGCCTAAACTTGGGAAATAGTGCCAATTTAACTTCTGAATCAGAAGTAATATTTATACTAAAAGAAAATAATAAAAAAATTGAAGTATCATATAATGTTGATAAAGTGAGAGTTACTTTTAGTATAGTTCCTAATATTTTAGAAGATACCTACCAAGATAATTCATTGTCTTTTAGAGAGTTTTATTATCTTAATGCAGAGAGAATAGGTCCTAGAATTTCTCAGCCACTCAATACTTTAATTTTTCCTAATACAGGATTTCAAGGAGAGTATACAGCACAGGTTATTAAAGAGCTTGATAGATTTATAGTAGATGAAGAGCGTATTTTTACAAAAACAAATTATGGAATTAATTTCTTCCAACGTGTGAATGCTTGGTTAGCATATATATTAGAGGGGACTACCATTGAGGCTGATATTGATGAAAAGACCCATACAGCACGTATAGAAGTGACAAATACTTTTGGGAAAGCCACATTCCCTACTAATACTGGTTTTGGGATTAGTTATGTTTTACCTATTATTGTAACTTGTTTATTGGCTGAAAAAGATAGATGGGTAATCATAGAGAACCCTGAAGCGCATTTACACCCTGCGGCACAATCTAAGATAGGGTATTTCTTAGCTAAAATGGCAAGTGCTGGGTTGCGCATAGTAGTAGAAACCCATAGCGACCATATTATCAATGGTATACAGCTAGCGGTAGCTAAAAAAGAAATAGAAAGTAGTTCTATTACTATTAATTATTTTGATAAAGGAGAACTACAGCCAGAAGTACACCCTATCTCAATGAATGAGAAAGGAGAACTTGATAAATGGCCTAAGGGCTTTTTTGACCAAACAGAAATTGACTTTGCCGAACTTATAGAATTACGACGAAAATGAAATTTAACTTTTATTTAGCCAACATAGGGTATGAAAAAGCGAGTATTACTGAGTTAGAAGAGAGTTTTATAACTCTCAATAAAATAGCAGTAACGGAAGCTAAACCAGAAGACACTTTTTTAAAAAGCAAAACTTTTTTTGAAATAAATACTTCTGAGGGTAGTTTGTCTGAGATACTATTTAGTCAAGATTCAAAGTTTAAAAATAAAGAACTTTCAAAATGGGTACTCCCTAAAATGTTAGGTAAAATAAATGAGATTGAAGCAAGTTTTGAAACTCTTAATGAAATAGACATACATTGTCCTGATGAATACAATGCTTTTTGGGGAGCGTGCTTTGAAGAAGAAAATGAGCGACATATTGACGCAGAAGAGAAATATCACTCATTTAAAGAGCAAAAAGTACAAGAAATAACGAAGGGGATTGAGATTTGGGAAAGACGGTCGTTGCTTTTTAAAAGAATAGAGTTATGTCCAGGAGTAAAAACTCAATTGAAAAGTATAGGATATACAGAACAAATATTGGAAAAACTACGGATATTAGATAAGTATTGTCAGGATTATTGGATAGGAGGAAGTTTTATTTATAATGATGCTAATCAGCGAGTAGCCTTAAAGATTTCACCTGAATCAGATCCTACAATGAATGATGCTAAGAAGAAACAAATGCGGATGTTCAAACTACCTAATGGTAAAACAGAATGTTTTGAATTGCATATAAAAACAGGTGATTTGCGCTTTCATTTTTTTCCTGATAATAATAGTCTCAAAATATACATAGGTTATATAGGAACTCATTTACCAACATAAACCATAAAAAATACATTATTAAAATGATAAAAAAATATATAACTCTTTTAGGGCTCTGCTTTACTGCATCACTACACGCACAACAACAACCTGTGGATTATATCAATCCGCTTATTGGTACTTCTAATTTTGGTGCTACGCACCCTGGGGCTATTGCTCCGCGCGGTATGCTTAGCATTTCGCCCTTTAACGTGGCTTTCGATACTACAGGGGTAAAAGCTCCGCTCGAAAAAGATAGTCGCTGGCTTTCCAACCCTTATGTAAATGAAAATAAATTCTTCACGGGGCTTACTCACGTGAACCTCAGCGGGGTGGGCTGTCCTGAACTGGGGGTGATTATCGCAATGCCTACCACTGGCAAATTGGAGGTAAATCACTTAAAATACGGCTCATCCTACCAAAATGAGGTGGCTAAAGCAGGCTATTACAGCAATTTCCTCACCAAATATAATATCAAAACCGAAGCTACTGCCACCACCCGCGCAGGTATCACTCGCTATCACTTCCCAAAAGGAGAAGCTAATTTGCTCATCAATCTCGGACTCGGACTCACCAACGAAAAGGGTGCGATGCTCAAATTCGTATCGCCTACCGAGGTGGAAGGAATGCGTATGGTAGGGACTTTCTGCTATAACAGTCCGGAGCTAGCATATCCAGTATATTTTGTAGCCAAAGTAAACAAAGTAGCCCCTTCTTATGGCGTTTGGCATCAGCCAGAAAAACATCAAGGGGTGGAAGCTCAATGGATGTGGTATAACGGCGAAACTCGCCTCAAAGAACAATTCGCCCGCGAGGTAGTAGGCGATAGTATAGGGGCGTATTTCCGCTATAAATTTGATAAAGATGAAGTCGTGGAACTCAAAGTGGGTATTTCGTACGTGAGCATAGTCAACGCCCGTGAAAACCTTGAAAAAGAGATAGGCAACCGCACTTTCGACGAGGTGTATGCCACCACACGCCAAACCTGGAACGATGCTCTCCACGCTACTGTAGAAGGCGGTACCGACGACCAAAAAACGATATTCTACACAGCGCTCTATCACGCGCTTATTCACCCCAACCTACTGAACGATGTGAATGGCGATTACCCTGAGAGCAAGACTAACAAAATAGGCAAAAATCACCAGCGTTATACGGTGTTCTCATTGTGGGATACCTATCGCAATTACCACCAATTGCTCACCCTGCTCTATCCCGAACAGCAACTGCAAATGGTGCGCACGATGCTCGATATCTACAAAGAAAGCGGTTGGCTGCCCAAATGGGAACTCAATTCAACCGAAACCTTTACGATGGTAGGCGACCCTGCCAGCATAGTATTAGCAGATACTTACCTGCGCGGTCTCACCGATTTTGACATACAAACTGCCTACGAGGCGATGCTCAAAGGAGCGAATACGCTTGAAAACAACCCTATACGCCCAGGGGTGAAAGAGTATTGGAAACTGGGCTACCTGAGTGTAGATGGAGGTGTAAAAGGCCCCGTATCAACTACCCAAGAGTACAACGCAGCTGACTTTGCTATTGCGCAAATAGCTAAGAAGTTAGGCAAAAAAGCCGATTACGAGAAGTTTAACAAACAAGCCTATTCGTATAGAAAATTATTCGACAAAGAAACCCATTTATTGCGTCCGCGTCACGCCAATGGCAAATGGTATGCGCCTTTCAATCCCGAAAGTGGGGCTAACTTTGAAGAAAATGTAGGCTATATCGAAGGCAATGCGTGGCAATACGTATATATGGTAACCCACGATGTAAAAGGAATGATTAAGCTAATGGGCGGTGAAAAACCTTTTGAAAAGCAACTCGACCATATTTTCGACAGTAAACAATACGATATGGCAAACGAACCCGATATTGCCTATCCGTATCTCTACAACTTCCTAAAAGGCAAGGAGTGGAAGACCCAACAGAAAGTAGACCAACTCATCAATGAGTATTTTCAAAACAAACCTGCGGGACTCCCAGGCAATGAAGATACAGGGGTAATGTCGGCTTGGCTCATTTATGGAATGGCAGGCTTCTACCCTATTACCCCCGCTGAGCCTAACTACACTTTCACCTCGCCTAAGTTTACTAAAATCACCCTCAAACGCGACCCACAGTACTATCCTGCTGGTGATTTAGTAATAGAAAGTAATGCTTCGCCTGAAAACATTTACATTAAGAACATTTACATCGACGACAAGCCTTACAAATCCTATTTTATCAGTCACGAGGCGCTAAAAAATGCAAAGAAAATACGATTTGAGTTAGGTAAGAGATAAGAGGTAAGAGGTAAGAAAAGCGTCACTACACTTTGCCAAAGTCTGAAACTTTGGCAAAGTTAAAAATGAAGAATTGTACAAAAATAGGTTTAAGATTGAACAAGTCAATGATTGGCTTGATGGATATAAAGGTTTGATAATGAGATATAGGGTTTATCTCCAAGTTCCTCAAAAAAGTTTAAACACGTTTTGATAACAATAATGATCATACAAAAATTCCTTTATAGATATATTATATACCTAGTTTCAGTATTTTTTATATCTTGCAATAACCAAAATAAGAATACTCACACAAATAATCAAAATAATTCTTTACAAAAGCTGAAAGATACTATCATATTAGATGGCTCAACAGAAGGAGAACAAATCTATTTATATATCAATAAAATCACTCTTGATTCTATTATAGAGAGTGAAATTTTAGGTGAAACAGGAAAGGAGAGGTATTCATTTACCTTCAATAATCAACTAAAAAAAGCTAATCATATTCTTTATTCTTATGAAAAACCTATATACCTTTCAAAGAATATAAAACTTAAGGTGAGTAAAGAAGAAGATTTATATTCTTCTAAAGAAGTAAAACAAAAATTAAATAAAAAATTTATGTTATATCATAATATCTTTTTCCGAAAAAAGATAGATTGTAAATGGTTTGGAAAATACACTTTAACACTCAATCAAAATAATGATGATTGGAGAGAAATTTATGATATTAAGATTGATATCTCAAAAGATTCTATAGTTTATGAAGCAAAAGGATACCAATTATATCAGAGATTTCTATTATCTGGAATCTCGAAAAAAGATACTTTATTTTTGTATATTAGCAATATAGAGGACAATATAGGAGGTGTTAATTTTGACGAAGAATCCAAAATTATAATGAAGGGAGAACAATTCTTTATAAAAAATGCGTATATTAATTCCTTATCAAAAAAAACTAATTCATCTTATAAATTGGAAAAAGAGAGACATAAGTAATTCGCCGCTGGCGCGATCTTATAACTTGTGCCAAACAAATTAACACATCAACAAATCGTCATTCGTCACTCGTAATTCGTAATTATTATGCGTAAACTTCATTTAATTCTTTCCCTGATAGCAGGGGTATTCATACTGCTGGGAGCTCTTACGGGGGGCATCTTGGCGAGTGAATCGGTGTATAACCAAACGTTACCTTACAAAAGTGCAGCGTTTGAAAGCACTACCCTTGCCCAAACAATTGCCGTTTTAAAGGAAAAGAATATAGACGTCCTTAAACTCTCTATCGACCGCAATCACTTTGTGCAAATAGAGACGGCTGAGGGCGAAAAACTCTTTATCCATCCGCAATCGGGAGAGGTTATCAAAGGGAATTACAAACCCTCGAAGTTTATACAGTTCGTCAAAACGCTACACCGCTCGCTCTATATGGGCAAAACGGGACGAGTGATTATGGGGCTTACAGCCTTGTGTTTGTGTGTAGTAGCCTTGTCGGGTATATGGCTCATCGCCCGCAAACAGCAACGCTGGGGCAGGTTCTTCCACAAGCTTCCACAAGAGAAATTCTACAATCATTACCACAGTGCGCTGGGGCGCTGGGCGCTCGTGCCTATCTTTATTATTGCCCTCACAGGGGTGTATATGATGCTTGAAACGGTGGGAGTGTTTCCTAAATTCAAAGCCGAACACAATTACGATGTTAGCACACTACAAGAAACGCCCGCAAAACCTGCTAAAGACTTCCCCGTTTTCCAAGTACCTCTCGCCGAAGTGCGTCAAGTAGAATTTCCTGCTTTTGAAGATGTAGAAGAGGTCTATAAAGTAGATTTCATCGATAAAAATATAGTAGTCAATCAGTTTACGGGCGAGGTGATTAGCACCTCCACTTCTCCTTATAAAGGCTTGGCGTATTTGGTGCGCACCCTGCACATTGGCAAAGGGCATTATCTCTGGGCGACCGTCTTGTTGCTCTCGTGTATGGCGCTGTTGTTCTTCCTCTACTCTGGCTTTGCGATGACCATCAGAAAACGAAAGAAAGGCATCAACAATCCGTTTGATAAAAGCGAATGTGAATACATCGTGTTAGTAGGCACCGAAGGGGGCACCACCCGCAAGTTTGCTATCCTTTTCCATAACGAACTCCTCCGTTTGGGCAAGCGTTCCTACCTGACCGATATGAATGCCTACACTCGTTTTGCTAAAGCAGAGCAACTCATTGTATTTACTTGCACTTATGGCGATGGCGAGGCGCCTATCAATGCGACTCACTTTGCACACTTATGGGCGAAATATCCCCCCGCACAACCTTTGGCGTATAGCGTACTCGGTTTTGGTTCTGACTCTTACCCCGATTTCTGCAAATATGCCAAAGAAGTAGACCAACTTTTGTCGGCTACTGCACAAGCAGAGTGTGCACTGTCTTTGCATACCGTAAACGACCAAGACTTTGGTCAGTTTAAAGCGTGGGCAACGGCTTGGGCTATCGCGCAAAAGCTCTCTTTGGCTTTGCCCGATGATTTCAGTGTACAGCCTCAGCGCAAACCGCTCACTTTTACGGTAACGGAGAAAATACCCGTAATGGACGACGATATTTTCCTAATAGCGCTACGCCCGTCCCAAAAAAGTAGTTTTGTCTCCGGAGACCTCTTGGGCATTACTCCTGAAGATGGACGTGAACGACTCTATTCGGTTGCTAAATATCAAGGAGATGTGTGGTTGAGCGTAAAGCTACATTCACAAGGGGTGGTATCTAACCTGCTGAACAATTTGCAAATAGGCGATACATTGCAAGCTGCTTTGGTAGCCAACAAACATTTCCATTTTCCTAAAAAAGCACCTCAAGTGGTGTGTATTGCCAATGGTTCGGGGATGGCGCCTTTTATGGGAATGATAGCCGAAAATACCCAAAAGAAACCTATCACCCTGATATGGGGTTGTCGCCGTGAAGCCTCTTTGGAAATCTATCGTCCTTATATAGAACAGTTTACTCGCGAAGGAAAGATAGCCAACTATTGGCAAGCCCTCTCGCGTGAAGGTGATAAATTCTATGTGCAAGACATCTTGCAAAGAGAAGCTTCTTTCTTTGCTGAACTCCTCAAAAACAAAGGAATTATAATGATATGCGGGTCAGTTGCGATGGAGAAAGCAGTTACTGAAGTCTTAGAGGCGATTTGTAGAGAGCATTTAGAAAAACCGCTGAGCTACTACCAAAACAAAGGACAAATCAAAACAGACTGCTATTAACAAGTAACAATATGACAACCCATTCTTTACATATTACGCTTACAACTTCCATAAAAGAGGTACAGTTGCTTTTTGAGGCGCATTTGCTTTCAGCTCTGACTGTTTGTGAGGGAGATACTTTTATAGGGGTACTCCGCAAAGAAGTGGTGGAAGGTGTAGCTAAGGAAGCTTTAGTAGTCGATTATCAGTATGCGTTAGAACGCTTTTTTGTACCGATAACTGCTACGTGGGATACCGTAATAGAGGCTTTCGCTTCCTATCACACCGATATGCTCCCCGTAATAAATGAGAATCAGCAATTTATAGGTTATTACTACTTGGGAGACTTTATACAACAACTCACCAAAACGCCTTTTATACAAGAAGCGGGTCGGATACTCATCTTAGAGAAAAGTGCTCACAATTATTCTTTTACTGAAATCAGTAGGATAGTGAAAGAAAATGGAGGTAAGGTATTAGGGATTTACCTCTCTAATCGCACGGAAGACAATGTGCATATTACGCTCAAACTCATCACCAACCGACTCTCGGATATACTACAGGACTTCCGTCGTTATGGCTATGGTATCCTTACCGAGAAAGACGACGATCACTACCGCCAAGAACTCAAAGACATTGCTGATTACTTTGAAAAATACTTAGACTTAGGCAATAAGTAATAGATAAGAGGTAATAATAATCTTTAACTAAATATATTATGAAACGTTTTTTAATCACTGCTATGCTTTTAAGCATTTCGGCATTTAGCTATAGCCAAATAGCCGTAGGGGTGAAAGTTGCTAATCCGTTTGTAGCAGTTAATGTAATGAAACATCAAATTGCAAATACACCTAAGGGGATTAGAAACGGAGGAGGTATTTTTGGTGAGTTTTATATAGGGGCTTTTAATATAGGAGCTTTTATGCGAATACCTCTAAAAACACATTGGGCGCTAGAAACCGAAGCGTTGTTCAAGCGTGAGGGGGTTTGGTTTTTTCATCAAGAGGAAACAATAGAAGAACTTCTCTCTGATCGCGGAGTATATAAATTTTGGTATGCTGAGGTCCCTATCCTGTTACAATGGGAAGGAAAGCGCACCGTAAGAGGGTTTGCTCAATTAGGAGTGTCTCCTAAATTCTTAACTTCAGCAAAGTACTCTGCTGTTTTAGAAAAAGGCGACTATAATGTTACGAGCTCTTTTAATAGGGTTGTTCTCAATTTAAATGTTGGGGGAGGTGTTTTATGGAACAGAAGAGATTGGGTTTTTACTGCTGATGGAAGACTCTCTACTAATCTTACACCACTTACCTCTAAAAAGAACACCCCTGATATTGATTTCAGTAAGGCACAAAGCTATTATTTTGCGTTTTCATTAGGAGCAGGTTACAAGCCTTTTAAAAAGAAAGTATTGCCTTTAGAAAGGGCTATTCCCCAAGAAGAGCTCCCAACAATTACTAATGATAGTATTCCTGCTGAGGTGAATACATCACAAGAACAATATTTTTAATTTTTAACACATACATTATGAAACATTTTTTAATCATCATCGTTTTTTTGAGTGTTGCTACACTCGGTTTTTCTCAGACAGCCATAGGAGTAAAACTTAATAATCCTTTGGCAACGGTAAGCGTTATAACTCCTAAAACAGCCAATGAAAGCTATAATATAGAGTATTTTGGGCATTCAGGAGTTTTTAATACAGGCGTATTCTTCCGCCTTCCGCTCAAGACCCATTGGGTATTCTTACCCGAAGTAATGTACAAACGCGAAGCTATTCCTTTTCGTCCCGAAGGTTCTGATTTAAAACTATCCGACCGTCATTTTATTCGTTTTGATTGCTTGGAAGTACCTATTTTACTACAAATAGAAGGTAAAAAGAAATTTAGGGGCTTTGGACAAATAGGAGTAGCTCCTAAATTCTTACTTTTAGCCTCTTATTCCGAGAAACAATACAGTGAAAAGTATGATATCACCTCACATTTCAATACTGTTGTGATGAATTTGCATTTAGGAGGAGGTGTGATGTGGGAATTTCCTAAAATCATACTTGCGGTAGACGGTCGTTTTTCTACCAATCTATCGCCTCTCACCAATCAAGAACCTACACCTTATCTAAACTTTAAAGACTCTCAAAGTTATTACTTTGCCATTTCGGTAGGTGTAGGGTTTAAATTTTCTAAAAACAGACCTTTGCAGGAGCAAGAGCCTCCTGTCATTGCACCTCAGCCTGAGAGTACAGCACCTGTAGAAGCACCTACTGAGGAGACAACAGAGGTGAGAGAAGAATAGAAAAGTGCGAACCGTACGGGCAGTGTGAGCTACATCGGCAGTTTTTAGGAGAAATGAGCATAGGAATTTTTAAACAGAAAACAGGTATCTTATACAAATCTTGGACGATAGTTATAGGATAAAAGGAGCTATTTTAGGAGGAAAAATTCTGTAAAAAGGGGTTTAGGCAGAAAAACACTATATATATTAGTAAGGAGAGAAATAGAAAAAGAAAAAAGTACTTTTAGTGAAGAAAAGAGGGAATGTTGTAGAATGGTGATAAAGGGATTTAGAAGGTCTCGGAGAGGTTTGTAGAGAGCTGAAAAGAAGAGTGTAGCGATTAGGGAGAGTTAGAAGTAGGAAGGAATGTTGTAGAGGAAATGAAGGGAGCTAAAAGTAGTTATTATAGAAAGGAATTAGGTGTGATGTGGATGTAATAAGCAATAATATTTTGTATTAAACAAACGTTAAATAAAAGATTTAACAAAAAATTATATATAATACTAAATCTTTAATTAGAAAAAAACTGTACTTTTGCAAAATAATAGCTAAATGCGGCTCTTTAGATAACTACTATCACGAAAGTAAAAGTTAATAAATGGAAAAAGTTTTAATGAACTTAGAGTATTACTATGAGTTATTCCAGCTCAATAGTTTATTCTTAAAGATACTATACACCCTAATTTTTCTTCTGTTGTGTATAGTGATTTACAATCTCTTCTTTTTAATAAAGAAGCACTTTAAACGTGTGAAAACTCAAAAGCGGCAAGCTTATCTTCGCCGAGAGTATTATGATAGAATAAAGGAAATTCTGTTTACTGAAAAAGTATACAACAGCAATGAGTTTCACGATCATTTGGGGATAAGCTCTTATGACGGGAGTTTTAAAAGAGAGCTGACAAATTTGATATTGGAAATTATCGATAAGAACCCATCGGTGAACCAGAAGAATTACGAATTACTGATGGACGACCTCAAGTTGAAGAAGTTCTGGGAAATGGAATTGCAAACAGGCTCGAAGAAGCACAAGGAAAGGGCTTTGCGCAAGATTAAGGGGCTTAACTTGGTAATAGCAGAATCGGTATTGATACCGATGACAACTATACAGAACTCTATTTTGCGTAGGAAAGCGCGCAGTTTGTATATTTACATTAGTAAAAACAATCCGTTTAAGTTTTTTGATGAGGATTTTGACGATCAATTCTCGGAATGGGATAATATTGAAATACATGAGATATTGAGTAAGAAGCCTGAGAATACGATTCCGAATTTTATTCAATGGGTGCAAGAGCACTCGGCTGGAGAGGGACTAAAGTCGTTTCTTGTGTATGAGATGGGCTGTTATGAGCAAAAGGATGCTTCGTCTTATTTGTTAAAAATGATAGAGAGCAGTGGGGTGAAGTTACGCCAGAGAATTATTAAAACACTAGCAATATTGGACTATAAACAGGCTTCGCCTTTTTTAATAGGGATTTATCCTGTACAACCTTCGTTCATTCAAGATGAAATACTTAAGGCGCTTGGAGTATTTTCCTTAGAGGAAGATTTGCCTTTTATAGAGAATACGGTTGTAAATACACACAATGTGGAAACTAAGATGCAAGGGCTGTATACGCTATTGAGTTTTGGCAATAAAGGAAGGGCTGTTTTTGAGAAACTGAAAGCGCAAGCGAAACCTGAAGAGCTATTAGCCTTCCAGCACGTAGAAAACCCTTTAAACCGAAGAGCATCATAAATAAAAGTAATGGAATTATTATCAAATATTTTTCAAATAGCGGTATTCATTTACTCGATAATGATATTGGTGTGCATAGGAGCACAAGTGATATTGGCGCGTTATAACTTGCGTAGTAGTAAATGGAAATATACTGAGTTAGACCTTACGACTCTTAAGAACTCGCCTTTGGCGCCAGGTATTTCGATTGTAGCGCCTGCTTATAACGAGCAAACTACTATTATCTCGAATGTAAACTCATTACTTTCATTAGATTACCCTAAATATGAAGTGGTGATAGTGAATGATGGTAGCAAGGATAGGACTCTTGAATTGCTTATAGAGGAATATGAATTAGAGGAGACTCCTTTTATATACATAGAGCGCATTAAAGCATCGCCGGTAAAGCGCATTTTCAAATCTAAGAACCCGAAATATGCTAAGCTTACGGTAGTAGACAAGGTGAATGGGGGAACGAAAGCTGATGCCTCGAACGCAGGGGTAAATGCCTGTATGTACCCTTATATGTTGAATACTGATGTAGACTGTGTGCTTGCTAAAGATGCATTACTGAAAATGATTATGCCTTTCTTGAAGTCATCGGTAAGAGTAATAGGAGTGGGAGCTACTTTGAGAATGAGCAATGGTTGTGAGATGGAAGATGGGAAGTTGGTGCGTGTGAGTCCGCCAAAAACATTTTTTCCAGCTTTTCAAGAGATAGAATACTTGCGTTCTTATTTGGTGGGGAAGATGGGCTGGTCGGTAATTAATGGGGTTCCTAACATTTCGGGAGGATTAGGATTATTCGATAAAGAGGTGCTTATTAATGCGGGGGGATATGACCCAGCGTCGTTTGCTGAAGATATGGATATGGTTACCCGTATGATAGTATATATGAAGGATTTTAACTATGATTACCGAATAGTAGAAATTCCTGATACTTGTTGTTGGACGGAAGGACCTCCGAATTACTCAGTAATGTACAAGCAACGTACTCGCTGGGCACGAGGGTTGTTTCAGTTTTTTATGATTTATCGCAAATACTTGTGGAATTACAAGTATGGACGTTTGGGACTCGTAACAATGCCTTATATGTTCTTGTTTGAGTTTTTGGCACCTATTATAGAAACAATAGGGATTAGCTTACTCATTTATATGCTTTTTACGGGTGGAATTAGCTACATAAACGCCATAGTTGTATTTGCTACTATTTACCTTTTTGGTTTAATGGTATCGTCTTCAGCGATTGTGTTTGACTATGTTACCCAACAGCATTACCGGAAGCTTAGGGAATATTTTCGCCTGCTACTTATCACCCTTATTGAACCGTTTACTTATCACTTATTGATAGTATACTTTAGTATTAGGGGGTATATCAGCTTCTTGGCTAAGAAGAACTTTGAATGGGGAGAAATGACTCGACAAGGTATTGACAAGAAGAAACAAAAGCCTATTGCACAAAGTTAAAACACAAAGAAGATGAAGAAATTAAAGATATATAGTACCTTGTTGTTTTTACTGTTTTGCGGGAATCTTACTGCGCAGGATAAACAAGTGGTAAAGCAAATAAACGACTTTTTCAACACTGGACAGTATGACAGAGCAAAAAAGTTATTGGACAAGAATTTGGCAGAGTATTCTAAGAACTCTGATCTTCTGTTTTTGATGGGGAAGTATTACTACCAAAAAAAGCAGTATGACAAGGCACGTTATCATCTGTTGAGAACTTTGGATGAAGTACCAAAACACACGGCTGCTAAAGAGATACTTTCTAATCTTGAAATAGCAACAAAACACTATTCGAGTGCGATATGTTATATCAATGAGTTGTTAGAGGTAAGTCCGTATGATGCGGAGTTATGGCGCAAAAAGATAGCCGTTTATCGTCAGCAGGGGAATGATATAGAAGCGAATCAACTTTTGAAACGTATTCGAGTTATTTATCCACAAGATCAGCAGTTCAAGAAGGACTATGTGTATTCACTACAAATGCAGTCAGCTCAAGAGAAAAAGAAAGGTAATATAGACGAGGCAATAAGGATGCAGGAGGAGACCCTACGCTTAAATCCTAAGAATGAAGAAGCGTATACGACCCTTATCAACAGCTATTTGCTATCAGGAGATAAGGAAAAAGCACTGACCTATACCAATCGAGGATTGCAAAACTTACCCAACAATCAAGAACTTATCAATCGTAAGATAGGTATTTTAACTGAAATGAACCGCTATGTGGATGCGGTGGAGTTTGCGCAGCAAGAGATGCGAAAGGGGAATAAATCGCCCCAAATGATGAAAAACTACAATGATTTGCTTAATCAGGCGGCTCTATATCAAAATCAGTCAGACCCTTATGTGTTGTATGGGAAGTTGTATGAGAGTAATCCATCGAACCAAGAAGCCTTAGATTACTTGATTAATAACTCGATTACCAAAGGTTATTATACTGATGCAGCTATGTATATTGAAAAAGGTATCAAGAGCAAAGGGCATACAAAGGAACTACTATCGAAGAAATACAGCCTTTTGTTACTTACTAACCAAGAAAAAGAAGCTTATAATGTATTGGAAGAACTCTATACAAAATTTCCTAACGATTCCGATATTAAGAATAACTATTTGCAATATCGTTATAATAGAGGACAACAGTTGGCGCAAGAGGGGCGTTATACAGAGGCAATACCCGATTTACAATTTGTAGCTTCACAAACAGACCTTAATTGGCGAGAAAATGCTATTAGTGCCTTGTATGGGGCTTATTTACAAAATAAAGAATACGATAAAGCCTTAGAGCAGGCTAATGTCCTTACAGAACTATACCCCAAAAGCAAGAGTGGTTTTGTGAAGAAAGCAACAGCACTTGCAGGACTTGAGAAATATGACGAGGCTCTTGCTATTTATAAAAAACTTATAGAAGAGAGTACTCCCGAAGAGAATGATATTTATGTGAATGGTTATGAGGAAACAGCTTTGGCTTATATTAAATATTTAAATGAAAAAGGAGATGCCAACATTGCTTATGAGCAACAGAAAAAACTCATAGCTCTTAAAGAAAACAGTAATCAAGGGTTAAAATACCTTATAGGAACCTCATCGTTATTGAAAAAGGACAATGAAGTAATCAGTTATACACAAAAAGGGAAGGAGCTTTATCCTGAAGATTTTTACTTTGTAGAACAAGAAGCTTATGCTTATACACGTACAGATAAGCCACAAGAAGCTATAAATGCTTTAAATCCTTACTTGGAGAAATATTCGTATAACAAAGACCTTTCTAAAGCCTATACTGAAGCTTCGGAGAAACAGGCAAAACAAGAGTATAAGGAAAGGAATTATGATAGGGCACAAAACACCTTGCAGAGAGCTTTAAAGTATGATCCTTTGAATAAGAACTTACAGTACGAACGCGGGCGTGTATTTGAGGGGCAAAAGCAATATGACAGTGCTTATTATTATCAGCGTAGCTTTCAGCCTTCATTAGTAGAGTTGAGCGATTTTAAAAGGCATTTAAACTATTTGAAATACAAAACTTACAAGAATGAAATGCAGTTTTTCTACCAGCAAAATGAACTAAAAGATAAAAAACTGCCAGGTATATTTACAGCCATCTACAACAGATACCAACCTAAGAATGGCTACTCAGTAGGGATAGCTTCATCAGGGAGAGCTGATAAACGTGCTTTTCAGGGGCAGTTGAGCTGGACACATATTCTGAACTACAAATGGTACTTTGATATGAATGCAGCACTTTCAAACCATTATTTCCCTGAGTATATGGGAAATTTAACATTTCATAAAGATTTGCGCAATGAATGGGAAACCGAAATTGGTGTTGGTTATAAAAAACTTCGCACTAATGACGACCCCAACCTCATCCAAGCTCATTTAGGCGCTACCAAAGTATTAGACGACTTTACTTTTAACGCTAAACTTACTGGAGTGTCATCCAATAGCAATTTCTATTACAACACCTTTGCAAAAGTACAATACGACTTGTTAGACAAACGCAGTTTCTTAGCTATCTTTGGAGGGATAGGTTCGGCTCCTGTTGATGAGATTCTCAACTATCAGCTTTATGGGCAATTCTCAACTACCAATGCCAATTTTGGAGGAATGGGGCAGTATATGCTCACTGATAAATTAGCTTTATCGCTCTCAGGTGTTTGGTATAACTACTATAATGGTTTAGAATATAGTGATTTGTATAACTTAATCTTTGGAATATATGTTTCGTTTTAGTATATTAGCTCTTCATTTTCTTCTTTTAGGAATGTGCCAGAGCAATGCCGAGAGAATTACAAGTACTCAAGTCTCTCTACTTTCAAAAGGGTATAACATTAGTGCGCAACCTAATGCTTCGAAAATAGACGAGAAATGGGCTAAGTATTTTTATGACCATCTAAAAAACAGAGTGAAGGATACCCAGAGGATAGTACTCAATGGGCAAAATGCAAACTATCTAAGCCTGAAAGTAAAAGTAGATAATAGTCTTGCTAATGATTATTGCATAAAAAACGAAAATAAACAGTGGTTTATTACTGCCAAAACAGAACGCACTATAAAATGGCTCATCTATCAGTTTATAAAGAAGATTAGTGAGGATGACATTTCAGTACAGGCTCCTGATTTAAATCCCTCTATTATTAATTTAAACAAAGGATGTACAAACTTTGCTTTTGCTTATCGTGAACCTCACTTCTCGCCTAATTTAAATGAAGATTACAATCAAATTTATAACACTCATAATATTGAAATAGACTGGGGATTGTGGGGGCATAACCTTTCTAAAGTAATAGATAAAAGCAATAAAGCTATCTTTGCTACGGTAGAGGGAAAACACAATGAATCACAATTAGATTTTACCTCTGATGCTCTTTATAAAGAGATAGAAGATTATATTATTGACAACTTTGGAACTGAAAAGCCAATGAAGTTTATGATAATGCCAAATGATAATGCAATAGTCAGCGATAGTCCTAAAAATAAATCGTTAGGAAGTACTGCAACTAATGCTACTCCATCAGTGTGTTTTATGATAAATAGGCTAGCTAAACGCTTTCCTAAACATACATTTTTTACCTCTAGCTATCTCACTACCAAAACACCTCCTGTACAAAAATTAGCTAATAATACAGGAGTAATCATAAGTACAATAGATTTACCTAAAGGAATAGCTCTTAACAATCATAAGACTACAAAAGAGTTCTATAATACACTTCAGCAATGGGAGCCAAAAACAAGTGAGGTATACCTATGGGATTACGCTTGTGATTTTGATGATTATTTTACCCCCTACCCTATCCTCAAAGGATTCCAAAAACAACTGAAATCTTTTAAAGAAAAAGGTGTTAAAGGAGTGTTTATCAACGGTAGTGGTTATGATTATAGTTCTTTTAACGATGTACAAACCTTCGTAATGACATCATTACTGATAGATGAAACCCTCTCGGTAGACGATTTGGTAACCAGATTTTTCAAACAGTATTACCCTATATCAGGCTCACTACTTACTGAATACTATCTTTCGCTAGAAAATGCACAACAGCAAAAAAACAAACCTTTGCAACCTTATGGGAATTTTACTAATGCATTACAAACTTACCTCTCAGCAGAGCAGTTTGTAAGTTTTTACGATAAATTGGGGGCAATACTTCCTAAAACACAAGAAGAGGAACACAAAGCATTAGAAAAATTATATAGCGCTCTTAGCTTTACTCGTTTACAGTTGGCTTATACTAATAGTTATAATAACTACGGTTTTGCTTTACGTAAAAACAATAGTTTACAGCTACGACCACAAGTACAACAATGGATAGAAGCCTTAAGCAAAAGTACTAAGTACAAGGAGATGGCTCGTTACCAAGAAGAAGAAAAAGGTACTGTAAAGGGGTATATAGGTCAATGGAATGCTTTACTTACACGTACTAATTTTCAAAATCTTATATTAGGAGAGCAACTCATCGCCAAAAGCACCTTAGATGAGGATTACCAAAACCTTTCTGTACTCACCGATGGTCTAGAAGGATTTCCTTTAGATTATCACATCGGTTGGGTGATTAGCTCTATAGATGATTTAAAAGTCCTACTCCCTTCACAAAGCCAAACTAAGAAAGCTAAAAAAATAGCCATTAGCTTTCTACAAAATGAAGAAGGACGTTTTTATATGCCTACAAAAATAGAAATTTATAAAAACGACAAACTCTATAAAACAATGGTTCCTCCTGTACAAAAAGGAATAATGAATAGAATAATTACAACCGATGTAGACCTATCAGATAGTAATAAAACTGAAATACATATTTATAGAAACACCTCCAAAAAGCGTAACTTGATGGCTACTTCCGAAATTCGTTTAATACCTTAATAATTTTTTACAATGAAATCTCTATTTACTTTTTTACTAGCAAGCCTCTTTTTAGTGAGTTGCCGCGATGCTTCTGAATTATACCCACCTACTACTATCAAAATTACTGACCCTATCCGTCACTATTATCCTGTGGTACAGGGCGAACAGTTTGAAATAAATATCTCTATTAAGAACACAGGAGAAAATTTTCTTAAGATTACCGATATACAGACCTCTTGCGGTTGTATGGCTGTTGATAAAAACTCTATGGGCCTTGTGAGAGCTGGAGAAACGGGATATATTAAAATTATAAACGATAGTAAAAAGAATATAGGCTATGTAAAACACTTTATCAAAATATATGGCAATATCCCTAATGGAGAAGCTGAAATGATATTCGATTACAATGTAGTACCTGATGCTCTGTATACCCCCGATTATGAAGAGATTTATAGCAAAGAAAACAAATCTAACGAAGTACGCCGACAAAAGTATTACGTAGATTAATAAATTACTTGTATGAAAATAAAGGGCAATTACTATATAGAAATTGTCTCTTAAATAATTAACACTTCAACGTTATTTCCTTATTTCAGTTCTCTGATAAGGTACATATACACCGGGAAGTGGTCAGAATATCCCCAAGTGTAATTGCCATTGCTCATACTGCGGAAAGGATATCCCTTATAGCGTCCTTTGGGGTTAGCCAAATACGAGCGATTGAATATCCCCGTTTTCCAATAGCGGTAACTACTCTTGTCTTCTTTTAGCAAATCATAAGTAAAGTAAAACTGGTCAAAAAGATTCCAGCCGTCCTGATAGGCTAACGTTCCCATTCCTTTTTTCAGCATAGCCTCCATTGGGTTAAATAACTCTCCTTGTTTTACATCTTCTTTTTTGTCTTTGGTTTTTAACACATTCTTAAAGCCTGAGTTAATAGGGTCATCGTTAAAGTCACCCATTGCTATCACCTTAGCATTAGGGTCTTTGCTGAGGAGTGAATCTATAATTTTCTTGTTCAAAGCTGCCGCTTTTTCACGACTGGGTCTACTTTTAGCTTCCCCTCCCAAACGCGAAGGCCAGTGGTTTACTATAAAATGAATCATTTCACCGTCCAATTCACCACTTACTAACAGTTGGTCGCGAGTGTAAAGAGGCTTCCCGTCATCTTTGGTGAGGTATAAAGGGTGTGGAAATGAAGCAGTGGGTTTAAACACGCTTTTCTTGTAGATGAGGGCTACATCCACCCCACGAGCGTCCGGTGATTCGTAATGTACAATCCCATAATTATATTTCTTCAAATATTCGGTATTGATAAGGTCTCTCACTACCGCTTCGTTTTCTATTTCGGCAAGACCTACTATATCGGGGGCGTGTTTGGTAACATCACTTCCTATCTCCGAAATTACTTTGGCTATCTTGTGTACGTGGTCGTTATACACTTTACTCGTCCAGCGGTCAGCTCCCTCAGGAGTGCGGTCATCATCAAACTTATGAGGGTCATTAATCGTGTCGAAAAGGTTCTCAACGTTGTAAAAAGCAACGGTTCTCACAGCAAACTTCTTTTTTTCTTGTGCGTTTATGTAAGGTGTCATCAAGATGAACGACACCATTAAAAATACTATTCTTTTCATCTATATTAGTTTTAATTTGTTAGTCTTTAGTTATCTCAATATTTTATTGTCTCTCTTAAAATCTTATCCTTCCTCATTTCCTCATTTGCTAATTTTCTCATTCCCTAATTTCCTTATTCAATTGTCTGTCGTGCTACGACTAATCGCCTGTCGTGCTACGACTAAAAATCCTATCCAAAAGCCCTTTTTTCTTTTCTTTTCCCTCCTGTGTAGCTGTTTGAGTGCTTGGTGCTGGCGCAGGTGCATTTGCAGGATTTACCACATCGTCTACCGATATATCTTCCTCATCTTCCACATTGTGTAGCTTACCTTTGCGCTCATAAATCCGATAATGCACATCTCCTGCTCTTATGGTATCTTTGGCAGTACTGCTCAAAAGGCGGTCAAAGAAACCTTCGCGTACAGTAGGCTCACATTCAGTTACCTCCGTACGTATCTCTTCGCTTACCTTAAAAGTAGCTCGCGTTAAGTCTTTATACTTGCTGTTGCGGTTCAGTTGCGATACAAACAAGGCAGCAATAGGCAATGCCGAGTTAGCTCCTTGTCCCAAACGCGTACTTTTAAAACCTATCTGCTGGTCGTTACCCACCCACGTAATCATCACAAGGTTGGGGAGCATTCCCGCAAACCAACCGTCTTTATTGTCTTGGGTCGTACCTGTTTTACCCGCAAGGTCATTGGTAAGTCCGTATTGCCCACGCATACGTGATGCAGTACCTTCGTTCACGGTTGAGCGCATCATCTGTATCATTATTTGGGCAGTGCGTTCACTCAGTGCAGGAGCTAAAACCTTAGGTTTGCGTTCCCATATTACTTCCCCTTTTTTGTTCTCTATTCGGGTGATAAAATAAGGCTCTACAGGCACCCCTTTGTTCGCAAAAGCCGTATAAGCCTTAGCTACTTCTATCACCGATAGTTCAGCCGAACCCAATGCTATCGAAGGCACATTCGGTAGGGTAGAGGTGATGCCTAACTGTCGTGTTTTCTTTATCACATTCTTTAGCCCCGCATAAAAGAGCGTTTGTACTGCTATGGTGTTCAACGATTCTCGTAATCCCTTGCATACTGAGTAATATATGTTAGGGTCATCGTCAGTCTTAGAAGCGTTGCGTGGCGACCAATATTCGTAATCAGCATAGGTCAAAGGCAAGGGCGAAAAGTGCGTGCACACAGGCATTCCCATCTCTAAGGCAGTAGCGTATACTATCGGTTTAAAAACTGAGCCCACTTGGCGACGGCTTTGTAGGATATGGTCGTACTTAAAGTAGCGGAAGTCTGCCCCACCCACATAAGTTTTAATTGCCCCTGTTTGAGGCTCTACACTCACAAATCCCGTGTTTAATATGCGTATAAAACGCGACAAACTGTCCAATGTACTATGCTTTTTGATACTGTCTTCGGTATAGAAAGATAAATCCATCGGCTTCTTCTCACTCAGCTTCGCCCATATCTTCGCTTCCGAGAGTTTTTGCTCTTCAAGTTCTTTATAAGCGGGCAACTTCTTCACTTCCTCCTTAAACCAGTCACTGTCCAAGTTCCAAGGAGCACGTTTGCCATAAGTCTGTTCAAAATCTTGTTGTAACGATGTTAAATGCTTTTCCACTGCTTTCTCAGCATATTCCTGCATTGTCTTGTCAATGGTCGTATAGATGCGCAATCCATCTTTATAGATATTATAAGCCGAACCGTCTGGCTTCTTCACGTCTTTCAGCAGTTCAGGTAATAATAAGCGTATTTGTTCTACAAGATAAGGCGCTACACCATCTTTTTCAGCCGTAGTTGCCGTAGTTTTAAGAGTGTCTCTTGTATGAACTTTAAAGTCGTCTTCGGTCAGCAAGTTGTTTTTCTTCATCTGTGCCAACACCACATTCCGACGCTCTTCACTGCGCTTGGGTGAGGTACGCGGATTATAGCTATTCGTCGCTTTAAGCGTACCGATAAGCGTAGCCGCTTCATTAAGCGTAAGGTCTCTCGCCGATTTGTCAAAGAATCGTTGCGCCGCACTTTCTATCCCGTAAGTATTATCGCTGAAAGGCACAGTATTGAGGTAAAGCGTCAAGATTTCCTCCTTGCTGTATACCTTTTCTATGCGTCTGGCTATAATCATCTCTTTGATTTTGTGTATAGGCATCGAAAGTTTCCCGTAGCGCTGTCCACGCCCATAAATATTTTTAGCCAACTGCATTGTAACAGTACTTCCCCCTCCCGATGAGTCGTCTTGCAAAAGCAGTGATTTAAAGAAAACCCTAAACAAACTCTTCGTGTCTACCCCTTTGTGCAAGTAAAAACGCTCGTCTTCGGTAGCGATAAGTGCGTTGATAAGATAAGGAGGAAAGTCCTTGTATTCTATTTTAGTACGGTCGAAGATATAAAATTTCCCTATCAATTGGTTCTCGTAATCGTAAACAAGACTCGCTTCCGATTGGCGCAACTCTTTCAAATCCTCCTCTGAGGGTAACTTGCCAAAAGCCCCAAAGTAAATTAACAAGATGAGCAACAGTATACCTGCTACGCCTATCCCAATCGGTATACCTATGCATTTGAGGTAAAACTGATAAGGTTTAGCCCGCAACCATTGCCAACTGCGGTGGAATATGTTGCCCGTATATACTATCTGTTCCTGTTCCTTTTTCGGAGCGTTTTTTCTATTCTTATATACTTGGTAAAGTCTAAAAATACCATAAGGAATTATAAGCAAAGCGAAGATAAATACCGCCCAGAGCACTTTTAAGGCATAACGTAGTAATTTATATACCATCGAAGCCAAAGCGATACAGCCTTCTAACAACCGTGATAGCAGGGTAGCAAGCGCAAGACCGCCTTGTGTAAGTAGCTTCTTAAACGATATATTTTTCAGATTCATACTTAGTTTTAATGATGTTTAAAGTACAAAAGTACGATATAATTTTCAATTAACAAAGAATCCCACCGTTTTTCTTATTCCACTTTATAGCAATTTAGGCTCTAGTCCCTTAATAAGTTTCTCTCACCGCTTACACCTTTCCTGAGCCTCTCCGAAATTCTTAACCTTTTTTCCATTTGCTAATTTCCAAATTTGCCAATTTGCTAATTCTCTTTTCCATCATACTCCCCCTAGTGCCTATGGACTAAGGCCTATTGCCTATTCCTCTTTCTTTCGCCTCGAAACCCTGTTTTTAACATTTTTTGCGTTGTCGTATCACAGTATGAATCAACTACTTATATACCCTTTCTATACCAATCGTCCAAGATTCGTATAAGCTTCCTATAAGCTCTCTATAAGCTAACCCCACCCTCCTTACACCCTTTTTTCATCAAAAACTCTCCCTCCCCTCTTCCGAACTCCTCCGTTTCCTTCCGAACCCCTCAACGCTTCCTCATTTGCTAATTTTTCCTCGCCTGCCGTGCTATGGCTGCCTGTGTGGCTCGCACCTTTGCCAAAGTTAATTGTACACTGTCTGTCGTACTACGACCTCGCATTTCTGAGTCTCTCCGAAATTCTCTAATTCCTATTAAAAAGCCGGTTCAATCCTAATATAATTTAACGTCAGTTCGATATATACAATATTGATTTACAATTGCCTTTTCATTACTGTTCCGTGAAATTCCTCAGCTAAAGCTGAGCCAATCCGTGGAACAATGATGTTTTACAAAAGAATCATCTGTGCTAAATCCGTCTAGCTAGCTCCTATCTGTCTTGCTACAGCTTGTTTGATTTGTTGCAATTTGTTTAATTTCTCTCCCGAAGGCAGATTAAACCATTATTTTCTCTCTGCAACCACGGCATAGTATCTATTCGTAAAATATCGCAATAACGGACGTAAACCTAACTTCTTCACAGGGTGTGTCCATTTCTCTCTATAAATAATACGAAAGCCCGCTTTCTCTACCAGCATATCCAATTGCCAATCTTCAAACTCGTGATAATGACAGTCGCGGGGGTCAGACGTATTGCGGTAGGCTTTGGCAAACCAAAGGCGCAAGGGCACAGTAATGAGTACTCTTTTAGTAGGGAGATTCTGCAAAACTGCCAAAGGGTTTACCAAGTGCTCTAAAATTTCCAAAGCCACTGTAAAATCAGCCTTAAAGGCTTGTAGGGTGTGTGATTCAAAATCCAAATCCTGCCCCGTAGTGTTGAGCACAGTATAGCCTTCTTGTTGCATTACTGCCGAAAAAGGATTCTCCACCCCCACATCGAGGATAGTGCTACCCTGAGGGGTATATTGTTTGAGAATACTCAAAGTTTTTTGATAGCGTTTTTTAGGAAATATCTTGTACATAATTTACATTGACAATTAACAAGGAGATGACTCTTTTGAGCCACAACCTTTACCAAAGTTTGTGTCGCCTCACCTTTTACCTTTTATTCACATACCCAGCTGTGAGCCCTCGCTGGCTTTACCTTTTACCTCTTACCTCTTACCTGATTCTAGTGTGCATCGAGCCAGTTATCCCCTACCCCTAAGTCTGCCACAAGGGGAACTGCAAGGTTAAAAGCGCTCTCCATTGCTTCTTTAATGAGAGGTTTAACGATATTGAGCTCTGTTTTAGGTACGTCGAACACTAACTCATCGTGCACCTGCAAGAGCATACGGGTTTGAAGTTGTTGGCGAATCAACTCGTGCTGTATGCGTATCATCGCAATTTTGATGATATCCGCAGCCGAGCCCTGTATCGGGGCATTCACAGCGTTGCGCTCAGCTGCTCCGCGCACTACTTGGTTACGAGAGTGAATATCGGGTAGATAGCGACGCCTTCCTAATACGGTCTCTACATAGCCGTGTTCTTGAGCAAATTGTATTTGCTTACTGATATAGTTTCGCAGATTGGGATACGTAGCGTAATAAGTATCTATCAATTCCTTACTCTCTGAACGACTCAAATTGGTTTGAGCCGAGAGCCCAAATGCCGATACACCATAGATAATCCCGAAGTTCACTGTCTTGGCGTGACTACGCTGTTCGCGAGTTACCTCTTCCAAAGGCACGTGAAACACTTTGGCAGCTGTGGAACGGTGAATATCCTCATTGCGGAGGAATGAGTCAATCATATTGTGTTCTTCGCTCAGGGCAGCGATGATGCGAAGCTCTATTTGCGAATAGTCGGCAGAGAGAAGCACATAATCAGGATTGCGTGCGATGAACGCCTTGCGCACCTGCTGACCGCGAGGAGTGCGGATAGGAATATTCTGCAAGTTAGGATTGTTACTGCTCAATCTACCCGTCGCAGCTACCGTTTGCATATAGGTAGTGTGTACACGACCGGTGAGTTTGTTCACCTCCAAAGGCAAGGCATCTACATAAGTAGATTTCAGCTTCTGTACTTGTCGCCATTCAAGTATATCGGCTACTATCTTATGCTTAGAAGCAAAGGGAGCTAATACTTCTTCGGAAGTGGCATACTGACCTGTTTTTGTCTTCTTAGGTTTACTGTCAATTTTCAGTTTTTCAAAAAGAATATCTCCTAGCTGTTTCGGCGATGCCAAATTGAAGCTCTCTCCTGCCTGCTCGGCTATAGTGGCTTCGAGTTGTGCAATATCAGCATCTAAGGTCTTAGCGTATTCTTTTAAGAAGGGTACATCGAGGTTCACTCCTTCGCGTTCCATAGCAGCTAACACTTTTATCAAAGGCGCTTCCAAATCAGTATAGATTTTCTCGGCGTTCACTTTGGGCATTTCTTCCTTAAATACGTTTTTGAGTTGCCACGTAACATCAGCATCTTCCACGGCGTATTCCTTCACTTGGTCGAGTGGAACGGTACGCATAGAGCGTTGTGCCTTACCTTTACCTATCAAACTCTCAATAGCAATAGGGGTATAGTTCAAATAGGTTTCACTGAGGATATCCATATTATGGCGCATATCTGGATTCAGCAAATAGTGGGCTACCATCGTATCGAAGAGTGCGCCTCGCACCTCAATGTTGTAGTTTTGCAATACTTTAAGGTCGTATTTCAAATTCTGACCTACCTTACCAATACGCTCATTTTCAAAGAACGGACGGAAAGTTTCAAGCAGTTTTGTTGCTTCTGCTTTATCAGTAGGGAAAGGTACGTAATAACCTTTGTGAGCCGACCAGCAGAAGGAAATCCCTACCAATTCGGCTTCCAGGGCGTTCACACTGGTCGTTTCGGTATCAAAACACACTTCGGTTTGTTGCAATAAATTCTGCAAGAGCAGTTGTTGCGCCATTGGGGTATCGGCTAATTGGTAGAAGTGAGGTGTTTTAGCGCTGTTCTTCTTCTCGCTCATTACCTGCGGTTGGGCAAATAGGTCGCCTTGCGTAAAGAGACTTAACTGTCCCTCTGTGGGCTTATTCCCTGTAAGTGGCGGGGGTGTTGTTGCCATCTGGGGCTGATACGTTCTGAGAAAGTTTTGCAATAACTGACGAAATTCTAACTCTTCAAATATCCTCCCTACCGCTTCAAAATCGGGTTCGGACATCGCAAAGTCTTCTTCATCAAATGTTACAGGCACGTCCAGCATAATGGTAGCCAACTGTTTAGAGAGGATTCCTTTTTCCTTGTTGCTCTCTATATTCTCGCGTAGTTTGCCTTTCAGCTGGTCAGTATGGGCGAGAAGGTTTTCCATAGAGCCAAAGTCGGCAAGTAGCTTTTTAGCGGTCTTCTCGCCTACTCCCGGGAGTCCAGGTATATTGTCTACCGCATCACCCATCATTCCGAGGAAGTCTATTACCTGCAAAGGATTTTGTACCTCAAATTTCTCTTGTACTTCTTTTACGCCCCAAATCTCCACATCGTTACCTCCGCGCGAAGGTCGGTATATAAAGATATTATCACTCACAAGTTGTGCATAGTCCTTATCGGGTGTTACCATATACACTTGGTAGTTCTGCTTTTCAGCTTGTTTAGAGAGTGTCCCGATGATATCGTCAGCCTCATAACCCTCTTTTTCGATGATAGGAATATGCAAGGCTTTCAAGATTTCGTGAATATACGGGATTGCTAACCGAATGGCTTCGGGCGTTTCCTCCCGATTGGCTTTATAGTCGGCAAAGAGTTCCGTGCGCTCCACACTTCCTCCCTTGTCGAAAGCCACAGCAAGGTGGTCGGGCTTTTCTTTTTTAATTACTTCTAAAAGAGAGTTCATAAAGCCCAAAATAGCCGACGTGTTCAACCCTTTGGAGTTGATACGCGGGTTCTTGATAAAAGCGTAATAACCCCTAAAAATAAGGGCATAAGCATCGAGTAGGAAAAGCCGTTTTTTCATTCATTAAATAATTTATCCTCCATTAAGCCAAAAACATCAAGCATACTCCCTCTTAAATTCGCTAATTCCCTCTTCGAAGGGTGTTTTTAGTTCTTTTTATCTTCACTCAATATAGGTAAAAAGGGGGTTACTCTTTTGGCTGAAAGAGATACATATTTTTGCGCAAAGGTAGTAAAATAATTGTAATTTCCCATTTTATTTGTACTTTTGTCCCGAATATAAATTAACCTTTAATAATTAATCATTCACCATTATGAAAGTATCTGTTGAACTTACTTTTAGCCCGTTGCAAGACGATTACGAGCGTCCTATCATTCACTTTATTAAGAAACTGCGCGCCTCTGGGCTCATCGTACAAGAAAACCCTCTCAGTACCCAAGTCTATGGCGAATATACCCAAGTGATGAATGTTCTCACCACCGAGATAGAAGAAGCCCTCGACTTAGTAGAACGCGGACTGATGTACGTGAAAATCGTAAAGTCCGACCGCCACGAGTATAAACCTTTCTTCTAAGTAAAGCCAACGAGCAAGCGTAACTGAGTATCTGATATGGAAGCGTTTTTCAATTGGTTTTTTAGTCAGTATCAAGGAGTCCCTACCCATTTAGTGGTTTTAGAAATTATAGGTGTGTTCTTTGGGTTCCTCAGTGTTTGGCTGGCTAAAAAAGGAAATATATGGGTATACCCTACGGGTATCATCAGCACGGTGTTATTTGTATACCTGCTATGGCACTACGTGCTGTGGGGCGATATGCTTATCAATGCCTATTATACAGCGATGAGTATCTACGGATGGATACTATGGGCAAAGAACGCCCAAGACAATGTGATTACTATCTCCGCTACCACCCGTCGCGATTGGCAAATCTGTACTCTTTTAGGTGTTTTTAGCTTGGTTTTTGTCACTGCGGTATACTACCTGAAACCTTACATCAAAAACAACTTTTCTATGCAGGGAATCTCCTTAGGATTTCACAACTTCCTCCCTACCGAATATGTCGATGTCTTTACCACCTCCATTTTCTTGATAGGAATGTGGCTAATGGCAAAACGCAAAGTAGAAAACTGGGTCTTTTGGATTCTCGGCGACCTCATTTCAGTACCCCTCTACCTCAAAAAAGGAATGTTATTCACCTCCTTTCAGTACTTTTTATTCACCATTATTGCCATTATGGGCTATAGAGAATGGAAACAACACTTGCGCAACGAGACAGCCCGATAAAGCGTATCGCCTTTGTAGGCCCTGAGTGCACCGGCAAAACCACTCTTAGTCGTACTCTTGCCCAGCAGTTCCAAACCGTATGGGCTGAGGAGTATATGCGCACTTACCTGCAACACAAGTGGGACACTCAGCATCTCACCTGCACGTGGGACGACCTCCTTCCTATCGCTCACGGACAAGTTTCTCTCGAAAACAAACGTATCCAGCAAGCCAATGAATATTTGTTCTGCGACACCTGTCTGCTCGAACTAATGGTCTATTCTTACCTTTACTATGGCAAATGCAACCCACAAATAGAGTGCGCAGCCCTCACACATCATTATCACACCCTTTTTCTCACTTATGTAGATGTCCCTTGGCAACCCGATGACCTCCGCGATAAACCCCACGAGCGCGAGAGCGTATTTGCTTTTTTTGAGCAACATCTGAACGCTCACGGCATACAACACCATATCCTAAAAGGCTCCTTAGAGGAACGCATCGCCCAATGCACCAAAATGCTAACCGCATAACATCTTCTCACAAGCCCCCTCTATCCGACCCCCTTCCTACGAGTCCTCCCCACCAAACAACTATTTTTGTCCCTACATTCCTCTTTTTTCCCTATTACTACATTCCCCATTTAAAGCGAGTTATAGAGATGTTTGTTATCACTATACTTTGGCAAAGTTTAAAACTTTGCCAAAGTTAATATAGCTCTCTTTGTCTTTGGTTCTCCCTTTTTGAGCCTCTCCGACCCCCCCGATAGCTTCCCTTTGGTTGCCACATTTCTCCTTTGAAGATGTTTTTCCCTTATTGCCTATGCCCTAAGCCCTCACACTTTCCCATTTACTAATTTTCTAATTTGCCAATTCTCTAATTATCCCTTCTTCTTTCCGTCGCTATATCCCCCCCTCTCCTTGGGAGAGGGACGGGGTGAGGATTCTCTTTTCTTTCGCCTCGAAACCCCGTTTTTACCATTTTTTGTATCGCTGTATTATACTATTATTCAATTATTTACACACCCTTTCTATACCAATCGTCCAAGATTCGTATAAGCTTCCTATAAGCTCTCTATAAGCTAACCCCACCCTCCTTATAGTCTTTTTTCGTCAAAACCCCTCCCTCCCTTCTTCCGAACTTCTCCGTTTCCTTCCGAATCCTCCTAACAGACCCCAACACATCGCTTTTTCATCTCAAACTTTGGCAAAGTTAATAGCCCGTCGTGCTACGACTGCCTGTGTGGCTCGCTCCTTTGCCAAAGTTGAATAAACTGACAATATTTCCGCTGGTTTACAAGGCGTAGCCTTGATTTTGTTTAAAATTTGTTTAATTTCTGAGGCACAGCCTCATTTCTCTAATACAACCTCACACTCCATTTTCTCATTTCCTCATTCTCTCATTTTCTAATTTGCTAATTTTCTAATTTTTCCTCGCCCGTGTAGCTCGCATCTTTCGCATTTCCAGTATTATTAATTTTTGTCAATTAAAAAATATTTCGTACCTTTGTACTATCTTTTAAACAGTAACACACTATGAAAAAAGAACAACTCAAACAAATGAAAGATGGCAAGGGCTTTATCGCAGCCCTCGACCAAAGTGGCGGTAGTACCCCAAAAGCCCTTAAACTTTACGGTGTGAATGAAGACCAATATAGCAATGAAGACCAAATGTTTGACCTCATTCACCAAATGCGTACCCGCATCATCAAAAGCCCCGCTTTTAACAGCCATAAAATTATCGGTGCTATCCTTTTCGAACAGACAATGGATAGAAAAATCGACGGTAAATATACCGCCGATTATCTCTGGGAAGAAAAACATATAGTTCCCTTCCTAAAAGTCGATAAAGGCTTAGAAAGCTTAGACGCCGATGGCGTTCAACTGATGAAACCTATTGGCGGTCTTACAGAACTCTTAGAGCGTGCCAATGAGCGTCATATCTTCGGCACCAAAATGCGCTCAGTCATTAAAAAAGCCTCTCCTGACGGTATTGCACGAGTGGTAAAACAGCAGTTTGAGATAGCCAAACAAATCGTAAAAGCAGGACTCGTGCCTATTATAGAGCCCGAAGTAGATATCAATATCCCCGATAAATCACCTGCCGAAGCTATCTTGCGCGACGAGATAAGAAAACACCTCGATGCCCTCCCCGATACTTTCAATGTGATGCTCAAACTCTCTTTGCCAACTATTAACAATCTCTACAAAGAGTTCACCAAGCACCCTCGTGTAGTGCGTGTAGTCGCCCTTTCAGGAGGTTACCCAAGAGAGAAAGCCAATGATATCCTTGCCGAAAATAAAGGCGTAATCGCCAGTTTCTCAAGAGCACTTACCGAAGGACTCTCAGCTCAGCAAACCGATGCTCAGTTCAACGATACTTTAACTCACACTATCGAAGGTATTTACGAAGCTTCAATTAAGTAATCTAAAGAAAACAGACTGCTTCAAAAAGATTTTCTGGGGCAGTCTGTTTTTTTGTTATTTCTTTATTATTCAAAAATATTTTATATCTTTGCCACATCTTAACTAAAGAATAGCAATCTATGAAAGAAGAATTAGAACAAAGTTTAGTAGCTCTCGCTACCGAAATTATTGCTAAACAAGGGAAACTTAACCTCATAGAACTCAATAGACAGGCTCATAAATTAGCTGAAAAAATCACTATATTGAGTTTCGTTGATAAATATTATCAAGACTTAGGTGCTAATGAAAACCGAAAAAACTCAATGATGAAAAAAGTATCTAATTTCATTGATGAAAATCAAGAAAAAGATATTTTCGACATCAACGTAGAAGCTACCGAAGTGCACCCTATTGCTCCTAAAGGACAAACAAAAGAAAAAACTTCGTTTGTAGCAATGGAACCAAAACCCGTTCAAAAACAAACTACAAAAATAGCGCAACCCCAAGTAGAAGTACATCAGCCCGAACCTGAATGGGCAGTACCTGTGGAACAACCCAAAAGAGTAGAAACATCTCAAATAGATTTTGCTATCGAGCAACCTCAGCAAGTAACACAGCCCGAACAGTTTATTGAGCAACCTCAGTACACCGATGAACAACGTATCTTAAAGCAATCCCCTTCCTTAGAAGAATATATCTCTCAGTCTAAGAACACAGTATTCGATAGAAAAGAAACTGATGAGAATATAAAACCCGTACAATCTCTTAACGATAAGTTAGGTAAAAATGCTCAAATAGGTTTGAATGATAAATTGGCTTTTGTACAAAAACTCTTCCTTGGTAGTGAAAGCGAATATAACAAAGTTGTAAAACATATCGGAGAACTCAATACAATGCAAGATGCTGTTTTATACTTAGAACAAGAAATAAAACCTACTTACAACTATTGGAAAGACAAAGAGGAATACGAAGAACGCTTCCTTTCTCTCCTCCTCAAACGCTTTGAAGTGTAATGAGCAAACTCTATCTCATTCCTACCCCCATAGGCAATCTCGAAGATATAACCTTGCGAGCACTCCGTTTGCTCAAAGAGGTTGATATCATCTTAGCCGAAGATACGCGCACCAGTAGTAAGCTTCTCAAACACTACGATATCCATACCCCTATGCAAAGTTACCACCTGTTCAACGAGCACAAAGTGGTAGACGGTTGGGTACAGCGCATCAAAGGGGGTACTACCGTAGCACTCATCACCGATGCAGGAACACCTGCCATTTCCGATCCCGGCTTCTTGCTTACACGTGCTTGCCTTACTGAGGGAGTAGATGTAGAATGCTTACCAGGAGCTACAGCCTTTGTGCCTGCCTTGGTAAACAGTGGTCTGCCTAACGACCGTTTTACCTTCGAAGGTTTCCTCCCCGATAAAAAAGGACGACAAACGCGCCTCTCTCGGCTCACAACTGAAACCAAAACGATGATTTTCTACATCTCCCCGCATAAATTGCTCAAAACCCTCACTGACTTTATCACCACTTTCGGTACCGACCGTCCTGCGAGTCTCTCACGTGAGCTCACTAAGCTACACGAAGAGACCCAACGTGGCACCCTCCAACAACTTTTAGACTATTATAAAGATAAGAATATTAAAGGAGAAATAGTTCTTATTGTTTCTGGGAAAAGTGAAAAATAAACAGTCGCTTTTGCGTCACACATTCCCCCTAAGTTGAAAAATACAACAAAAATGATTATCCTTCACATAGAAACTTCAGGACTCAATTGCTCGGTAGCCCTATCAAAAGACAATCATATTATAGCTGAAAAATCTGAGAATGCAGGCAAGTTTACCCATTCTGAAAACTTACATCTCTTCATTGAAGACGTAATGCAACAAGCCTCCTTGTCCCTTTCTGCGGTTGATGCTATAGCCGTAAGTGCTGGTGCAGGCTCTTATACAGGTTTGCGCATTGGTATTGCTACTGCCAAGGGTCTTTGCTTTGCTTTGGAGAAACCCTTAATTGCTATTCCTACCTTGCAAATCCTCGCTCACCAAGCTCAGGGTAATTGCATTATCCCTATGCTCGATGCACGCCGTATGGAGGTGTATAGCGCCGTGTTTAATAGTGCTTATCAGTTTGTGAGTCCTACTGAAGCTAAAATCCTCGATGAGCATAGTTATCAAGAAGAACTAAATAGGGGTAAAGTAACTTTTTTAGGTGATGGTAGTACGAAGTTTGCTACTATCTGTAAGCATCCTAATGCTGTATTTATACCCAATGCCTTCCCTGAGGCAAAAGATATGCTTCCGTTTGCTATAGAAAAATATACAAAACAAGACTTTGAAGATATTGCTTATTTTGAACCTCAGTATTTAAAATAGAAGTAAAAGTTAATGCCCTACAATTAGAATTTCATCATCGGTTAGAAGCTCTTCGTTGCGGAAACGTAGTAGTATTTGGGCTACTGTAATAGTATCTTTTTCACAATAAGTAGCAATGCGGTCTACATCACCTTCATTGTAGAACACATCACGCACTTCGCTACCATTAATATCGTCTTTAGGCGAAGGAATGCCCAAAATATGAGCCAAGAGCTTCAGCGAAGTGAAGTGTTTATAATCACCAAATTTCCATAGTTCAAGAGTATCGAGATGCGGAATTTCCCAAGGTTTCTTGCCAAAGAGTTGTAGTTTTTGAGGAATAGGAATACCATTGATAATCATACGTCGCGAAAGGTAAGGAAAGTCAAACTCTTTGCCGTTATGAGCACAAAACAATTTATTAGCGCGTGAAAAGTGTTCTTCTACCAAACGCACAAAATCTTTTAACAATACTTCTTCCTCTCCCACAAACGAGGTAACCCTAAAAGTGCGTTGCTGATGCCGAAAAGAAAAGTAGCCTACTGATATACATACAATCTTCCCAAACTCCGCCCAAATACCTGCACGGTCGTAAAATTCTTCAGCAGTAAACTCATCTTTCCGCTGATAACGTGTCTTTTCCTCCCACAGTTCTTGTTCTAAAGCCGAAAGCTCAGCGTGTTGTTCATAGAGTGGTACCGTTTCTATGTCTAAGAAGAGAATATCTTCAAGATTAATCTTGTTAAGCATTTTTACTGAAATTCAACTATTAATTTAAAGTCTCATTACTCTACTACCCTCTAACACCTAAAACTTTATATGCCTCATCTATATAGTCATAAATGTCTTGAGTAAACTTACTGCCTTCCGGAGAAGTATCGGCAGTGCGATGTCCTAAACGCACAATGATGACTTTATCAGTAGGATTTACAATTACGTATTGTCCCAAATGTCCGCGCATCATAAAGAAATGGGTATCTTTATAGTCTAATAACCACCAACCATAGCCGTATTCTGGACTCTCGGCAAAGCGCGGTTGTACAGAAGTCGCCACAAAGGTAGAGTCTAATAGCTGTTTGCCATTCCATTTACCATTATCTCGATAGAGTTTCCCGAGGCGGGCAAAATCACGTGCATTCGAAGCAATACAACAATACGCTTTTTCGAGTCCGCTTTCTTTACTGTCCAATTGCCAAAGAGCATCGCTCTCACAACCCATAGGTTGCCATAAGCTCTCGGTGAGATACTGAGTAAGGGTCTTCTTTGTAGCTTTCTCCAATACCATTCCCAAAAGAAAAGTATTTCCACTGAGGTATTTATAGGCTTTCCCAGGAGGAGAAACAATCCTCAGTTGGAGCATCTTTTCTCTAAAATGTTTATCAAAATAAGCACGAGTCGTAATAGAAAACGGATTGTAATACGCCTCGTCCCAGTCAAGCCCTGATGCCATAGACGAGAGGTCGCCTACCGTAAGCTGGGCTCCGAAGCCTTTTTTGTACTCAGGGAAGAAATCGCTTACTTTTTGGTCGAGACTCTTGATATAACCATCAGCAATAGCCCTACCCAAGAGCGCCGACACATAGCTCTTTGCCATAGAAAACGAATTACTCTTGCTCTCAGTATTATAGCCTTCAAAATACTGTTCGTGCCATATACTATCTCCTTTGATGATAAGAAAAGCTACCGTTCCGTATTTCTTGTGAGCATTTTGTAACTCGGGGGTTTCGGGTATTTTGTTGTAATCCGCTGAAAGTGGCCAAGGCTGAGGAGTAGGACTTTTAGCAATTGTACGATTGTCAAAATAGGTATAATCATCAAGGAAAGTAGTAGTATGCCCCGTGCCGTAGACCACCACTACTGCTTTGAGAATATAACCATAGCCTGCCACGTAAAGGGTACCAATGAGTAATAGCAGTACAACAACGAAATTAATGAGAAACTTTTTCATATTTATTTTTTAATAGGGTTTATTTATGCTTATTCTTCATCAGGCAACAATATAGTTTCGCCATTCTCGGTTTCGTACATTACCCCGAGGCGTTTACCTTTTTTCTGAGTGGTAGAAGCATCCGGGGTTGCACCTTCTACAGTTTTATATTTAGTGATTTTCTGCCCTTCACGACGAAGGATTTCCATATCATCACCTTTCTTCTTTACAATGGTAAAATCTTCACCCGAAAAGAAATCAGCCATATTCAGGTTCATCACCATCGATACCATTAAGGCAACGGCAAAGACCATTGCTACGTCAAAGAGGTTTACCACTACACTTAGCGGGTCGGCATCATCGTCTTTGAGTCGGGATATGCGTCGGTTTGTTTTCATTGTCTTGCGGGTTGAGTTAATACTCTACTTACGTACTCAAGGTTGTTGATTTCTTTGCTATACCAGCGTTGTTTGAACTGCAAAGTTACCAACCCTACTAAACTAATCACTAAGCCTACAACGGTGGTGGCAAATACCACTTGCATATTACTTGCCATCTTAGAAATGTCTCCGGTGGAGAGCCCCGTAAGCGCCGGACTCATAGCGATAAGTGTACCGATGAGCCCTAAAACGGGACCTACTTTTGCCAATAGCTTAGAGGTGGCTATGTCTTTTTCGCCTTCATTCTCGAAGTTGGAAATCATATAGTCGTAATATGCCTCGTCGGGTATATGGCTAAGAATATCACGCAAGTATTGAGTGTAAAGAGCGTTATCGCGTGCGGGCAATAGGGCTTTAAGTTGTTCTGCGCTTTCGGGTGTGAGCGTCTTGATGGCTTCATTCAGTTGTTTGTCGTTTTTGTATTTAGTGATGAAGCGGTTGTAGAAACTGCCTACCAATAATAAAGCGCGCACAAAAAGTACCAAGAGTACGATAATGTCGGGTATCAGCACACTATCCGATACCAAGAATAGAATTTTAGAAATCTCACTCATAAAGTTAATGTCTTAATTTAGTAATTTGTCAATATTTGCCTCTACTCATTAACTAACTGACAAATCAGCTAACTTGGTAATTGTTTGTTCGTATCCATATTCGAAGGCTTGATCGAGCTTTTTAGTATCGAGTACGCCTACATTGCTGAGGTTATGTAGTAGTAAGTAGTCACATTTTTTAAACTTGCGGTTATAATTGCCATCCATAGTGATGTTGTAAATGCGTTGCATAAACTGGAACGAGTTGCTGAGCTCCTTCTCGGTAATCGTTTCTAGCGGATTCACAAAGCTCCCTATAATTCTATCGCATCGGTCTTTGAGGGGTTCTATGGGGAAGTTGTTCAGCAATCCCCCGTCGCAATATAAACTGTCTCCTATTCTCACCGGTGAGAAGTAAGGCGGTAATGCCGACGACGCAATGAGGGGCTGAATGAGCTCTCCTTTGCTAAAATACTGTACTTTACCATTCAGCAGATTGGTAGTTGTTACCACTAAGGGCAATCGCAAGTCTTCAAAAGTCGGACATTGGAATTGTTTCTTAAAGAACTTAGTATATTTAGCACTATCTACTAATCCCACTTTTTTAAAAGTGAGCATCGACCATTTGAACACAGGTGTTTCTTTAAAAAAATGCACCATATCCTCGGGCTTTACCCCACAAGCGTAGAGTGCCCCAATAAGCGCTCCACCACTGGTACCCGAAATAATTGAGGGTTGCAAGCCTTTTTCTTCCAAAGCCTTCAACAATCCAGCGTGTGCCAAAGCGCGCACCCCGCCACCTGAAAATACTAAACCTAACTTCATAAGTTCCTCACCCCCTCCGTTCTCCCCCTCCCCAAAAGGGAGGGAGGAGGAAATCCGTAAAAGGGAATTTATTCTTTATATTGTTTGTTACTTTTATAATTTTACTTCCTCTCACTTTTTAGCTTGCCCCTCTCCTCGGGAGAGGGAAATGGGGAGAGGATTATCTAATTAAAATAAATGCCAGCATTGCACTCACGTAGGCAATTCCCGTCATAAATATCCATTGGATAGCTGTCCATTTCCAGCTGTTGGTCTCTTTTCGTACTACGGCAACAGTGCTAAGACACTGCATTGCAAAAGCGTAATAGAGCAAGAGCGAAATACCGGTGCCGAGTGTGTATACAGGCGTACCATCAGGACGTACTTCAGCGCGCATTTTTGCCAAGATAGTACGTTCGCCCTCTTCACCTTCGGTATCCAAATCTTTTCCTAAACTATAAACCGTTGATAGGGTACTAATGAACACCTCTCGCGCTGCAAACGAGGCTACTACCCCTATACTGATTTTCCAATCGTAGCCCAGCGGACGAAATACCGGCTCTATTCCTTTGCCTATGTAACCCAAAAACGAGTATTCAAGACTTTGGGCTTCTATGTAATGTGCTTTCTGCTCGGCAGTCCACTGGTGAACTTGTGCTTTCTGCTCGGCGGTAGCCTCTATGCTGTTGTACTTTTCTCCTACTCCGTGAGACCCTAAGAACCACAAAAGTATCGAAATTGCTAAAATGAACTTCCCGGCTCCTACTACAAAGCCTTTGGTCTTCTCATATACAGTGAGGCATACATTGCGCAAAAGCGGAATTTTATAATCGGGAATTTCGGCGATAAAGAAACTGTTGTTCTTGTGCATCTTCAGTACTTTGTCTAAGATGAAAGCCGAGAGCAAAGCTACTGCAAAGCCCAAAAAGTACATCGCAAAGAACGTCCACGCTTTATAGCTAATCCAGCAAAAATCACCGTCTGGAATTACCAAGTTAATGATGATGAGATATACAGGCAAACGCGCTGAACAGGTCATAAACGGAGTAACAAGTATGGTGATTAGGCGTTCTTTCCAATTCTCAATATTACGGGCAATCATCACGGCAGGTACGGCACAAGCTGCTCCCGAAATCAGAGGAACAACACTCTTACCACTGAGCCCAAAACGACGCATTACATTGTCCATCAAGAACACCACCCTACTCATATAGCCACTTTCTTCCAATAGGGCAATCAAGGTGAAGAGTACAGCTATTTGGGGAATAAACACCGTAATACCTGCGATTCCTGGTAGGATACCCTCTATTAGTAATTCGCTAAGTGCACCAGCAGGTAGTTTAGTAGCAAGCCATTCCCCAAAAACATTGAAACCGTTTTCTATCCAATCCATTGGATAGCTCGACCAAGTAAATACTGCTTGGAAGATAAGTAAGAGTATCGCAGCAAACACCACATAGCCAAAGAAGGGGTGTATGAGGAAGCGGTCGAGATGTGCTCGAAGCGTCTGTGCTTTGCGCTGGTCTACCGTATATGTTTCTTTCAGTATTTTGTTGATAAACTGATAGCGAAGTATCGTTTCTTTTTGCTGTTTGCGCCGTTGCTCACTTTCTGACGTGCCAAAAGTCATCGCCTCTAAGCGAGAGATATCTACGTAAGGAGTGAGCGACAGTTGTTGATAATTTACAATCGCTTCTTTCAGCTCCGTAAGCCCTTCGCCTTTGCGAGTGCTGGTGAGGACAACTTTCGTCTGCAAAGCTTGCGCTAATTTTTCCACCTCAATACTGATACCCTTTTTGCGCATCTGGTCTACCATATTGATAACAAGTATCGTAGGCAACCCAAGATCTTTTACTTGGGTAAAGAGCAAGAGATTTTGCTTGAGGTTACTCACCTCACACACCACTACCACCACATCAGGGTAATGAGGCTCAGAGTTATGTGTAAGCACATTTACAGCCACGTGCTCGTCTTCCGAGCTTGGATTGAGACTATAGACACCCGGCAAGTCTATGATTTCGGCTTGCTGGGTATCGGAAAGCTTGCAGTATCCTATTTTTTTTTCGACAGTAATACCAGGGTAGTTGCCTACCTTTTGGTTCAAGCCCGTCAATGCATTGAAGAGCGAACTTTTACCGGTATTAGGGTTGCCCACAAGGGCGATTTTTAAATTTGCCAATTTGTTAATTTGCTAATTAAATTGCTTGTGCGGCTTGCACCTAATTTGCTAATTGAATATTCTCTGCCATATCCTTTCTAATCGAAAGATATGCCTCATTCATACGGATATAGATAGGGTCGCCAAAAGTAGCTTTTTGGAGTACCTCTATTTCACTGCCCGCATAACAACCTAAATCAATGAGTTTTTGAGGTATTTTAGTAATATCAAAGTCTTGTATAATCCCTTTTTCGCCCTTCTTTAGCTCGGCAACAGTACAAGCACGGTTGCGCACTTCTTCCATAACGATTATTATTTAGAATGATTTTGAGTGCAAAGGTAGTAAATAATTTTAATTCTACAATACCATAACTGCCGATAACAACTGTAATATCTATAAAACAAAAGCCTAAACACCGCATTACGCTAAATGTTTAGGCTCTAAGTTAATCTTCCCTTCTCGATTCCTTTATTTTGTAATCGCCTGTATGGCTCTCTGCCGCCTGTCGTACTACGACCTCACACCAATTACCTTCCCATATATATCAGCAATATACTGATATCCGCTGGCGATACCCCACTGATGCGTGAGGCTTGCGAAAGGGTAACAGGGCGTATCTTTTTCAGCTTCTCGCGCCCTTCAAACGAGAGCGATACTATCTTGTCGTAATCGAAGTTGTCGGGAATGCGCACACTCTCCAAGCGGTTGAGTTTATCAGCATTATTGCGCTCTTTTTCTATATAGCCGGCGTATTTCACCTCCACTTCTGCGCAGGTTTTTTCTTCTTCGGTAAGTTCATTCTTCTTTATATATTCGGCAATACGGTCTATAGCCTCAAAGTCAGCAAGAGTTACATCGGGGCGAGAAAGTACCTTTTGGAGCTTGTCACCTTGTTTCATTGGTGATGACTCGTATTTTTCGAGTATAGGGTTTACCTCTTCGGGGGTAACGCTCAATTCCTTTATATAAGTGATAAATTCACTCACCTTGCGTTCTTTGGTTTCCCACGCTCGATAGCGCGCTTCACTTACAGTACCTATTTCATACCCTAACGGAGTCAATCGTCTGTCAGCATTATCCTGTCGCAAGAGGGTGCGGTATTCAGCACGTGAGGTAAACATACGATAAGGCTCTTCGGTGCCTTTGGTAATGAGGTCATCAATCAAAACTCCTATATAAGCCTCGTCGCGTTTCAGTACAAAAGGAGCTCGCTCGCGTATTTTCAGCACCGCATTCACGCCTGCCATTAGTCCTTGTGCAGCGGCTTCTTCATAGCCCGTAGTTCCGTTGATTTGCCCCGCGAAGTATAAGTTTTCTATAAGTTTCGTTTCAAGCGTATGTTTCAGCTGGGTAGGCGGAAAATAGTCGTACTCTATCGCATACCCTGGACGGAAAAACTTCACCTTCTCAAAACCTGCTACCTGACTCAGGGCAGCATATTGCACTTCTTCGGGCAAAGAAGTCGAAAAGCCATTCACGTACATCTCTACGGTATGCCAGCCTTCGGGCTCTACAAACAGCTGATGATGGTCTTTGTCGGCAAAACGATTGATTTTATCTTCTATCGAAGGACAATAGCGCGGTCCTACCCCGTGAATAATGCCCTGAAACATAGGCGAACGGTCGAAGCCTGTGCGCAATATATTATGTACGCGCTCGCTGGTGTACGTCATATAGCAGTCTTTTTGCACTGCGAGCGGCTGTGTTTCAGCAGAGAAAGAAAACTTTTGTGGATGCTCATCGCCCGGTTGAGGAATCATCTTACTGAAATCAAGCGAACGTGCATCTACACGTGGAGGCGTACCTGTTTTCATACGTCCCGCCTCAAAACCGTGTTGTACGAGGCACTCGGTGATGCCGTATGCTGCGGGTTCACCTGCACGCCCTCCGCCAAACTGTTTCATTCCTATGTGCATCACTCCGTTCAAGAAAGTACCATTGGTGAGCACTACACTCTTCGCTTTGATAGTAATCCCCAACGAAGTGCGTACTCCTACTACTTTGTCTTTCTCAATCAGAAGGTCGTTTACCATTCCTTGTAAGAAATCAAGTGTAGGCAGACTTTCCAACTGCAATCGCCACGCTTCCGAAAAACGCATACGGTCAGATTGTGCACGCGGACTCCACATAGCAGGACCCTTCGATTGGTTGAGCATCTTAAATTGAATGGCGGTTTTATCAGTGATAATCCCCATATAGCCCCCCAAGGCATCTATTTCGCGTACTATCTGCCCTTTGGCAATACCTCCTACAGCAGGGTTACAGCTCATTTGGGCGATATGTTGTAAGTTCATAGTAATCAGTAGTGTGCTGGCTCCCATATTGGCAGCCGCAGCGGCAGCTTCAGCACCTGCGTGTCCCCCGCCCACTACTATCACATCATATTCAGTTGTAAACATTTGTCTAATTTGCAAATGTGCTAATCTGCTAATTTGCTAATTTTTCTTTAGAAGTTTATACAGTTCTTTGATACTCTTTTCGAAGCGTTTGATGAGTTTAGGATTAGTTACTTTACTGCGTAACTGAGGCTGTTCATACCAAGCGGTATCAGCTCCTGCCCTACTATGACTCAGTTCCAATTGGTTGTCTATATTTACAATAAAATAATAATCGGAAGGAAAATAAGAGTCTTTTTCATCAAAGAACACAATAGATTTCGGTAGATAAAAATCTCCATATTCATAGGTAGTGTGAGGTTTTTCAGTATTCCACACTACAGCATACTTAAAACCTTTGGTGTTGTTCCAGAAAGCCCACGACGATGTTTTCTGAGGAAGCTCAAAAATCTGCAAGGCATCTTCGGGAATGAAAGCACTGAGTTGTATGATTTTATTGAATAAATCAACGGTAATCACCTCGTTCTTTAATGGGTGACCGTGTAGTTTCCTCTCTCTGTAATAGATTCTTGGCATAACAATTCAAACTCTTTTAAGTGTGCAAAGGTACAAAATAAAATCATAACTAAAAAATGATACGCAAAAAATAACATTTTTTCTCTTTCTAAATATCATTTTACAACCGTCTCACATACACCTCTTATCCCTATTGCCTATGGCCTAAGGCCTATTGCCCTTTCCCTTTCTTTCGCCTCGAAACCTCTTTTTTAACATTTTTAGCCTTGTTATATCACAGTATGAATCAGCTACTTACACACCCTTTCTATACCAATCGTCCAAGATTCGTATAAGCTTCCTATAAGCTCTCTATAAGCTAAGCACACCTCTCCAATAGCCTTTTCTCTCCCAAAAACCTCCCAACACACTTTTTATATTTTTCGTTTTCCTCCGATAACTCAAACCAGTCCGATTTGCCCGACAAGTCAGACCTATTAAAAAACCTTTTTTATCACTACTCTTTTGCTAATTTCCTCATTTCCTCATTTTCTAATTTTCTATGCCCGTCGTGCTACGACTGCCCGTGCGGTTCGCACCTAATTTACTAATTACTCGAACTCACATTAGCCTAAAAACACTTTAATTTCAATAAAAGAATAATATTTCAAAATGTTAAATAAAGTTAAATTTCACAGAAAGTTATAATCTAAGAAATAGCTTTTAAAAGTGAATCACAAACTTCTATTTATTTGAAAATAAGCATTTTGTAAAATGATATGTGAAAAACTGAAAAAAACGCAATGTTTTTGGCGATTCTCTGAAAACATTGCAAAGAATTCAGCAAAATGATGAAAAAAATAGGGTATTTTCAGGAAATGCACTTGTTTTATTCAAAAAATAACATTAGAAAATTATACACATTTGGTTATTTAGCACAGAAAAAATTACCCACAAAATTTGCTTTTATAATATTTTTTTTCTGAACCTTTGCAAAATTAATTGAACGAAATAATATAATAGCGATGAAAGAAAAATTGATGTATGCACTGTTATGTACTGTGCTGTTCTTTGGTGTTGCCTTTGCCCAAGAACGCACCGTAACAGGGGTAGTAAAAGATGAAGCAGGCACTCCACTACCCGGTGCCTCAGTACTGGTAAAAGGTACTTCTCACGGGGTCGCCACCGATTTCGACGGTAAATACTCTATTAAAGTACCTAATGACAGCGCCGTATTAGTCTTTTCTCAACTGGGGAGCGCCTCAGTAGAGAAAGTAGTAGGTACTGCCAAAGTGATTAACGTTGTCCTTAAAGAGAACGTAACTGAACTTAAAGGAGTAGTCGTTACTGGTTACCAAGAGTTTGACCGTTCTAAATTTACGGGTAATGCCCAAACCCTCAAAGCCGACAATATCAAAATGGACGGCGTAGTCGATGTAGGTCGTATGATCGAAGGTCGTGCCGCAGGGGTAAACGTGCAGAACATCTCTGGTACTTTTGGTGCTTCACCTAAAATTACCATTCGCGGGGGCTCATCTATCTTCGGCGATACCAAACCGCTATGGGTGGTCGATGGTGCCGTACAAGAAGAAGTAGTAAATCTCAGCTTCGAGCAACTCGCTTCGGGTGATGCTTCTACCCTGGTAAGCTCCGCTATCTCTGGTATCAATGCCAACGATATCGAGAGCATCGAAATCCTCAAAGATGCCTCAGCCCTTTCTCTTTACGGAGCACGCGCCCTGAACGGTGCCGTGATTATCACTACCAAAAGTGGTAAGAAAAACGTAAAAACACAGATAAACTACCAATTAGAAGAGTCCGTGCGTATGATTCCTAACTATAATCAGTACGACATTATGAACTCTCAAGAAACAATGGACGTATATCAAGAGTTGGAACGCAAAGGCTACTTTTCGCTTTCTTCTTATACTCAAGCGCGTTACGGTGGGGCTTATAATATAATGTATCGTGCTATCGATACCTTTAATCCCGCTACAGGTACTTTCTTACTCGAAAATACCGAAGCAGCACGTACTGAATTTCTAAAAAAATACGAATACGCCAATACCGATTGGTTTAAAACGCTCTTTCGCCCATCGCTCACTCAAAACCATACGGTGAGTCTTTCAGGTGGGGGTGAAAATGCAACGGTGTATGGTTCAGTAGGTTTCTTTGTAGACCCCGGTTGGACAATTGCTGACCGTGTACACCGCGTAACCGGTAACCTCAAAACCACCTATACCCTTTCACCCAGCGTAAAGATAGGGGTGCTTACACAAGGCTCTATCCGTACCCAAAGAGCTCCCGGTACTTACAACCGTTCAGCTAATACCGTAAGTGGTGGGTACGACCGTGATTTCGATATCAACCCGTTTAGCTATGCGCTCAACACCACACGCGCCTTGCGCCCTTATGGCGATGATGGACAATATGAGTATTACAGCTATAACTATGCTCCTATGAACATCCTCAACGAGCTCGCTAATAACTATATGGATTTGAACGTGCTTGAGTATAAAATTCAAGGTGACTTAGAAGTAAAACTCGCCAAAGGCTTGAAGTATAATTTCCTCGGCTCTGTACGCCACGTAAAGAGTTCTAACGAACACTCTATGAGAGAAAACTCTAACGTAGTAGGAGCTTATCGCGCCAATCGCACTACCGTGATTGCCAAAGCCAATCCTTTCTTGTTCAAAGACCCTGAAAACCCTGATATGATTCCTCAGGTAGCATTGCCCAACGGAGGTATTTATAAACTTACCGAAAACAACTTGCAAAGTTATTACTTTCGTAATGCCTTAGAGTACAAACGCTTGTTTAAAGACGTACACGACCTAAAAGTATTCTTTGGGCAAGAGTATCGCCATACCGACCGCGATAACTCTTTCTTCAACGGATATGGTTATCAGTTTGCACGCGGAGGAACTGCCTTTACCGATTATCGCGTGATTCAAAAAGCAATACAGGATAACTCTCCTTACTTTGGTAAATCTTTCACCAAAGAACGTGGTATTGCCTTTTTCTTGCAAGGCACTTATACCTATGATAATCGGTACGTATTTGCAGGTACTGCCAATTACGAAGGCTCTAACCAATTGGGTAGAAGTCGTAGCTCTCGCTGGTTACCTACTTGGAATGTCAGTGGTCGTTGGAACGCTTCCAACGAGAAATTCCTCGAAGATAATAGCACCATCTCAAACCTCGCTTTCCGCCTTAGCTACGGACTTATAGCTGGTTTAGGCTCTGCGAGCAACGCCTTAGCTATCTTTAAAAATGAGGTAGCTAACCGTTATAACCTAAATGATAGAGAAAACACTATCTATATAGAAGCGCTTCAAAACTCCGAGCTTACTTGGGAAAAAGTATACGAAGCTAACATAGGTATAGAACTTGGTTTGTTCAAAAACCGCGTTAACTTATCATTAGACCTTTACCAAAAGAACTCTAAAGACTTGATTGACTATGTACGTACCTCAGGTGTTGGAGGACAACTTGTGAAATTAGCAAACAATGCTTCTATGGTGACTAAAGGTATAGAGCTTGCTTTGGATACCAAAAATATCAAAACCGTCGATTTCAGTTGGAATACCGGTATCAATTTTGCCTATTTTAACCAAGAAATTACAAGTCTTACCTATCGCCCTAATGTGTACAACTTAGTACGTGAAGTAGGAGGAAATGTAGTAGGAGGCGCTCGTAATACCTTGTATTCTTATGATTTCAAAGGATTAAACGATAAAGGTCTTCCTGTGTTTAACTTGCTCGACGGTAGCACCGACTATAATAAAATAGATTTCCAAAGTATGGATAATATCTTGTCTTATCTCAAAAAGGAAGGTCCTGTAGAACCTAATATTACTGCGGGGCTTTCCAATACTTTCAAATATAAAAACTGGGAATTCAGTTGCTTGATTACCATAGCAGCAGGTAACAAGATACGCAAACCTGACCAATATGATGTCGATTACAACGACCTAAGTGTATTTCCTAAAGAAATGAAAAACCGTTGGATACACCCAGGCAACGAATATACTACCAATATTCCTGGTATTGCCGATAAGAGAACTGTTAACGAGATAGGTAGAAGTACCCTACGCCGTGTGTACAACGCCTACAACTATTCTACCCAGCGAGTAGTAGATGGCTCTTTTATTCGTATGAAAAGTATGAGTCTTTCTTATACTTTTGCCAAAGACGTATTGGATGCTTTGCACATAAACAACCTTACCTTGCGCTTACAAGCTACCAATCCGTTCTTGATATATGCACATAAAGACCTCAATGGGCAAGACCCTGAGTTCTTCCGTACAGGAGGAGTAGCTTACCCTGTAAATGCTCAATATACATTTACTATCAACCTTGGAATCTAAAAACAAGTAGCAATGAAAAAGAATATATATACACCCATAATAGCCCTTATTTTAGGCTTATCACTTACCGCTTGCGATAAATTCTTAGATGAAGTACCCGATGCGCGTACTGAACTCGACTCGCCCGAAAAAGTACAAGAGCTCTTGGCAACAGCCTACCCCAATGCTTTGTATGCAGATTTCTGTGAAACAATGAGCGATAATGCTGGCGACAAAGTGAACCTCACCGAGTCCTCCATTTTCAACACTCAAATGTACTCTTGGGAGACTAACAACGAATATAGCTCTTGGGATACACCACCTCATTATTTCTATGCTGCTTATGCAGCAGTTGCTAATGCCAACTATGCCTTGGAAGCAGTAGAAAAACTCGGAGGAGGTAGTGAGCTCAACTATCTCAAAGGCGAAGCACTCGTAGCCCGTGCTTATGCACACTTTATGTTGGGGCTCTTCTGGTGCAAGCCCTATAACCCCGCTACTGTCACTTCCGATTTAGGGTTGCCCTATGCTACCAAAGCCGAAAGAAAAGTTTTTGAGATATACAAACGCATCCCTTTAAAGGATTATTACGATGCGATTGAAAAAGACTTGACAGAAGGCATATCTCTTATCGATAATAGCAAGTATACTAAACCTAAATTCCACTTTACCAAAGAAGCGGCTCACGCTTTTGCCTCACGCTTCTATTTGATAAAAGGTGATTGGGATAAGGTAATAGCACACGCCAATGAAGCTCTTGGTAGTGCCCCTGCTAATAAGCTACGTGATGTGAAAGGACAACGCACACGCACTTATGCACAACAACAACTCTTGTACGCTAGCTCCGATGAACCCGCTAATGCTCTGATTGTAGGTGCTTCTTCAAAATATGAAAGAAATTTTGCTTTCAACAAGTACGGTTTGACCTTGCAGAAATCTGAAGAAGTATTAGGTGACAACAAACACCCTTTAAATGCCTTCCGTGCTACTTGGGCTTTTGCTATCTTTGGACGTGATGACTATCGCAATATCCCTAAATATCAAGAGTATTTCAAATACACCAATGTATCAGCAGGTAATGGTTACGTCTATGATATGGCAGTGCTCATCTCTTACGACGAGGTATTCTTAAACCGTTTGGAAGCCTACCTAATGAAAGGTGAAAAAGCGAAGTTCCTCACTGATTTGGTAGTCTTCCTAAAAAAGAAAACTATGCAAGACATCCCCGATTCCTTTGTGTTAAGTGAAGAGGATATGAATACCATTTATCAAAACAAAGGTACTGAGTTCGACCCCGCCTATATACTTTCTACCCAACAACGAGAATGGTTACAAGCAGTAGCCGATGTGAGAAGAGCTACCTTTGTGTTTGAAGGTTTGCGCTGGATAGACAACAAACGTCTCGGAATGAAAGTCGTGCACGTGAAAAGAGGTCAAACAATGGAACTTCTTAAAAACGACCCTCGTCGTGAGTTGCAAATTCCTGAAGATGCTGTTTCTAATGGTATCACTGTAAACCCAAGATAATTGCTAATTTTTAATAGTTAATCATATGAAAAAAATAAGTATAATCGCAGTGTTGGCTTTATCGTTAGCTGCCTGCAACAACAAAGAATCACTAAACTCTGAGAGCGTGTTAAAACCCAGAGTTACAGCTAAGACCCCTTTGGATACCTATATATACAACAACTTCCAAAAGCCTTACAATATTATAGTAACCTATAACTATATCGATGCTGATTTCGAAATGGGTAAATACTTCTACCCCCCTACTGAAGCCAAAGTGCAACCGATGCTTGAAATCGTAAAAAAAGTATGGATTGATGCCTATTCCGAGGTAGCAGGACCTAACTTCATAAAAGAAGTAGCACCGCGCCAAATCTCCCTTATTGGAGGATACAACGTGAACCCCAGCGGTACCATTACTCTTGGTTTTGCCGATAGCGGTATGAAAATTACCCTTTTCAATGTCGACCAGCTCGACACCCACAATCACAGTGGCACACGCCAGTATTTCCATACCATCCAGCACGAGTATTGCCACATCATCAACCAGAAGAAACCTTATTCTTCTGAATATGGTAAGATTACCCCTTCTGGCTATACCGCCAACTGGTATAACGTGCGAGAAGCCGATGCTAACGCCGCTGGTTTTATCACCCCATATTCTATGTTGAATGACATTGAAGACTTTGCCGAGATGACTTCTGGGATGCTCAGTATGAGTAAAACCGCTTGGGACGCCAAAATAAACGCTATCAGTAGCGCGACTGGAAAAGAAGCTATTCGCAAGAAGGAAGCTTTTGTAGTTGCCTACTTCAAAAGCGAATGGGGTATCGATATCTATCAACTACAAGCTAAAGTAGAACAACAAATGCTATCTGTATTACAATAAAAAGTAGAACAATGAAAAAATTAATATACCTATTTGTAGGGGCTCTTACAATTTTTGCCTGCCAAAAGAACGAACCCGATGACCTTTTTGGCAAAAGCCCCTCTAAGCGCTTCGAAGAAAATCAAAGCGAACTCCGCAACGCCCTTACTTCCGCCTCTCAAGGCTGGAAACTTACCTACTTTACCAAAGAAGGCACCTTTGGAGGCTACCATTTCTTGATGAAGTTTACTCCTGAAGGTCTTGTAACAATGGTATCTGATTTCAATAGTAGTACAATCTCTCCTACCACCAGCAAGTACGAATTGCAACAAGGACAAGGAGTGAAACTCACCTTCACTACCAAAACCTATATCCACGAGCTATCTGATGCGATGCAAGGACAACGAGGAGCAGGTTATGCAGGTGAATATCAGTTCCTGTATTACGGTAAAGAAGACGATAAACTCAAATTCAAAACCCAGCGCAAATCTACCGAACAATTTGTGTACTTTGAGCCCGCTACAGCGCAAGATTGGACAGACATTAGCACTCTTTCAAGCAACCTCAATGCCTTGGCAGAGAATATCTCTAATTATTATATGGAGGTAACAGCTAATGGTACTACTATTCCCTATGAAATCGATATGCAAAACGGGAGTATAGGGGTAGCCCCACTTTCTAATGCCAATGATTTCTCACAAGTCTCAGTAGTGGCCACCAAAATAGGAGTAGCCTTTAAACCTGCTCTTACTATTCAAGGCAAAAACTTTACCGAGCTTATACGTGATAATAGTACCACCCCTCCTACCTATAAAGCTACCGTTGATGGCGTAACGGTAAAGGTGTACTATTCATTAGTACCTCCTGATGAATTTGTTACAGATGATTACCTAGTTATTCCTTCAAGATTAAATGCTTTTGTAATACTTCCTTCTACCTTAAAATCTCTTATGTCACGAGATTTTTATGATAATATCTTAAAAATCGATGGCGTTAAAGATTTTGAAATCTTTAGGATGGACTTTGGTAATGATGGAACTTGCACAATCCAAATAGCGTATAAATTTGATGGAAATAATAATTCATGGCTTTACCTTACCTGTAATTATGAATTAAGAAACAAACGCTTGTATTTAAAAAATCCAGGAGCCCTAAAAAAAACAAACGCTACTGTTTGGGAGAAAACTGAAAATGCAACTATTTTTGCAAAAGCTACAAATGCCATAACAAAAACAATACAAATAGCTGCAGAAGGATTTTATGTAGCAAATACAGGACGTACTTATTCAGGATACCCAATATACTCCTTACAAAGTCGTAATAATCCTACTTATATCGCTCCTTATCTCGTCTATAAAAGATAATTTAACAACTTTGTCAAAGTTTCTTGCCCGTGCGGCTCGCACCTTTGGCAAAGTTATTTAATCTCTAAAACTCTAACCTAAATGTACAAATTTATCCTTATAGTAGCTGTACTCCTGCTCATTACCCATATTTTCTATGAGCCTTCAGTAATAGCTATTACTGCCCTATTACTGCTTATTGTGCTATCTATTTGGAAAATAAAACATCCATAAAATAAACACCTTATGAAAAAGTTTACCCTACTCTTGATCGCTATGAGCCTCTCGTTCTGCTCTAAGAACGATGATAACACTCCTGAGCCCGACCCTATTGCTCCAATACAAAACCCTGCCCTGATGAAAGAACTTACTGCTTCTTCCGAAGGATGGAAACTTACTTATATCTCTGCTGACGACTCTTTTGGAGGCTATCAGTTCCTGATGAAGTTCGACACTCAAGGAAAAGTATCTATGCTCTCCGACCTCTGTGGCACTACTACCCCCACTATCAGTAGCTATAGCACCCAAGAAGAGGCACGTGGTTTGGTGCTCAGTTTTATAGGGCAGAATCAAATCCACCTGTTAGCCGATGCCTTGCAAGGGGAAATAGGCTATGCCCATACAGGAAAGATATATCAGTTTTTGTACACAGGTAAAGATGGTAACAAACTCAAATTTCAGAATCTACTTGTAAAAGGCAATTCTTTTATTTACTTTGAGCCTGCCACCTCTGCCGATTGGACACATACCCCTGCTTTGTACAAAAATATCACTCCGATAACGGAAAATGCAACTCATTATTATCTAAAAGTAAGCACCGGTACGGGCTCTCCTACTACTTACCCTATTCAGTTTACCAATAGAGTGTTGGCGCTGAAAGATACACAAAGTAAAGTAGCTGTTTTAGCAACTGAAAAAGGCGTTGCTTTCAATTGCACTTTCATTTTAGGAGGACAACCTTTTACCGAGTTGGAACGCATTGCAGGTAGTATGCCTCCGGTGTATAAGGCAACAGTAAATGGGGTTACTGCCGAACTTTTCTATTCCTCAGTACCTCCTAATTTCTTTGACAACGACGATTATAAAGATGTCAATACCACTATTGAAGGGTTTGCTCTTATAAGCCAAGCTTTCAAAAATAATGAATATATGAGTGAAGCCTTCTATGAAGATGTCTTAAAAGTCAATGCCTCTACCGACCTCTTTATGCTTAGAATAATGTTTGATGGCACTGATGATTGTAATATACAAATAGGACATCGATTCCCTGATAGTGGATTCTCTATACTACAAATCAGTTGTAAATACGAACTTAAAAACAAACGTTTATACTTAAAAGACAGTGATAAAAATTTGAGTACTAGCGATGCTAAAGCTTGGAGCGATGAGAAAAACAAGGCTATCTTAGAGCAAGCTAAACGTGCGTTAGGTGCCATCTACGACCTTGGTACACAGGGCTTCTATATTAAAAAATTAAATATAAAAGTTCAACCTCAAGAAGATAACCCCGTATATCTATTGCAAAGCTATGAATTTCCTTTGTACGCTTTCCCTATTTGGGGAGTACCTAAATAAGGGGTCAGTTATTGGACGGAGTCTGATTGGTCTGACAATTCTGACTTTCAATCCTTGAAAGCTTAAAAAACTAAATATAAAATGAAAAAGTTATTATTATCCCTGTTATTATGGGCTACTGTTAGCGCTTTTAGCCAAGAAAAAGAAACCGCTAAAGATAGTATTCCCTATTCTAAATGGTCATTCATACCCTCTGCCGGTATAGGTTTTGCCAAAATGGTAAGCAACGATTTTCAAACCTTCGGGATTTTTGAACACGGTCATTTACAAATACACTATTATCCCGAAAGAAACTTCCGTTTGGAAACAGGATTAGGAGTATCTCATTTTTCACAAGGAAACTTTAAAGAGAGTGAAAAAGAATACTCCCTGCTAAGGGTAGCCACCCTTGAAGTACCTGTGAGATTAGAAGTGCTTACTCCTGTAAATAACAATGTTTATCTCCTTACAGGTGGGGGATTACAGTTCAACGCTCCTATATGGCATCAGTTTAAAACTCAAGACGTAAACTACCAAAGCTCCACAGGAGGTACTCTCAACCTCTCTCTTCACCTCCTCGCTGGGATAGAAATCTACGCTACCGATAAAACCATACTCTCTATTTATGGAGAATACGGAGGCTCTTTTTGGCAAAAAGGGAACTATGTAACTCGCCATCAAGCTACTATTAACGTTGGTTACACTTATATATTCTGAAAAACGTCAGTTCTCACAGGTGCGAGCCACACGGGCAGGAGAAAATTAGCAAATGGGTAGTGATAAAAAAGGTTTTTCGGAAGGAAACGGATAAGAACGGAAGAGAGGATTCAGGTAAGAGGTAAAAGATAGGAGGTAAATTGGGTGCACTTAGCTTATAGAGAGCTTATAGGAAGCTTATACGAATCTTGGGCGATTGGTATGAAGGGTATGTAAATGGTTGATTCATACTGTAATACAACAATGCTAAAAATAGTAAAAACAGGGTTTCGAGACGAAAATAAGAGAAAGGATAAACGGCTTACTGAAGGTCTCGGAGAGACTCTGAGAAACTCGGAGGTGCGAGCTATAGGGTCGTAAAGAGGGGAGTATAGCGATATAAAAGAGGAAATAGTATTTGGTTATACCCGACTGATGTTAATCAAAAAGAGAGGGGAGACAGTTTACATAAACTGTCTCCCCTATTGTTATATAAAATAATAGCGATGGGATTTTTCTACTGTTTAAAATACTTCTCTAAACTCTACTTCTTTATCGGTTTTGTTTACGATGAGTATTTCAGAAGACTGGGCTGTATGACCTAAATCTTTACCTTCATCTATGGTATATTTCACCAAAATACCACCTGTAAGTGTGGTTTCTAAGGCTTTTACCACTATTTTTACTTCCTTATTGCTGGCAGGAGCCACGATAGCTAAAACGCTCTGTTTGCTGAAATCAATAGCGGTGGGGCGCGCTGTGATAGTAGTAGCACCTCCAAAGATACGGTCAAAATCAGCTTGTGAGTCGATTTTTAAAGTTTCTACTTTTGTATTTTGGAAAGTATTATTCACAAAATAGTTCTCAGCGGGAGTGTAACTCACAGCATTTTTGCTGTTGCCACAACTGGTGAGAAACGTTGCTATTACTGCCATACTTAGGATAAGTCTTTTCATTATTTGTGAGTTTTTAATGATAACCTGCTAACATATAGACAAAAACCGTGCCAAGGCTATAAAAGGTCACGTGCAATAAGGCGTTCCATACCCATTTTTTTTGCTACACGGTCACCTTGTAAACCGTGTAAAAAGACCCCTAAGCAAGTAGCTTCTACCGCACTATAACCCTGAGCCCGTAAGCCCGTAAGCATTCCAGTAAGCACATCGCCACTGCCCGCGGTTGCCATTCCTGCATTTCCAGTGGAATTTATCCAATACTTTTCTCCATCGGTTATCATCGTATAGGCTCCTTTAATAAGAAGTATTACTTTGTGCTCTTTGGCAAAGGCTTTGGCTTTGGTCAGCTTGTGCAGGTCGTCGTCCCACTTACCTATAAGACGCTCTAATTCCTTAGGGTGTGGCGTGAGAATTGCATTTTTTGGAAGGGTTTTTAATTGTTTTGGATGTTGAGCGAGGATATTCAGCGCATCGGCGTCCATTACAAAAGGAGTGTCAGGGTACTGCTGAAAAAGACCAAAGAGTGCTGAGGCGGTTTCGGGATGCGTACCCCAACCGATACCCACACCTACGGCAGAGGGCGTAAAAGGAATCTCTGCTGTCTTATAGTGTTTTTCTTCCTCACAGGTGAGTACCATCGCCTCAGGTAGGGCAGTTTGCAATATGTCATAACCACATTGGGGAATAGCAACGGTAAGCAGACCTGCCCCTGCGCGCAATACGGCTGTTCCGCTAAGCACTACTGCCCCTATTTTACCATAGCTCCCACCTACAAGCAACGCGTGCCCATAAGTACCCTTGTGCGAAAATTTAGCACGTCGTCGTTGTAATTGCTGTATATCGGATTCGAGATAGTAGAAATCCGGGTGAAGAGTCTTTAAAAAATGCTCGTCTAAACCTATGTTGAGCACTTCCCACTTACGGATATAGCAACCTGTGGAGGGAAGGAAGAAAGGCAATTTTGGGGTTTGAAAAGTGAGCACTTGGTGAGGGTGTACCCAAATCTCCTCGGGAGACGGAATACGTTCGGTAGGCAGACCCGAGGGCATATCTACACTTAATATATAGCTGTTAGAGTTATTTAAATTCCCAAATATTTGTTGTATCCATTTAGGAGCTGGACGGTTGAGTCCAATGCCAAAAACAGCATCTATCACTATCTTACCAAACGTAATATTATTTACTTGTTCGGCTCGTATTTCGGCAATTGCAATTCCTTGTGCTTCTAAGAGTTCTTTATTCTGCTGGCAATCGGGCGATAGGTGTTCGCTGAAACAAAGTAGATAAACATTCACTTGCCAACCATCAGCTATGAGCATACGCGCCAAAGCGAGACCATCTCCTCCGTTGTTCCCCGTACCTGCCAATACGGTAACAGTTCGCTCTTTAGGGAGGTGTTCTTTTATCCACTCAAAGAGTTTGGTTGCGGCACGCTCCATCAGTTGCCACGAAGTGATACCTTCAGCAGAGATAGTATGCGCATCAGCTTCGCGCATTTGTTGTGTGTTTAGAATTTTCATTTCTCTAAAGTAAAAAGATATTAGCTAATCAAAACATTTGCTCATCTACTAATCTGCTAATTTTTAAATTAAATTGCGTGTGTAACTCGCTTTTAATTCTTATCAGGTTTATAGAGTGATTGCTTAAAGAGCTCATCAGGTTTCATTGCTAAGATTTTCAACATAGATTCCTCTTTGTGATTTTTGGCATAGGCTTGTACTATGCGCAACCCTATAAATCTACCTATTTGTCCTGGTGATTCATTGTCTAATTCTAAGTAAAACTTGGAGAAGGGGGCTGGATACAAAAAGCGGGTGAGCAGTTTCTTATCTGTTTGATACAGCAATTCTTTTTCTATAAAATAACGCCATATCTCAGCTTCGTTTGCCTCAGCCCAAGCGTACTTCTTTGCATCATACCGCAAAAGGTCAGCGGGTGTTTTTTTGGGTAATAGCTCACTTTCTAGATAGAGCTTTTTGCCCTCGTAAATCATATTGTCCAAGAAAGTGAGGTGTATGCCACGAGGTACGAGTTTATCGGCAAAAGCATCAGCTACATCTATCACAAGGTTTTTCTTGTCTAAATCAGCCCTGATGTACTTATCCATATCTTGGTAGTATTTGTGTTGAGTTCCTAAGTAATTATCTGTACCGATAAGTAAGAGACTATCGGCATAAATCACTCGGGTTTCATAAGCTACCCTACTGATGAGCATTACTACCTTAGGTGGCTCAAACTTGGGGAAATAGTACTTAATATGCTGAAACAAGTTCTTAATCTCTTTCTTTTCAGCAGAAAGTGTACCTACACTCTTTTCAATTTCTCCGTACAAATCGGCATAATGTAGATTCGCAAAAGCAGGAATATCAGGGAAGATAGAACCCTTTCGTATCTCACACCACTCTTCGGGAGTAACGCTCTGAGTGAAAAAATAAGGATACTGTGCACTTAACTCACCCATTTTTGCGTCGGGAGTTTTCATAAAGAGCGAATCAAGACGTATCCAATCAAAGTCCATCGGAATTGCTGCTATTTCTTTCTCTTTTTTGTCGCTACAAGCCATTGCTAATAGCAGACTCGTAAAAATGAATATTTTCTTTATCATAGTATTTGTTATTAGTTGTTAGTTTTAGCTCTTAGATTATTGTCCAAATCGGCTATTATCCCACACCAAAAAACTGCATATCTGTTCTTCTTTGGGTGCAAAGATAAAGCAAATTTATCAATTTAACAATTAGTTGTCAGCCTTCAGCCTCCTATAACCAGTCCAGCTCGCACAGGTAACCACCTGTCGTACTGCAACCAATAATAAGAAAAGTCGTTCAGCAGCTTGCCAAACGACCTTTCTCAAATATTAACCCTCTAAAATTATTTCTTCTTTTTCTTCTCAAAATTCACCGCACACGAGTCGATTTCCGATACGCGCAAAGTGTTTACCATTCCCTTGCCTTGCATAGGCATCGATACGAGACTTATCATTATATCACCCATATCCACGTAGCCTTTTTCGTTGGCAATGTGGTTAATGTCTTCAATAAGCTCATCAGTAGAGACAAAGCGGTCGTAGTAGAAAGTAGTTACCCCCCACAAGAGGTTCAACTGGGTGAGGATACGCTTGTTGGCAGTAAAGATGAGAATGTGCGAATTAGGTCGGTACGACGAAATGCGGAAAGCAGCATACCCACTGTTTGTAAGTGAAGTAATTACTTTGGCATTGGTGTCGTTCGCCATCTTGGCTGCGTGAAAACAGATAGTGTTAGTTACATAGCGCAACGAACGGATAAAAGGTGTAACAAGTGGCACTTGTATCAAATTCGAATCCTCTACACTCTTGATGATGCGAGTCATTTGTTGGATTACTTGTACAGGGTATTTTCCTACCGAAGTTTCGCCTGAAAGCATTACCGCATCAGCACCGTCCATTACCGAGTTTCCTACGTCGTTTACCTCAGCACGGGTAGGTGTCAAGCTGGAAATCATACTTTCCATCATTTGGGTAGCGATGATTACCGGAATGTGGTGTGATTTAGCTTTGCGCACCAATTCTTTTTGGATAAGAGGTACTTCTTCCGCTGGGATTTCTACCCCAAGGTCACCACGGGCAACCATAATCCCATTACAAGCTGCCATAATCTTATCAATATTCACCAAGGCTTCTGGCTTTTCTATCTTGGCAATGATAGGAATTTCGTGACCTGCATTCTCTTTGATGAGGTCTTTTAAATCCTGAATGTCTTCAGGGTGACGCACAAACGATAGCGCAAACCAGTCTACGTCTTGTGTGATAGCAAAAAGGGCATCACGCACGTCTTTTTCGGTAAGCGCAGGGAGTGATATTTTGGTGTTAGGCAAGTTCACGCCCTTTTTAGATTTCAGCGGACCGCCTTGCACTACTACCGCTACTACCTCGTCTTCACGGTTGGTGGATTCTACTTCAAAGATGAGCTTCCCATCGTCTAATAAGATGCGCTCTCCTGGGTTCACGTCCATTGGGAAAGCTTTGTAGTTCATATATACGCGCTCTTTAGTTCCTACGAAGGGCTCTCCGGTAACAAAAGTAACTCGGTCACCTGGGTATACCGTAGCGTCGTCTTCCATTACCCCCACTCGCAATTTAGGACCTTGTAGGTCAGCGAGGATAGCTGTATGAAAGCCGTTTTCTTCGTTGATTTGGCGAATCATTTGCACGCGGTTGCGCACATCGTCGTAATCGGCGTGCGAGAAGTTGATGCGGAATACATTTACCCCTGCAACCATCATATCTCTTATCACCTCAGGACTCTCGGTCGCTGGACCTAAGGTCGCTACAATCTTTGTTTTCTTTGTATTTAACATTCTTGAAAAATCAATTTATATTTTTTATCTAGGGTATCAATTGCTATTTCTCGTGCGGTAGTGGCAGGCACTTCACGAAGCCGATTTAAAATTTTCGGTATATCCAGCCGCCCTTCAGTATCTATCTTCAAAAAGTAATCCACCTTCTTTTCGTTCTCAACCAAATATTGCACCTGTGGCAGTTCTTCAAAAAGGGTAACCACAGCGGTAGGAGCTTGTGTATCTTGCAGTTTGTTAGCTATACAATGCCAAGTAATATCCGTAGAGGTGTCGTCCCAAGTATAATAAGAAAACTGTTCTCCCGAAGGCATCGTCAAACAAGCCTTTCCTTTTGTCTTAGCCAACTGCAAATGTAGCGTTTTATTTAAAAAATACGCCAGCTGATAGTCTTCCAAATGGGTGTGAAGAGCGATAAGTTTATAATCGCAAAAAAACTCTGTCGATAGCTTCAGTTTTGCCATAACCACTCATTTCGGGTGCAAAGATACAAAACAATTCACAATTAGCAATTAACCATTGATAATTTTAACACGATAGCTTCTTCTACTATCAAAACCGCACTCCAAAGCTAAACCCTATCCCTCTATACTCCATCATCTCAGGAGCGTTAGGCTCAACTCTCCTTGATAAAACGATATGCTTTGTCTCTCAGATACTATAAGCTCGTAGCTTCTTCTTTTATTTCGGTGCAAAAATACAAAAATAACACACAATACCAAAAAACAATTTTTAAGATACATCTCACTAAACTTTGTTTTATCTTCGTTTTTCTTCTCGTTTATCACCTCCTAACCCTTCTCCTTCAACCATTCACTACCAACTACTTACACACCCTTTCTATACCAATCGTCCAAGATTCGTATAAGCTTCCTATAAGCTCTCTATAAGCTAACCACACCCTTCTTACACCCTTTTTTCATCAAAAATCCTCCCTCCCTTCTTCCGTTCTTTTCCGATATCTTCCGAATGCTTCTAACAGACCCAACACATCGCTTTTTTATCTCAAACTTTGCCAAAGTTTGAAACTTTGGCAAAGTTGAATAAACTGACAATCTTCATTTCCTCATTCTCTCATTTTCTAATTTGCTAATTTTTCCCCGCCTGTGTGGCTCACTCCACCCGTCGTGCTATAACTCTCTACTTAACAAATCCAAGAATATATATAACAAAAAGGCTATCCTAAAATAGGACAGCCTTTATTATATAACTTATACGGTTCGTACGCGCCTGTGTGGCTCACACGCTCGCACTATTTTACTCCGTGCATCATCGCTTGAAGTTTCTTGTTAAGGAGTATCATTCCTAAACCGCAGAGGATTACAAATCCTGAAACCGCAGCAAATACTACGCTTGCCCCAAGTTTCTCTACGTAAGAAGCAATCACTCCTCCTGCTGCATTGGCGAAGAAAGCAGCCATCATCCAAACACCCATCATAAGTCCTGCTAAACGCGGAGGTGAAAGTTTTGTAACCGTAGAAAGTCCTACGGGTGATAAGCACAACTCACCAATGGTATGAGTAAGGTAAGTAAGCACCAACCAAGCCAAGCTCGCTTTCACTGCTATATCTTTAGGGTCTACCCCTATGGAGCCACCGCGCTCGTAAACAGCACCAAGCATAAAGAAGAACCCTACCCCTAAGAGTATCATTCCCATTCCCATTTTAAACGGAGTAGTGAGACGTTGTCCCATTTTAGTACCCCAAAACGATGCAAATACCGGTGCTAATAATACAATGAACAATGGGTTTACTGATTGGAACCAAGCAGTAGGAATTTCAAAGCCCATCACCGTCCTGTTGATATAGTTATCGGTATAAAGGGTAAGCGAAGAGCCCGCTTGCTCAAATCCTGCAAAAAAGAAGATTGCAAAGAAGAAATAAATAAAGATAACAGCAATGCGTTCTTTTTCTTCTTTGGTAAGTGGTTTTTGCACTTCGGCTTCCGAAAGTTCTTGTACTTTTTTCTTACCACCTTTTGGTTGCAATCCAAGGTCGCCTAAGTATTTCTGTGCAAAGAAAATAAATATCAACTCTCCTATAAGCATACCGATAGCAGCTGCCAAGAATCCATATCTATAACCGTAAGACATTATTATTTGTCCTGTTTCTGGATTAATAACATTTTTGGCGAAAATATTATCAGTAAGAAATCCAGTAATGAGTGGTGCTAAGAAAGCTCCTAAGTTAATACCCATATAGAAAATCGAGAAAGCCGAGTCTAAACGTTTATCACCAGGTTCGTACAATCCCCCTACAAGGGCAGAGATATTTGGTTTGAAGAACCCATTACCAATAATAAGCAAGAAAAGCCCTAAATAAATTCCTAAGTGCGGGTATATATTAGGAAAAAAGGTCTGACGATCCAAAGCAAATAATACGAACTCACCGAAGAACATTATGAGCCCCCCTAACAATACTGCCCTGCGTTGTCCTAAAAAGTTATCGGCTATCCAACCGCCAATCAGTGGAGTGAAATAGGTAAGTCCTGTAGCAAAGCCATAAATAAGACTCGCTGTACTTTTGTCAAAGGCAAGGCCTCCTTCTAAGAAAGTTTTGGTGAGGTATAACATCAAAATACCACGCATTCCATAGTAACTGAAACGCTCCCACATACCTGTTAGGAACACCAAATAAAGCCCCTTAGGGTGCTTCTTTTTCGCATTTTCTACGTTTGTATCCATTTATTTAATAAATTAAAAAGTTTGTTTATAAATTTTCTATGATAAAATTCGTCATTTTTGTATATAACTGATAGCGTGTGCTACCTGTGTTGTCGTAAATACCGTGATTCTTATCGGGGTAAATTAACCAATCAAAATCTTTTTGCAAACTCACCAAGGTATTGATGAGCACCATTGCGTTTTGCACGTGTACATTGTCGTCGGCACTACCGTGAATGAGCAAGTATTTACCTTTGAGTTTGGCAGCGTGAAACAACGGTGAATTTTCGTCGTAACCCTTGGCGTTCTCTTGGGGGGTGCGCATAAAACGCTCGGTGTAAATAGTATCGTAAAAACGCCAATTGGTAACAGGGGCTACTGCTATCGCCATCTTGAATATATCGCCTTTTTGAAACAAACAGTTAGACGACATAAATCCGCCAAAACTCCAACCCCAAATACCTATTCTGCTCTTATCTATATAAGGATAAGCCCCTACGAGCTGAGCAACATCGGCTTGGTCTTCAACTTCGTATTTCCCTAATTGCTGATAGGTACATTTCTTAAAATCTGCTCCTTTGTAACCTGTGCCTCTGCCGTCTACACATAGCACTATATAACCTTTTTGGGTGAGCATTGCGTGCCAAAAGTCGTTCATATCCCACCACTGGTCGGCTACCTCTTGTGAGCCTGGTCCTGAGTATTGGTACATCAAGAGCGGATATTGCTTTTTAGGGTCGAAATCCTTAGGTTTGAGCATATAAGCGTTGAAAGTACCCTTAGCAGTTTTCAGTTCCATAAACTCTTTTTCGGGCAAATTATAGGCTTTCAATCGTTGGGCGTATTCGGCATTGGTAACGATTTCTTTGAGTTGCTTTCCACTTTTGGTATCGTTTAACGTATAGCGTGGAGGCGTAGTGGCATTGGCAAAAGCGTGGATATACATAGAAAAATCCCCACTGAATGTGCCTTTGTTTGTTCCTGCCTCAGTAGAAAGTGCGCGAGGAGCTTTGCCTTTGAGGTTTACCGCATAGAGCCCTCGGCGGGTAGAGCCCGTCTGGGTAGATTGGTAGAACAACTGTTGGGTTTTAGGATCATAACCATAGCAATCGGTTACTTCCCAGTTACCACGCGTGAGCTGGCGTACTAATTTTCCTTTGGCATTGCAGTAGTAAAAATGGTTATTTCCATCTTTCTCCGATTGATAAATAAAACTATTATCGGGTAAAAATAGTATCTCCTTGTTGATGCTTACATAAGTCGTGCTGGTTTCCTTCACTAAGGAAGTCGTCGCCTTCGTCTGGCTATCCACTTGTAAAAGTTGCCAATCGTTTTGGTGGCGATTGAGAGTTTGTACCGTCAGCTTATGAGGGTCGTTTGTCCATTGCAAACGTGGTATATAATAGGCTTTCAAGGGTATTTCAGCCACCGATTTATCAGCCACAGTATAGATATGCAAACTCACCGCCGAATTAGCTTCCCCTGCTTTGGGATATTTGAAAGTATAAGGTGTAGGATAAAGGTCGTAACCGTAGATGTCCATTGAAAACTCAGGTACTTTGCGCTCATCCGAACGTATAAATGCTAATTGTGTACCATCAGCATTCCAAGCAAACAATCGCACAATCCCAAACTCTTCTTCATACACCCAATCAGCAGTACCGTTAATGATAGCGTTCTTCTGTCCGTCAGTAGTGATTTGGGTTTCCGCACCCGTCGTAAGGTCGTATAAATACAAGTTGTTTTCGTATACAAAAGCCAATTGCTTACCATTAGGCGAAAAAGAGGGGACTTGTATGCGCTTGTCGCTCACTTTTTTAAGGTTGCCAGAAGCGAGGTCGTACAGAAAATAACCGGCTATAAACGAATGTCGGTAGATATCTTCTTTTCGGGTAGCGATGAGGAGTTTTTTCTCATCGGGAGAAAACTCATAGCTCTCAATCCTATTCACCCTTTCATTAGTTTCAAAGAGTGTTTGTACTTTGCTGAGTGTTGCAAAGTCGTAAAGGTTAATTTCCTGAATGTGTTTGTCACGGTTATATTCGAGCACTGTATATTGCGGGGTTTTCTTCAGTGCCTTCAAGTTGTACATACGTTCGGGGTAAAAAGCGTGTTGCGTCCAGATATTCTCTAAAGAAATAGACTGTGCAGATAACAAGTAAAAGCTAAGAAATAAAGCCAACAAAAGCTGGGTATGTAAGTATTGGTGCACTCTATTGCGTCTAAATACAGCCACCTTTTGTAATTCATAATTCGCCATTTCTAATTAGTCTTTTGTCATTTATCATTAACCTCTAACCATTGATTATTAATTTCGCGGTCAATATTAGTCAATATTTTTGATATAGAAGCTATCTTTTAATCTGTTTTTTTATATTTATTTTCTATATGATTGATTTTGAATAGCTCTCACTATTCAACCGATTTTCATATTCCCCTAATACTTTTAGCTCTTCTGTCATAATATCCAAAAGTTGCATCGCTTGCTGGTATCGGGCATAACTATCAAACACCACATCTACAAAGAATGCGTATTTCCAAGGAGTCTCTATTACAGGCAACGACTGTATTTTAGTCATATTCATATCGTAATCGCGTAACACGTTCAGCACCGTTGCCAAGCTACCGCTCTTGTCATACACCTGGAATTTAAGCGTCGCCTTATTGATATCTCTTTTGGGTAGGTGTGCATCAGTAGTTCTGAGTACCACAAAGCGGGTAGCATTACGCTTAATGGTTTGTATGCTTTCCGCAATAATAGGCAAGCCGTAGAGCTCAGAAGCCGATGCCGAAGCAATAGCCGCCACCCCTTTGAGTTGTTGCAAGTGTATCTGTCGTGCTGCCTCAGCTGTATCAGGAGATTCCACCAGTCGTATATCAGGATAATCGTGAAAGAAATCCTTACACTGCAACAGTGCCATATAGTGCGAATGCACCTCAGTAATATCCTCCAAGCGTTGCCCTTCTAGCGCCATCAAGTGGTGCTGTATGTTCATATACTGCTCCCCTGTAATATGCAGGTTATGGCGGTCTATAAGCGCATAATTAGGTAATATTGCTCCTGCAATGCTATTCTCAATAGCCATCACGCCCCAGTCAGCATCGCCTTTCAACAGTGCTTTCACTACCGCATCAAAAGTACGACATTCCAGCACCTCTATGTCTTTGCCAAAGTAACTCTCAGCCGTCTGATAGTGAAACGAACCTTTGATACCCTGTATTGCTATTTTTTCACTCATTTACATATTAAAAATCACCCCTTGCGCTTCTTTCTATGGCAATATCGCTCCTACTGCTATATCACAGCGGTGTCCCGGTTGCCCGTGAGGCGGATTAGGCTTCCCCGAAAAGCCCGGTTCAGTAGTCCCCGTGTGCTGTTGTGCCATTTTGGGGTCGATAACTATTTGTTGCTCTACCGTTTTAGGCGTAGCTGGTGCTTGCTGTTTCACAGGCTTACTGTTCAGCGGAGCGCCCACCGGTATATCACAACGGTGCCCTGGTTGCCCGTGAGGCGGATTCAGTTTCTGTCCCTTCGTCGCCACCCCTTGCTGTGTCTGAGGTTGTGCCACCTGCACCTGTTGCACTTGTGGCATACCTCCCGAAACTACGGGCTTAGCATCGGCACTGCTCACAGGCTGTGCTTGTGTTTGCGTTTGGGCTATCACATTGCCGTCGTTGGGTAGCGGAGCCCCCACGGCTATATCACAACGGTGTCCTGGCTCTCCGTGAGGCGGATTGAGCTTTACTCCTTGCTGTGTAGTTGGTAGCGATACGTTGTTAGAAAAATTCGCCCCACCCGCACCAAACGGATTTTTTTCGTTGCTCTTATCGCGTGCTTCCTCAGCTTTTTGAGTGTTAGCAAGAGCATCTTCGGCAACAGCTATTTCCTGTTGCCTGTTATTACAAGCCATTAAGGCAAACATTGTGGTAGTGAGTATAGTAAATCTTACATTCATAAATGGGTAAATTTTCGGCAAAGATAGAAAATAATTATCAATTAGCAATTTACCCATAAATATTTTCTCACCCCCAGCACTGTAAGTTCTTACATTCGTTATATATCCTACACAATCCCTATTTACATAGTTCTTTTTTCTACGAAAACGCTTCCTCACAGATATCCTCTCGTCATTCGTCCCTCGTCATTTCTTCCCTTTTTCGTCACCACATTCCTCTTTTGAAGATAGCCAGCAATAGCTAGGTATGTGCCCCGCGAGAGCGAAGTATGTGTAAGGGAGGAGGTTTCTTTCGCTTCCCCGTCACTACATTCCCCCTTTGAAGGGGGCTAGGGGGATGTTTCATTATTTTTTTCGTCCCTAATTCTCTCTCTTTGAAGGTAGCCAGCAATAGCTGGGTATGTGCCCCGCGAGAGCGGAATATGTGTAAGGAAGGAGGTTTGTCTCCTTTTCCAGCTTGTCCCCCTTCGGGGGTTCGGGGGCTCACCGAATAAATGACTCGCCACATTCCCCCTCATTGAGGGGGGTAGGGGGAGGTTTCTTTTGATTTTCCGTCATACTCCCTCCTAGCGCCTATTGCCTAAGGCCTAGTGCCTCTTCCTCTTTCTTTCGCCTCGAAACCCTCTTTTTGCCATTTTTACACTCGTTGTATTATACTATGATTCAACTACTTATACACCCTCCCTATACCAATCGTCCAAGATTCGTATAAGCTTCCTATAAGCTCTCTATAAGCTAACCCCACCCTCCTTACACCCTTTTTTCATCAAAATCTCTCCCTTTCTTCTTTCGTGCCTTTCCGTTTCCTTTCGATAGCTCAGGTATATCACTTTTAGGGGTACACACTTTGCCAAAGTTTGAAACTTTGGCAAAGTTAATTATCAGTATTTCTGGCATTTCTGGCATTTTTGGCATTATCAGTATTTCTGGCATTATTGACATTTTTAGTATTATTGGCATCATTATTTTTGTTTTATAAATAATAATTCACTACCTTTGTACCGAATTTTAATCACATACGTTATGAAAACACGTACAAAAATCTTAATTGTAATAGTTATAGCTCTTTTAGTTGCTCTCTTAGCACAAGACATCGACAGTCTATTAAACTCTTTTTATGAGGGGTATGAAACAGGTAAACAACGCTGATGATTTTTATAATGCCTGTATGTGATGACCCTCCCAACATTTCCCTTAATTCGCATTTTAATAATAAGCATATGAAAAAATCAAAACCAAACCGAATTATAGGTGCTTTCCTAATACTAATGGCAATCGCCTATCTGTACAACAACTGGATTTCCGCCAAACAAGGGTTCCTTGAAGGATTGTTCGGACAATAGTTATTAACATTAATACTCGTTTGTAATATGAAAACAAAAGAATCAGAAACAGTATCCATACCCAAAATGATATTCTTAGCCATTCTACTATGGTGGTTCTTATATGGCGTATTTTATACCTTAGGAGAATTTGTAGGGAATATCCAGAAAGACTTATGATTTTTTACCTCAGTCCGTCGCCTTATTCTCAGTGACAAAAGACTAACCCTTGTAGCTGTTATCTTGTCTATATTTTTTATTTATAGATTAGGAAAAGCTACAGGCGAATTTTTGTATTATATCTCTCATTAAATCCTTATATTATGTGGTTAGCTATTGTATTTTTATGTATCTTTTTAGCCAGTGCTTATCGCGAGAAAAATAAAGAAAGGCGCTTGTTACTTTCTATTATTTGGGCGATAGCAATACTCCTTACCATAGGCTTTCAAATAGGAAGAGACCGCGCAAAAGCCGATATAGCTACAGAAGAATCTATGATTTCAAAAACTAAATAATAAGAATGCTCGTATAGCTCGCTCCTCCGAGTCCCTTCGTCAGCGTGAGCTACAAGCTCACGCTCCATTTCTTCATTCTCTCATTTCCTCATTCTCTCATTTCCTAATTTCCTAATTTTCTCATTCTCTAATTCTCTAATTTGCCACATACTCAGCTGTCATAAATTTTATCTTTTATCTTCCAAAAACTTTTTTTGCTTTTTATTTGCTTTTATCTTTTTTTGTTTATATCTTTGTCCTCTAAAACAATCGTAAGTTTTAGAATGTTAAACGAAACTATTATATTATGAATGAATTAACAGAAAAAGACCGCCAATTGCTCATTAAAAAAGGGATCTCCGAAGAAATACTCGATGCCCAAATAGCGCAATTCAAACAAGGAATTCCTCCTATACAACTGTATAAAGCCGCTGTGATAGACGATGGTATTATTCCGCTCAGCAAAGAAGAAGCCGCCAAGTACGCTGCTATTTACCAAAAACGAAAGCGCGGTAACACTATCCTCAAATTCGTTCCTGCCTCTGGTGCGGCTACCCGTATGTTTAAAGCTCTTTTCGCTTTCCGAGACGATTTCGAACCCGATCGTGAGTCATTTATAGCTTATGTCAATAGAACAGGTAACAAAGAAGTTAAAACCTTCTTCGAAGGTCTCGAACGCTTTGCCTTTTATCCTATCTTAAAAGCTGCTATTGATAAAAATCACCCCGACTTTTCCTCACTAAACGAAGATATCCAAAAACACATCATCGTCAATACGCTTCTCAATGAAGAAGGGTTGGGCTATGGCAATATGCCTAAGGGATTACTACCTTTCCATAAGCATTCCGAGAAAATCGCCACTCCTTTTGAAGAGCACTTCCGCGAAGCAGTACTTTATGCCTCCGATGAAGAAGAAGCACACCTACACTTCACCATCACCGAGCAGCATACCGAAGCTTTTTATAAGGAACTCAACCATATCAAACCTATACTCGAAGAACGATATAACATTACTTTCGACGTAACTTTCTCTTACCAAAAACCAAGTACTGATACAATTTCGGTAACCGAAGATAATGAGTTTTTCCGCGACGAAGAAGGTAATTTAGTCTTTCGCCCTGCGGGGCACGGAGCGCTACTCAGCAACCTCAACGATATCGATGCCGACATCATCTTCATCAAGAATATAGATAATGTGGTAGTGAAAAAGTATACCGATGAGACCGTGTTTTACAAAGAAGCGCTCGCCGGAAAACTATGTGAAGTACAAGACGAAGTGTTTAAAATCCTACATCGTATAGATAATGATAAGATTAAGAAGAAAGAGATTAAGCATATCCTCGATTTCCTCAAAGAAATTAATATCTCTGTTCCCGATTATCTCTATAAATTCCGCCGTCAATATGCTATGGAGTTTATCAAAGAGCAACTGAATCGCCCTATACGCGTATGCGGAATGGTGAAGAACGAAGGAGAACCCGGTGGAGGTCCTTTCTGGGTGAAAGATGGTGAAGGTTATAGTTTACAAATCATCGAATCTGCACAGGTGAATATGGCAGATGCCAAGCAAAAGGAAATTTTCCAGCAATCTACTCACTTTAACCCCGTAGATTTGGTTTGTGGCACGAAGAACTACAAAGGCGAGAAATTCGATTTACAACAGTACGTAGATCCTAACCAAGCCTTTATAACCTCCAAAACCTTTATGGGCAGACCGCTAAAAGCATTGGAACTCCCCGGTTTGTGGAACGGCTCAATGGCTCACTGGATTACCCTATTCGTAGAAGTACCTATCATCACCTTCAACCCCGTAAAAGTAGTAAACGATTTATTGAAGAAAACTCACCAAGGATAATTCTTTATTAACAATTGATATTATTAAGAAAGCGTTGGCAAAGGTCGTGCTACGACCTTTGCCAACGCTTCTTATGCAATACCTTTTATCTTTTATTCACATACCCAGCTGTGAACCCTCACTGGTTTTATCTTTTACTCACATACCCAGCTGTGAACCCTCACAGGCTTTACCTTTTATCTTTTACCTTTTACCTAACTATACACTCCCCCGTTGATATTAATCACTTCTCCGGTGATATACGAAGCTTTTTTAGATACCAAAAACGATACGAGGTCAGCTACTTCTTCGGCTTCCCCAAAACGACCTACCGGTATAAGTTTCACGAGATCTTCTTCGTTGAGCGAAGAGGTCATATCAGTGCGTATAAACCCAGGAGCAATGGCATTCACGGTGATGTGTCTTTTGGCTACTTCTTGCGCCAAGGCTTTGGTAGCCGCAATAATCGCTCCTTTGGCAGCCGAATAGTTGGTTTGCCCTGCGGTTCCCTTCACTCCCGATACCGACGAGATGTTGATAATACGTCCATAACGATGGCGTAGCATCTTTTGGATAAAGAAATTAGTAACATTGTAGAAGCCGTCGAGAGTAGTGGAAATCACCTTGCTCCAATCCTCTTGGGGCATCCACATAAAGAGTCCATCGCGGTTAATACCTGCGTTGTTCACAATCACCTCTACTACGGCATCTTTATTGTCGTGTTGCCATTTGGTAAGGGCTTCGGTAGTACTTTGGTGGTCAGATACGTCAAAGCGTATAATCTCTCCTTCACGCCCTAATTTCTTGATGTGATTGAGGGTTTCAAGTGCAGCTACCTCATTGCTTTGGTAAGCAATGAGTAAATGATAATCGGTGTCTTGTGCAAGCTTTTCGCATATAGCGCGCCCTATACCTCGCGAACCTCCTGTAATAATAGCATACTTTCTCATTTGTTTTTTTATTTAGTTTTACTTCTTTTTTTGTTTTCTATCATTAGTCCGATAAGTCAGATTGTTCTATTTCTTCAACCACGATGTAGTTTCCTTCAAGTAAGTATAAAACACCAAATCTTCCTTAAAGAACGGAATAATCTCTCTTATTTGTTTGTACCATCTTTGCGTAGTGCTCGAAAGCTCGTCATAACAGCCCAAGATATCGATAGCCTGCGCAATGGTGATAGCCTCAATAGCAAGCACCTGAAAAGCGTTCTCTATCACCTTGCGGGTGAGCGTTGCGGCATTGGTACCCATACTCACAATGTCCTGATTGTCGTTGTTGTTCGGGATACTATGCACATACATCGAGGTAGAAAGGGTTTGGTTTTCGGCAGTGGTAGAAGTAGCGGTAAACTGTACCCCTTGCATACCGAAGTTAAAGCCCAACTTACCCGCATTCACAAACGGCGGTAAAAGCTCGTTGATTTTAGGGTTCAATAGGTAGTTGAGTTGTCGCTCAGCAAGCATTGTCATACGGGTAACTACCAGTTTAAGCTTGTCCATTTCAAGGGATATATAATCGCCGTGGAAGTTACCCCCGTGATATACCTGCTGGGTAGGCACATCTACTATTGGGTTGTCGTTAGCCGAGTTCAGTTCCTCTTCTACGATGCGCTCAGTATGCGCAATGGTGTCGTATACAGCCCCGAGTATCTGTGGCACACAGCGTAAGGAGTAGTATTCTTGTACCTTTTCTTTAAATACAGTTTCGTTGTGCTGCCCTTTGTAAAGATGTTCTGCACGTTTGCGGGTGCGCTTGCTGTCGTGCAAGAAGTCGCGCATCATTCGGGCGATTTCTTTTTGCCCAGTATGTTGTTTGGCGTTGTTTAATTCAGATGAAAAATGGTCGTCATAAGTCTGTACTAGCTCGTTGATAGCCGTTGTGAACTTCACTGTCCAATCCAATAGCTTTTGTGCGTAATATACATTCACCCCTGCCAAGCCCGTCATTACCGACGTGCCGTTCATCAGCGAAAGTCCTTCGCGCAAATGTATTTGTAACGGTTTGAGCCCCACTTCGGCAAATACTTCCGCCGTAGGTCTGCGCACGCCTTTGTAGAACACTTCTCCTTCGCCTATGAGCACTAAGGCGAGATGGGCTAACTGCACAAGGTCGCCACTAGCTCCCACGCCTCCGTGTTTGAAGATAAGCGGGGTAATGCGGTAGTTCAATAGGTCGCGCATCAGTTCAATTGCCTCTATATGCACCCCCGATTTGCCTAACGACAAGCTCGTAAGTCTACACAATATAGCTGCACGCACGGTTTCTTCATCAAACACCTCCCCTAAGCCCGAACTATGACTGCGGATAAGGTTGTATTGCAACTGCAATTGGTCTTCTTTTTCAATGCGATATTGCGCCATCGGTCCAAAGCCCGTATTCACGCCATAAATGATTTTGTTCTCTGCAAAGTCTTTTAAGAAAGCGTAACTCTCTTCAATGAGGGCTTTAGCTTCTTTGCTAATAGCCACTTCTTTCTTATCAAAAACGATATCTTTAAAATCGCTGTAAGTACGTAATGTTTTCATTGTTTTTAGTTATTAATATAAATCAAGTTTTGTGTTAAGTCGTAGGAGCAAAGTCAGCGAGCTGGCACAGCTGAGTATGTGAGGCAATTCGCCCTATTAAGGCAATCACTCCATTAGGAATCTGGCGACAAAGATAATAACTAATTTGTAAATTAGCAAAATTTAGTACTTAGTTTTTAGTTATCAGTGATGTCCTGAGCCTCTCCGAGATTTTCTGAGAACTCCGATTAACTACACACCCTCATTTTCTAATTCTCTAATTTTCCAACTGCTCGTGTAGCTCTCACCTCGTCGTACTACGACCCTTAGTAAATTTGATACACTGATAATCAGTCGCTTTTTTCAGTATATTGTAGGGAGCGATTTGCAAATCGCCCTCTAAAAACAAGCCTATTGAGTCGTAATCTATTTTTGTTTGACTATAATATCTATTCAATATATACAATACTGATTTACAATTGTATTTGTATTATAATCCGTGAAATCCAGCAACGAAGTTGCCAATCCGTGCGCATCACATTTGTCAATTGTCAATTGAAAGACTATCCGTGCAATCCGTGTAATCTGTGTGTAGTTTGCGAGCTGGCATAGCAGAATATGTGTCTAAAGGCAACTTGTTGCCTATTTGTTTGATTTGTAAAGAATTGTAAGAGTCCTGTAGCGTAAGCTACACTTTTCTTACATCGGACTCACGTTAGTTATTTTATGTCCGACAAATCTAACCAGTTGCCAATGATATTAGCAGATAGTAGCACTATAAACTCAATTAATCTTCGATTATAATTTGATTAATCATCATTGTAGAGCCACTGTAGAGCCACTGTAGACCCACTCATCGTTTACCCTACCTTTATCTTACCCCTGCTCTACCTCCTGACAAACCTTGTCTTTCATCCTAATAGTTATCACTACTTTTTACTCACACCTAAATTATTTATTTTTTTAATCGATTTTTCTTTTATTCTCTCATTTCCTCATTTTCTAATTTTCTAATTTTCTAATTTTCTAATTTCCCTCATATCTTTTACCTATCCAATGCACATTATTTAATTTTTTTTTCGTACCTTTGTCGCTCACTATTGTGCGATAGATATGAAGCACTTCATCATCTTACTTATCATTCTTTTGGGGCATTTCCCCACCACAACAGCCCAAAATCAGGACTTGCCCTTTGTCCCACCTATCTATAACTACTCTCAAACTCAATACAAGGCAGGCTTGCAAAATTGGCAAATAAGCCAATGCAAAACGGGCGTCCTCTACGTGGCTAATAACCAAGGGCTACTTACTTTCGACGGACAGGTATGGCAACTCCACTACCTGCCCCAGAAAAAAATAGCCCGTTCTGTTCTTGCCGATAATAACGATTCCAAACTGCGCGTCTATGTAGGCTCTTTCGAAGAGTTTGGCTACTTCCAGCGCAATGCTCAAAACCAATTGGTCTACACTTCTTTAAAAGACCAACTCAAAGATTACCGCTTTCACAACGATGAAGTCTGGCGCATATTCAAGCATCAAGATAAAATTTACTTCCAAACTTTCTCCTCCTATTTTGTGTTCGACGGCAACCAAGTACGCGCCTTCAACCCTAAACCCGCCCCTTTTGCAATGTTCTCCGACGGCAATACCCTCTATATGCAAGGCGTAAATGCGGACTTTTATACCATCGACTCTCAACATCGCCTCCACCAAAAACTCTCTACTAACAGCTTAGGAGGATTGGTAATCGCTACTATCCCCTATCAAAAAGAACTCCTTCTGGTAACCGACAAGAACGGCTTGTTCTTTTTCAACCCTCAAACCGACCAGTTGCGCAAGTTCACTACCGATATCGACGCTCTATTACCCTCCATTAGGCTGAACCGTGCGCTCATTACCGATGAAGGTAACCTCATCTTAGGAAGCCTTTCCGAAGGTTTGTATGCTATCAATGTCAGTACAGGTAAACTCCTGTGGCATATCCAGAAGAAAAACGGACTGAACAATAACACCGTACTCGGGCTTTATGAAGATATCCAGCACAACCTCTGGGTAGCCTTAGACAACGGTATTGCTATGATTGAAATCCCTAGCAAACTCCGCTTCTTAAATTTAAATGGCGATGTAGAGCTCATCAGCGATATGGCTGAGCAAGGCAACTCTTATTACTTAGCCTCTAATAAAGGGGTCTTTTCCCTTACTAACGGGAAACTCAACAAACTGCCCAACTTCTCAAGCCAAGTGTGGTTCGTAAAGCAGTTCGACCACCAGTTATTTGTAGGACATAACAAAGGAGTCTCCGAACTCGTAGGTGACCAATTACGTCCCCTCAGCAATGTAGGCGTCGGAGGTATGGATTTAAAGAAGGGAATGATTCACGGTCAGGAGGTACTCGTCGGCTCTTCGTATTCTGTACTTACTATTTACAAGAGAGACAAAGCTGGCAGGTGGGAACCCTCACATATCGTCGATGGCTTCTTCGACCTTACTTATCGCATCGAAATAGACCCTATGGGCAACATCTGGACAAATCACATCTATAAAGGCGTCTGCAAACTTTCACTTACCGAAGACCTAAAAAAGGTGAAGCACAAAGTAGTGTTCAGTAAACCTAAAACCAAAGAAGCCCTTCGCCTCCTCAAAATACGTGGAAAAGTAGTCTTTGCCGACGGCTCTCAATTCTACTACTACAACGAAGATAAAGAAGAAATTGTACCTTATACTATCCTCAATGAACAACTCCCTCAGCTCACTAAAACCCGCAATATAGTACCCGTAAACGATAATCGGTTCTGGTTTATCACTGCCACCGATTACTTTTTAGTTTCCTTTGCCGATGGTCAATACAAAATAACCGAAAAGATTGCTTTCGATGAGCTCCAACACCCCACCACCGAAGACCGCGCCTCTGTATTCGTTTCCTCCGATGGTGCTTCTTTCTTTTGTTTAGACGGTAGTATCGCCCGTTATACCGATAACACCCCTCAAACCACCTACCCCTATAATCTCAGCCTAAAAAGCCTCCGCTCCTACGACCGCAATACCAACCAATATCTTTTGGAAGAAATTACCGCCAATCCTTCTTTCCCTTACGCCAAAAACAATTTGGTGTTCCAATTTCAGTATCCCAATTTTAGTAAAGAACATTACCAACTGTGGTACGTCTTAGAAGGGTATGACAAGCGGTGGACGCAAGCCGACTCCGATTTTAGCATCAGCTATCAAAATCTCCCCCCTGGTAAATACAGGCTTAAGGTAAAAGTGCTCAACGAACTAAACAAAGAGCTCTCCCTCTATTCTCTCCCGTTTGAAATCACCACCCCTTGGTATAAAAGCCTTTGGGCTTATATATTGTATTTCGTCAGCTTCATCGGGGTAAGTATTGTAGCAACAGCTATCTACTTCCGTTATAAAATGAAGAAAAAAGAGCGTTCCTTCTTGCGTGAAAGAATACGTCGCCAACGCCTGCTCGAGTCACGCGAACAGGAAGTAACTAAACTCCAAAACCAAATGCTCGCCAACCAGTTAGAGTACAAGAGTAAGGCTCTTGCCGAAGCCACTATGCTAAACATCAGGCGCGACGAGTTCCTTACCAATCTCATAGTAGAGCTCGAACAACTAATGGACAATCAGAAAGTAAGTAAAGCCAAAAGTCATCTTATTTTGCAACATATCCGAGAGAATATCTCAGAAGAAGACCAATGGACAGTATTCCAAGAAAACTTCGATATGATTCACAAGAACTTCTTCAAGAATCTCAAAGAGCGTTTCCCTTCACTCACCACCACCGATTTGCGTATTTGCGTACTGATAAGGCTTAATTACACAACCAAAGAAATCGCCACTATGCAAGGTGTATCCATTCGTGGGGTTGAAACCGCCCGTTACCGTATCCGCAAAAAACTCAACCTTTCCGAAACCGATAACCTGTACGACTTTTTTGTAAAATTCCAGTAAAAAACACCTTTCCACACCTCTCCTTTATCTTTCCCGTCACTAATTCCCCTTTTGAAGCGAGCCAGCAAGAGATTTTCATTACATTCCGTTCGTCATTCCTCATTCATCACTCGTCATTACACCCCCTCTCCTTGGGAGAGGGACGGGGTGAGGATTCTTTTTCTTTCGTCTCGAAACCCTCTTTTCACCATTTTTGGCATTGTTGTATTATACTATTAATCAATTTTTTACACACCCTTCCTATACCAATCGTCCAAGATTCGTATAAGCTTCCTATAAGCTCTCTATAAGCTAACCCCACCCTCCTCACAGCCTTTTTTCATCAAAATCTCACTCAACTCTCTTCCGAACTTTTCCACTTCCTTTCGATAACTCAGAGGTATCACTTTTAGGGGTATACACTTTGCTAAAATTCTTACCCGTGTGGCTCACCCCTTTGGCAAGTTTAATCTCCTATGGTGCAAGCTTGTAACTCGCACTCAATTTGCTAATTTCCTTATTCTCTCATTTCCTCATTTCCTCATTTGCTAATTTGCTAATTTACTAATTTACTAATTAATCTGGCATTATTTTTGAAGTTACACACCAAAACAAAAACTCATAAACTAATTAATTAAAAACTAATCACTAATGAAAATCCTTTTTTTTACTTTAATGACAACGGTCTTCACAATGGGGTGTGCTAACGGCAATAGCCAAAGAACACCCTCACTTACCACTAACGACGAAAATTCAACTAATCAACAAGCAGAAATGAAAAAAACAAACAAATCAAAATCTACTGACATCTATTTTGCAGGAGGTTGCTTCTGGGGCACCGAACACTTCTTTAAACAAATTCGCGGAGTACTCGCCACCGAAGTAGGCTATGCCAATGGCAAACTCTCCAAAGCCCCCAGTTACGAACAAGTAAGTACAGGCAATACAGGTTTTGCCGAAACCGTAAAAGTAACCTACAACCCTCAACTCATCGACCTCAACCAACTGCTCGACCTCTATTTCAAAATCATCGACCCCACTTCTCTCAACAAACAAGGCAACGACCGTGGCACCCAATACCGCACAGGCATCTATTACGTAAACGAAACCGAAAAACCGCTTATCGACAAAGCTATTGCGACACTTGCCACACAATACAGTAAACCCATAGTAGTAGAAGTGCTCCCTTTAAAGAACTTTTATAAAGCCGAAGAATATCATCAGGCGTATTTAGATAAGAATCCGCAAGGCTATTGCCATATTTCACCAGCCTTGTTTGAAATAGCCCGCAAAGCCAATCCAGTCAAACAGAAAGGCTTTAAAAAACCTTCTCAAGCCGACCTTCGTAAGCAACTCACCCCCGAGCAATACGCCGTTACCCAAGAAAGCGCTACCGAGCGCCCATTTGCCAATGCCTATTACAATGAGTTCCGAGAAGGTATTTATGTGGATATTACCACCGGCGAACCCCTCTTTATCTCTACCGATAAGTTCGAATCAGGCTGTGGCTGGCCAAGTTTCTCTAAACCTATTGATAAAAAACTTATAGAAGAAAAAACCGATAAATCTCATAATATGACTCGTACCGAAGTGCGCAGTAAGTTAGGCAACGCACACCTCGGTCACGTTTTTAACGATGGACCTAAGGATAAAGGAGGCTTGCGCTATTGTATCAACAGTGCCTCATTGCGCTTTATCCCCAAAGACGATATGGAAAAAGAAGGTTATGGCAAATATATACCCCTCTTAGAGAAAAAAACTAAAAAATAGAAAATTAATACTCTCATTCTAAGAAAGGGGAAGACTACTATTTTAGGTCTTCCCCTTTTTACTTATCATACACTTAGCCAAAGTTTTTGCCTGTGCGACTCGCACCTTTGGCAAAGTTGAAGCCTTATAACCATTTCACAAGGCACAGTGTTGATTTTATTCTGATTTTTGTTTAATTTCTATAACGCAAGCTATACTTCCTCTTATCTTTAATTTCGCCTCTTCGCCCTACAAACAATTCTTTAAATTTGCTTTTCTCATTTTAAAGTTCTACCTTTGCAAAACTTTTAACTATTAACTCTTAACTCATAATATGAATCAAGAGTTGAAAAATAATAATTATTGATTAACAGCACGTTGTTGCTTTTACGTCGCGTTTCCCCCTTTGAAGGGGGCAGGGGGATGTTTATAATCAGTAAGTTTATCCAACCCTTGATTCGCTTTCATAACTAAAAAGATGATTATTCAAAAAAAAGACGTATTAGAAGCGCTCCGCAAGATTACCACTCCTGGTGAAGGAAAAAATATGGTAGATAGTGGTGCTGTACAAAATATAGTAGTTTTTGGTGATGAAGTGGTAGTAGATGTAGTGATAAACAACCCCAGTCTGCAAGCCAAAAAACGCACCGAAGTAGAGGTGATGAAAGCCATTCACGGCGAAGTAAACGAGAAAGCCAAAGTAGTGGTAAATGTAAAAGTAATCGCCCCCGAAGTTACTGAAATCAAAGGGAAACCTATTCCAGGTATTCAGAATATCATAGCCGTTGCCTCAGGCAAAGGAGGCGTAGGAAAGAGTACTGTTACAGCCAACTTAGCAGTAGCACTTGCCAAAATGGGCTTCAAAGTAGGTGTGCTCGATGCCGATGTATATGGTCCCTCTATCCCTATGATGTTCGATGTAGCCACCGAGCGTCCGCGTTCAGTAACCATTGAGGATAAATCGTTTATTCAGCCCATCGAAAACTACGGGGTAAAAATACTCTCAATTGGGTTCTTTACCAATGCCAATCAAGCAGTGATATGGAGAGGTCCTATGGCAGCCAAAGCCCTTAACCAGCTCATTTTCGAGGCTTATTGGGGCGAATTAGATTTTCTCCTCATCGACCTTCCCCCAGGTACAGGCGACATTCACCTAAGCATTATGCAAGCCTTACCTATCACAGGGGCAGTAGTAGTGAGCACTCCACAGCCCGTCGCTCTTGCCGATGCTCGTCGTGCGGTAGCAATGTTCGGACAAGAAAATATCAATGTGCCTGTGTTGGGTATCGTAGAAAATATGGCTTACTTTACCCCTGAGGAATTGCCAAACAACAAGTATTATATCTTTGGTAAAGAAGGAGCTAAACACTTGGCAGGAGAACTAAAAGTGCCTTTCTTAGGCGAAATACCCTTAGTACAAGCCGTTCGTGAGGCAGGCGATACAGGGCAACCCATAGCGTTGCAAGAAGGCAGTCCGCAAGTAAAAGCCTTCCACTCCTTAGCGCAAGAAGTGGTGAAGAATGTAGTCGCTCGCAACGAAACCCTACCACCCTCTGAGGCTATCAAAATTACCAATATGGCAGGGTGCAGTAGTAAGTAATAAGAAACCAAAAGAGTTATACTTACCCTTTTACCTTTTATCTTTTAACTCTTAACACCTAATATCAATGAACCCAGAAGAACTTAAACAAGAAGTAATAAAAGCTTTAGATAAAATACGTCCCTATTTGCAAAACGATGGGGGAGATATTTCTTTAGTGGATATCGAAGATGGCAAAATCGTAAAAGTGCGATTAGAAGGTACTTGCACTAACTGTTCAGTAAACCAACTCACACTTAAAAGCGGAGTGGAAATGACTATCAAAGAGTTTGTACCTCAAATAGAAAAGGTAATCAGCGTGGAATAACTAATCAGTATAATGGCAACGAATAAAGAATCGAGAAAAGAATATTGGAAACGCAAGTGGCTCAGTAAATACCGCTTGGTAGTAATGGACGACAGTACTTATGAGGAGAAAACCTCCTTCCGTTTGAGTCGTCTTAATATCTTTGTGTTTGGTTCCTTGTTTGCCTTTGTGCTCATTACACTCACCACCGTGCTGATTATCTATTCACCTTTGCGTCAGTATATCTTAGGGTATACTGCCGTAGAAAACAAACGCGAGACTTTAAACTTGCTCTTTAGGGTAGATTCCTTAGAAGGTAAAATACAAAGTAATGATGAGTATCTCGCTTCACTGAAAAAGGTACTTGTAGGTAATATCAAACCTCAACAAGACAAAGATACTACCAGCTTTAACATCTCTGACCCTAAATACAACCCTAAGGCTTACAGGACAACTCCTACCAAAAAAGATTCTATTCTTCGTAAAGAAGTAGAAGAGGAAGAGACTCAACCTCAACCTCAAGACAGTTTATAATACAAAAAAACAATGACAAAACTAAGTGTAAACATCAATAAGATTGCCACCTTGCGCAATGCACGTGGAGGCAATATCCCCGATTTGTTACAAGTAGCCAAAGATGTACAACAGTTTGGTGCCGAAGGTATCACTATTCACCCTCGCCCCGATGAACGCCATATCCGCTACCAAGATGCCTTCGATTTGCTAAAAGTAGTAACCACCGAGTACAATATTGAGGGCAACCCTATCCCTAAGTTTATAGATTTAGTGTTACAAGTAAAACCTACCCAAGTAACTCTTGTTCCTGATGCCGAAGATGCTATTACCTCTAATGCGGGTTGGGATACTGTTAAACACAAAAGTTTCTTAACCGAAGTAGTTACCGAATTTAAGCGCAACGGCATTCGCACCTCTCTTTTTGTAGACCCAATGGAAGCAATGGTAACGGCTGCCGCTACCACAGGAGCTGACCGTGTGGAGCTTTATACTGAGAGGTATGCGCGTGAGTATGCTCGCGGCGATAGAACCCAGATAGCCCCTTATATAAAAGCAGCCTTAGAAGCACAAAAAGTAGGATTAGGACTCAATGCAGGACACGATTTGAATCTCGACAATGTGAAGTACTTCAAAGATAATATTCCTAATTTATCGGAAGTATCCATAGGGCACGCACTTATTTGTGAAGCACTCTATTTAGGTTTAGAAAATGTAATACAACTCTACCTAAATAAATTGGCAGATTAGTAAATAACGAAAGGTTCATTAGCTAAAAAAGCAGAGAATTTTACACAAAAACTCTTTAATAATTATTCTGAATGTCAAAGTATTGAAAAAAAGTAGTGAAAAAACTTAGAAAATAATCACTAAATATTTTGCAAGTTTCGAAAATAGTATTACTTTTGCACCCGTAATGAAAGAAGGTACCTTAGCTCAGTTGGTAGAGCAAAGGACTGAAAATCCTTGTGTCCCTGGTTCGATTCCTGGAGGTACCACGAGATCTTCTTCATAGAGGAAATTTTTCATATTTTTAAGGATTAGGAATTGCAAAAGCCTCAGCGTAATGCTGAGGCTTTTGTTTTTTATTTTATACTTTCATATTTAAAATATTCTGTATCCTACTGAAAGGCTAAACACTTGGTTTGAGGTACTCTCAGAACGGTTAGGGAGCACATCGCTGAAACCAATACCGTACTGAATGCCTGCTGTAAATCGTTTGATTTCTACGCCTGTGGCTAAGTTTAATCCTGCATCAAAAGGGCGTAAATCATCAGAAGAACGATTACCTATGCTGAGGGAATGGCGATTGGTTACTTTATAGTCCTTTAACTTATCTTTCTTGTAGTAAGCCCATTCTTCACGGCTATTGCCCCACAAAGCAGCTGCTACATAAGGACCTGCTTTCCAAACGAGTTTTACATTCCTGAGTTTAAGTTTATAGCCTACATAAAAAGGCATCTCTAAATAACCATAAGTGTAATGCAACTCACTGATTTGTTTTTCTTTACCTTCTTTATATTTATACTCATAGGCTTGCCCTTTGGTGTTGAGTATTAAACCTGTTTCAAGAGCGAGTCCGGTAGGGAAGTTCAAACTGAACAACGCCCCTGTATGAAAACCTGGGGTAAAAGTTCTATCACTATTAGAAGAATCGGCATAATAAAGTCCTGCTATATTGCCTCCTATTTTCACTTCTAAACCTGGCTTTACTTGTGCCTGTAACATCGCTATACTGCTGAATAACATTACAGCTAAAAATAGTTTTGTTCTTTTCATTCTATATTGATTTTTGTTATTTAAAGTACAAAGATACAAAATATTTTGTAAATGAACAAACTTGCGAATATATTAATTATTATTACCTTTGCCTCCCAAACTAAAAGCTGAACTCTAATACTTAACAACTGATGAAACAGATAGACGGTTTTTCTAAACTTACCAAAGCCCAAAAGATTGCCTGGCTTTGCGATACTTATTTCCCTAATATAGAGAATGCTGCATCTTTTTTTGAAAAGTACCACAATGCTGATACTGACCTTCAAAAACTGCACGACGAGTTTATTGAAAATACAGTCTCTAACTACTATCTGCCCTTTGCGGTAGCGCCTAACTTCCTCATCAACGGGCGCACTTATACTGTACCTATGGCTATTGAAGAGAGTTCGGTGGTGGCAGCTGCTAGCAGGGCAGCTAAATTCTGGCAAAGCCGTGGTGGTTTTCATACCGAAGTGCTTTCTACCGAAAAAACAGGACACGTACATTTCTTCTTCTACGGTGAAAAAACTAATTTAGAAAACTTCTTCAACCACATACAACCCTTGATGCTCGCTAAAGCACAACCCATTACTGCTAATATGGAAAAACGCGGGGGCGGTATTACTTCTCTTACCTTAGTGGACAAAACCGAAGCTTTGGCGCACTATTATCAGCTTTCGGCTACTTTTGAAACCTTAGACGCGATGGGTGCGAACTTCATCAATTCGTGCTTAGAATCCTTTGCACAGACGTTTAGAGAAGAAGCGGAACGGGACGCCTCTATCGGTAATAAGTATGAAATCGTAATGTCGATACTCTCGAACTATGTGCCTAACTGTTTGGTGCGCGCAAAAGTGCAATGCCCTATTGAGGAGTTGGAGATTGCCCACTTAAAAGGTGCTGAAGCTGCAAAGAAATTTGTGCAAGCACTTGCTATTGCCAATGCTGATGTGTACCGTGCTACCACTCACAACAAAGGTATAATGAACGGTATTGACTCGGTTATTTTGGCTACGGGTAATGATTTTCGTGCCATAGAAGCTGGTGCGCACGCTTATGCTGCTCGTAGCGGGCAGTACAAGAGTTTATCGGCTGCGTGGATAGAGGGCGATACTTTCTTCTTTGCCCTTGAACTCCCTTTGGCTTTGGGCACCGTAGGCGGACTTACTACATTGCACCCTTTGGTAAAAACGGCTCTTGAAATCCTTGAAAAGCCTAACGCTCGCGAGTTAATGCAAATAGTGGCTTGTGTGGGGTTAGCACAGAACTTTTCGGCTGTAAGTTCGCTGATTAGTCTGGGAATCCAGAAGGGGCATATGAAAATGCACTTGAACAACATTTTTAACCAATTAGGAGCTACCGAAGAGGAGAAGCGCATACTTTCTTCTTATTTTAAAGATAAAACCGTAACATATAACGAAGTAGCCGAAGCTCTCAAGAAAATTAGGAAATGAGGTGCGAGCCGCACGGGCAAATCTTTGGTAAAGTGTAGCGACGCAAAATTTGCAAACCAATTCTGATGGACTTTAGATAAACTTCAAACGAAACTACAGTGGGTTTTCAGTGGCTCTACAGTGGGTCTACAGTGGCTCTACAGTGGGTCTACGATGATGATTAATTAAATTATAATTGAACATTAATCGAACTTATAGAACTACTATCTTCTAATATCTCTCGTTCTACTGGTTAGACTTATCGGACATAAAATAACTAACGTGAGTTCGATATAAGAAAAGTGTAGCTTACACTACAGGAATCTTACAAATCTTTACAAATCAAACAAATAAATAGCAAGCGACCTAAAAGTCTCGGACTGATTACACGGACAGTCTTTCAATTGACAATTGACAATTGATAATTGACAAATGTGATGCGCACGGATTGGCAACTGCATTGCTGGATTTTCACGAAGCAGTAACAGAAGGACGATTGTAAATTAATGTTGTATATATCGAACTGACGTTAAAAATAGTATCAAGGCTACGCCTTGTGAAATAACAATGAGGAATAACGAGGAAGAATTACAGGAAGAAAATGAGGAAAAATAGAGGAAAAAGGGCTGAAAAGTGAGGAAAAAATGGAAATTATATAAAAGAGTAATTTTTTAGTATGTTTTGGGTACTACGTCAAAAGTACTACAAGATTTAGTAAATAATTAGAGAACAATAGGTTACAAATGCAATTTTAGGGAGTTTTTAAGTGATTTTTAGTAAAGCAAGACCCCTTGCAAGCTCTTATTTTACGTGGATAAATAATTTTTCTTAACAATTGTTAAAAAACTACGTCATTAGTACGTCATTGAGGTAAAACGCGTTAAATTAATCTTAAAAAGTTTGGCAAGTACTTGACAACCCCCTTAACTTTGCAATGTTCAATTTTTACTAAAAAACGAAAAGAAATATGAGAAAAAACATCTTTGCATTAGTAGCTTTTACAGCACTTACTTTAGTAGGATGCAAATCAGAAGCCGATGACGGTGTAGGCGAGAAACCGCGTTCTAGCACCGAGACCAACTTTTTCTTCCGCAATGGTGCTACACACACTATCCATATGCAAGAAAAAGAAATACGCACGGTTACTATTGACGGTGCGACTGATAACTTCACTTATGAAGCCCCTACGGGTTATTTGAGTGTAAGCAAGAGTACAGACCCCTCTCCTTCTCTTGTTATTGAAGCTGAAGACGGCAGTACAGGCAGTCACGATATTCGTATCACCGATAAAACTGCTGATGGGGTAGGCATTACTGCTACCCTTACTGTAATAGTGGGCGAACGTGACAGAGGTTGGAAAGGAAACACCTTTACTATTGAGAATATTGACGGTGACAAAACTACCAAAGACGCTAAGGACTATGTAGACATAGAGGTTCCCGAAGGCTTTACTTACGATGCCTCTACTTTAAAACCAGATGGTGCCGGCGAAAGGGTAACCATTAAGCAAACAGGTACTTTATTAAAAGTAACGGCTAAAAACCATTACGATGAGACAACCCCTATTACCTTTAGATTGACAAAAGCCAATGCGGAAGACCGTGTGGTAACTATTAAACGCGTAACTAAATTTTGGAGTACCAACAATAATGGTACCGTTTTAGCAGGACTTTCTAGCAATGTATACGTTACCCAGCGCAGTTTTGATATGTTGCAAAACCCACCAAAAGTACCTTACACAGTAAAAACGGTTACATATGGTTATTATGATCCCAACGTTTCTCCAAATGGATTCGAACTTTACCGCAACCCTATTATTACAAAGATAGACCTTAACAATGTAGAAGATATTGGTTCATTTGCTTTTTATAATTCTCAAAACTTAGTAACTGTTGTGGCGGATAAAGTAAAATATATAGATAATGGAGCATTTGCCGGAACGAAAATCAAACGTATCAATTTGCCTGAAATAGAGAGGATTAGTGGTAACAGTTCTTATTATTCCTTCCCTACAACCTTACAGTCTATTACAATGGGAACTAAAGTAAAAAGTCTTGACAGTTACCTTTTCCTTAAAGAGTTAAGAGAAGTGCGTATAGCCTCCACTACACCAGGAGCTATTTCAATGAGTTCTCAGGTAATGCAAGAGGGTAACAATACAACATTGTATGTGCCAAGTGCTTATGTGAATGACTGGAAACTTAAATTCCCTTGGGTAGAACAAACGTTTAAAGGGGGAATAAAAGGAATGTAAGAAAAGCGCGTGTAACGACAAACTAATTTCTAAAACAAAACGAGAATGAACAGAATAAAAATACTTATGGTTGCTACCTTAGCAACCCTTAGCACAGGTGTGTTATCAGCACAAGATAACTACCGCCCTTGGCTCGTAGGAGCGGGCGTGAGCACCGTAGACTTTAAAGTACCTGAAAGAAGTGTAATAAAAGACTGGTTCGGGTATCCTGATATGAATGTGGGCTTCCGCGTGAATGCTGCTCGATATATCAAAAAAGGTATTACTGCCGAAGCAGGTTTTGCTTATGCAAGTATTAAGAAAGACCAAAATTACTTCCCCGATGTAGAGGAAACGAAACTCACCAATGCGAAGAGTTATTGGGCTTTTGATGTACGTGGTCGTTATCACCTAAACCGCTTATGGAACGGATTGCCTTGGCTTGACCCATATCCACAAGTGGGTGTAGGCGTTGCCTCAGTAGATAACGAGAGCAAGTTTAAGTTTATCGCTGGTGCAGGAGTGAACTTCTGGTTTACTGATGTAGTAGGTGCCAATGTGAACACTGCCTACAACGTAGGAGGTGGAACCGGTCACGACTACTACCAATGGGGTGCTGGTGTAGTGCTTAAATTGCCTCTTACTGCCCGTGAGAATCCTATTGTAGACCACGTAGAACGCACCAAGGTAAAAGAACCTAAGGTAAAGAAAGAGCGCAAACGCGTATCGGCTAACAAAGCGATTACTCGTGTGGAAACGGCAGAAGAACGCGAAGCTCGTACCCAACGCGTGGTGAAACAGATAAACCTTTATGCTAAGACTATCTTGTTCGACACTGATAAATCGGTAGTGAAACCACAGGCTGAGTTTATCTTGGATAACATTGCTATCATTATGAACGAGAACCCTGATTTTAACTTTGTAGTAGAAGGTCATACTGATAACACCGGGACTCCTGAGCACAACCTCAAACTCTCACAAGACCGTGCTGATGCTATCAAACAATACCTTTCACGCCACGGTGTAAGCAAAAAACGCCTCGACGCCAAAGGTTATGGACAAACACGACCTATTGAGAGCAATGAGACTGAACGTGGAAAGGAAATTAACCGTAGGGTGGAAATAAACGTAGTGAAAGATAATCAGTAGTAATGGCAGTCTCCCACAGAAATAGGCGATAGAACTTCATCACAATGATAAACAAAAACTGTTTTTAGCCTCTGTGGGAGTTTTTAAGAACATCATTTTAAGACCAAAAATAAGAAGGTTTTTTTCATAAGGTGATATTTTTCTTCACCGCAACTATTTAAATTATACAGTAATGAAGGCTTCCTGATGAGATATCGGGAAGCCTTATTTAGTCGTAGGTGCGAGCCGCACGGGCAGAAAATTAGAGAATTAGGAAATGAGGTGCGAGCCGCACAGGCAGAAAATTAGAGAATTAGGAAATTAGGGGATAGAGGAGGAAACACGATGCAAAAGCGACAATTTTATATTAATCACTAATCGTTAACCACTAACCATTATTCTTCACTTGTAAAGGTACTAGCCGGGAGGTTGGCTTGGTTTACTAAATTGGCGTCGGTAACAGGGGTAAAGCCGTAGCGCACGGTTTTAGGGGTAGCGACTTGGTCGCTGGTTACTTTCACTTCTTCACCTACTATTTCGGCGGTAGCAGGATAAAAAATACCATTGCCGTCAGAAAGTTCAAAACCGCGTAAGGGCTTACCATCGGCGGTGTGCAAGCCTTGTGCATACTGAAAAGAAACTGTGGCTACTTTCCCACTGAAAGTCGCTGAACGGAACAAAGGTCCTGAAGGGATTATATTTGTCTTGCCATAAGTATCATTCAAAGCCCATTGCGCTAAGCGTTCGCCTATGGGTTGTTTGTTCTTTGGGTGTACATCGGTGGGGTGACCGTGGTCGTAAGACACTGCCATTCCGCTGTGTGGTATGTCTTTCATCAATCGACGTTGACTGTCTCTAAACCAACCCCACGACGGACGGTTGATACTAGATAACTGTACGTAGTAAAAAGGCATTTGTGGATTGCCAAACTCAGTGCGCCAACTCTTCACCAATAGAGGGAATAACTTGCTATGAGCGTCCTTGTTATGCGCATTCGATTCGCCTTGATACCATATTACCCCTTTGATAGCATAATGATTTAAAGGGAGTATTCCCGCTTCGAATAAATAAGCAGGCTCATAGGGGTGACGTTGGAGTTTATCCGTAGACTTTTTGATGTTCTCGGAAGCACGAGAGCGCACCCAATCCATTATAAAATCATTCTCACGCCAATTATAAAGGATACTTGGAAAGTTATATTCCAAAGTACGGCGGTCTATCCACGCTTCGGTAGGTGAGCCCCCCACAGCATTGCAAATGAGCCCCACAGGCATATCCAAATCTTTTTGGAGAGTACGCCCGAAGTAATAAGCTACCGCAGAAAAATGGCTTACTGTTTTAGGAGAGCACACTTGCCACTGAGTAGGGCGGTAATATTGTAAATGGTTGAGCGAATCTAATACTGAGGGATTCCATTCTACGGGGTCGGTACGCCACCTTTCTTTCATATCAAACAGGCGGATATTAGGATTATCGGCTTGCGGAATATCCTTTTCGCCCGTAGAAGTTTGATTCATATAAAACTCCATATTCGATTGCCCTGAGCAAAGCCATACTTCGCCGGCTACTACATTGGTAAAGGTGCGTTTTTCTTTTCCTGCTGTAATTTGGAGCGTATAGGTTTCTTTGGCAGTAAGTGGCGATAAGGTTACCTGCCATTTGCCATTGCTATCGGCGGTAGTGGTGAGTTGTTGTTTGCCTATCTTCACAGTGATTTTAGTACCTGTATTGGCGATACCGCCCAGAGTGAGAGGTATGCCGTGTTGCAACACCATATTATCGGAATAGATAGCGGGGAGGTGCAAGCCTCCGTAATCGCCTGTAATGGCACTGTAGACTACCTGTGCCAAGATAGCCGCTCCTTGAACATTAGGGTGTACCGCATCGGGGAGCATTTGAGGAAAGTGATATAAAGGCTCGTGAAAGTCGATAAGCTGAACGCCCGCTTGCTTAGCGATGCGCTCTATGGCTTGTTGCATTTCGGCGTGCCAATCGCGGGTGCCAGATTCGAATCGCTTATGCCGATGTGCGAGTGGGGTCATACGAGCGATGAGGATACGCGCTTTGGGGTTCGCTTTTTTAAACGATGCAATGAGAGACAGATAATCTTTTACGAAATCATCGCGGTAGTTAGGCCAGTTGCGGGGATCGGTATCGTTAATACCTAAGTGAATGACCACAATATCTCCTGCAAAGGCAAGTGCTTTTTTGTATTCTTCTTGCTGAATGTAAGGCTTATGCCCTTTGCTGAGCAAAGTAGCTCCTGAATGACCGAAGTTTTCCACCTCATAGCCTTTTCCTAACTGACGTTGAAGCACCGAAGGATAGCTGTTTTGTTCGCGGTTTTCAATGCCATAGCCATAGGTAATACTATTGCCTACACACGCCACTTTAATAGGCTTTTTTTGTGCGCAAGCAAAGGCGGTAAGGAGTAAGAGTGTGATAAAGAAAAGTTGCTTTTTCATTGGTTAGTATACTTAGAAAGTAACAATGTTTTATATTAAGCTACAAAGGTAAGAAAAAAAGTGTTAGGTTGTATACAAATAACATTAGGAAATGAGAAAATGAGGTGCGAGCCGCACGGGCAGGGAAATGAGAGAATGAGGAAATGAGGTAAATGCCAATAATACCAATAGTACCAGAAATTCTAATAATACCAATAATATCACTAATCAACTTTGCCAAAGGTGCGAGCCGCACAGGCAAAAACTTTGGCAAAGTGTATACCTCTAAAAGTGAGACATCTGAGCTATCGGAAGGAAACGGAGAAATTCAAAAGAGGGGAAGTAGGGTTTTTGATGAAAAAAGGCTGTAAGGAGGGTGGGGTTAGCTTATAGAGAGCTTATAGGAAGCTTATACGAATCTTGGACGATTGGTATAGAAAGGGTATATAAAAAGTTGACTCATAGTATAATACAGCGATGCAAAAAATGGTAAAAACGGGATTTCGATACGAAAGAAAGAGGAAGAGGCACTAGGCCTTAGGGCATAGGCAATAGGAGGGAGTATGACGGAAAATCAAAGGAAATGTGGTAAAAACATCCTCCTATACACATATCCAGCAGTCGTTATCTTGGGATAACATCCCCCCTACCCCCCTTTCAAAGGGGGAATATGGCGACGGAAAGGAGAGGGGATAATTAGGGAATTAACAAATTTGAAAATTAGCAAATTAGAAGTGAAAGCACGAGCTAAAAGCTCGCGCCTGCGGAGGTAAATGGGAAGTGTGAGGTCTTAGGCCGTAGACAATAGGGGATAACTGTCACGTCCTAAAAAAGGTTGTCATAATTAATTATTATTTTATTAGTCAAATTTTCTTATTAAGCTACCTTTTGAAAGTACACCTGATCAGGAGTTTTTAAGTTCAATGCATAGTGAGGACGTTTTTGATTATATGTCTTTATAGCCGAGCATACCGCACTAAGAGCCTGTTGTTCAGTATTAAAAGTAACTCCTAAATTAAACTCTTGCTTGAGAATTCCATTGATACGCTCCGCGTGAGCATTTTCATAACAGTGATTCTCCTGAGTCATACTAATTTGAATGTGCTCTTTTTGCAATAACAATATATACTCTTTGCTACAATATTGAACTCCTCTATCCGAATGATGTATTAAAGACTCTGACTTTTTCTTCCCTTTTAAAGCCTTCTTCAAAGCCTCTAAACACCCTTCAATAGATAGACTATAGACTATTACTTAAACAATATCCCACTATCCTTCTTGAATATAAATCAGTTATAAGCGATAAATACCTAAAACCTTCTAAGGTGCGAATATAAGTTATATCACTTACCCATACTTGATTTTTAGCACTCACTTCTACATCTTTAACAAGATTTGTCCACTTTCTAAAAGAATGATTAGAATAGGTCGTACGGGTATAACTCCTCTTCCTTTGAATAAGTAAATCATTATTATTCAATATCATAAAAAACTTATCTCTCCCTATTTTTGCTACCTGATGTATCTTATCTGATAACATATAATAAAGCTTCTTTCCTCCTATCTTGGGCAGTTCTCGACGTATTTCCTGTACCATCTCAATAATTATACTCTCTCTGAGTGCTACCTCCTTAAACAATTTAACTGCTTTATAATGAGCTTGTCTGCTAATACCAAAACACTTGCAAAGAGCGCTTATCTTTTCTGTTTTGGAAAGTACTTCAATAACTCTTGTTCTAACTTTTTTTTTATTTCATCGCCCATTCCTGTTTCCTGACCAAGAATTTGAAAAATAAGTCTTATAAACTTTATTCTCTAAAGTCGTTTCAGCAAAAGCCTCTTTAAGGGCTTTTAACTCCTTTTTAAGAGCTTGAAGCTCCCTGATTTCATCAATTGTTTCCACGCGTACTATTTTATTTAATAAGTGATTTTTACCATACTTTTTGAGCCATTTTTGAATCGTTGTACTTCCTCCAATGCCGTACTTGCGTCGGCAGTTTGCAATACTCAATCCGTTTTTCTCTATCTCTTCTACGATACTCAACTTAAACTGTACCGAACTGTTTCTTTCCTCCCTTTTGTCATATCTTTTTATGGTTTTTAGTGTAAACCTATTTCAGAATATGACATTTGATGAAAAAAGGGTGTAAGGAGGGTGGGGTTAGCTTATAGAGAGCTTATAGGAAGCTTATACGAATCTTGGACGATTGGTATAGAAAAGGTGTATAAGTAGTTGACTCATAACATGATACAACGAGTATAAAAATGGTAAAAAGAGGGGTTCGAGGCGAAAGAAAAGGGAAGAGGTGATAGGCCTTAGGCCATAGGCACTAGGGGGAGTGTGACGGAAAAAGTGAAGGAAATGTAGGGTCGTAGCATAATGGGAAGTTAACTTTGGCAAAGTTGAATAAACTGAGAATCCTCATTCTCTCATTTCCAAATTCTCTAATTTCTCCCCCGCCCGTCGTGCTACGACCCTTGTAATTACTAATGTTTAGAAGGTAGCTATCAAGAACTCTTATAGCACTATCGATAAAATTATAACCCAAAATAGTTGCATTTGGCATTTTTTTTGTAATTTTGCCCCCGAAATAATTTTAAGCAGGTGTACTTCTTCTGAAGAACAGATGTAAGTCTTAAAGAAAACAATTTTTATGAAAAATGTAAAAAAGAGGTATTATTGTGCCGTGATGATGGCCGTATTTTTTATGTTGGGTTTTACTGTAAAAAGTGACGAAGAGAGAACTACCGTAGTACCGCCCAGCTTTGTAGTAGATATACCTCGTTTGGTTACCGCTATGCCAAAAGAAATAACAAGCGAACCCAATCTGTTTTCCTTAAATCCACCACAAGTAGGAAAAAGTTTTATAGGCTTTAAAGAAGCCTTAGCCTACCGCGAGTCACGAGGCAATTATTTTATAGTGAATAGGTTTGGCTATATGGGGAAATATCAATTCGGAAAATCAGCTTTGCAGTTCTACGGAGTAAAAGACGCTCAGCAATTCCTCAATTCCCCCGAACAACAAGAACGACTTTTTACCCTTAGTCTTCAGCGCAACAAATGGTATTTGCGCAATGAAATCAAGCAATACGTAGGCACTAAAATTAACGGTATAGAAATTACCGAGTCAGGCATATTAGCCGCAGCTCACTTAGTCGGAGCACAATCAGTAAAAAAATATTTGAAGAAAAAAGGACGCTATGCCTTTGCCGATGGCAATGGTACTACGTTGCAAAACTACCTAAAACACTTTGCAGGGTACGACACAGCACACATTATCCCTGAAAAACTCCCACGTTTTTAGAAACATAAGTTAATCGAAAAACATAAACTTTCTTCATCTTTGCCAAGGTTTTATAATCTTGGCAAAGATTTCTATTTTCCTACTTCTCAGCATTTGCCAATCCCTAAATTTGCTCATTTGCTAATTACTTCATACCTTTGCACCATAATTGGCAAAGTTGCTAATTGACAAATCCACAAATTAACGACGAATGGTTTACAATCACAAAGAAATAGAAGCCTTTTGGCAAGAATATTGGGCTAAACACCAAACTTTCAAAGCCCAAAACAACAGTACCAAACCTAAGTACTACGTGCTCGATATGTTCCCTTACCCCTCAGGGGCGGGCTTACACGTAGGGCATCCGCTGGGCTATATCGCCAGCGACATCGTGGCTCGCTACAAGCGTCACAAAGGCTTTAATGTGTTGCACCCTCAGGGGTATGATAGCTTCGGTTTACCTGCCGAGCAATACGCTATCCAAACAGGGCAACATCCAGCCCTCACTACGGCACAGAATATTGCCCGTTACCGCGAACAATTAGATAAAATGGGCTTTTCTTTTGATTGGAGTCGCGAAGTAAAGACCTCCGACCCCGATTACTATCGTCATACCCAGTGGATATTCATACAGTTGTTTAATTCGTGGTATAACAACGCAACCAACAAAGCAGAGCCTATCGAAACGCTTATCGCTCTCTTTGAAACAGAAGGCAATAGCAAGGTAAATGCTGCCTGTGACGACGATACCCCAACCTTCACTGCTGCCCAATGGCACGCAATGACAGCTGAAAGCAAACAACGTCATTTACTAAAATACCGACTTACCTACTTGGCAGAAACCGAAGTAAACTGGTGTCCTGCCTTAGGAACTGTTTTGGCTAATGACGAGATAGTCAATGGCGTATCCGAGCGTGGTGGTCACCCAGTGATTCGCAAGAAGATGACTCAATGGAGTATGCGTATCACCGCCTATGCCGAACGCCTCTTGCAAGGATTAGACACCATCGATTGGAGTGAAAGCATCAAAGAAAGCCAACGCAACTGGATAGGGAAATCAGTAGGAGCAAGTATTGATTTTTCAGTGGCTAATAACGACGGTAAAATCACTGTATTTACTACAAGACCCGACACCCTCTTCGGTGTTACTTACCTTACCCTTGCTCCCGAGCACCCCTTAGTATTGCAAATTACTACTGAGGAGCAACGCGCTGAGGTAGAAGCCTATATCGCAGCTACTGCCAAACGCTCGGAGCGCGACCGTATGGCAGACACCAAAACCGTATCAGGAGCTTTCACAGGGGCGTATGCTCTGCACCCACTTACCGGAAAGCAAATTCCTATTTGGATAGGTGATTATGTGTTAGCAAGCTATGGTACGGGAGCTGTTATGGCAGTGCCTGCTGGCGACGACCGCGATTATGCCTTTGCTAAACACTTCAAAGGGGCTAAAGGAATGCCAGAAATGATTAACATCTTCGATAAAGATATTTCAGAAAACGCCTTTACCGACAAAGAGGGAATGACTTACCAAAATTCGGATTTCCTCAATGGTTGCAATAACTTTGACGAAGCGGTTGACAAAGTGTTAGCTGCCTTAGAAGCCAAAGGAGCAGGCAAAGCCAAAGTGAATTACCGTCTCCGCGATGCTGTCTTCTCACGTCAGCGTTATTGGGGCGAACCTTTCCCAGTATACTATGAAAACGGCTTGCCACAGATGATAGGAGAGGAGCACCTCCCTATTCTCCTACCCGAAGTAGAGAAATACCTCCCTACCGAAGAGGGCAACCCGCCATTGGGCAATGCAACCACTTGGGCGTGGGATACCGCAAACCATAAGGTAGTGAGCAACGAGTTGATTGATAATCAAACCATATTCCCATTAGAATTGAATACAATGCCAGGTTGGGCGGGCTCTTCTTGGTATTGGTTAGAGTATATGATGGAAAAAGACGCACGTGGAACCTTCCCTACCAAAGCCGTAGTAGACTATTGGCAAAGCGTAGACCTATACGTAGGAGGTAGCGAACACGCCACAGGGCATCTCTTGTACTCTCGCTTCTGGAATAAATTCCTCAAAGACCGCGGTTTTGCTCCTACTGAAGAACCATTTAAAAAGCTGATTAATCAGGGTATGATACAAGGGTTTATAGAAAGTTGTTTTAGAGAAACAAATAGCAATGGTAGAGTACGTGGTAATGATTATAAAATTTATAGCGATAGTGTTCCTGTTGTTCCAGATAAAGTAAAAGGATCGTTCACTATAATTTTTGACAAAAATAGTTTGGAGAAATCTTTTCAGTTTGATCTTGATACTAAAATATCTGAAAATATTCAGAAGTTACCAATACCTATTGAATATGTTTCAAACTACGAATATCCTGATAAGCCTTCCTATCTTGATATTGAAGGAGTTTCAGAGTATGCTAAGTGGATGAGATTTGAGTATCCTATCTTTGTAACAAAAGAAGGATTTTTACGCTTAACTGATAAGCAGTATTTGAATTATAATGGAGAACCATTACCTTTAGAAGATTTCAAGTTTTATACAGAAGAAGAATTAGGTAAAATTTCGAAATCCAAATACAATGTGGTAAACCCCGATGATATTTGCGAGCAATACGGTGCTGATACTTTGCGCTTGTATGAAATGTTCTTAGGTCCTTTGGAACAAGCCAAACCTTGGAACACGGCAGGTATTTCGGGGGTATATAACTTCTTGCGCAAGCTATGGCGTTTGTATTTCAATGATAACGGCTGGCAAGTAACCGATGAAGCCCCTACACCCGAAATGCTCAAAGCACTGCATAAAACGATTAAAAAGGTAAATGAAGATATCGAGAATTTCTCATTCAATACCTCGGTGAGTCAGTTTATGATATGTGTGAATGAGTTATCATCGCTAAAATGCCACCATAGAGACGTTTTAACACCTCTTGCGGTATTGGTAGCACCTTTCGCTCCACATATCGCCGAAGAGCTCTGGAAAAGGCTTGGAAATACTGAAAGCGTAACTTATGCACCTTATCCCGTACACGAGGATAAGTATTTGCAAGAGGACAGTAAGGAATATCCCGTATCGTTCAATGGCAAAGTACGCTTCAAACGCGCTTATGCTACCAGTATGAGTGTGGCAGAGATAGAGCAAGCCATCCTCGCCGATCCTCAAACCGCAGAACAGCTACAAGGCAACACCCCTAAAAAGATAATTGTAGTGCCTAATAGGATTATCAATATTGTAATGTAATAATACAAAGAGGCTTCTCCTCAGTAGAGAAGCCTCTTTTTTTGTTGTAGTCCTATTATTGAGGGTTTAAAAAATAAAACTTCGCTCTAAATTAAAATAAAAGTATATATACAATGAATTCCATAATCATTCTCATATTCGTACTTGTAGTTGTTTCGGTATATTTTATTGTGCAGTACAAAAGTAATTTCGAAAAACGCTTAGCCTATCATACCCCCCGCCTTCTTTCCTCCGAAAGACGGGAATATATAAAGGGTGCAGAACGATATATCAAAAAAGCGAGCGTAGTTATAGGCTTGTTTGTTAGCTTTCCGTTAATGGTTATATGTGCTTTTCTATTAGCTGATGTTGGTATTCCTATCATTTTTCTTCTTCTAATTTTTCTAATAGCAATAGAGTGTTTGGCTATTTATTTACTATATCGTATTTTAAAAAGAAATATAAAAAACCAGCAAGCACTCTTAGAACAAATGAGTGATAGCGACTTTCGGCTATTGCAGAGTGTACAAAAAGAATTATTTCTCTTCAAATACTTTCCTCCTTTTATACTTTGTAAAGATAAGCTGTACTTATTTGTTTCTCTTACCGTTGAGGAGATTGATCCTACAACAATAAAAGAAGTAAGTTTTGTTTATGCTAGGGGAGGGAGATTATTTCTACATATTAAATCGATAAAATCTATTCGAATTACTATGTATAGGAATATATACCCTCTCTTGGTAGAGATTATCGAGAAATACAATCCTAATGCTCAAATAAAAACTTTAAAATAACCTATTAACTAAATAAAAAAAAATGAACGATACTATCATCATTCCGTTCAGCAAAAAGAAAATGCTGAAACTCACAGGCATTTATGTTCTTATAATCCTTGGTGTAGCAGGTGTTATCGCTCTTATTTTATCAGCTGATACCCTAAACCTATACTATTTAGCATTCTTTTTAGTTTTATTGATAGTAACCATTATTCTCTTTTTTATGGGAATAAAAGGACTATTATCGTTAAAGAGAAGCAAAGGAGGTGTAATACTCACTCCTGAGTACCTCAAAAGCAATGTGAGTCTTGTAGGTAAATGGGTAGGTGAAATTCCTTGGAACGAAATAGCTGCTATAGGCAGAATGAAATTCTATGGAATACACATCCATATCAAACTCAAACACCCTGAAAACTACTTGAGCAGAATCAAAAGTGAAGAGATAAGGAATAGGTTTGAAGGAATTCAAATCGACAATAGCGAACTCAAAATCACTTTTGAGGAATTAGAAAGGCTTATCAATGAGTATTTTGCTAAATACGGCAATTCTTAATTCTTACCTAAAAAAATGGACACAGTTTACATTATCTGTTTGGTACCCTTAGTGATTTTTATAGGCTTCTTTCTGTACCTTACGATAATACGGAAAAACGCCTTTGAAGAACGATTAGTGCTTTTCCGTCCTACTCACCAGCTTTCACAAAAGCGTGAAACCTATATGCAGGGGGCGCACAAATACCGCAAATATGCTTCTATTGTTTTGCTGGTGCTATTTTCTTTTCTTTTATTAATTTTGATTTTTGTAATGTTCAAAGAGGATTTTGAGGAAATAGGCAGTGTATATATGGTAATCTTTAATAAAATTAAGAAACTCATATTGTTTGTCCTTCTTGTCCTTATACCTATTGTTCTGGCGTATTACCTTGCTACCTATGTGCTGAAGCGCAATGAAAAAGCTCAACGTATGTTTTTGGAACAAATGAGTGATACTGATTTTGAAACACTCCTCAAGGTAAGAGATAGTTTGTCATCTATCAGTAAGTATAGTCCTCCGTTTGTATTGTGTAACAATCAGTTGTATATTTTTCTCTTCTATGCAATTAGAAAAATTGACCTTACTCAAATAATCGAGATAAATTGGGAAAATAATAAGAATAGTATTTTTATACGCCTCAAATCTCCTAAGAGAACGATGTTTACCCTATCCCCCACAACGTTTTCTTATTTCTTGCCAATCGTTGAACAATATACAAAGTCCAAATAAATAACTCTTACTTAAAATTATGGACATAATTTATTTACTCTGTTTTATTTCGTTGGTGCTTCTCTTGGTTTTTATGTACTTTACGATGTTGCGCAAAAACGAATTCGAAGAGCGCTTGGCACTTTATCGTCCTCAGCACCAACTGTCACAAAAGCGGGAGGCTTATTTGAAAAAGGTACGTAAGTTCCGCTTGTGGGTTACCGGTATTATTATCGTGATTTTTTTAGCGCCTTTGTTTCTTTATCTTGTGCTGATGATACAAGAAGGTGTAGAGGTGCTACACTTGTTGTTTCCTGATGAAATAATAGGGGAAACCCTCCTTTCTTTACTTATTCCCTTTTTGGTGTATTACCTCCTTTCTTATGTGTTCAAGCGCAACGAAAAAGCTCTGCGTATGCTGGTAGAACAAATGAGCGATAGTGATTTCGACTTGCTGTTAAAAGTAAAAGATAGTCTATTTGTTCTCACTCGCTACAATCCGCCGTTTGTGTTATGCAACAAGCAACTGTACTTCTTTATCTTCTATGCAATTCGTGAAATTGACCCTGCTAAAATCACAGATATAGATTGGGGTTATAGCAAAAATGGTTTATATGTAAAAATCAAATCGCCTAAAGTCACAAGGATTACAATGTCGCGCGAGACATTGTCTTATCTCTTGCAAATCATTAAAAAATATAACCCGAAAATACGAACTTTCTAATTAGCAAATGAGGTGCGAGCTTGAATTAGAGGAATGAGGCTGTGCCTCAGAAATTAAACAAAAATCAAACAAAATTAAGGCTACGCCTTGTGAAATGGGAAGAGAGTTTGGTCGGAGTTTTCGGAGAGGGTTGAAGAGTTCCTGAATTATCAGAGAGAAACGAAAAACATCAAAAGAGAGTTGTAGGGAATTTTGGCGGTTGGGAATTAGTTTGTATTTTTGCGCATCAATCGAGATAGGACAGAGGGAAGAGAGAGGCTGGTGAGATTTAGAAACTAAAAAATAAAACAAACAAAAATGAATGATTTTTCGACTGCGGATTTTGAAGGACTCATTAAAGAGTGGATTACTGGACTTATTAAATTTGCACCTACACTATTGTGGGCAATTGCGCTTTATTTTATAGGGCGATACATTATTCGGTTTATTGCAAAACTCCTTAAAGGCTTGATGGTACGCCGTGGAGTAGACCTCGCTTTGCAGGGATTCCTCTTGCAAGTAGTACGGTGGATCCTCTATATTGCTCTGTTCCTTACTATCGTGCAAGTGATAGGTTTGCCTGCGACTCAGTTTATCGCGATTATTACCAGTGGTTTTGTAGCAGTGGGGTTAGCCTTACAGGGGTCGCTATCCAACTTTGCGAGCGGGATAATGATTCTTATCTTTAAACCTTTCCGCGTAGGCGATACCATTGAAGGTAATGGCGAAAAAGGGACAGTAAAAACCATTGGACTCTTTGCTACAACCCTTAACAAAGCCAACAACGAGCAGGCGATTATCCCCAATACCCAACTTTTTAGCAATAGTATTATCAATTACAGTAGGGAAGAGAAGCGCAGGGTGTACGTGTTAGTAGGCATAGGTTACAGTTCGGATATTCAAAAAGCTCGCGAAGTGCTCCTGCAAATTGCTAAAGAAGAGCCCAAAGCCTTGCCTGACCCTGAACCTGTGGTGTATGTAGAGGAATTGGCTGATAGCTCGGTGAACCTTTCACTGCGCTATTGGTGCTTGACTTCCGAGCACGCAGGGTGTATATTCCGTACTTTAGAGACTATCAAAAACCGCTTCGACGAAGCTGGTATAGAGATACCATTCCCACAAGTGCAAGTGCATCAGTAGAGAGGCAGTGATTAATGGTTAATGATTAGTGATTAATGGTTAATGATTAGTGATTAAAATTGTCTTTTATTCATTGTTAATTGTTCTTTATTTTATATTTTTGCAACGTAAAAACATAAAAGACTATGGACGCAGAGCTTATAGATAATATCTTAACTGAAGACGACCTCCTTCTTAAACAACAAAAAGAAGCGAAAAAGTATAGTATACAAAAAGGTTTGGAGGAAGATAAGGCAGGGTTACATATTCCTCAAGAAGATGTAGAACAAGAAATGAATGCGATATTATGGTCGTAGTTTGGACTTCTAAAGCAAAGGAGGAGCTGAAAGAAATTCTTGTTTATTGGAAAAAACGGAACAAAAGTAATACTTATTCAGTAAAACTGAATACAGAGGCACAAAAAGTAGTTAAATCTCTTATTGATAATCCATACATCTGGCCTATAGAACAAGGATATGAAGATGTCCGTTCTGTTTTAGTATTTTATAATTACTCTATTTTTTACAGAGTAGAAAACAATATTATTCGTATTCTTTCTTTTTGGGACAATCGAAGAAATCCTAATAGCTTAGATTTATTTGATTTTTAAAAAGAAAAAACATACAGATACCGGCTACAAAGATAGTCGGTATTTTTTTTGTGAATATTTCGTTGTTAATTGTTCTTTATTTAGTACCTTTGTGGCGTCTTTAACATCATAAAAATGATTTTACAATGAGAAAATTCTTCTTTTTTGCCTTCGTGGCTATTGCTTTGGTGAGTTGTCGTAAGAACGATGACAACGGTAACGAGGTAAACGTATCGCCTAATGACTACACTCTCAGTGCTGATGGTCTTACCTTAATAAAATGGACTAATAGTAGTACTATTTCTATTGATATGCAAGGGGATAGCAATTTGCGGAAAATAAACACTATTGCCGAAAATGCTTTTAAAGACCTTAAAAGTTTAAGAGCGATTACTTTTTCGGATAATTTAAAAGAAATAGGTTCTGAAGCCTTTTCAGGAACAAACCTCAGTGATGGCGTAAACTTCAACTCTTATTCAAACGTTGTTTTTGGCGAAAGGGTTTTTTATCGTTCGAATATTAGAAAAGTGGTGCTCCCTAATACTAAAGCGTTATCTAACCGGATTTTTGCTGATTGTAGAAACTTGAAAGAAGTTACTTTTAAAAGGACGGGTATTATAGGAGATGGGGCTTTTTCGTCTTGTGGAACTCTTGAATTAGTAGATTTAACAGATGCGGGAGTTACTCATATAGGGAAAGAGGCTTTTGCTAACTGTAAAGTTTTGAAAAAGGCAATCCTTTCGGTAACTATGAACTTAAAGACGATAGGAGATAAATCGTTTGCGAACTGTACTTCGTTAGAGAGTGTTACTATTCTTGCGCTTTACCCGCCATATTTAGAGGGAGATCCTTTTTCTGGGATAGCTAAAACTAAGTTTCCTACTTTTTATATCCCCAGAAAACCTAAGGATTTATTGGATATATACAAAGGGGATAACAATTGGAAAAATTTAGTTGATAAGATTCAGTTGATACCAAAATAATTAGGTGCGAGCCGCACAGGCAGTCGTAGCACGACGGGCGGTGTGAGCCACACAGGCGGGGGAGAAATGAGAGAATGAGAAAATGAGGAAATTAACAGATTAGTAAATGGAGTAAATGTCAATAATACCAGAAATGTTAATAATACCTACCGATAATCAACTTTGGCAAAGTTTAAAACTTTGCCAAAGTTTGAGATGAAAAAGTGATATACTGGGACTGTTAGGAGCTTTCGAAAGATGTCGGAAAAGAACGGAAGTGAGCTGAGAGAAGTTTTGGTGAAAAAAGGCTATAAGGAGGGTGGGGTTAGCTTATAGAGAGCTTATAGGAAGCTTATAGGAAGCTTGGACGATTGGTATAGAAAGGGTATATAAAAAGTTGATTAATAGTATAATACAACAAGGCTAAAAATGGTAAAAATAGGGTTTCGAGGCGAAAGAAAGAGGAATAGGTGATAGGCCTTAGGCCATAGGCACTAGGGGGAGTATGACGGAAAGGAAAAGGGATAATTAGAGAATTAACAAATTAGAAAATTAGCAAGGGAGAGCACGAGCTAAAAGCTCGCGCCAGCGGAGGGGAAGAAATGACGAATGACAAGAGACGAATGACGGAGGTAATGTGAGGTTATAGTGCGACGAGCTGATGGGAAATTAGTGGATTAGTAAAATTGAAAATGAGAAAATTAGTAACTTACAAAAATTGATAAATACGATAAAAAAATAATTATACAATGAGAAAAGTTTTATTATTGGCTTTGGCAATGGTTGCTTTTATGGGCTGTCGGAAGAGTGATGATGACAGCAATGGTAACTCTACCGCTGATTATGAGCTCAGCGCTGATGGGCGCACGCTTATCAAATGGAAAAATGCGAATACTACGGTGCTTGATATGCAAGCTGATGAGAAGCTCAGAAACGTAAACACTATCGGGAAAGGGGCTTTTAAAGAGCATCAGAACCTCCAATCGATTACATTCCCGAATAACTTGAAGGAGATAGAAGAGAGTGCTTTTGAGGATGCAAACCTCAGCGGTGAGGTTGTCTTTAACACGAAAACTACCGTTGATTTTGGCGAAAAGTGCTTCTACCACACTCATCTGAAAAAGATAACATTCCCCAATATGAGTGTGTTAGGTATCAATGCTTTTTCAGTTTGTAGGGATTTAAAAGAGGTTACTTTTAACAAAGTAAAGAAATTAGGTGATTTTGCGCTGAGAGATTGCAATGCTGCCTCGCTTACCTTTGAGGAAACGGGGCTTACTGAAATAGGACACGGCACTTTTGTGGGGATGTGGAAGCTAAAAGAGATTACTTTACCTGAGACGCTTGCCAGAATAGAATCGGATGCTTTTTGGCAATGCATAGTGCTGAAAAAGCTTACTATTAAAGCGGTAAATCCACCTGCCTTACATATTAACAGTATCTTTGGCACTAACGATAAAAGTGTGATACCTACTATTTATGTGCCTAAGGGTTCGGTAGAACAATACAAAAAAGCGGCAGGCTGGAAAGATTTCGCGGAGAAAATACAGGCAATTAATTAAATTAAAGAATGAGAAAATTAGGAAATTTAAAAATGAGAAAGGTTTTATTATTAGCTCTTATAGGGATTGCTTTGGTGGGCTGTCGGAAGAGTGATGATGACAACAACGGTAACTCTACCGCTGATTATGAGCTCAGCGCTGATGGGCGTACACTCATAAAATGGAAGAATGCGAATACTACAGTGCTTGATATGCAAGCTGATGAGAAACTCAGAAATGTGAACACTATCGGGAAAGAGGCTTTTAAAGAACATCAGAACTTACAGTCGATTACTTTTCCGAATAACTTGAAGGAGATAGAAGAGAGTGCTTTTGAAGAAGCAAACCTCAGCGGTGAGGTTATCTTTAACACGAAGGCTACGGTAGTTTTTGGTGAAAAAGCCTTCTTCAAGACAAAAATCAGAAAACTTATCCTGCCCAATGTAAAGGAACTGCCTTATAGCGTGTTATCAATGTCTTATAATCTCGAAGAATTACACTTCAATAAAGTAGAAATATTAGGATTTGGCGCTATTGGGTGGAATTATCTAAAAGAAATTAACTTAGAAAATACTGGACTCACTGATATAGAAACTGTGGGAATTTCGGGGTGTACGGAGATGAAGAGTGTTGTCTTGCCTGCAACACTGAAGACTATAGGGTATGATGCTTTTTGGTATTGCCAACAACTTAAAACAGTAACGATTAATGCAGTAAACCCTCCTGCCTTAGTGAATAACCCGTTTAGGGCTACTCGTATAGAAAAGATATACGTACCTAAAGGCTCGGTAGAGCAATACAAAAGAGCTACTTTTTGGAGTGCTTTTTCTGATAAGATATATCCCAAACCATAAGTATAAGTGTGAGCCACACAGGCGATTAATAGGGGTACAATTATACTATATTGAAGAGACGTTAATTATTAACACTATTTGAAAATTATGAACTTTACCACAGCACGTGAGCACCTCAAGAGTGTGCTCCTCCCTACACACCTTATTTATAGTCCGCTCTTCTCAGAAGAATCTAGCAACAAAATCTACATCAAGCCCGAAAACCTTCAAAAGACAGGAGCTTTTAAGATTCGTGGCGCTTATAACAAAATCCTTAAACTCACCGAGGAAGAGAAAAAACGAGGAGTTATTGCTTCTTCAGCAGGAAACCACGCACAAGGCGTTGCCTACGCAGCACGTGAATTGGGTATCAAAGCCGTGATTGTAATGCCTAAAACTACGCCTCTTATCAAAGTGCAATCTACCAAAAAGTACGGTGCTGAAGTAGTGCTCTACGGCGATGTATACGACGATGCTTACCAAAAAGCGAAAGAGCTAGAAGAGAAAGAAGGCTACGTGTTTGTACACCCTTTCAACGACCCTGATGTGTTGGAAGGACAAGGTACTATCGCCTTAGAGATATTGGAAGAACTGCCTAACACCGATGTGATAGTTGTACCTATAGGTGGTGGTGGACTTATCTCGGGGATTGCTTGCGCTGCTAAACAGCTCAAACCCGATATTAAGATTGTAGGTGTAGAACCCTCAGGAGCTGCTTCGGCAACTGAAGCGCTCAAGAAAAATAAGCTTGTTAGCCTACCCGAAGCCAATACCATTGCTGATGGCACTGCTGTAAAGCGCATAGGAGAGTTAAATTTTGACTTTATCAAGAAGTATGTAGACGAAGTGGTGACCGTAGATGACTATGAACTTACGGAAGTTTTCTTGCTATTGGCAGAAAAGCACAAGCTTATCGCTGAGAACTCAGGCGTATTACCTTTGGCTGCACTCAAAAAACTCACTGACCGCGGTAAGAACGTTGTCCCTGTAGTAAGTGGGGGCAATATAGATGTGCTAATGATATCTTCGATGATAGGCAAAGGATTGGTGAGTAGAGACCGAATTTTCAACTTCTCGGTAAGCATTCCTGACTACCCCGGTGAACTCGCTAAGATTACTCAAATTATTGCAGAAGTGGGAGCTAATGTAGTTAAACTCACTCACAACCAGTTTAAGAATCTCTCTCGTTTCCGCGATAAAGAAGTGCTTATTACGGTAGAGACCAACGGTACCGACCATATCCAGCAGTTGGTAAGAGCTTTTAAAGATAAAGGGTACGAAATTACCGCTAAGTAGTTGTTAGTAAGACAAACGCTTTTAGATTTACTAAAAAAGACTTTGCCAAAGGGTCGTAGCACGACAGGCTATTAACCCCTTGGCAAAGTCTTTTTATTTTCTGTTAAGCTATACAACTTATTGACTTCAGACTTTTCTCAAAGAGAATTCTGCTTTATATTCTTTGCCGTTTTCTTCTATGAGTACATAGCCTTTGGGCAGGTCTTTTAATAAATAGTCGTATTCACTATCAGATAGTCTACGTGTACTTACTGCTGCTGGATATCTAGTCATATTTTCTATTTTCAGATTAGGAAATACAATAGCTTTTATAGTGGCATTACCTATTTCTTCATTAAAGAAAATATTAATTTGTTTAGCGAAAAAAGAGGCGTCTTTGTCTATAAGTTCAGCAGTACCTTTAACTTTCAAGCGTGGAGGAGTTTCAGGGACAACTTTTTGAATAGTAACTTCTTGACCAAAGACCTCTGATTTCAGCTGTATTTGAGAGGACAACACTACCTTATAAGTACCTGACTCTACATTATTATCTATTTTAAAGGTTGCGGTGGCACCTCGGTGATTATAAGTACTTAAAGTTGCTTTTGTTTCTCCGTTTTTAATTAAAAGTAACTCGCAATATCTGTAATTAGTATTAAAACCTACGCTCATATAGGTAAAGTTTTCTCCTGTTATGGTTAATTCATCACCTGTTTTTAGGGTAGTTGCAGAGAGAGATTTGATTACTGGGGCATAGGTAGGCAATATGTTTATCGCTTGTCCGTCGCTGTTTACAAAAGGAAGTATTTGCTCTTTAGCACCCCCTTTTACTACAAACTTAAAGTCATTTCCTCCGCTGAAAGCTCCAGCAGGTGTATTGAACATCTTAAATTCGAGATTGTAACCAGATATTTCTGCAACTGTAAGCTGGTAATCTTGTCCGTTTTTACGTAGGTAATAGGTGTATTTCTTTAAGGCTTCAGCATTAGCGTATACTAGCACTTTAAAGACTTGCAAGTTGGTAGTTGCTAATGTTTGTACAGGACCTTCAAAAAGATTAATATCTAAAACATCTAAAACAATCTCACTACTATCTAAGGTAAAAACACCACTTTCCACTTCTTCTTTGTCGAAGGTTGCTTTAAAGCGATATTGACCGTTTTTATAAGTTGCAGGCAAGACCACATATACACGTCTTTCTTTTTTGTCTATCTTTTGTACTTTGAGGTCGTAAGAGAGTGCGCTTCTGTATTTAAGGAGCTTTACTTTTATTTGCTCTTTTTTGACGGGTAATGTATTTACCTCGAAGAAAATCACCTCGCCTCCTGCTTTGTTTACCGTATATTCATTAGGAACGTGCCCAATTTCTATTGGGACTTGCGGTTGTTCGGTTTTTTCGGTGGTAACCAATACTTTGTAGGTTTTAGTACTTTTGTTTTCGGCGGTTACAGTGTAGGTTACTTCCTTAGAGAAGTTTTGAGCTACCCCTGTATTGGGGCTTACGGTAGCGCCCTTAGAAACCGTGATGGTAGGAGTAAGGGTGGCAACATCGGTGTCTTCAGGTAATTGGGCGGTGATAGTGGTATTGCTGATAGTACCACTATAAGTGTTACCCTCTACGGTAAAGACAAACGAAAGAATGTCTTTTTCAGCGCTCAGTGGGAGCGTTTCATCATTGTCTTTCTTGCACGCAAAAGCGATGAGCAAGATGCATAAAACGTACAATTTTTTCATTGTAGATAAATTTTTTTGAATTGCTTGCTATTAGAAAGTGCAAAGATAAGACGTAATTAGCAAATGAGCAAATAAGGGAATGAGAAAATGAGGTACTACATCTCTCCTCGTTTCATCTTTTCGAGATTAGCTTTTACCTCTTGGCGTTGGGACTCAAATTCATCATTAGTTTTTGAAAGGAGTTTTACGGCTTTTTCTTCGAGCTTAATAGCTTCTTGTTTTTCACCGCGTATGTACAAGAGGTGAGCGAGGGTATCTAAGTAATAAGGATTTTCAGGTTCTAACTGTACTGCCGAGCTTGCCCACTGATAGGGTTCTGCTAATTTAGCGGGGTCGTTTTTATGTTCTTCGTACACTTTCCAAGCGATGTTATTAGCGCGGTTAGCAAAGCGCATTTTGTAATACTTCCAACTGTTTTCTTCATCGCTTTCGGAAAAAGCCTTATCGAGTGCTGCAATGAGATTACTATCTCTCTTCAATAGGCTTTTATAGTATTCGCCGAAATAAGCACTGGCTTCTTCTACGTTGTTTTCATAGAGAAAATCGATGTAATCATCAGCGGTAAGTACGTTCTTTTTGACACCTTCGATATAAACGGCTTTTACAGGTTCAAAAAGAGTTTTGTCGTTGAATACAAGGCGGTCGAGAAGAGTACTGAAGTGTCCATAGTTTGCTTCTATTACGCCTTTCTCTAAGCGTTGTTGATAGTCTGCATAGTCATCGTTTTTAGGAATGAGTTTTTCGTTATGTGCTTTAATTTCCTCGCTGAACTTCACCAAATAAGCGATTGCATCTACATCAGCAGGAGAAGCAGGCTTTTCGGCATTGAAAATTCGGTAATAATAATCGCTATCATTGCTATTAAGAGCGAGCAAGAAAGCATATGTGGAATCGAGTTTGCTATCGTTTTTATGAGCGTTTACGATGCGCTGCCATTGGGTAGTTACTTGCTCAGGGGTAAGTTGCATTTGGTAGATGCCTTTTTGGTTTTTAAAATCGGAGAAGTAATCTTCTTGCTCTTGCGCTATATAGTCGAAGGCTTCTTCCTCATTAGAGTCGCCTGTTTTTTGCACGGGACGATTTTTAGCTAACAAATACACACGCTGGCTGTCCTTTTTGAGGAAAGTGGTAAAAATAGCTTGTAGGTCTTTTACAGAAAGTTTAGGGTTACCCAAAGCTTTGTCGAGCGCACGAGCCATTGCTATTGTACCGAACTGCTGTCCGTAAGAATCACTTGTTACTATTTCGTCATTGGCAACCTCTTCGATAGTAGAGGGCTGATTGTAGAGCAGATTACCGGCTACGTCAAGCACAGCCATTTGGTTACCTGTAGGTACGCCTTTGGCTTTGAGGGTTTTCATATCTTTGGTAGTAGCCAAATAGAGTTCATACGGATAGCCATTGCTACCGTCTTCTTCTTTATATTTGGCAAAAAGGGCAGCGAATTGTTGTTGAGCCTCTTTGTTATCGGGTTGTTGGAAAACTATTACCAAACGGCTATATTTATCGGCTGAAGCAAGGGCAGTTTTCAAGTTCTTGGGTAGTGAAATATCTGCTTGGCTTTTCTGCTTAGCTCTTTTTTCAGGATTGTATTCGGGGATATCCTGTTCTTCCTCAAAAGCGATGAGATATTTCCAATTCTTTACATTTTCCTTATTGCTACGGGCTACTTTTGCTGGATTAGGAGTGCTTGCTTTGTTACTGAACAGAATTGCGTTATCGGAATCGCCTTCGGTAAGAGAAATCGTTCCTTTATTGGGGTTGTAAGTGCCTTTTAAATTAAGCATATTATTGGTTCCTAAAAATTCTACTTCGACGGCATTGGTTGTCTTTCCGATAGGATATTTCTCAATAATTACTTCTTTGGATTTATTGTTGAAAGCTACTGAATGGGCATTCACTAAGTAAAGGTTTTCAGTACGTGGCACTTCAAAACTTTCTAATACGTAGTAACCAACTCCATTGCTGTCTTTTGTTTTTTCTACATTTTCCAATGAAGTGATTTTGTTATGTACACACACATATTCCACTTCACCTTTGTTGTTTTGGTAACCTACATATAAGAAATGTGGGTCGCCAAAGAGCCCTGTTCCTATTTTAAAGGTAATTTGCAACTGAGAGCTATTGCTCTGTTTCTTCTCAACCAAAAAAGACGACGCATCGGAAGAGAACTCTATTTTTTTATCCTTTAAGGTATAGTTGCCCGAAGCGCCTACCAATTCGTAAGTGTTGTTATTACCAATCCTAAGCTCCAAAGCATTGCCAAGAGAGCTGGCTTTGTAAGAGCCAGCAGGAATAGGGTTTTGGGCTATAAGTGATAGCGGAAATAGTGCTAATAGGGGAAGTGCTTTCATTTGAGTAAAAAATTAAGAGTTAAAAAGCTGAGACTTGTGTAGCAAAAAGTGAGCCAGATCATTCTGTATACTTTTTGATAAGACGAATCATTAAGTCGCTGAGTTTTTCGACTTGATACTCCCCTACACTGGGTTCTAAATGGGCGTTACCTATACCGCTGTCGTCGGTGATAAAGACATAGGTACCATTGGTATATATTGCCATAAAACGCATTAAGAACTCGGTGGGCTTATCGATACCACTGGCTACGATAGGAATGAGTTTGATACCTTTCTCGGCAGCGGTTTTAACTGATGCTTGTACGCTTTTGAGTATCTTATCTTCGTGATGTGGAGGAGCATCGAGTACTAAAAAGGCAATACGTGTGCGTGCCTCGTTGTCCCATTGGAGTTTATTGAGCTGATTGACGGCTGAGTGTACTGCTTCGGGGAAGTCGCCACCACCATCAGCTTTTTGGTTATTAATAAACTGAATGGTTTTATTGATATCCTTAGTAAAATCGGAATGTTTGACTACATACTCATCGCCTTCGTCGCGATAAAAGACCGTAGCGGTGCTTATTTTGAGGTTTTTATTTCCTTCTTCTACCTTACTGATTACGTTCTTCAAGTCCATTTTTAGAAACTCTAACTCATCGCTCATTGAGCCCGTAGCATCTACCATAAAGGCAATTTGTACTTCGTTTGATGCTTTTTTTACTTCATTTTTAAGCGCAATACGGTTGAGTGTGTTTTCGCTAATTGCTTTTTCTGTGCTCACCCATTGGTCGTTTACTTTTAGGCGCAAATGCTCGGTGTTAAGCTCTTTTTCTTTTTGGAAGGCACTCACCCATAGTTCAGCTTTACCCGTGTTATCGGTTTTAGCTGTCCATAGCAGGGTATTGTTGCGATAGAGCGCAACGGTAATATTCACAGCAGGCTTACCATTAGCGGTTACAAGTACCGCTATACGGTGATTGGTGTACATTTGCCAATGTTCGGGGAAAGAAGCAAATTCATTTTTATTGAGCGTTTTTTGGTAGAAATCCCAACTATTGAGGTCGTTCCACTCGCCGGCAGTTACCAAGCCGGACTGAGGTTGGGGGTCGCTTTCGGGACGACGTTTGCGGTGCTTAGGTTCAGTGCGTTTTGCTGGTTTGCTGGTTGCTACATCTTTTGCTACCGACATTTTAGCTGACATCGTACTTTCGTCACTTCTGCTAACATCGCCTGTTACTTTAGAGGGTTTTCTCTTAGCGCTCTTTTCGCCGTAGCCAACTACGGCTATCTCGGCTAATTCGCCACTACTTTCTTCTCGGTAATCGGTGGCAGAGCTTTCATATGGGTATTCGGTGGTACTGCTTCCACGATCAACGGGTTTATAAGCGTTTCGGTTGCCACAAGCTCCTATGAGTAGGGCAAGGCATAACAATAAAAAATAAGATATGTTTTTCATTTTGGAATATAGTTTTTGTGTTTCTAAGAGAAAGTATACGAAAATAATGCCAAATTAGTGCAATGATGCCGGAAATGTGGATAAAAAAGATTATTAGTTGGCAAGTGTTAGTATAAGGCCCCCGAACCCCCGAAGGGGGACAAGCCACAAATAGGGTTACTTGTTTGAAAAGAAACATTCTCTTGTTACATACTCCGCTCTCGCGATGCACATACCCAGCTGTTACTGGCTACCTCAATGAGGGGGAATGTGGCGACGGAAAGGAGAAGGGATAATTAGGGAATTAGCAAATTTGGAAATTAGCAAATTAGCAGTGAGAGCACGAGCTAAAAGCTCGCTCCAGCGGAGGGCAAAGTTGAACCTCCTATAAAGCGACCTCCAATGTGGTCGGGCAGACAGAATGGTTCGGACTTGTGGGACGAGTGGAGGGAGAATAATGACGGAAAGGTGATTTTAGAGTGATGTGAAGAAGAAGTTTTATGGTTTATAGAAAAAAATCATCATTTTGAAACGTTAAAATTGTTTAGGTAGGGTTATTAAGATACGGTGTTTTTTACACATATGAAAAAACGCATCAAAAGCCGTTTTTAGCATTATAATCTTCATAAAAAAGCACAAATAGGCTATTTTTATATGTTAATTATTCACAAAACATAAAAATATAAAAAGCTGAAAAACAGCTTTAAAAATGTTAATAAAAATATAAATGTGTTAAATATGCACATTTTTTTTGTAAAAAAATAGTGCAGTAAAAAAATAATGAGTATATTTGCTGAAAATTTTGCACACCATAGCTACGTACTATATAGGTGTTGTGAGATAATTAGTAATTTTATAGCAAGAAAATAGTTTAAGTAAATTTTTATCGACAATGAAAAGAATAGTATTGTTAATGCTCGCACTATGCACTATGGGGGGGAAAGCTCTTTCGCAAGAGCTGAACTTGCCACAAATGAACCAATATTTGGCAGATAGCGAATTTCTTATTGCCCCTACCTATGCAGGTATTGGGGACTTTGTGAGAATACGTCTTTCAGCAGGTACTCAATGGGTAGGCGTTAAGGGCGCTCCTGATTATCAATCGCTTGCGGGAGATATGCGTTTAGGAGAACGCAGTGGCGTGGGACTTATGCTTTATAATGACCGCAACGGGAACACCAAGCAAATGGGGGGTAAAGCTACGTTTGCGCACCACCTTACACTTGACCGTTATGACAACCACTTTATTTCATTTGGTATTTCGTATGCCTTAAACACTTTTAGGATTGATATCGACAAGTTCGACAATATTCCTGACCCACAAGTTACTAACGACCGCTTTACTGTGAATCACAACTTTGATGTAGCGGTGCTTTACCGCTATAAAAGATGGTTCGTAAACCTATCTGGTTTAAACATCTTAAACAAGGATATTGAGCGTTTCTACAAAGAAGAGCCTAAGGCTTTGCGCAACTACCTTGTTTACGCAGGATACCGTTATAAAAAAGACAAGAACAGTCGTTTTGAAATAGAGCCTTCAGTACTCTATCAGTACTACGAAAGCGACGGGCGTTCTACTACTGATTTTAACCTTAAATTCCGCTGGATGGATTTAGACGATTATTATTGGGTAGGGGTGAACTATCGCTCGTTGAATGACCAAATCTTCAAACCACTAAACATTGGTCCTATGGCGGGGCTCAAACGCGGAATGGTGTACTTTGCATACTCTTACCAACTCCACTTAAACGAACTTATCAGATACAACTCAGGTACTCACGTAGTAACCTTAGGTCTTGACCTATTCCAAGGAGTAAGTAACTGTAAATGTGCACAGCGATAGTAGTATAACAATATAGAATGCAACATATTATCTTAAAGAACATACGCGTTCGCGCCAATCACGGGTGCCTTGCTGAAGAGGGCATTATAGGGAGTGATTACCGCGTGGATGTGAAGGTGAAAGTTCCTCTTGAAAAAGCTTTTAAGAGCGACCGACTTGCTGACACAGTAGACTATGTACACTTGAACAGGATTGTAAAAGAAGAGATGGCTATACGGTCGGAATTATTAGAGCACGTAGCGGGTCGCATTATAGACAGGATATTCAAAGAGCTTTCTGAGGTTCAGAAGATAACACTTGAAATTGCGAAAATCAATCCCCCTATTAATGGCGACGTAGCCTCGGTGAGTGTAAAAATAAAACAGAAAAAACTTGCTAATTAAAAAAAAGGTAGTAACTTTGCACGCTGATACTACAAAACATAAAAAGGCATCGTGGCCGAGGGGCTAGGCAGAGGTCTGCAAAACCTTTTACAGCGGTTCAAATCCGCTCGATGCCTCACTTTTTAACTAAACAATTAATCCACAAAATAAAAATTTCAAAAAGATGACAAACGTTTTAGACAAATTTATTCAGGATGTAAAAAACAACATTCCTGGGTTCGTTGCCGTTTCAGTAACTGAAGTACGTTCAGGGGTTTCTTACGGCGCAGAATCAGTAGATCCTAATTTTGATCCTAACTTAGCTTCTGCTTATAACTTAGAGGTAATAAAAGCTAAACAAAATGCGCTTCAAGCATTAGGATTGGCTACTAAAGAAAAAATAGATGAAATTATAATTGTTCTAACAGATCAACATCACATTATTGATGTGTCAGCAAATGGTAGTTATTTCATTTATTTAGTAGTAGACGCCACCAAAGCAAACTATGGTATAACAAGAGCTTTACTTTCTAAATACAAAAAAGATTTAGCAGCTATATTCTAATCACAGCTCTAATTCCCGCATAATTAAGTTAGTAAAAGAATGTAAAGAAGTTATTATTAAAAGAAAGCTACCGTATTGGTAGCTTTTCTTGTATCTTTGCCTAATTACAAAATATAATGGATGCTACTGCAAAGACCTATACCGTACAAGAGGCAAAAGAGCGATTGGAAGCCTATTGTGCCTACCAAGAGCGTTGCCACCGCGAGGTAGTAACGAAACTGCGTGCGATGGGTATGATACCTTTGGCTATTGATGATATAGTGGTACACCTGATACAAAACGACTTCCTAAACGAAGAGCGTTTTGCTAAAAGCTTTGCCCGTGGTAAGTTTCGCATCAAAAAATGGGGACGCCTGCGCATAGAACGGGAACTGAAGACCAGAGGGCTTTCGAATTACAATATTGAAGTTGGCTTAGAAGAAATTGACGAAGAAGAATACATAGATACTTTTGAGATAGTGGCTGAGAAAAAACAAGCTACTATTAAAGAAAAGAACCTTTATAAAGCTAAAGCTAAACTGGCTAATTACCTACTGTACCGCGGTTGGGAGCCAGATTTGGTTTATGAGAAAGTAGAAGAATTATATGAAAAGTAGAGCACAGGAATCAACGAACGCTATAGAGCGTATGTATGTAACGATGAGACACCTCTTTTCAAGGGGGTTCTATAAACCTATGGGTATCTCGGGCGAGGCACTACGCGAATCACTACTGGTATTGCGCCCAGAAATCTATGGCAGTATTGCTGAGAGCAAATCGGAACTGAACGGGCTTATTTACGTACTTGACCGTCTGCCGGAAGGGATTGAGCAGTGTAAATACATCAACCTAATTGCTGATGAGGGATACCGACAATCGCACTTCAAGCCTATTATCCCACCGAAACGTCGCCGCAATTGTTACCGTATAGATCCTGAGCAGATGAATATTGAAATCACTCGTGGTCGTTCGGATATTTACGACGTGCTTACGCACCTTACTTTCCTATTTATAGAGTCACACAAAATCGCTGACCGCATTCTGTTAGACGACAATAAAATTTCGCACGATTGGGCAAAATTAGAAGCCAATATACAAAAGAGTAAACTCACCCTTGCCGAGCGTGAGGCTACCTTTATACACATAGGCAACCTTTTAGGGCGCACTTTTGAAGAGGTGCTGGGGGCTTACAAAGCCTTAGCTACTCCTACCCTACCCGACCGCTTTATCCACATTATTTACTGGTTAGGCAAGCTCGCTCTGAACGAGCGCGTGAACGACGATAAGCGCACTATCACCTTTAGCACTGTATTGCGCGAGCGTATCGGGCATCACCTGCACGGAGAGATATGGGCGGAACACATCAAGCATATATTACTAAAAAATGGACTCTTAGAACGCCCGTTACACATCATCAGTGCCAATATGCACAGCGTGATGAACAGCTTGTTTGCTGAAAAAGCACTTGCCAAAGAAGTGGAAGTAAGCTCACGTGTAGAACTCTTCGAGCTCCTAAGTCTGCCCGAAAGTGAACCTTTACGCAAAAAAGTGAAGGAATACGCTCATAAACACGGAATGATTTCGGTAGACGATACTTCTGGCACGAACATCGACGTGCAACTGTTTGATACTGCCAAAATAGACTTTACAGATACACCATACGAAGTACATCATCTTGAAAAGGGGGAAAAACCTGTGATATTAGTAATGGACTACGCTTTTGGTGAACAAGCCTTTGAGACCATAGATGAACTCCTAAAACCTTATCACAAAGGAGGCAAGACCTATTTCTTAGACGTGCTTTCTATCTCAATTATGGGTAAGGCAGGCATCTTGGAAGGCGAGAAAGGAGACCTGATGATTCCTACTGCACACATCTTCGAAGGTACGGCAGATAACTATCCTTTCCACAACGAATTTACCAAAGCCGACTTTGAAGGCAATGGGCTGAAAGTGTTTGAGGGCTCTATGATTACTGTGCTGGGAACTTCACTACAAAACAAAGATATATTAAAATTCTTCCTACACTCTACGTGGAATGCAGTAGGCTTGGAGATGGAAGGTGTACATTACCAAAAAGCCATACAGTCGGCATCAAAAATACGCAAGAGCATACGTGAAGATGTGAAAGTGCGTTATGCTTACTACGCTTCCGACAATCCTTTGGAGACTGGTAGCACTCTTGCCTCAGGAGGCTTGGGCACTACGGGAGTAAAGCCTACCTACCTCATCACCTTTAAAATATTAGAGCAGATATTTAACAAAGTGCGAGCACACAGGCAGTCGTAACAGTACAAACAATTAGAGTGAGTGACACAAGTATTATTTTTAGAGGGTACGCTTTTTCAGAAAGCATTTGCTAATTTGATAATTAATTCCTACCTTTGTACCTTAAAATATTAGTGTCATCAAAATATGAAAAAAATAAGCTTTGTACTGATAGCGTTGTTGGTTGCTATCGCTTGTAAGAAGAATGTAAATTTCAACAGCGACCCACTAGCTTTTAAAGATTATATTTCAGGGTATACCTCAGGGCTTATCTCTGCTCACTCAGGAATAAAAATACTACTGAATGAACCCTTGTCGCAAGACAAAATGGACAAGGTGAGCGACCTTAACCTCTTTGAAATTTCGCCTAAGGTGAAAGGAAAAGTGGTGTGCGTAAACCCTACACTTGTAGAGTTTATGCCTGAAAAACCTTTGGCTCAAAACACAGAGTACCGCGTGTCGTTTCACGTGAAAAAGCTCTATGCAGTACCAAAAAAGGAACTGGAGATTTTCAACTTTACAGTGAAAACTTTTCAACAAGCCTTTCGAGTAAGGTCAAACGAGTTACAGTCGTACAACCGTGATTATTATTTTCTTAGTGCTGAACTCTTGGCTAATGACCAAATACCTTACGAAACCGCTAAAGAGATTTTAAAAGCGACTCTTGATGGGAAGAAAGTAGGAGTGAAGTTCCAGTCGCAAGGCACTAATAACAAGTTTGTGATTATCTTCGACAGCTTGCCTCGTCTCAACAAAGAACAAACTCTTCAAATAAAATGGGACGTTAAAGACATACCTAAAGAAAACCTTATACCTTTCTCTTATACTATTCCGCAAAAGGGGGTATTCAAGGCACTGAACGCTAAAACCGACGGTGCCAACCAGGCTTTTAGTGTAAACTTTTCTGACCCCTTAGAAAAAGAACAAGATTTTACAGGACTCATAAGCCTCAGCAATACCAATACAGCACTGAAATACAGCGTAAACGGCAACGTGGTGAAAGTCTTCCGCGAAGAGCAGAAAGAAGGCGACTACAAGGTACACGTTTCTAAAGGTATCAAGAATATCTACGGAGACCGCTTGGAAAAAGAAGCGTCTTTTGACATCAAATTTTTACAGCAGAAACCCGATATTCGCTTCCTTAAGAGCGGTACTATCCTACCGAGCTCACAGAATTTGAAAATCAACTTCCAAACTATCAACTTGCGCGCGGTGAATGTAACGGTATACCGCATTTTTGAGAACAATATCTTTCAGTTTTTACAAGATAACGATTTGGGCGGAGGCTCGTATATACAACGTGTAGGCAAGCCTATTGCACGGAAAGTACTCAAACTGAACGACAGTGCGCTCTATCCGCTGAACGAGTGGAATACTTATTCGCTCGACCTTGCTTCGGTGATTACACCCGAACCAGGCGCAATTTACCGCGTAGAATTAGGAATGACCAAAAACTATTCACTCTACGCTTGTGGTGCTAAAAACGAAGAACCTCTTGACCTTTCGTTTGAACAAAAACCATTAAATGACGACGATGTAACCTACTCTCAATACTATGATTACGACGAAGAATTCTATTGGGAAGAAGACGAGGATAGTCCTTGTAAAGACAATTATTACTACGGCAGAACGGTGGGTACCAATGTGCTTGCTTCCGACCTTGGGGTAATTGTAAAGAAAGGACAAACAAACAACTTTACCATAGTAGTAAACGACTTGCTTACTACCAAACCGGTAGTTGGAGCAATAGTAGAGGTATTCAGCTACCAACAGCAGAAAATACAAGAAGGCAAAACCGATAGTAATGGAATATTGCGCTTAGACCTCAGTAGCCGTGCTTATTTTGCGAAAGTGAAAAAAGACAAGTTCACTACCTATGTGAAGTTAGACGACGGCGCACCACAGTCGGTAAGCAAATACGATGTAGATGGTATGCGCTTACAGAAAGGACTCAACGGCTTTATCTATACCGAACGTGGGGTATGGCGACCCGGTGATAGCATTTATGTGGGCTTTATATTGAACGACTTTGCCCAAAAGACTCCTGAAAAACTGCCTATCAAACTGCGCTTTACCGACCCTTACGGAAAGGTGATAGCCGAGCGTATGCAGAGTAGCAACCCTACCAACCAGTATGTATTTGGACTGAAAACCAACTCCGATGCGCCTACGGGCAACTGGAATGTGAGTATCTCGGCAGGAGCTACGAAATTCAGCAAACGCATCAAGATTGAAACCATTAAGCCTAACCGCTTGAAGATAGAGAACAACCTCAACGGTAAACTTATCAGTCAAAAGGGCGACAATGTGCGCTTGCAAGTGTTGTGGTTACACGGCACTCCAGCAGGTAATACAGGTGTGAGCGTGAAAGCGAAGTTCTACCCCTTAGAAACTGCCTTCAAAGGTTATGAAAAATACGTGTTCAACAATCGCGCTTATCAGTTTGAGAGCGAAGAGATGAACGTATTTGAAGGGCGTACCGATAGCAACGGGAATGCGAATTTCTACTTCAGAACGAACGACTTAGATGCTCCTGGTATGCTAAAAGTGAACTTCCTCACCCAAGCCAACGAAAGTGGTGGCGATTTCAGTACCGATGTGAGTACCGCTTCTTTCTCACCTTATAGTGAGTACGTAGGTTTACGTTTGCCCGAAACCAACAAATACGATTATTACAACACCCAACAAAACCACACTTTCGATGCAGTAGTACTCAGCGAAGACGGCAAACCACTCAGCCATAAAGACGTATCGGTAACCGTGTATAAAGTAGGCTGGAACTGGTGGTGGGACGCTTCGAACCAGAATATCTCTACCTACAATAGCAGTAGTAGCAATGCTATTTACACCACTAAAAACATCACTACCGACAGCAGTGGTAAAGCACGTTTTACACTCAATATTCCGGATGCCGACTGGGGTCGCTATTTTATTATGCTGACTGATGACCAAAGCGGTCATAAGTGTGGCACAACTGCTTATTTTGATTGGGGTGACTGGACTGGCAAATCGCGTGGCAGTGAAGGTAGTGAAGCGGTAATGCTCGCTTTGGGTACTAACAAAAAAGAATACAGTGTAGGTGAAAAAGCTAAGATTAGTTTCCCGTCAGACAAAGGCGGTCGCGCGCTCATCTCGGTAGAAAACGGGAACGATGTACTCGAAACTCACTGGGTAGAGACCGCTAATAAAGAAACTACTTTTGAGGTACCTATCACCAATAAAATGACGCCTAATGTGTATTTCTATGTTACCCTCTTGCAACCGCACAACAAAACGCTCAATGATGCGCCTATACGGCTCTATGGGGTGATACCGGTGAAGGTGGTAGACAAGAATACCGTCCTCAATCCTGTCATTCAAATGCCCGACCGATTGACTCCTAACCAAAAAGTAAGTATCAAGGTAAGAGAGAAATCGGGTAAACCGATGACGTACACTTTGGCTATCGTAGAAGACGGACTCCTAAACCTCACCCGCTTCAAAACTCCTAACCCTTGGAATACTTTCTTTAGCAAAACTGCTCTTGGAGTAAAGACTTGGGACGTTTACGATGATGTAATAGGTGCTTATGGAGGTACTATCAATCAGGCGTTCAGTATAGGAGGAGACGAAGATTTAGGCGGTGCCGATGCACAGAAAGCAAACCGCTTCAAACCCTTTGTGATATTTAGAGGTCCGTTTGAACTGAAAAAAGGGGCAGGTAATACCCATACCGTGAAAATTCCTAACTATATGGGTTCTGCTCGTGTGATGGTAGTAGCCAGCGATGTAAAGGGCAATGCCTATGGTAGTGCTGAGAAAAAGGATATACCTGTGGTGAGTCCGTTATCGATTTTAGGTTCCTTACCACGCAAAGCAGTGCCTAATGAGAAAATCGTGTTGCCGGTAACCGTTTTTGCTATGGAAAAACAAGTGAAGAACGTATCGCTACAAGTAGAGACTAACGGTTTGTTTAAAGTAGTAGGCACACGCAACCAACAGTTGCACTTCGATAAAACAGGGGAGCAAATGGCTTACTTTGAACTTGAAACCACCTCGCAAACAGGTATCGGTAAGGTGAAAATTATTGCTACTTCGGGTAAAGAAAAAGCGACTTATGAGGTGGAAATGGATGTGTACAACCCTAATCCCGTTACTTATGTAGTACAAAACGCCGTACTACAAGGCGGACAGTCGCATTCTCTCAATATCAATCTCTTTGGTGAAAAAGCCAAGACTGTATTAGAAGTATCGAGCTTCCCAGGGGTGAACCTCACTCAGCGTTTGGGGTATCTTATCGCTTATCCGCACGGTTGTAGCGAGCAACTCACCTCAGGGGCGTTTCCTCAACTTTTCTTAGCTGACTTTGTAACCCTTTCTAAAGAAAAAGCCGATGAGGTAAACCGCAATGTAAGTGCTACCATTAGCAAATTGTATGAAAACCAACTCTCTAATGGAGGGTTTACCTACTGGAAAGGCGGCAAGTATGCCGATGATTGGGTAACCTCGTATATAGGTCAGTTTTTTGTAGAAGCCGAGAAGAAAGGTTATGTATTGCCTTCAGGTAGCAAACAGCGTTGGCTCGACTATCAGAACAATGAAGCGCGCCAATGGCGTTACGAGGTTAAATACCAAAACGATTTTGCCCAAGCCTATCGCCTCTATACCTTGGCTCTTGCCGGAAATCCTAACATAGGTGCTATGAACCGCTTGCGTGAACTCAGTGAGCTCACTCCTAACGCTAAACGCACTTTGGCAGCTGCCTACGCTCTTGCGGGACAAAAGCAAACTGCTGAAAAACTCTTCCAAACCACTTCCATAGACGACGATGCCGATAGCTATTACGGCTCGGTGTTGCGCAATAAAGCAATGGCAATGGAAACCGCTTTGCTTATCGGTAGGAAAGAAGATGCAGGACGTTGGGCATTGGAGATTGCCGAAAAGCTCTCGACTAACGATTGGCTCAGCACGCAAACTACAGCCTATTCGCTTTATGCAATGGCAAAATATGTACAGAAGAACAAGAGCGGTAGAAATATAGCCACTAGTTATACTTTGGGTGGTAAAACCGAAAACTTAAAATCTACGGAGCCAATACTACAGAAGACGCTTGCAGCCAAAGGCAATGAGACTTTACAAGTGAAGAACAACGGCAACCAAACCCTCTATGTACGCCTCATTACCAGCGGTATATTACCTGTAGGCAAAGAACTCGCTATGCAAAACGGACTGGCTCTTAACACAACTTACCGCGATAACAACGGACATACACTTGATGTGACCAATTTGCGCCAAAGCACTCAGTTTGTAGCTACTATTGAGATTACAAACCTCACAGGGGAGAGAGTAGACAATGTAGCACTCACCCAAATTATCCCTTCGGGCTGGGAGATTGTAAACACCCGATTTACTGACTATGATGAAGGTGATGGCAACGGCTATATAGACTACACTGATTTCCGTGACGACCGTGCGAATTTCTACTTATCGTTAAAAGCCAAACAAACGAAGTATATCAAGCTCAAGCTGAATGCTTCGTATGCGGGACACTATTATCTGCCGGGTACTTATGCTGAGGCAATGTACAGCAACCGCTACAACACCCGTACCAATGGTAAATGGGTGGAGGTAATTAGGAAATGAGAAAATGAGATAATTAGAAAATGAGATGTGATATAAAAACTGCCTGCAGTAATGTGGGCAGTTTTTTTATTTGAAAAGTTTCTGAGAAGCTCGGAGGTGCGAGGTCGTAACACGGCAACCGTAGCACGGCAGGCGGGGAAAAAATTAGCAAATGTGGAAGCATTGAGGGGTTCGGAAGATTTCGGAGGAGTTCGGAAGAGAGGAGGGAGAGTTTTTGATGAAAAAAGGGTATAAGGAGGGTGGGGGTAGCTTATAGAGAGCTTATAGGAAGCTTATACGAATCTTGGACGATTGGTATATGAAGGGTGTATAAGTGGTTGACTCATAGTACAATACAGCGATGCAAAAAATGGCGAAAAGAGGGTTTCGAGGCGAAAGAAAGAGGAATAGGCCTTAGGCCATAGGCACTAGGAGGGAGTGTGACGGAAAGAGAATAGATGGTTTGGGATAATTAAAGAATTAACAAATTTGGAAATTAGCAAAGGAGAAGTGTGATTAATTGGAGAATCTCTGAAAGAGGTCGGTTTTTTTGTTATTGTGTAAAAGTTTAACATTACTTTAATAGTTGAGAATAAAAAAAAGCATTACTTTTGCCCCAAAATTTAAATACATACAACATTATGAAGAAATTTTTATTGAGCCTTTTGGCCACAGTTGCCCTCGTAAGTTGTGGCGACAAAAACGATGATGCTCCTGCATATTCTGCAGAGGAAGCAAAAGCAGCGGTAACCGCTACGATGAACAGTTTTTATGACTGTCTTAAAAAAGCAAATGACGGCAGTTTTGCTGACTTCTTTTACAATACTGTTTTCAAAGAAGCAGGTAGAGACCAATATGATCAAAAAGAAACGTGGTTTGACCAATTAGGTGACCAATTCGACCGTCAGTTTGACTTGAACAAAGACAATGGTTTTAACTACCAAGAGCTCAAAGGTACCTACACTTGGAATAGCACTACTAAACAATGGGACAAAACGGCTAATACTACCAATAACATCGTTTGGTTGTTCCCAGCTACGGCTAGCAGTACTACCAACAATGCCCGTGGGGTAGTAGAAAATTATGAAGATTTTAAAGCTACTTTTGAAGGAGGAGATGTAAGTAAACTTCCTATAAAAGGTCACGCTGTTGTTACGGTAGATAACGTAAAAATGCTTGAAGTAACAATTGGCAATGTGAGATATGAACAAAACGCTAATTTTGCAGTGCCTACTTCAGCAGATATTACTATTTTTACCAATCCGTTTACCACTACTATCAGACTTACCAAACAAACCGCTGAGAACTTTATCTTTGACTTTGCCTTTAGTTCTCCTCAAGGCTGCACAACTGGATTAAAAGCCAATGTAAAACTTACTTCTGGCAATTATGATAGCTTTGCTACTTTTGAAGAAGCAGTTGATAACATTCACGTGTTAGCTATTCAAAATGACTTTCAAATTATAGCACAAGCAGATGTAAAATCAGTGCATAAGTCAGGTAAAAAAATAGGAGACTTAACAGTGGAAGAAGCAAATACTTATGTAAAAGCAGAGCTCTATAAAAATGGTCGCAAAGTAGCTGATGTGAAATTCGATAAAGAAAACGACGAAGAGGTAGTTTACTTTATTTTCTCTGACGGTTCTAAAGAAAAAGCAGAAAAATACGTATCGGACTTTGAAGAGAGAGTAACCGAAATATTCAAACGTTTTACTAAAACTAAATAAGTAATGAGAAAGTTCTTATTATTCATTTTAACTATAATTAATGGCATTGCTCTCGCTCAAGAGGGCAATGTTCTTTTTAGGACTACTGATAGTATCATCGCCACTACCTCTCCTACGACAATTGTGAATGATATACCAGAATGTAAGCATCAAATAGGCATAGGGCTTTCCAAATTTGTAAATGCTGCTTTCCCCAGTGATAGCAATGCTTTCCTATTGGAATACCGTTACCTAAAAACACCTTCTTTTGCCTATCGTATTGGGGGAGATTATCGCGCAGAAACTGCTAAGGATAGCAGTTATGAACTTGCTTTGAAGATAGGTGTTGACAAACTCTTCAAAGACTATAAGAAATGGCAATTCTACTATGGAATTGATGTTTGGGGGCGTTATCTTTATTACAAAGACCGCCAACAACACTTTACTAATTTTGCTCTTAATCCTTTTTTCGGGGTACTATTTCGCTTGAGCAAGAATTTTTCGGTAGCTACCGAGCCAGGTTTTTTTGTGAAATACAGCATTCGTCGCGATCGCCGAAGCTTCGACCCCGATGCTCAAACCGAGTGGTTTGAGAGTCGTTTAGCTAAAATAGGCTTTGTACAGCTGAATTTCCATTTTTAAGCGTGAACCACAAAATTATTCTTATCTTTGCCCCCTGAAACTAACAACAGATGCGAACAAGAAGTATAAAGAAAAACACTATAAATGTCGTAACCCTTGGGTGTTCTAAAAATGTGTATGACAGCGAAGTGCTGATGGGGCAACTCAAAGCGGACGGTAAAGAGGTGGTGCACGAACAAAAAGGCAATATTGTGGTGATTAACACTTGTGGGTTTATCAACAATGCCAAAGAGGAGAGTATCAACACTATTTTGGACTATGTACAACAGAAAGAAGCAGGATTGGTAGATAAGGTGTTTGTGATGGGGTGTCTCTCTGAACGCTATAAGCCCGATTTGGAGAAAGAAATCCCTGATGTAGACCAATACTTCGGCACTAGTGAGCTCCCTGCCCTTTTGAAAGTACTCGGTGCCGACTATAAACACGAGCTCATAGGCGAGCGTCTCACTACTACCCCTAAGAACTACGCCTATCTGAAAATATCGGAAGGTTGCGATCGCCCTTGTAGCTTTTGTGCAATTCCGCTAATGCGCGGGGCGCACCTATCGACCCCTATTGAAGCTCTCGTAACCGAAGCGGAGAAGTTGGCTGCCAAAGGGGTGAAAGAGCTCATTCTCATCGCCCAAGACATTACCTACTACGGTCTCGACCTCTACAAGAAACGCGCTTTGGCTGACCTATTGCGTGCTCTTGTGAAAGTAGAAGGGATTGAATGGATACGCATACACTACGCTTTCCCTACCGGCTTCCCGATGGACGTATTGGAGGTGATGAAGACTGAACCTAAAATCTGTAACTATTTAGACATTCCGCTTCAACATATTTCTGACTCTATCCTCGCAAGTATGAAGCGCGGTACTACCCAAGCGAAGACTACTAAACTGCTGAAAAAGTTTCGCGAAGCGATACCCGAAATGGCTATACGCACTACCCTTATTGTGGGGTACCCTGGAGAAACGGAAGAAGACTTCCAGAAGCTGAAAGACTTTGTAAAAGAGATGCGTTTCGACCGTTTGGGTTGTTTTACTTACAGTCACGAGGAAAACACTACCGCCTATGCGCTCGAAGATGATGTGCCGGAAGAAGTAAAGCTTGCACGTGCTAATGAGATTATGGAGATACAATCGCAAATATCGTGGGAGCTCAACCAAGAGAAAGTAGGGAAGAGTTTTCGTTGCCTTATCGACCGCAAAGAAGGCAACTACTTTGTAGGTCGCACCGAATACGACTCGCCCGATGTAGACAACGAGGTGCTTATCGATGCTAAAAAACACTATGTAAAGATAGGTGATTTTACAGATGTAAAGATTATTGATGCTACCGATTACGATTTGTATGGAGAGCCTTGCTAATCAACAAATTGGCTAATTCGCAAATTATTACTACCTTTGCACTATGAAGAAATATTTAATAGCCTGCCTCGGCAATATAGGGGCTGAATACGCCAACACTCGTCATAATATAGGATTCCTTGTAGCCGACACATTGGTGAAAGACCATAATGCTTCTTTTACTACTCAGAAGCTTGGTGACCTCGCCGAAATTAAAGTGAAAGGGCGTACCTTTATATTGTTGAAACCCTCCACGTATATGAACCTCAGTGGCAAAGCGGTGCGCTACTGGATGGAAAAAGAAAACATTCCTTTGGAAAACCTTTTGGTCATTTGCGACGATTTGAATATCCCGTTTGGCACTATCCGTATCAAAGGCAAAGGTAGCGACGGGGGGCACAACGGACTTAAAGATATTCAGGCTCAACTGAACACCCAACAATACGCACGTTTGCGTTTTGGTATTAGCAGTAATTTTGAATCGGGCAAGCAAATAGACTATGTACTCGGCGAATGGACTCCCGAAGAGCAAACCCTCCTCCCCGAACGCTTAGAAAAATGTGCCGAAGCCGTCCTTTCTTTTGGCTTAGCAGGGCTGAATATTACAATGAATACGTTTAATAACAAGTAACCCACCCCCTAATACCTATGTACACACATCACCTCATTCTCATTCTGCACCTCATTGCTGCCACTATTTGGGTAGGCGGACACTTAGTATTGGCTATTGGCTTTTTGCCAAAAGCTCTTAAACGCAAAGATTTTAGCTATATAGGCAATTTCGAGAAGACTTACGAACCTATCGGAATGCCCTCTCTTGCCGTATTAGTTATCACAGGTATTTTGATGGCTTACGACTACAACGCTGGCTTCAGTTCTTGGTTTTCATTCGCTTCTCCTATTGAGCGCGTGGTATCGCTGAAACTCACTTGCTTGCTCACCTCTATTTGTTTTGCTATTTCGGCACAAACGCGCGTTTTGCCCAAACTGCGCAAAGGTCAGCTCAACAAGTTACCCGAAATGGCAGTGCATATTATCTGTGTAACCCTCATAGGGGTAGTAATGGTAATACTCGGTAGCTTAGTAAGAATAGGAGGAATACAATAATATTAGAGAGCTAACTAATAAACTTCCATTAGCCCTCTTTCCTTTAAGATTTAAACGCGGTTTGTTTCTCTTCAAACTTCCCGACTGGTTAAATTCTGCTTTTACTTCTCTTAACTTTCCATTTTCACTCACACCTAAGGTTTTTAGCTGATTCCGATTATAAACCAATTGTCGAAGTTAGTTGTTATGGGTTACACCAGCTCTTTAAGTTGCATTTGTATCATAACAAAAAAATATCTCTTCTTTATACAGCTTCCTATCAGCTAAGCCCACCCATTTCTCTCCTTATCTTTTACCTTTTACCTGAATTACCTCTTCCGAACCTCTCCAATTTTCTAATTCTCTCATTTTTTAATTTGCTTATTTCCCACCCTCGATTGGTTTTAGTAACATTCTAAATCCAATCAGTGTTCATTTAGTATTCAATTAATCTTCGGTTAGTCTCCATTGTAGAGCCACTGTAGACCCACTGTAGAGCCACTGTAGAGCCACTGAAGACCCACTGTAAAACCTCTATTTGTTTATTTATTTTAAAATATGTAATATTGCACTTGTTAAAGAAAAAAGTATTTTGTTATAAACCTTTGATAAACACAATATAACAAATACCTAAACATTTCCTTTACTTTAATATTTCTTACAGTAGATAGAATTTGATAAATAAACGAAAAGAAATGATAACAACCCTTTAACTATAACACCCTACCTTTGCCCCAACGAAATAAGACATTTTCCATATAACTAAAATTCCAAAATTATGGATAGATTACATTCATACAAAACCAAACTACTGATGCTCGCTTGGCTGTTCGGGCTATGCGTAGGAGCACAATCCCTGTTTGCCCAAACAGTAAAAGGGAAAGTAGTTGATGAAGACAATATGCCTCTGATGGGTGCTACCGTATTGGAAGCAGGTACTAAAAACGGCGTAACCTCCGATTTCGACGGTAACTTCCAACTCAGCTTGAAGAACGGAAATGCTACCTTAGAAATATCCTTTATGGGATATAAGAGTACCAAAGTGCAGGTGCAAAACCGCAACAACATCACCGTAAAGCTCTTGCCCGAAACCACCGAACTAAAAGAAGTGGTGGTGGTAGGGTATGGTACCCAAAAGAAGGAAACTGTAACGGGTGCTATTTCTTCTGTGAAAGGTAACAAACTCGTAGAAAATGCAGTTGCCAACGTATCCAATGCGCTGGTTGGGCGTATGCCAGGTATTACTTCCACTCAGTCCAGTGGTGAGCCCGGTAGGAACGCTACTACCATTCGTATTCGCGGGGTGAGTACCTTCAATGCAAGTAGCCAAGAACCTTTGGTAGTAGTAGATGGTATCCAAAGCTCTATGAATGCCGTAAATGCGATGGACCCTTACGAAATTGAAAGTATTAACTTACTGAAAGACGCTTCGGCAACAGCTGTCTATGGTGTGAAAGGAGCTAACGGGGTGGTGGTAGTAACTACCAAAAGAGGTCGTTCTGGCGCTCCTAAGGTGAGTCTTACTTATAACTTTGGTATGAGTGAGTTGGCTACTCAGTTAGACCTGCTCAGTTCTTATGATTATGCTCGTTTCCGCAACGAAGCTATTCGTAATGACAACGACCCTAGTAACTTCGATAAGCTGTTCAGTGAAAGCGGTTTCCACAACGAGTTGTGGAAGTTCAAGAACAATCGCGACTATACGCCCCAAGAGGTAGAAGCGATGAACCTCACTCCTGAACAAAAACAAGCCCTACTGAATAGCCCCGCACTTTATTACACAAGTCATAACTATTTCAAAGAGGCTTTTGGCGGGGTATCTCCTCAAACGCAATTCAACTTAAACGTATCAGGAGGAAGTGAGAAAACACGTTACTTTACTTCTTTGGGTTATTTCTATCAAGGAGGTACTTTCAAAGAAACTAACTACCACAACGCCGATGTAAACTCTAAATACCAGCGTTACAACTTCCGCTCTAACTTCGATTTTGAACTTACCGACCGCACCAACCTCACGCTCGACCTTGCTGCTGTATCTTCAAAGGTAGGTGGTATTTTGGGTAGTGAGCAAGACGGCGATGTAAACAGCGAAACAGCACGCAAAAAGTCGATGTTAGTACACATTTTGGCGAATACACCTTTTGCAGGTCCTGGTATTGTAGACGGACGCTTAATCGATGGATATGTAGATGGTGTAAATCCTTTAGTAGGCAAAGGAGGTACAGGTTATTCGGTGTTGTCAAGCTTGCTCTGGCGACCTTATCTTACTACCTATCAAACCGACTTGAACCTAAACTTAAAACTGAAACACAAACTCGATTATATCACTCAGGGTCTTTCTATTTCAGGTACTTTTTCTTACAACGATTTGTATAGAAAAGGTGTGAAAAGAGAACGTTCTATCCCTTCGTATAGCGTAACTCGCAACCCTAAAAACCCTGCTGAACTACTCTTCTTTGGCGGCAGACTCAAACGCACTACTCTTACCGACCGCTTTAAATCAAGCAAGTGGCGTCGCCTCTATTTTGAATTAGCGACTAACTACGACCGCTCTTTCGGAAAACACAATATCACTGCCTTACTTTTGGCTAACGGACAAAAAACGTATGACCCTGGTTTTGAGTTCAACGTGCCTGCTGGTATTATGGGGCTCGCGGGTAGGGTTACTTACGACTACGACCGCCGTTACCTTATTGAAGGCAATATGGGTTATAATGGTACCGAAAACTTTGCCCCTGGCAAACGCTTCGGGTTCTTCCCTGCTTTCTCATTAGGTTGGGTGGTTACTAACGAAAAGTTCTTCCCTAAAAACAATATTCTCACCTATCTAAAACTGAGAGGTTCTTATGGCGAAGTAGGGAATGACCAAGTAGGCGGTCGCCGTTTTCTATACTTGCCTAGTACTTGGGGCTATGGCTATGAAGGTTACCGCAACGATGGCTATGGTGCAGGAGGTTACTATTTCGGTAGTAGTGATGGTACTACCAAAGACCCTTTCTATACCGGTGCTTGGGAAACTCGTGTAGGAAACCCCAATGTTACTTGGGAACGCGCCAAAAAAAGCAATGCAGGTATCGACCTGAATATGTTTAAAGATAGACTTACCATCAATGCCGATGTATTCCAAGAAAAACGCGACAACATCTTGTGGAACAGAGGTACAGTGCCTGGTATTGTAGGTTCTGACCTTCCTGCTAGCAATATAGGTAAGGTAACCAATAAAGGTTACGAACTACAAGTGCACTGGGGCGATAAGATAGGCGATTTCACTTATGGTATCGGGGGTAATGTATCGTATGCTAAAAACAAAATAGACTACCGCGACGAGCCTAACAATCCTCACCCTTGGATGAATGAAACGGGCTATTCTATCGGGCAGTATAGAGGTTATCTCACCAATGGTTTCTACAACACTTGGCAAGAAGTAATGCAACGCCCTTATTCGCGTTTTGATGGCAATAAAGTACAACCTGGTGACCTCCGTTATGTAGATGTGAATGGCGATGGTATCATCGACGAGAAAGACCGCGTACCTATTGGCTATGCAAACTTCCCTCGTTATACCTTTGGGGCAAACCTCAATGTAGGCTACAAAGGATTTGAAATATCAGTGCTCTTCACCGGTACGGCTCAAGGTTCTATGCCTTTAGATTTCTATACGCGCAACCCTTTCTATATGGGTACAGGGGCTGCTTTCCAACATCAGTACGACGGACGTTGGACTCCTGAGAAAGCCCAAAATGGCATTACCCCTACCTTCCCGCGTGCTTCTATGCGCACAGGTGATAACATCAACGGATTGTTTAGCGACTTCTGGTTGCTCTCTACCGACCATATCAAGCTGAAAAACGTAGAGGTAAGCTATCTCTTGCAAAAGAAAATGTGGTTAGAAAAAACGGGTATCTCATCGGTGAAGGTATCGGTGAGTGGTAACAACCTCTATACGTGGTCAAAAATGCACGATGGTTATGACCCCGAACAACAAGATTCTAATGGCGCTGCCTCTGGATATCTCTACCCTATGACCCGCACTTATAGCGTAGGGCTCAACGTTCAATTCTAAAAAATACAACCAATGAAAAAGCTCATTTATACCACCTTAATTCTCGTCTTTTTCTCACAAGTATTTTCTTGTAAGTTAGAAGACCACTTCCTCGAAAAGAGTTTAGGAAGCGATGTGAATGTCGATTCTATCTTTTCGAGCAAACAGAAATCTCTCTCGGCTATCGCTCAAGCCTACGTTATGAGCCTACAATCGGGTATTACCTTGCGTTTCGACAACGGGCGCATTAGCGGACTGAAAGCAGGTACACTCTCTCACCTATCAGGAGAAGTGAACGATGTGAAATTCAGTTGGGAAGACACCTATAAAATTCAACGTTCTGGAATGGTAGCCAGCGACTCCGATGGCAAAGCGCTTAGCTCCGATGGTTTCGTGTTCAACTACCAATCCATTCGTCAGTGCTATTTGGTGATTGAGAACATCGATAAAGTCCCCGATCTTACTGAGGTACAAAAGAAAAGTATCAAAGCCGAAATGTATACCCTCATCGCTTACCGATATGAGGAAATGTTCAAACGTTATGGAGGAGTGCCTATTATAGAAGGTACACTTTCGATAGATTCCGACCTGAATATCTCTCGCGCCACCTTGCACGCTACCTTAGACCACATTATTGCCCTTTGCAACAAAGCTATTATCGACCTGCCCGATAGCTACAATGCTTCGGAAAAAGGACGTGTAACCAAAGGTATCCCGATGTGTATCAAAGCCGAAGCGTTGATGTACGCCGCGCGTCCGCTGTTCAATAGCAATACACCTTATATGAGTTTGGGAGGTAATAACAACCTGATTTGTTTTGGTACGCAAGACGCTTCGTTATGGCAAAAAGCTATAGAGGCAAATGAACAAGTGATACGATGGGCAACTGCCAATGGTTACCAAATCATCAATACGGGAAACCCTTTAGTCGATTACGGTACAGCGGTAGCAACCCCTAACAACCGAGAAGTGCTCCTCGCCTTTAAATCACAACAGTATATAGAGGCTTATAACCCTCACAGCCAACCAGGAGGAGCAAACTCTATGAGTTACCTGCAGCTTACTCAATACTACAAAACTGATGGTACCAACCAAACGTGGACAGGTGAAAATTGGGAAAGCTACGCAACTTATGTAAACAAGTGCAATGAGTTAGAAGCCCGCTTTAAAGCCTCAGCAGCGATTGCAGGACAACAAGCGTGGAACAACCCGAGCTCTCATTATTGGTCGAGTGAAACTTTGGCAAATGCTTCTACTTGGGAAAAGAGAGCTGGTAGTGAAGGCGCAGGACGCCGTGTAAAATTCTTCTATATGGCTGATACCCGTGATTGGTTTGAATTTCCTTTGTACCGTTTGGCTGAGTTCTACTTGAATCTCGCCGAAGCCTATAACGAAGCAGGCAATCCTGCTCAGGCTTTGCAAAACCTAAACGTTATCCGCTCGCGTGCAGGGTTGCCCAATGTTACTGAAACAGGACAAGAGGCTTTGCGCAAACTCGTACAAAGAGAGTGGGCGGTAGAGTTCTACGAAGAAAATCACCGTTACTTTGATGTAAAACACTGGAAACTCACCGATATTGCTAATGGTATCATTGGAGGGGAAAAGAAAGGAGTAGTTTTTGAGTACGCCCCAGGAAAATCGGAAGGGTGGAATGCGTGGGATTACGCTTCTTATGCTGTGAAACCTGTCTATACAGGGTATTGGGACAACAGTCAGTACTTAGAGCCTTTCCCTCAATCGGAAGTGAACAAAGGCTACTTGATACAAAACCCAGGGTACTAATAACCAATTAATAAAACAACTGAAATGAAATATAAACATAACATATTATTTTGTAGCCTTGTGGGCTGTATGCTCTGGGCTGGTGCTGTGCAGGCACAAAGCCCTCTGAACGTACCCGAAGAATTGTCTACGCTTTCTACCTCATCAGTAAAAGGAGAACAACTCTTGAAAATGCCCACAACTAACTTTACCAACAGTTTGTTTGGGTTGCTACCTGGGCTCACTGTATTGCAAGGCGGAGGAATGGACAATGCCAGCCTAAATATCCGTGGGTTGGGTTCGTATAACTACCCTTCGGTTACCTATTTTATCGATGGTTACCAAAGTGATTTTATACTGCTATCGCCTTCCGAAATCGAGTCGATTACAGTTTTGAAAGATGCGGCTGCCTTAGCACCATTTGGTATGAAAGGAGCGCACGGCATCGTGTGGATTACCACCAAACACGGTACAGAAGGCAAGCCTGTGGTAGGGGTAGATTTCCAAACGGGTTTGCAAATGCCTACGGTACTGAGCAAACCGCTATCGGCTACCGAGTATGCTCAGCTATACAACGAGGCTTACAGTAACGATACAGGGGCTTGGACGAGCTTTTACAATATCCCTAACGATGTGAAATACAACACCGATTGGTACGACAAAGTGCTCAAAAATTTGGCTTTGTTTGATAGGCAAGATGTGAGCATACGCGGAGGCTCAGCTACTACTAAGTATTTTGTGCTATTAGGGCACGCTGGCAACAGTGGTTTGTACGCCTCTAAGAACGACGATTCGCATTCCAGCGGAAGATTTGACCAATATCTCGTAAAGGCAAATTTAGACTTCAGTATGCTCAAAATATTTGAAGGAAATGTAAATATCAACGGGCGTATAGAAGACCGTAAATCGCCTAATTACAACGAGTATAAGCTCTGGCAAAACTTGGCGAGCTACCCTAATATCATTTATCCGGCGCAAAACCCCAATGGGTCGTTCCCTGGTACAGCCATCCACCCCGATAACCCTTACGCCTCTATCCGAGCCTTAGGTATCAAAACCCTACACGACCGCACTTTAGGGGCTAATTTCAACCTAAAAGAGAAATTAGACTTCATCACCCCTGGTTTGTACATACAACAAGGAGTATCGCTCAGTTCGTGGACACGAGGTACACGCATTGTAAGCAGAGATTACACTCGTATGTTCAATGGGGTAGCACAAACCACCCATCGTGATAGCAACTACAAAGTAAACGACGACTGGGGTACCAACCAATGGAACCGTTTGCAGTTTCTGTTGGGTGCAGCTTATGCCCGTGAGTTTGGACAAAACACTTTCCAAACAGCGGTAAATTACCTTCAATATGTTTATAATATAGACGATAATCTCAACGGAAAAGCGGGTTTGAACAACAACTACGCCTATCAGAACATCGGCGGACGTGTGTTCTACGATTGGAACAAACGCGTATCGGCAGAATTTGGTTTTGCTTTCGGTGGCTCGGATAACTACAAAAAAGGCAATCGGTTTGGTTTTTATCACGCCCTTTCAGCAGCTTATCAGGTTTTCAATGAACAACACCCTTCGGCGAATGCCAATATCAATCGATTGAAATTGCGCGCTTCGGTAGGTACTACGGGTAACGATGTGTACAACGAAGGTCGCTACTTATACGAACGCTATTACGGTTCTTACGGAGGAGGCGGTTTTGCCACAGGAAACGATGACCCGTCGTGGCATAGTGCCATCGGACTAAAATACGTGCCTAATGAGCGTATATTTGCCGAAAAAGCCTATAAGTACAACATAGGCGTGGAAGCTAAATTCTTCAACAAATGGGACGTGATGATAGATGCTTTCCTCAACAAACACGAAGGTATTATCACCCCTGATTACAGTATTTCGGATATCTTTGGGGCTACCCCTCCCTATAAAAATATAGGAAAAGTAACTAACCGAGGTTTTGAAGTGAGTACGCTTTACAGCAATGCAGCAGGAAAACTTACTTATAGTATAGGCGCTAATGCTTCGTATGCTAAAAACAAAATAGACTATATGGCTGAGTACGATGCTAGTAGCGAGAGTTCAGCTCAAACAGGCCGACCTATCGGCACACGCTTTGGCTATGAAGCTACTGGGTTTTACGACATAAACGATTTTGACAACAATGGCAATCTGCTACCTTCACTCCCTAAACCTTCGTTTGGAAACGTTGCCCCTGGTGATGTGAAATACCGCGACCTAAATGGTGACAACCGTATAGACCCTGCCGATAAAACCGAAATAGGCAAAAGCTACCTCCCTACACTCACTTATGCTGGTACAATCAACCTCGGTTATGAAGGATTTGACCTTGGAGTGCTCGTACAAGGAGTACAAGGCAGAGAGGTGAATTTATTAGACGATGCACGCCAAAAAACAGTTGCTTTCGAGAACAACGGCAATGTGTATGCTATCGCCAAAAACCGCTGGGCTTACTATCCTGCACAAGGCATCGATACCCGTAGCAGCGCACAGTACCCACGTTTGTCGTTATTGAGCAACAACAATAACACCCAGCCTTCCACCTTGTGGATAAAGAAAGCTAATTACCTAAGAGTACGCTACATAGAGTTAGGTTACAGCGTTCCTAAACGAATGCTCGACGAGATAGGCGTTAGCAAATTGCGCATTTACGTAAATGCTACCAATCCATTTACTTTCTCATCACTGCTTACCGATTACGACTTAGACCCCGAAGTGTTATCGGGTTACCCTGCCCTCAAATCGGTTACTATGGGTGTGTCTTTAAAGTTTTAAACAAATGAACTACCGAAAATATATCGCTATGTTAAAGAGTAATAAACCGAGTAGAACAATCTTTGCAGTGAGCTGCATTGCGCTGATGAGTGCACTCATCGGGTGTAATGTGTTAGACACCAAAGAAGATATTTACGATACCGACGAGCAGATAAAAACCAATTACCAAGTGTTGTACGACTTTGGTTATGCTGCCTATACGCGTTTGCAAAACCGCTTTGATGCCATCGATGGCAATCTGTTTGCGGCAGTGAGCGACGAGGCTGAATATACGCTTTCGCCTTCAAACACTCAAGTTTTTAACGAAGGAAGCTGGAATAGCACCAACAACCCCGATAATACGTATGCTTACAACTACGAGGGCATACAAGCGGCTACTTATTTCTTGGAAACTTTCCCTAACTATGCTTCTTTCTTAAAGCAGAACCGCAACCTCATCACTCAAAACGACATTAACAACTACAATCGCGATGTGAAGAGCATAAGGGCTTTGCGCTTTGAAAACCGCGTGTTGCGAGCTTATTTCTATTTTGAACTACTGAAACGCTACGGAGGGGTGCCTCTTGTAAAAACAAGACTTTCCGCCGATAGTAACACGCATTTGCCTCGCAACACAGTGGATGAGGTTGTGAACTATATCGTGAGTGAAATCGATGCTTCCAAAGATAGCTTGATTACCAATTGGGGAAGAGATTTTGATATAGGCTTAGATGGGCGTATTACCAAAGGAGCTGCCTTAGCTCTCAAATCCAGAGTGTTGCTTTATGCGGCAAGTCCGTTGTACAACCCCACTAACGATGTAAACAAGTGGAAAGCAGCTGCCAGTGCGGCTAATGAGCTTCTCAGCTTAAATCTCTACAGCCTTGATAATAGTTACCGCGATTTGTTCCTCGGCGACAGAACCGCTAAAAGCACTGAGACCATTCTGGCAATTCGCCAAAGTGCCACCAATGATTTGGAAAGAAAAAACTACCCCATTGGCACGGCAGGGGGCAACAGCGGCATCACGCCTTCTCATAATTTGGTGAGTGCTTATGAGTACAAAGGCACCCCCGATCCTAATGATATATACGCCAATCGCGACCCTCGACTCGGCTATACGATAGTAACCAACAACAGCCAATGGAACGGACGCACAATAGAAATATACGCAGGTGGCGCTGACAACTACAACGCCAAAAACGCTTCACGCACGGGCTACTACCTCAAAAAGTTTTTGAACGACAATCTCGATTTAGTGCAAGATGAAAAAAGACTCCGCTCTTGGGTAGTTTTCCGTTTGGCTGAAATTTACCTCAACTATGCCGAGGCGATGAATGAAGCTTACGGACCCGATGCTAACAACGGTTATGCACTCACTGCCAAAGAGGCTATCAATTTGGTGAGAGGCAGAACGGGTGTGGAAATGCCTGCGATTACTACGGCATCAAAAGAGGAGTTCAGAGAGAAAGTAAAACACGAACGCCGTATAGAACTCGCCTTTGAAGAACACCGCTATTGGGATTTGCGCCGTTGGAAAGACGCTACTACCGTGCTCAATGAGCCACTTACGGGAGTGCAAGCTACCAAAAACGGTAATAATTTTAGCTATCAAGTAAAAGAAGTAGAAAAGCGCACTTTTACCGAAAAAATGTATTACTACCCTATCCCTCATAGCGAAATCAATAAATCTAACGGAATTGTAAAACAAAACCCAGGTTGGTAGTGTGAGCCACACGGGCGATTAGCCCTCGAACTACCGAAGGGGACAAGCTGAAAAAAAGAATATAAATAATTAGTATAAAACCTCATCGCTTTTGCGGATTCTCTCCCCCTTCCCTTGGGGGAGGGGGAGAAGGAGGGGGTGAGAACAAACTCTTATATATGAAAACAAAGAACATTACATTATTGCTACTCCTATTCGTAGCCTTCATCGCTTGTAAAAAAGACGATGTATTTGAAGACCCTGGTATAAACAATATCTATATGCCACAAGCCTCCTTGAACAACGGAGGTAATGAATACAATGTGCCTTTCGGCGGAAACTCCGAAAACTACACTTTCGACGAGACTACTAAGAAATTGAAAATAGTGCTCGGCGTGAAGAACTCTGGTCTCTCTACCGATGGCTTTGCTGTAAAAGTAAAAGTTGATGCACAAGCTACTAATGCTTATGTAGAAAAGTACAAAAACGACGAGAAAAAACCGGCTGTAGTACTACCCGAAGGCTCTTACACTTTGCCTGAAAGCGTAAGCGTTGCCTCTGGTAAAAGTGAAGAATCGTTTTACTTGGACGTAGATGTGCAAAAGCTCCTTACCGACCACCCCGATTACTACAAGAATCGCATCGCTTTGGCAGTAAGCATTTATGGCAATGAGAGAATCCTCCAAAACAAAGCGACTACTATTGTAGTGATTGACGGGGCGAAGTTCTTGCCTACTCCACCTGAACCTCCTAAGCCTCCTGTGGAAAATATGCTCAAAAAAGACGCTTGGAAGATTCTAAAACAAGGTATAGACGGAAAAATTACAGCCGATGCTAAGATTAATGTCGTAGATGGTAATATCCAATATTCATCTGGTAAAGTAGGTGGTAAGTTCAACCACGTGATTTACCAACCGGTAAATGTGGAAAAAGGACAAACTTACACTTACGATATGCACGTGGAAATCAAAGGACAAGCGTGGGGTTGGATACAAGCGTATGTGAGTGAACACGAACCCGAAGAAGGCAAAGACTTCGGCGATGGCAAGGTATTAGAGCTCCAAAACAACATCACCTCTCCTATGAGTGGCTCATTTGCCGAACTTTCAGCTATCCAAGACCAAAAAACCTATACCGCTGGTAAAACCGGTACGCTATACTTTGTAATAAAGATAGGTAGCTGGGATAACAACTTTGAGGATTTAGCCCTCTCTGACATCGTATTCAAGAAAGATAATAGTCCTAAGCCTCCTAAACCTCCGGTAGAGACTAGCATCAAAAAAGACGCTTGGAAAATACTATTGCAAGGCATCAATGGAGGTCTTTCAGAAAAAGCTGATATCACCATTACCGACGGTAATATTCATTATACTTCGGGTACCGAAGGAAAGATGTTCAACCACGTAATTTATCAGCCTATTGAAGTAAGCGGAGGAGAAACTTATACTTACGATATGACACTCACCGCCAAAGGCAAAGCGTGGGGCTGGATACAAGTGTATATAAGTCAGTGGGAACCAGAAGAAGGCAAAGATTTCAACGACGGTAAGGTGTTTGACCTATCGGGAGAAATTAAAACACCTAAAAGCGGACTGATGTCGGAATTAGCTTCAGGGGAAAAGACTTATACAGCTACTAAAACAGGTAAACTATACTTTGTGATAAAGATAGGTAGCTGGGATAACAATTACGAAGACTTGACCTTTTCAGATATTTTTATTAAAAAAGCACCTTAAATAAATTTATTAAATAGATAATTAAAAAACACATGAAAAACGCAACAACCTTTAGTTTTATTACAATGTTATTGTGCGGGTTTACAGCCTGTAACAAATCGGGAGGAGACGCTCCTATTGAAGACAACCCTATGCCTGAAACCCCTACTGAATGGGTGTTAGACTTCCAAGACAACTTCGATGGCAATGCCTTAAACACAGATAATTGGGCTGTATACGACAATGAATACCTCGAAAAAGAAGGTAAACTCAAACCTGAGAATACGCGCCGTACCTATGCCATAGAAGTGAAAGACGGCTTCTTGAATTGCCTTATCGACAAAGATTATAAACGCGAAGGAATGTTTATAACAGGTGGAATAGCTCATAAGAAGAACTACAAATACGGCAAGTTTGAGTTCAGAATACGTATGGACGAAGACCCTCATAAGTCTTCCAGCGGTTTAGGACTTACTTGGCCTGAGAGTGAAAAATGGCCTGACGATGGCGAAAACGATATCTATGAAACAAATCACGAGGACAACGCTTGGAATACCTATATCCATTACGCAGTATCTGGTAAAGACCAACAGTATCAACAGAGCTTCCGCAACTACAGCAAAACCGATTGGCATATTGTAGCAATGGAATGGGCTCCTGAGTACATAAAGATTTACATCGACGGTAAACTCGAATGGACTCTTAAAGACCCTGTAGCAATGGCTAAAGCACCTCACCATTTATGCTTTCAAACTGAAAAAGACATTAACAAACCTTTTACCAAACAACTCAAACTACAAGTAGATTGGGTAAAGGTATACAAATATGTACCTAAAAAGTAAATGAGATATCCATACAAGTTTCTTCCCTTTCTCATCGGTATGCTCCTATGGCTTGCTCACCCCATCTATGGGCAAGCCATTAGGGAGCATATATTGTTAGATAACGGTTGGAAATTCAGCTTAGGGCACGCTACCGACCCTACTAAAGATTTGTTTTACCGCGTGTATAACGACTTCTCTAAAACACTTTCCAAAGGCATTAACTTTTCGAGCACAGACTACGACGATAGCGCGTGGCAAACCGTAGACCTCCCTCACGATTGGGCAGTAACTCTCCCTTTCAGTGAAAAAGGTGATTGGTCACACGGATATAAAGCCTTAGGCAGTACCTTCCCCGAGCATAGTATCGGTTGGTATAGAAAAACCTTTGACCTCAGTAAAGCCGAAGCGGGCAAACGCATCGAACTGCAATTCGACGGTATTTTTAGAGACAGTAGGTGCTGGGTAAATGGCATTTATGTAGGGCAACACCTCAGCGGGTATACAGGAATAAAGTACGATATTACCGATTTGGTGCATTTTGGCAAGCCTAATGTGATTACCATAAGGGTAGACGCTACCCAAAACGAAGGTTGGTTTTACGAAGGTGCAGGTATCTATCGGCACGTGTGGTTGAACTCTTACAACTCTGTTCACTCTTCCCCCGAAGAGGTTTTTATCTATACCAAAAGCATTGGCAAACAAGCCGAAATGCACGCCGAAGCCACTGTGCATAACCGAGAAACAAGCTCACAAACTTTTCAGGTAGAATGGACTATTCTTAACCGTGAAAAGAAAGTAATAGCTACTCACAAATCTGCAAAAACTACTTTTGTCCCTAACGAAAAAGTAACTGTAAAAAGTAACCTTAACATTCCTAATGCACAGCTTTGGGACACTGAGCACCCCTATCTGTACATCTTAACAACGAAAATCATTTCCAACGGAAAGACCACCGACCTTATTCACACCCGCTTTGGGATACGCACTTTTAGTTATCAACCCGACGGCTTTTACCTCAACGGCAAAAAAATGAAAATAAAAGGCGTGTGCGTACATCAAGACCACGCTGGCGTAGGTACTGCACTATTAGATGAGTTGCAGTATTATCGTATTGGGTTACTCAAAGCAATGGGTGCCAATGCTTACCGCACTGCCCATCACCCTCATAGCCCTGCCGTGCTACAAGCCTGCGACAGTTTGGGTTTATTAGTAATGGACGAAACCCGACTCTTAAACAGCGGGCGAGAATACCGTCAACAATTTGAAGACCTTATCAAGCGCGACCGCAATCACGCTAGCGTCTTTATGTGGTGTATCGGGAATGAAGAAGAAAAAATACAAAGCACCGAAACTGGTGAGCGCATCGCTCGTACGTTGGTGAGTTTACAAGAGCATTTAGACCCTTCACGCGTGAGCACTTATGGCGCCAACGTAGGTAATGAAAATGAAGGCGTGAGTGCTGCCATACCTGTACGAGGCTTCAATTACAACCTCTATGGTCTTACCGATTATGAGAAAGCGCACCCCAATCAACCTATCATCGGTACCGAAGTAGCCAGCACCGTGGGTACTCGAGGGGTGTATCTGCCGGAAATAGTGCTCGACAAAGCCGGGGGGTACAGTGGTCATTTTGTAGCCGATACCCTACGCGCCTATCTGCTCGACCAAGACAAAAGTTACCCCAGTTGGGCATCACAAGCACAGCAATGGTACAGCACGACTGCTAACGACCCTCGTTTTATGGGAGGTTTCGTATGGACGGGCTTCGACTATCGCGGAGAGCCTACCCCTTTTGCGTGGCCTAATATCAGTTCGCATTTTGGGGTAATGGACGTGTGTGGTTTCCCTAAGAACGTGTATTACTACTACAAAGCCCATTGGAGTGAATCGCCTGTATTGCACATAGCCCCTCATTGGAATCTGAACCTGCCCCAAAACACTGTGGTAAAAGTGTGGGTATATAGCAATACCGAAGAAGTGGAACTTTTCTTGAACGGAAAGACGCTCGGCAAACAAAAAACACCTGCTTTTGGACACTTATATTGGGAAGTACCCTACGAAAAAGGTACGCTGAAAGCGGTAGGCACTAAGAATGGGAAGCGGATTATCTCCGAAATAACTACTACCGAAAAACCCTTTGCGATTGCGCTTTCTCCTCATAAAACAGAACTGAAAGCCGGTAAGCAAGATGCCGTAGTAGTGAACGTGAGTGTAGTAGATAAAAAAGGACGTGAAGTACCCAATGCCGATGCCCTTATACAGTTTCAGCTTACAGGAGATGCTCGCATTATAGGAGTAGGAAACGGCGACCCCAGTTCGCACGAGAAAGATACTTTTGCTGAAGGAGAGCGTGTAGAGCGCAAACTTTTCAATGGCAAATGCCAAGTGATTATCCGCTCAGGTGAAAAAGGCGGAAAGGTACAACTACGCGCTACAAGTAACGGACTGAAAGAGGCGGTGGTGAGAATGAATTAAGGTAAAAGGTAAAGCCAGAGAGAGTTCACAGCTGGGTACGTCAGTAAAAAGTAAGTTAAGGCTTGAACGAAGAATAAATAAAGGGAAAAACTGACTTAGAGTGAAAAGAGAGAGAGCATATTGCTGTATTGACAAATATTTTATAACTTTGTGGTGTGAATTAGCAGATTAGAAAATGAGGGAATTAGAAAATGGGTAATGATAAAAAAGGGGGGTTGACAGGTATAACTTCTAGGACAAATCAGGCTGGTTAGGACTTTCGGAAGGAAACGAAGCTTTTCAGAAGGAGGCTAAGAGACTTTTTGATGAAAAAGGGCTATGAGAAGGGTGGGGTTAGCTTATAGAGAGCTTATAGGAAGCTTATACGAATCTTGGACGATTGGTATAGGAAGGGTATATAAGTGGTTGACTCATAGTATAATACAGCGATGCAAAAAATGGTAAAAACGGGGTTTCGAGGCGAAAGAAAGAGAATCCTCACCCCAACCCTCTCCCAAGGAGAGGGGGATATAGCGACGGAAAGAGAATAGGCAGGTTGGGATTAGAAAATTTGAAAATTAGCAAATGGAGTGGGAGGTGCTAGGCCTTAGGCCTTAGGCCATAGGCACTAGGGGGAGTATAACGAAAAAGGGGGAATATAGTGACAGGAAAGATGAAGGTAATGTGGTGAAAACATCTCCTTATATACATACTCGGTTGTTGCCGACACTCCCGAAAGAGGACTTTCTGCCAAAGAGTATTTTTATAATAGAAAATGCTTTGGTGTAGGAATTGAAATGAACAGTAAGTAATCTTAAAAACAATTATATATGAAGACAAAAGCTTTTTTAGCAATGTTGTTATTGGTGATAACAGCTTGCGGTTGTTCTAAAACAGAAGAGGAAACGACATTTCCTGAGGCTGTAATGGTTAAGAGTTTTGCGACTGTAGCAAATACACCTGAGCATAGTTTTGTGAATTTTGCCCTTACCCAAGATGGTTACCGAGTTGTCCAAAATAAAGAAGCCCTACAAGCGCTCTTTCCTAATACTGACCTCAGTACTATAAAGGAATTTAAGGATATTGATTTCGGTACACAGACTCTTATCATAGGAAGAAAAGGGCTTTCTGAAATGGCACAGGCGAAATGTAGGTTTAGCAAGAAAAACAATAATAGCTACGTGCTTACGGTAGACCTCGACTTACTTGGACTATTTGGACCAGTAGTGTTATACTACGGTGCGATAGTACAAAAACTACCTGAAAACGCTACTGTATCCGTAGAAGTGTTGCCTCTTGAAGTGAACAAAGATATTTAGGCACGAGGTCGTAGCAAGACAGGTGGGAAAATTAGAGAATTAGGAAATTTGGAAAAGAGCAAATGAGGGTGTGAGTCACACGGGATTATTAGCAGATTTGTTGGAGGGACTCTGAGAGGCTCATCAGAAGAACCTGCCTGCTTTCTGTACGATTGAATTTCGTAAGACAAATAAAAGCATCACTTATAAAAATAATGAATAATTTTAAAAATAGTTTCATATATAAAAACAAAAACGTTTTTAAAACCTGTTACCTATTTTCTATTACTTGATTTAAAATGAACATAACCCTACATAAAACACTAAGAAACGCTTTGTTTTTAATGCTTTGCCTAGGCAGTCCGCTATGTTTGGCACAAGCAAATATAACGGTAAGCAAAACCCACCCGCGCTATTTTGAAAAAAATGGTGCGACGTGGATTCCTATTAGCACCAATTATCTACCATCGCATAATTTTGAAGAGGTAGAAAAGTACTTTAAACACTTTGCCGAGAATGGTGGAAATGCAATGCGCATTTGGATAAGCACTGAGTTTTTAGAAATAGAAGACCAAAGGGAAGGAAAATACAATCCCGAGAAGTTAGCGCGTATAGAACAGTTGCTACAACTTGCAGAAAAGTATCATATTTACCTTAAATTCACCCTGCATCACTTGCGTACTATCTCTAATAACATCTCACCTGAGGCTTCTTGGTGTAACAGCTATTCACTAGCTACCAAGTTCAAGAATGTAAGCGAGTATGTAAGTACTAAAAAAGGCAAAAAGTCCTACTTAAAACGCCTCAGAGCGATTGCTAAAAAATGCCAAAACCACCCGTATGTATATGGCTGGGAGTTGTGGAACGAAATGGATTCAGCAGTACCCGAAGCAGAGTGGCTACCTTTTACCGAAGAGATGCTCAGTAAGGTGAAAAAGTTATGCCCTGAGCAATTGGTTACCCAAACCTTAGGCAGTATGCACGCCTCTTATATGGACGACTACTACAAGAAGTTAGCAGTAATACCTGACAACGAGTTTTTGAGCATTCACCGTTATCTGGACGAGGGCGACAAGTGGCATCAATACCCGATAGTGAAAGGAGCTGTGAGTGCTTTAGCAACCGATGCCGTAGCTATGGGCTTGACATTTACCAAAAACGACCCCAAGCCTGTTATCATCAATGAGATAGGAGCTGTAAACCCTAACCACGCAGGACCTTCGTCACTTTATCCGAAAGACGCAGAGGGCGTTTTGTTACACGATTTTATCTTTGCTCCTTTCTTTGGAGGTAGTGCAGGTTCGGGCAACACTTGGCATTGGGATCATTATATCGAGCCTAACCAACTGTGGTATCACTTTGGGCGTTTCAAGAATGCCATTGAAGGGATTGACCCCGTGAAAGAAGCGATGCAACCCTTCTATTTCAAAAGAAATACCGTAGCCTGTTACGGACTAAAAGGCAAAACAAAAACGATATTGTGGTGCAGAGACCTCGCTAACAATTGGAAAACAGAGTTGCGTGAGGGGCGTCCTGCCCAAATGAAACGAGATTTCGAAATACCACTTAACCTCATAAATATAAAATATACTCATTACAGTGTTTACGACCCTTGGACGGATAAATGGGAACGACATATGCCTATGTATGACGGAAAGGCATTGATTCCAGCCTTCAAGCGTTCGATAGTAGTGGTATTAGAAAACCCATAGCATCTTCCTGTCTTCTTTCCTTAGTTTTCTTACTGCCCTAATAGATGAGCAAAGGGCAAAATTGTAAAAACAAAGCAATATGTAATTCTCATTTCAAGGGAAGGGTACAGGCAGGAAGGTGTTTTTTATAAAAACGTTAATGTATCTATGAGATATAGCAAACACATCTTTAAAACGCTTATTTCGTTACTTATGATAGGTTGCGCAGCACCCGCTATTCTAAAATCTGATAATGAAAAATTCACCCAAAAGAGTTTCAGTGGCGATAAACACATAGAACAGCGTGTAGATTCGGTTCTACATTTGATGACTCTTGAAGAAAAAATCGGACAAATGACACAATTCTCAGCCGATTGGTCGGTTACAGGTCCTGTAATGGCTGATAAGTACCAACCTTACCTCGAAAAAGGCTTGGTAGGAAGTATTTTTAACGCTACTTCGGTTGCAGGTATACGAAAATTACAAAAAATAGCGGTAGAACAAACGCGTTTGGGTATTCCTATCCTCTTTGGTCAAGATGTGATACACGGCTATAAAACTATCTTCCCTATTCCGTTAGCTGAGTCTTGCTCGTGGGATTTGGCATTGATGCGCAAAACAGCTGAACTCGCTGCCCGTGAAGCTAGTGCCGATGGTATCAACTGGACGTTTGCCCCTATGGTAGATATTACCCGCGATGCTCGTTGGGGACGCGCAATGGAAGGCGCAGGCGAAGACCCTTATTTAGGAAGCCTTATTGCCGAAGCGCGCGTAAAAGGATTTCAAGGGGGAGACAATTGGCAAACGTTGAGTAGCCCTCACACGCTTTTAGCTTGTGGTAAACACTTTGCCGGCTATGGAGCTGCCGAATCAGGCAAGGACTATAATACAGCTGAACTCTCTATGCACACCTTGCGCAATGTATATTTACCTCCTTATGAGGCGACCCTAAACGCAGGTGTAGGCAGTATAATGGCTTCTTTGAACGAGATAAACGGTGTACCTGCTACCGCCAACAAGTGGTTGCTTACTGAGGTGCTTCGCAAAGAATGGGGCTTTAACGGCTTGTTAGTGAGTGATTACACAGGCATTAACGAGTTGGTGCGACACGGGGTAGCCAAAGATGATAAACAAGCGGCAAACCTCTCAGCCAATGCAGGAATAGAAATGGATATGAACGGGGCAACCTTTATTAAATACCTTAGTGCCTTAGTGAAAGAAGGCAAAGTAACCGAAGCTCAAATTGATAAAGCAGTAAGGCATATATTGGAAATGAAGTTCCTTTTAGGTCTTTTTGATGACCCCTACCGATATTTAGATGAAACCCGTGCCAAAGAAAATACTTTTACTGAGGAATATCTGAAAGTAGCGCGACAAGCTGTTACTTCCTCAGTAGTACTCTTGAAAAATGAAGCTGAAGTGTTACCCATCAAAAAAGATAGCGGTAAAACGATTGCTGTAATAGGCCCTATGATGAACAACACAAGTGATATTAACGGCAGTTGGACGTGCTTAGGCGACGGCAAACAAAGCGTGAGTTTACTCACAGGGCTTACCGAGAAATACAAGGCTACAAACGTAAAACTTCTCTATGCCGAAGGCTGTGGTTTTACAACTATTTCAACAGAACAACTCAAAGAAGCGGTTGCTATAGCTCGCAAAGCCGATAGGGTATTAGTAGCCGTAGGTGAACAGAGCAACTGGACAGGAGAATCGGCGGTGCGCACTGACATTCGTTTGCCTCAAGCACAACGCCAATTGCTCGAAGCACTAAAAGCCATAAACAAGCCTATAGCTATCATTACTTTTAGCGGACGACCACTCGACTTTTCTTGGGAAAACGAGAATGTACAAGCTATTTTGCAAGCGTGGTTTCCTGGTACGCAAGGGGGCAATGGCATTGCCGATGTGATAGCAGGTGATGTAAATCCTTCGGGGCACTTAACGATGTCTTTCCCGCGCAGTGTAGGGCAAATTCCTATTTACTACAACTACAAGAGTACAGGGCGACCTGTATATACAAATAATGAAGAAGTAGACCACCGCCCTCATTATAACGCAGGGTATTTAGATAGTTCCATTACGCCTCTTTATCCTTTTGGTTACGGACTCAGCTACACTACCTTTGCTATTAGTAATGTGCATCTGAATAAAAAAAGTATCAAACGCTATAACGATAGCATTATAGTAAATGCCTCTGTGCAGAATACAGGAACAACCGAGGGCGAAATAGTGGTACAACTCTATACCCGACAGTTAGTAGCAAGTGTTAGTCGCCCCGTAAAGGAATTGAAAGGGTTTCAGAAAATATCTCTCAAAGCAGGTGAAAGCAAACAAGTCCGTTTTGAACTGCCTTCCGAAGCTCTTGCTTTTTACGGCATCAATGGGAAAAAAGACACTGAGCCCAGCGAGTGCTTGCTGTGGGTGGGCTTACATTCTGCCGATAATAGTAATGAACAACATTTTACAATAGAAGAATAACAAACCATAAAATAGTAAACGATTATGAGAATACAACGTACCTTATTCTTATCAGTACTTGCTTTGGCGAGTAGCCTCGGCATAGCGCAAACCCACGATTGGGAAAACTTAGCGGTAAGCAGTATCAACACCGAAAAAAGCCATAGCCACTATGAGCCGGCTGGAAAAGTACTCCTCAACGGCAATTGGCAGTTTGCCTACTTCAAGCACCCTTCACAAGTGCCTGCCGATTTCTTTTTGGGCAAAAGCATTACCCAATGGGACGCTATAAAAGTGCCTTCAAATTGGCAACTGCAAAGCAACCGATATGACCCTCCTGTTTTTACCAATATCAAATATCCGTTTGAGATGAACCCTCCTTACACCCCTAAGGAGTACAACCCTACGGGAGTGTATAGAACGCAATTCACTTTGCCCAGCAAATGGAAAGGCGAACAAGTGTTCATTCACTTTGCGGGAGTGCAATCGGCGATGTATTTGTTCATCAATGGCAAGCAAGTGGGCTATCACGAAGATGCAATGCTACCTGCCGAGTTCAACATCACTTCTTACCTAAAAAAAGGCAAAAACGAGCTATATGTAAAAGTCTTGAACTGGTCGGACGGCAGTTATATAGAAGACCAAGATTTTTGGCGACTCAGCGGTATCTATCGCGATGTATACCTATTTGCTACCCCCGAGTTGCGTATGCGTGACTTTTCAGTATATCCTCAGCTCGATGCGCAATACCGCGATGCTACCTTGCAGGTGCAAGTAGAGGTACAGAATTTAGGCGAAAAAGTAAGTGATGCCCTTGTGGTACAAACCACCCTTAAAGACAGCAAAGGCAATGTGATAGGCGCTGAAAAAGCCTCTATTGCGGATATTGCTGCGGGAAAAGAAGCTACCGTTAGTTCCCAAATAGCCGTAAAAAATCCGTTGAAATGGACTGCCGAAACCCCTAACCTCTACAAAGTGGAACTCAGTTTACTCACCGCCAAAGGCAAAGTGTTACAATCGTTTACTCAAAATATAGGGTTCAGGAAAGTTGAACTAAACAACGGATTGCTCCTTGTGAATGGCAAGCCTGTGAAGTTTAAAGGAGTGAACCGCCACGAGTTCGACCCTTATAATGGTCGCACCATCACCCGCCAATCGATGATTGACGATATTATCCTGATGAAAACGCACAACATCAATGCGGTGCGCACCTCTCACTACCCCAATCAGCCTGAGTGGTATACCCTCTGCGACGAATATGGTTTATATGTGGTAGACGAAGCTAATATCGAGAGCCACGGATTGTGGGAGAGTGGCTACTACATAGGCGAACGCCCCGAATGGCAAAAAGATATCGTGGAGCGCAATGTGAATATGGTTGCCCGCGACAAGAACCACCCTTGTATCATCTATTGGTCGATGGGGAATGAATCGGGTTGGGGTAAGAACTTTGATGCAGCTTATGAGGCGATAAAAGCACTCGACCCTCAAAAGCGCCCCGTACACTACGAGTCTAAAAATCCTGCTTATGCAGGGGTGCTCTCGCATTACGATATCATCTCTAATATGTACACCGAGCTCAACCACCTGAACAATCTCTTTACCGAAGACCCAAAACGCCCTGTGATTATTTGCGAATATGCCCATTCTATGGGTAACAGCTTAGGCAACTTCCGCAAGTATTGGGAGCTTTTTGCTACCAATGAGCGCTACCAAGGTGGTTTTACGTGGGACTGGAAAGATCAAGCGTTGCGTTGCAAAGATAAGAACGACAAAGAGTATTGGAACATCATCAATCATATCGACAAGGCGAATGTGAACGACGGATTGGTAAATGCCACAGGCGTTCCTCAACCCGAAATGCACGAACTGAAAAAGGTATATCAGTATTTCAATGTAAAGGATATTGATATCAACACAGGTTTAGTGCTCATCAGCAATAGCAAATACTTTGTAAATAGCGATGAGGTGTATTTGCAATGGGAACTTATCGAAAATGGCAAGCCTATCGCCAATGGGGTAATCAACGACTTGAACATCGCCCCACAAAGCCAAAGAGCCCTACAAATACCTTTCAAAACAAAATTAGTACAAAACGGCAATGAATACTTTATGAACTTCCGTTTTAAGAATAAAAAAGCTACTGCTTGGGCTTCAAAAGATTTTGAAGTAGCCAAAGAACAACTCGCCTTTCCTAACCGTGTTGAGAGAGAACTCACCAAGCCTTCCGATAAAAAACTAACCTTTACTGACGAAGCGACAAACTTCACCGTAAAAGGCGACAATTTTACAGCTGTATTCAGCAAAAAAACGGGCGGTTTAAGTCAATTTACACATAAAGGGAAAAACCTACTTTCAGAAGCGATGGTACCCTCTTTTTGGCGTGTGCCTACCGATAACGATGAAGGTGGTTTTGAACAATCATATGCCTCAGCTTGGCGCAAAGCGGGATTAAAAGAAGCTGTGGTAACAGCTACCGAAATGAAAGCTACGCCCATAGGGGAAACCCAACTGAAAATAGTAGCACACAACCACATTGAAACCAAAGCGGGCAATATCAGCCAACAAGTAACTTACCTCATCAATGGCGACGGGCGTATTGATATCAGCACAAATGTGGAAGTACCTGCCTCTGTGCCTCCTTTGGCAAGAGTGGGAATGCTCCTAACACTCGACAAGAGTTTTAACAAAGTGGAATGGTACGGCAAAGGTCCTTATGAAACTTATGCCGATAGAAAAGAATCGGCTTTTGTGGGTATTCACAGTAGTGCAGTAAAGGATATGTACTTCCCTTATGTGATGCCTTCTGAAAACGGCAACCATATCGATATCCGTTGGCTCAAACTCCTTTCGGGCACTACCGAACTGTACATCAGTGCTCCTAAACTCTTTAATTTCAACGTGCAAGACTATTCCGATGACGCGCTGAACCAATCCAAAGAAACCCAAGAACTGCACCGTGGAGACCACACTTATTTGCACATTGATGAGGCTCAAATGGGTGTAGGAGGTGACGACAGCTGGTCACCACGCGTACATAAAGAGTTTTTGCTCAACCAACCTTATTATCATTACGAATTTAGCATTCAGGTAGGGGGGAAATGAGGAGGCCTTAGGCCTTAGTCCATAGGCACTAGGAAAGCGACGGTCATTATCGTTATATAAAAATCCTCTTAGTTTTGTATAAACACCCCCTTGGCACATACTCCGCTCTCGCGGTACACATACCCAGCTACGCCAGCTTGCTGGCTATCTTCAAAGGGAAAATTAGTGACGGAAAAGAGAAATTAGCAAATGGGAGGGTTGAGGAGTTCGGAAGGAAACGGAGGTTTCCAAAAGGAGAGTGGGAGAGATTTTGGTGAAAAAAGGGTGTAAGATGGGTGGGGTTAGCTTATAGAGAGCTTATAGGAAGCTTATACGAATCTTGGACGATTGGTATAGAAAGGGTATATAAGTGGTTGATTCATAATATAATACAACAGTGCTAAAAATGTTAAAATCGGGGTTTCGAGGCGAAAGAAAAGGAATCTTCACCCCGTCCCTCTCCTTGGGAGAGGGGGATGTAGGGACGGAAAAGGGGAAGAAAAATTAGATAATTAGCAAATTTGGAAATGAGAAAACTACTCTACATAATATGGGTGTTATTTCCTGCGTTGCTCTCAGCGCAGGACTGGGCGTATCTATCCAAAATCACTACCCACAACGGATTGGTGAGCAATGAGGTAACCAGTATGTTGCAGGACTCAAAAGGCTTTATATGGATAGGCACTGATGACGGATTGCACAAGTTCGACGGCTATGATATCACTGTGTATAAGTACAATAGCACCCAGAAGAACAGCCTTGCAGGGAACTCTATCAGGTGTTTGTTTGAAGACAGTCAGCACAACCTTTGGATTGGCTTAAAAGGCGAAGGACTCAGCAAACTGAACCTGCGCACGGGTATCTTCACCACCTACAAACATCAAAAAGGCAGTAAAAGCCTTAGCTATAACGATGTAGCGGGCATAGTAGAGGACGAAGCGGGTATGATTTGGATAGCCGTAGACCGTGGCGGACTGGATATGCTCAACCCCAAAACAGGTGTTTTCACTCATTATGACATTCGAGAAAAAGGTACTTCCAAACCTCTGAACAACGCCCTTACGGGTATGGTGGCTACCAATGGCACGCTCATACTCAGTTCGTGGGGTGGCGGGGTGTATAGCTTTAACCGCAAAGAAAAACAATTTGAGCTACACCCTTACTGGCATACAAACGGCACTGATGAGAAGGTATGCAAGCACATTTTCAACCTCTACAAAGACCCAGAAGGCACTGTTTGGGTATCATCAGCTCACGGTGGTTTGTATAGCTTAAATGAAAAAACGAAAAACTACCAACGTTATGCCGTATGCGACGCGACCCATTGCACGCACAATGTGAACGTGCTTTCGGTAGCCGATGACGGTCAGCACAACATTTGGATAGAGACCAACGAGGGCATCAAACTCCTCAACAAAAACACTCACACCATTACCGACTTGCAAAACCCGCAACTCGCTAATGAAAGTGTGAATCACATCTACCGAGATAAAAGCCAACTGATGTGGGTGAGTACTGCCTCAGGGATTTACTATTTTAGCCCTACCCCTGCCCAATTCAAATGGGTGAGGTACAAGAATTTTCTTTCGGAAAAGCAAGTGCGCGCTATCTTTAAGGACAGCAAAGGCAACCTCTGGATAGGTGGCTTAAACCATATTGATAAACTCAACCCCGACAGAAAGACACTCACCGCTTTTAGCAACCAGTCCTACAACCCTAATACCCAGCTCTATCAGGCTTTTTGTGAAGATGCCGAAGGCAATATTTGGATAGGCAACTACGCCAATTACCTCATTAAGTACAACCCTTCGTCCAACAGTTTTAGTCAAGTACCCATTCCAGTGCCTACCGGTACGAACTACACCTACCGCAACGTCTATCAAATTACCAAAGATTGGGATAATTCCTTTTGGCTTGCTACCGAGTTGGGGGCAATTAACTACCAGCCCGCTACGGGTGTTTTTACCCCGCTATTTGAAAGTAAAAACATCATCTACCCCGAAGATAAAACCCACGTAATTCACCGCGACCAAGACCTCCTTTTGTGGGTAGGTACCGAAAAAGGCTTGCGTTGTTACACCCGCGACCTAAAACTCAAACACACTTATACAGCCCTGAAAAACAACACACACGCCCTGAGCAACGACTTTATTACGGCTATCCACGAGAGCAAGGACGGCACCTTGTGGATAGGCACCAAAGGAGGGCTACACAAGTTCGACAAGAAAACCCAACGCTTTGAACTCATTCGCCGTAAAGGCACCGACTATGGCGACCCTATTTTCGGTTTGGCAGAAGACGATAAGGGCAATCTGTGGATGAGTACCCCTTCGGCAGTACTGAAATACACCCCAAAAAGCCAACAATTTCAAGTGTTCAACGAGTACGACGGATTGCAAAATTCGGGCTTTCAATTAGGAGCTTTTGCACAAGCCAAAGACGGCGAGTTGCTCATTGGAGGAAAAGACGGTTTTAATACTTTCTATCCTCAACAGCTTACCCTTAACCAAACCCAACCCAAAGTAGTAATTTCCGATTTTCAAATATTCAACAAATCGGTACGACCAGAAGAAGGCGGGGTGCTCACCGAGGTAATAGACGAGACCCAAAGCATTCACCTAAAACATTGGCAATCAGTAATATCGTTCCGTTTTTCGGCATTGAACTACCGCGCTTCTTTCAAAAACCAATACGCCTATATGCTCGAAGGTTTCGACAGCGATTGGATTTACGATGCTTCCGAGCGCATCGCTACCTATACAAACCTTAACCCAGGTACTTACATTTTCAAAGTAAAAGCCACTAACAACGACGGGGTGTGGAGCGAAAAACCTACTACGATTAAGATAATAGTAGCCCCTCCGCTTTGGCGAACAACTTGGGCTTATATCCTCTATACCTTGCTGGGGGTGGGCTTGCTCGTGCTTATTGTGAAGTATTACACCATCAAGGAAAGAGACAAGCAGAACCTGCGTATCTCGCAATTGGAAGCCCAGCGTATGTACGAAATCAACGAGATGAAAACCAACTTTTTCTCTAACATCTCTCACGAGTTCAAAACACCGCTTTCACTGATTGTAGGTCCGCTAAACCAAATGGTAGATGATGAGAATTCTCCTAAGCAGCACAAAGAGAAATATACAATGATGTTGCGCAACGCCCAAAAACTGATGCGCCTCATCAACCAATTACTCGATTTTAGAAAGTTAGAAAAGAACAAATTAGAGCTGAATTTACAATACGACGATGTAGTGAAATTTGTAAAAGGAGTGAGCGAAACCTTTGCTTATCTGGCTTTAGAAAAACAAATACAATACACTATCAAGAGTACAATGCCCAGCTTGTGGATGCCTTTTGATGCCGATAAATTAGACAAAATTCTCTACAATCTCATCGGAAATGCCTTCCAATACACCCCTGAAAAAGGTGCAATCACCGTGCTCATTGCTACTGTGGTGCAAAATCAGCAGAAGTTTTTGCAAATCAAGATAGCCGATACAGGCATTGGCATCTCCAAAGAAGAACAAAAACAGCTCTTTACCGCTTTCTTGCAAGGCAAACGCCAAAAAGAAATCCACAACGAGGGGGCTGGCTTAGGGCTCGCCTTCACCAAAGACCTCGTCGACCTACACCAAGGACATATAGAGGTGGAAAGTGAAGAAAAACAAGGGGCTACCTTCACGGTATTGTTGCCTATTTTAGATGTGCCACAACTCCACGACGAGGCGTCTATCACCTTGCAACAGATAGACACTACCCAAGCGGTAAAAGAAATAGCTCCACAAGAAAATGCAACCGACAAGGAAGAGACTATTTTGGTAGTGGAAGACAACGACGATATGCGCGATTATATACAGCACATTCTCAACGAGCATTTCCACGTACTATTGGCACGCGATGGTGAAGAGGGCTTAGAATTGGCTATTACCCATATCCCCGACCTTATCGTATCGGATATTATGATGCCCAAACGCGATGGCATTTCAATGGTAAAAGAACTGCGCGCTAACGAAAAAACAAACCATATTCCTATCATTCTGCTCACCGCCTTAGACAAGGAATCACAAGTGGTAGAGGGCTACAGTTTGGGTGTGGAAGACTATATCACCAAACCTTTTTCGGCTAAAATACTCAGCAAACGCATCGAAAATATACTGCTTTCTCGCAAGAAGCTGTGGGAACAGTACAGCTCTTCATCTGACCTGAATGTGTACCGCGAAAAACTCATCGGGCAACCTTGGAAAAAAGAGTTTGTAGATAAAGTGAACAACATTGTAATGGAACACCTCAGCGACCCTGAGTTTGGTATCGATGCCCTCGCCGATGCCCTAAATATGAGCACTAACCAACTCTTCAAAAAGGTAAAAGCCATTATGAACACCACCCCTTACAACGTGATTGTACAAATACGTATGACCGCCGCTGCCCAACTGATGAAGCAAGGCAATTTGAACATCTCAGAAGTAGCCTATAAGGTGGGTTACCAAGAGCTATCAAATTTCAGTCGCTCGTTTAAGAAGTTCTACAATGTCTCACCGAGAGAGTATTTAAAAGGGGAAAGTGAAAAGTGAAGTGTATAAGCTAATTTGATAAGTTTTCTAAAAGAAAAGATAAGTGGATAAATACTTTATTGCCTTACCTTTGCAACACAAAATGTACCACCAAAAAAGTATTTGTATGTTTTTAAGAAGTTATATATGGCTTTTATTAGTTGGGATTGCCTCCATCACTACCACTGTGAAAGCGCAACCCTATGTATCACCCATTGGTGCACAGGTGTTCATAGAGCCTGGTCAAAGTGATGAGGAGATAAATACTTGGTTCAAACTCCTCAGCGAGCACCAAATGAACTGTTGTCGCATTCGTATGTTTGAGAACTATATGAAGCGCCCCGACGGTACTTGGGATTTCTCGCTGTTCGACAAGGCTTTTAAAGCAGCAGAGCGGTACAATGTGAAGATTGTAGGCACGCTCTTCCCTGCTGCCCCCGACAATTCATTAGGCGGCTTTAAGCACCCTTATTCGCAGGCACATCTACAAGAAATTGCTACCTATATCAAGCAAGTAGTAACCCATTTCAAAACCTCACCTGCCCTCTATGGTTGGGTGCTGATGAACGAACCTGGAACAGGGAGTTGGGTGCCTGACGACGCTTTTGCCAATACCCAAAAAAGTGAATGGCTCAAAACACTACAACCTACTGCCTACAACAGCAAAGGCTACCCACAAATAGTAGATTTTACCCCTCAACAATTCTTGCTACATTACAACACTTGGTACCTGCAATGGATTGCCAACGAGGTAAAAAAATACGACCCTAATGCCTATTTGCACGTCAATTCTCACCAAATATTCAGCAATATTGCCGAATACAACTTCCCCGCTTGGCGCAACTTCCTCAATTCGTTAGGCGCTTCTGCTCACCCCAGTTGGCATTACACAATGTTTCACAGAAATCAGTACGCTACAGCTTTGGGAGCGAATTGCGCTATCATACGTTCGGGAGCAGATGAATTGCCTTTTTGGGTAACCGAATTGCAAGGAGGCAACAACACTTACAGCGGTTATAAAGCCTTCTGTCCTACCAAAGAAGAAATCACCCAATGGCTGTGGACGAGCATTGGCAATGGTGCTGAACACATCTTGTTTTGGTGCTTAAACCCGCGTGCTGTGGGTGATGAAGCAGGCGAATGGGCACTCGTAGATTTCCAAAACCAACCTACCAACCGACTCATAGCTGCCTCCGAAGTTGCCAAAACACTCCGAAAAATCAACAGCAGCAAATTTAAACCCGTAGTAGCCAACATTCACATCCTTTATACCCGCGAAACACTTTGGGTAGAAAAGAAAGCGCAACTAAATGATAATACCAACAATGATTACGAGGGCAGAAACACGGGAGGTGCTATGAAATCGGCGTTTGCAATGTACGAAACCCTACTTGAAAACGGTATCAATAGTCAGTTTCAGTGCTTTGATGAGTTCAATTGGAACAAACCCTCTTACAAAGGCGAAACCATTATTTTATCAGGACAAATAAGCCTCCCATCGCGTTATTGGGAACCCCTGCGCAACTTTGTACGCAATGGTGGCAAACTGATAATGGAAGGACTCAGCGCGTTCTACGACGAAAATATGTTTGCCCTACATCACACAGGATTTCCGCTACAAGATGTATTAGGGGGAGCGCTGAAAGAAGTAAAATGCCTCCCTACCGATTTCAGTGTAAATTACCAAAACGCACCCCTGCCTGCCCACCTTTGGAAAGGAAGCATCTACAATACTCAAGGGAAAATCGTTGCCCAAGAGGGGAATAGTGTGTTGGCAACGCGACATCGCTTTGTGAAGGGAGAGACCTTTTGGTTTCCATCGCTATTGGGGTTGGGCGCTTTGCGAAGTGACAAAGGGGAAGCGCTTTCGCGTTTGCTACTCGCCGAAGCGCAAGCTACAGTGCCTTTTCAGTTTGAAACTTACCAAAAAGGAGTGCAAATGTATACAATGCAAAAAGGCAATCAATACCTTACGATCCTCATCAACAAACGCCCACAAGCTACCACAGTGGCATTGCGTTGCCCCAAAGGAGTAAATCCTTCGGTCGTTTTTGCGGATAAGGGAGGAAGTGCAACAGCCAACACCGCACGCCTATCCTCTGAAGAGACCTTAGTAATTCTTTGGAAATAGATACAAATTAATATTGATGTTTTTTCCTAAAAAAGCTGTACGAGTATAGTTACATCGTACAGCTTTTTTGTTATTCGATGTAAAAAAGTGTAGCTTATGCTACAGAAATCTTACAAATCTTAAAAAAATCAAACAAATGGATAGCTTTGATATTTTAAATGTCTCGCACAGATTTCACGAATTACACGGATTTGACACAGATAAATCTCTATTATTATCAGTTGTGATGCGCACGGATTGGTAGCTTTGCTACTGGAGATTCACACAGATTGTAATACAAATATAATTGTAAATCAATATTGTATATATCGAACTGACGTTATTCAAGATTTTCTTTGATATCGATAAGCATTTGCTTTACACGCTCTAACTTTGTAACCACATCAAGGTTTGTAAGAGGTTTCTGCTTGTCTTCTTTAAGACGCTGACGCGCCCCTTCAAGGGTGTAGCCTTGTTCTTTTACCAAATGATAGATGAGCTGGAGTTTCTTAACATCGTCGGGAGAGAATTTCCTGCTTCCCGAACTCGTCTTTCTCGGGCTGATAATAGAAAATTCCTTTTCCCAAAAGCGAATAAGAGAAGCATTCACATTGAAAGCCTTGGCTATTTCTCCTATGGTGTAATATAGTTTATCGGGTAATACAATATCCATTTCTCTAAGAAATTATCAGTTATCAGTTACATTCACACAGCCCCAGCCGTCGTATTCTCCTTCAAAAGAAGAAGCGAGCTCTATCAGTTCCCATACGATATTATTGATATCTAACGGACTATCCTCACGTGTGGCTTCGACGGTGTAAGGAAAAGTATGACCTTCGGATTTTCGTTCCTCTACTGTTTTCTCATCACTCAAACGCACTTTATAGCCTTTTTCGGCTACTTTCTCGGCAAAACCTTGTTGTTGTGCCTCACTTTTGAAGTAGATAAAATGGTCGATTTCACGAGGCACTTCCATCTTATCTCCTTTCTTCTCAAGTTGCATTAGCACTTTTCTGTTCTGCATCGTTTGATAAGAAAACTCATCAGGATAAAGAAAGTCGAAATAATCTTCCCATTGGGCATCTTCAGCGGTATTATATCCCGATTTATACCCCTCAAAAGCTTGTAACGCTTCTTCGCAAGTCTGTGCTAAAACTTCCGCATTATTACAGTAAAACCAAAGCTCTAAAAAGCCTTCGGATTTTACCACACCTGCCAATACTGCTCCTGTGGCTTCGGCTTTCTCGTTTATGGCATCTTCTATATCACAGAGGATAGGATACTCCTCCTTTGAAGGAAATCCATCAGGAGTAGGATTTTTCATTTTTATATAAAACTGTAAACGTTGCGATAAGCCCTCGAGAGGAGCAAGCTCAAACAAGGCTAAATTGGTGCGTATAGAAGCTGGGACGCCTTCGATATGGCACATAAAGAAGTCCCAATTCTGGGGAAGATTATGGTGAGTCATATGGGTTTAATTAACAAAATACTATTTCCAATCATCTTAGTCAAGCGATTGATTTTCTTGGGTAGAAACGTGTAGCATCTCGGTGTATTCGCTCGGGGTAAGGTTGCCATAATAGAAGTGTATCGGGTTGATGTGTTCGCCGTTCTTTATCACTTCGTAGTGCAGGTGTGGAGCTTCCGAGCGACCGGTACTTCCTACCCTTCCTATGAGGTCGCCACGCTTGACGTGTTGCCCTGCACGCACGTTGTAAGCCGAAAGGTGTCCGTAGAGAGTTACATAGCCATAACCGTGGTCGATGCGAATGTGGTTACCATAACCTGAGGCATTGCTGTCGGCACGTGCTACTACACCATCGCCCGCAGCATATACAGGAGTGCCTTGGGGTGCAGTGAAGTCCATACCATAATGGAACTTACGCGCTTTGGTAAAAGGGTCGATACGCCAACCATATCCCGATGCCATATGCTTTAAATCTTTATTATTAATAGGCTGAATGGCAGGAATAGAAGACAGGAATTTTTCCTTTGCCTTAGAAAGTTTAGCAATCTCATCTAACGATTTCGACTGTACGACCAACTGTTTTCGCAATATGTCTAAGCGTTTGTTTGTATTGGCAACAAGTTTGGAGTTTCCGTATTTTTCGAGGTTTTTATAGCGGTTAGGGTCTTTGAGGCTTTTGCGAACACTATCGGGGATAATAGGAGCATTGAAGTAAAGGCGGTACATATTATTATCGCGTTCTTCAAGGTCGGCAAGCACATCTTCCGCCAATTCCATCTTTTTGTTCAGGATTTGGTAGTTGGTTTCATAGGTTTTAATCTCGCGTGCTAATACCACCTCGCGGGGGGTGAAAAACAAGCGCGAGTTAATCATTATAAAAGAGAATAAAATCCCGAAGAGTGCAGCAGCTGTAAGAAAAATCAAAGCATTGCGCACCTTTGTACGCTTTCGGGAGAGGATGCGTTTATACGAGAGCGTATCGGGGTCGTAATAATATTTTACCTTTTTCATACGGGCAAAAGTATAAAAAAAATATGATATTTGCTGTTTTATGACAAAAAAAATGTAATTTTGCAGTGAATAGGCCATAGGCAGTAGCCCATAGGCCATAGTGTTAATTATCAATTGTTAATTGATTTTATGGGGTTTTCAGAAATTATATTCATACTTTTTATGGTTTTAATCCTTTTTGGAGCTGATAAGCTCCCAAGTATTGCGCGTGGTTTAGGAAAGGCAATGCGCCAATTGCGCGATGCTACCGATGAGATTAAAACCGAAATACAACGCGGTGCCGAAAAGGCAGGTGTAGATACTAAAATCGTAGAAGAGACTCAAAAAGAAATTGAAAAAATGAAAGAAGATTTTAAGGGTTAGAAGTTTTTTTTGAGTTTTTTAGAAAATCTCTAAGAGATATAAGGCGTGAGATGAAACTTTTATAATATAAACAATAGACTCCTACAAACTCAATATTTGTGGAATTTCTCACAATATAAGGATAAGATACTATAAAAGCCCTTTTTATTAGAAATTAAGAAAGGGCTTTTATAATAATCAATAAATAACTTTAATTTTTACCAATAGCAACAAACTCAGCATCATCAAAAGCTATAGCTTCACCTAAAGGACGCCATTTATTAAGTTCTTCCTTTTCTTCTGTTCTTTTAGCTTCTAAAAGGTCATAAGCATCTTTTCCTAATACGAGTCTCAAAGGAGGTTCCTTATCATTGATAGCTTTGATAATAACCTTTGCTGCTTTCTCTGGATCTCCTTGTTGTTTTCCATCACTTCCGTAAAGATAATTGCGCAGAGGTACAATAGTATCGTCATAATCAACAATATGATTTTCAGGGCGTAAATTACCTGCTCCAGCAAAATGAGTCCTAAGAGCTCCTGGTTCTACTATTGTTACTCTGATACCTAAAGGTTTTACTTCGTGGTAAAGTGCTTCAGAAAAGCCCTCTAAAGCATATTTTGCAGCTCCATAAAGTGAAAATCCACCAATATTTACGCGTCCTCCAATACTTGATACATTTACAATATTACCACTTTTTTGTCGGCGCATTATAGGTAATACCAAACGAGTAAGCTCAATAGTTGCAAAGAAATTGATTTCCATTTGAGCACGTATTTGCTGACTTGAAAATTCTTCCAAAGCTCCTAAATCGCCTCTTCCTGCACAATTTACTAACACATCTATTCTACTAAATTTAGCTATAGCTGTTTGTATTGCCTCTTGTCTTTCTTTTTCATTAGTAATTTCTAATGAGACAACCAATGTGTTTTCTCTAAAAGTATTTACTAAATCAGTTACTTTTTCTGGATTGCGAACAGCAAGTACTGCTACATTGCCTTCTTTCAAAGTTTGCAAAGCAATTGCTTTACCTAAACCACTGCTTGCTCCTGTTATAAAATACACTTTTTTCATTCTGTAATTAAATTATAATTTTAATAATGAAGCAAAGATATAAATTAGATTTCTCTTAGCAAGTTAAAGCAATGTTAAAATTCTGTTGAAGTTAAATTTGATATGGTTTTAATGCTTTTTGGGGCTGATAAGCTCCCAAGTATTGCGCGGGGTTTAGGAAAGGCAATGCGCCAACTGCGCGATGCTACCGATGAGATTAAAACTGAAATACAACGCGGTGCTGAAAAGGCAGGTGTAGATACTAAAATTGTAGAAGAGACTCAAAAAGAAATTGAAAAAATGAAAGACTCAATAGGGAAATTGGGAAATTAGATGTAAGGCCACAGGCCACAGGCACTAGGAAAGCGACGCAAAAGCGATAGGTAGGGAAGATTTTTGTTAATCAGATAGGGTGTTCACATTTAGAAGCCTACCTCCGTTCCTCACATACTCTGCTCTCGCAGACTTTCCGAAGAGAAGGGGACAAGCCACAAAAGCGACTTTTTGAGTAAAAAATCTTATACTTCTTATTATTATAGATTTTATTCTCAAGATATAGGTTGTTGTTTTGAACTTCTAAAATATTGGATTTCTTTAAAAACATCGTCATTGCTTGTAACCATACCGAGATTTCCTTGCTCTTTTGAGAGCGCAATAGCTTTGAGGTCTTCAGGGTGCGAGCCGCACGGGCAATAAACTTTGCCAAAGGTGCGAGCCGCACAGGCAACTTTGGCAAAGTATAGCGACGCAAATTAGCTAATGAGCAAATTGCAACCTCTGATATCGGCGTTGTCGAAGCGTCCTAATACTTCAAAAGTACTATCGGGGTGTAGCTTTCCTAAATCTTGAGTAGCAATAAAACTACACGACTCTCTATTAGCCAAATCGATGATATTAAGTCCGCCAGTTTTGCCAGTAGGCAAATAGCTCAGCGCATCATTCGTATCGCGTATAAGGACTTTGAGCCAAGGTACACACTTATAAATTCCCTTACCAGCAGAATAGGCTTGCGAGAGCAGTTCGGTCATTCCGTATTCGGAGTGAATCATTTCGACACCAAAGCCTTTGCAGAGGAGCGCGTGCAATTCTTCGCGCACGAGTTCTTTACGACGACCTTTCATACCACCTGTTTCCATTACAATCGTATTTTTTAAAGAGAAAGTATGCTCGGTTATAAGGTCGAGTAACGCAAAGGATACCCCTATGAGCAGTACTTTCTTGCCCGAAGCATCAAGGGTTTGCAAACGCTCAGCTAAGCGGTCGTATTCGTTGAGATAAAAACCACTGTACTCACTACCTGAGCGCTCAATAAGGTCGGCTACCATAGTGATGAGGGAAGAGCCGGTGCGTTCTAAATACGAGGGAAGAAGAGCTAAAACTACATAATCTTCAACGTTGCCATAGAAATGTTCAAAGCCTTTACGAAAGCTTTGTTCATACAAGCTAAGGTCTTTCACATAGTGTCGGGAGGTTTGTGCGCCTGTTGTACCACTGCTGGTGAATATCTGCTGAGGTGTGGTGTGACCGCAGTACACTTTTTCAGTTTTAAAACATTCGATAGGAAGAAAAGGTATTTTTTCGAGTGTGTTTACCTCATTAGGAAGGCAGTTCAATAGGGTACAAAAGCGATGGTATACCTCGTTGTTTTCGTATTGATAACGAAAAGTATCCAAGGCAACAGCTGTAAAATCTATGTTTGCTGATAGTTGAATTTTGTCGTTCGTTAAAATGAAGTATCGCTTGGGCTATAGAAATTAATCAAAAAAATTAAGTTTTTGCCTCATTGATAGACTTTACCAAAGGCTTAGCACTTTGACAAAGTGTATATCGCAAATTTTATTGATTATTCAATTTATATTTATCAACTGTGCTTAATTAAGGCAAAAGTCCTTTTAGGAGACCGAAAGAAGGGTTTAGCAAGATGGTGTTTAAAATGATGACAAGGACTACAAGCACAATTTTCACCCAAGAGGAGTACTGTTTTTTGGGAGATGCTAAGAAAGTGTCGTACTCTTTACGGGTTTTTACGGTAGCGATTTTCTGTTCGAAATAAATATCTATCAAAGAGGGCAAATCCTTTACGGTACGAGCTTTTGAGGAGGCGCTATTTTTTTGTGAGGTTTTCTTTTTAGCTTGTTTTTTGGGTTCTTCGGTTTTCTTTTGTCCTTTTAACTCGGCGGCGAGGTCGGCATCGTAGTCTTTACGACTTTCGGGGTCGGAAAGGACTGCGTAAGCTTCTTGTAGGCTTTTAAATTTTTCGGCAAAGAAATCGTCGCCCTGATGTTTATCGGGGTGATAGGCTTTTGCGAGCTTTTTGTAGGCGTCGCGTATTTGGTCGTCAGAAGCCTTTTGGCTAACTCCTAATATTTCGTAGTAATCCTTTAACATTATAATCTTGGTTTTTGAGAGGTGTTATCGTGGCTTTCCCAGCCGATGAGTTTGTTATTTTGGAATGTGAGGGTAAGGGTTTTGTAGTGCCAACGTTCGGTAGTAGAGCCTTTGAATCCTGCACTTTGGACTTCTAACGGTTTACCGAGCGCCATTTTCACCAAAAAGTCGGGCATACCTTCGGTATATACACCTTTTTCGACAGAACTTGTGGTGGGCTCACCGTATTCACTTTTGATGAGTTCCATAATTCTGTCTTTGGTATCTTCTTCGTCTACCAAAGCATTTTGCCATTTTTGGCGTTTTTCTTCAATGGATTTTTCTCTTTTTAAGTTGGTAGTTCCCTGCATTACAAGTATATAAATGAGGTAGGCTACGCTTATTGTGAGAATAGAATAATATATCATTGTATGCTTATTTTATTATATAATTCTTCACTGAGGGTGCAAAACTACAAAAACAATTTTTAATATACAAATTGGGAAATTAGAAAATTAAATGTGAGGCCTCAGGCCATAGGCCACAGGCACTAGGAATGGCGACGAAAAAGCGATAGATGTGAGGCTTTAGGCCATAGGCAGGGGGAAAATTGGGAAATTAGAAAATTAGGAAATTGGGAAATTAAATGTGAGGCCTCAGACCATAGGCCACAGGCACTAGGAATGGTGACGAAAAAGCGATTAGGTAAGGGGAAATTAGAAAAATAAAATAGGGATTTTCAAAAAGAAAAATATACTATGATATAGGTACCTTATACGAACCTTGAACGAATCTTGGAAGATTGGTATAGGATAAAAGGTGCTTTTTCGAAAGGTGGGAATCTATAAAAAGATGATTTTATGGTAATATATTCTGCTTTATTGGTAGATGAGTAGAATATATTTCCTATGTGGCTGGTAGCAACTCTGAAAGTCAAAAAAATATTCAGAAGGGGGTTGCTGGTTGGTAATTATTTTGTATCTTTGCTTGAATTAAAAAAAAGAGGTTGAAAAAGGGGTAGAACGACTTTTTTGTATTAAAAACTGATAACCTTGGAGGAAGGAGCAAAGAGAATATGATATTTAAGTTTAAGCAATTTAGCGTAAAGCAAGCACAAAGTGCGATGAAGATAGGCACTGATGGAGTGCTATTGGGGGCGTGGACGCCTATTGAGAATCCTAAAAGTATACTGGATATTGGGGCGGGGACGGGCTTATTGTCGCTAATGTTAGCTCAACGCTCTGACGCTCCTGTGATTGATGCCGTGGAAATAGACGAAAAAGCCTATATAGAATGCACGGAGAACTTCGAAGAGAGCCAATGGGGCGACCGCTTGTTTTGCTATCACGCTTCGTTTCAGGAATTTGCTTTGGAGATAGATGAAGTGTACGACCTTATCATCTCTAATCCGCCTTTCTATACCGCTGATTATAAAACAGCTGAAAAAGCGCGCAACACGGCTCGGTTTACTGATACGCTTTCGTTTTCGGAGCTCTTAGAAGGGGTAAGCCAATTACTGACGGACGAGGGTGTTTTTAGTGTTATTTTGCCTTATAGTGAAACCAAAGGGTTTATCGCTCTTGCGTCGGGTTATGGTCTTTTTCCTCAGAAAATCACTCATACGCGAGGCAATGCTACGGCTGAACTAAAACGGAGTATGCTACTACTGAGTAGAAAAGAGCTCTCCTCCTACCCTATCGATGTACTTATTATTGAGAAGGAACGCGGGGTTTATACTGAGGCGTACAAGTCGCTCACAAAGGATTTTTATTTAAATTTAGGAAATAGAAATTAGGGTCGAGCTATAAGGAGATAAGCTAACTATTAAATAGAAATCATTAACAATCAATATTTCTTATTTGCTCCTATCTTTTACTTTTGACCTACTTTGACCGAAAGTAAGGCAAAATAAGGTGTTAGAAAACTGAATATCAACAGAGAAAAGAGGTTCTAAGAAATACTGAAGAAAAATGTTGAAAATGTAAAATGATTAAAAAAAACTGCAAAATTAGTATATTACTGAATTAGGCAATTCGGTTAATTTTTCTTATCTTTGCTCTCTAAATAATAAACTCTAAAATGCTTAAATTCATTGCCTTTTTCGTCTCTTGCTTTACCTTTGCCCAACCTACTATTAAGGATATGATTGCCAAAGACTCCCTGCTCTATGCCGTCACAACCGACGGTAAAATCAAGTGCTGGAATCTTTCTACCGAAAAGAAAAAAACTGTAACTCATAATTCAAGATTTACTTTTACGGCAATCGGTTCGGACAAACAACAAAACGTAGTAGTAGGCACGAACAACGGTAAACTCTTCACCCTTTCTGATAAAGGCTTGCAATTACTGCACGCAATGCAAAAGCCTTATACTATAGAACATATTGTTTTCAATTCGCAAAACGAACCTTATCTCATTATCCGCAATGCGCTCTACGCACCACTTACCCATACTTATTGGACAGCCTTTCCGCAGCAGACCACTGTAGGTATTAGGATAGAAAAGCGCGCAAAAGAGTTCTTTCGCTTTCCTTCTTGCGTGTTCGTTGATGCGCACGACGTGATTTGGATGACCAATTTTTATGGTGAATTTGGCGGTAGCTTCCAATTGTTCGATAGCAAGGAACGCAAACCTCTTAACCGCTCTATCGAAAACCTTGAGCTAGGATTGTTTTTTCCACAGAGCATTTTCAGTGATGGCAAAACCGATGCCGTGTATATTGCTTCAGGTTTACAACATCTCATCAATTCGGGCGATATTTTTAAGATAGACAATTACACTGCCGAGAAAATACTCAATGATGATGATTTTGACCTAAACAACCGTCTTTTTATAAGAGCTTCCACCATTGACCCTGTGACCCAAACGCTCTATATTGCCACCCAAAAGGGTATTTACAAAACCTCTTTATCTGAAAGCGGAAAAATAGCCAACTTAGAACTGCTCTGCGAACCTAAGCTTCGCTGGGAGAGAGAGCCCTTGGCTATGGGTGCTAAAATGGCGATAAAGAAGTTGTTACTTGTGAGAGGCAAATTACTGTTCCTCACCTCCCAAAATGGGATAGGGGTTTTCGAGAACGGAAATATCAGCTACTTGAAGTAAAAGATTGTCTATTATTTATTATCTTTGCAACAAAATAATCACACTATGATAGTACCCATAGGAAAATTCAGCCTTTCCCTTACGGGGGAAAACAGCCACACCGTAAATATATCCGCTGGACAAGGGGGCTTTAGCATTGCTCCTAAAAAGATGGGCGAAAAAGCTGATGCCTACGTTGATGCCGATACGCCTATACAATGGACGGCTTTTAACGGTTTGGAAATACCCGCAGGAGGTAACTGGCCTCGCGGTTTCTATTACATAGGCAACGATAGTAGTTTTATAGAATGGTCAAAACGACACGAGATTGAAAATTTTGTTTGGAAGTTACTCGCTCCTGCTTCAGTAGATTTTACTAATGCTCAAATAAGACACTTATCTGTGCATAACAACGGATTCGAGTTTTCTATCAAGCTCGATAATACATACTTGCGAAGTGTTGTTCTTGGGGGGAATCCGGATAAGATAACAATAGAAAGCGCTATGGGGGTAAAGAATATTACTTTTGGTATTGAGACTGATAAGAAGAGTAATGAGCCTGTCGTTCTGCCTCACTTTCCTGCTTTGAAAGACATCGAGAGGATTGAAATAAGTATGCCTATAATAGGGCAAGCGTTTGACTGCGGGAGTCTGTTACAGTTCAAACAGCTTAAAAGTGTAACTTTATGGGGAAGCCTTTGCAACTTTGAGGCTTTGGCACAGATGCCCCAGCTTACTGCTATAGGGGTGCGCTACTGCCCTGATATGACGGGCTTCCCACCGCTGAGCACGTGGAAAGATCTCAATTATTTTATTGTTTGGAATGCCGAAGAACTCACGGGCAAGCGCCTGAAAGAAGAGCTGAAAGAGGTAAACAAGACTCATAGTTTTGAGTATGCTTCGGTATCGCAGTTGCGCAAGAAAACGTGGTTTGCCACCGAGTACAATATTCCATTTACTAATTGGGAAGGCAAAAACGGACGTGAAGCGATGAAAGCCTACAAAGCTGCGCTCAAAGCTATTAAAAAGGCTAAAGATGAAAAAGAGGCTAAAGGGTTTTTAGTAACGCTTATGCAGGTGATAAACAACCTGCCTAACATCGAAACTGAAGAACGTGCCGATACCGCTGAAGCTCTACAGCAGTTGGCTGCCTGCGCTCCTTTTGCTATTGAAGAAGAGAAGGTGCAAGAGTGGTTTGAGGAGTATATAGATTAGGAAAGAAGCTAGAAAGACCTTCAGAAGAAACCTTTTTGTTAATTGATAAAAGTTTTATATTTTTGCCTCAAAAAATACAGAATATTATGACTTATACTCTTACTATTACCAGTGATAGCCCAATGGCGATGAGCTTTATAAAGTACGCAAAAAGTCTTGACTTTGTAAAGGTTACCAAAACAAAAGAGGCTAAAAAAGTAATACCCGCAACAACTGAAGAAGTTGAAGAAGACGAGTACGGTATTCCAATTAAATACCGTGAAAAAATTATGGCAATGTCTAAAGAATCTAATAAAAACATTGCACGCCGTTGGGACGAAGACCTTGCAAAATTAGAAGAAAAACAAGCTATATGATAGTAATTTCGGACACCAACATTATTTATAGCTGTTTCTATAAACCAAAAGGAGTTATAGCTACCATATTGAGTGATAAAAAGAAAACAATTCAGTTTACCGCCCCTGATTATCTTTTAGATGAGGTAGAAGAGCACTTGCCTGAAATTATGAAAGACAATCATTTGTCTAAACAACAAGCAAATGCCCTTCTCAAAGAATTTATACAGAATATTACTTTTTTCAAAGTTAAAGATATTCCAAAGGAATATATAAACAAAGCTAAAGATATAGCACAATCAATAGACCCTGATGACTATCCTTTTATTGCACTTCACCTTGAGAAAGGACATAAAATCTGGACTTGCGACTTAAAACTATCGAATGGTTTAAAAGAAAAGGGATACGATATTTGTGTAACAACCAAAGACCTCAAAGCTAAACGCTACAAGAAGAGAACTTAAAACAACAATAGCTTCATATCACAAACAAAACTTGCCGTGCTACGACTGCTACGCTAAGATTAATTATTTGTTAATGAGTGTACTTGCTTATCTACTAATAATACACTACCTTTGCCTCGTTATTTTAGCATTTCACAGAAGATGAACCAAGAAGTATTTACTGCTCTGCAAAACAAACTGAAAGTGGGTAACCGTCGTGGCGTGCACCTCAATGCACTTCCTGGTGCTTCGCGCTATAAGTTTGATATCGCAAGACTTTCGGCTATATTCAAGAGCTTGCCCGAACGCTTTATCCTCGACTTACTGACCTTACGCAATCTCAACTTTTCGTTTTCTATTCACGATACCGAAAGTACGGATATTGATCATAGAGGAGCTGGCTCGCGAACTCCCGAAGAGGGACAAGCCGTAAAAGTGAATGAAAAAGAAGAAGAAGGAAAATCAGTAAAAGAAAAGGGTACAAGGGAAGCAGCGCTGGAAAAACTCGTAGATAGTATCGAAAACCTGATGTTTCAAAGCGAGGTTATCACTTCGGAAAAAGGGGTGAACACACTCGGCTTTGGTTTCCCCATACTATTGCGTCGGGATATGGGCGATGGACAACTCACGGCTGCCCCTATCCTGATTTGGTCGGTGAAGATAAAGCCAGCTAACCAAATGAATACGTGGGTAATAAGCCGAAGCGAGGAAGACCCTATCTACCTAAATGAGGTGCTCATCAACCACCTGCAAAACGATTCGGGCGTAAGCCTTAAACCTATCCCCGACGAGATGCTGGAAGACGGCAAAATCGATAAACCTGAACTGCACTCTCTTTGCTCGGATATCCTCAACCAACTGAAAGTTACCCAAAACTTGGATTTCTTGCTGAACAACTATACCGAGATTCTCCCTCTAAAAACCAAAGCAGCATACGAAGAACTTTTGCCTAACAAGGGTGATGCTTTTATAGAAAAAAGCGGTATTCTCTCCCTCTTTGAAGTGCAAAAACAGAACATTATCAACGATTACGAATCGCTGAAAAAGGAATTTGTACCTTTGCAGGCAACAGCCAACGAACAATTCCAATCGCTAAGTGCTATTGAAACCGACCCCTCTCAACAGTCGATTTTGGAATCGCTGAAAAGTCAACAGAAAATACTTATTCAAGGTCCCCCAGGTACGGGTAAGAGCCAAACGCTCACGGCGATTCTCATCAATGCTTTGGAAAACAAACAGAAAACATTAGTAGTCTGCGAGAAACAAACAGCCCTCGAAGTGCTCTACAACGTCTTGCAAAACAAAGGTTTGGGCAGGTATTGTACAATGATAAAAGATGCTATTGCCGACCGTAGGTTCATTGTTGATGCTGTGCGTAACCATATAGATAATGCCGAGTTTAAAAAAGAAACACCAGCCTTCCTCGAAAATCTCCTTGCCGAACAAGTGCAAGCAATGCGCAAAATCACAACAGATATCAATGCTATTCACCACAAACTCAACCAACCGCTCCTCAACCAACTGTCGTGGACAGATGTAATGGCGGAGCTAATGCGCTACGAAACAGATAGAGAAGAACTCGACCTCTCGGCTTTTTCCTTTCAGTTTACCGATGAAGAATTTGCCTCTCTCGCACCCCTTTGGCAACAAGGTGAGGCACTCTATCAGCGATATGCACCCTACGCCCAAAATCATCTGTTCAACCCCAAAAAACTCACCGCTACCAATCTGTTTAACACCCAGCAACAACTCGCCGAAGCCTTCAAGCAATACGCACAACAATGGGAGGTTATCCAGCAACAAATAGCTGTTTATAAAGCCTATTACTTGCACAAACGCAAAGAAGAATTTATACAGCAGCTGGACACATTAGCGCAATATCGCAATGAGTATGAGCTGATTACCGCTACCCTCCCTCCTACTTCACCTGTGTATCAACCAGAGGTGACCAAAGGATTTTTCTATAAATTCTCAGCACTCTTTTCTGCCGAGAAAAAGCAGGTGCTGAAAACTCAAAAACGCTTGCAAGAACTCTGTACTGCAATTAAAGCACTCAGTTTGCACCGCAATTTTTCGTCGATTGCTATTTCGGATAACTTATTGCTCAACAAAACTGTTATCGCCGAGTACACTTCTGCTATTGCCCAAGCGCAAACCGATTTCGACAGCAAAGCCAATGCTGATTTTGCTGCCTTAGACCTGCTGAATTACTACGAACGCTCGTTTGTAAACGCCGATTTAGACAAGCTCATAAGCGAAGTGAAATCGCTTAAAAACCGTATAGAAGCTGATAGTTGGCTCGACACTGTCAATTTTGGCAATACCTTTGCCGAGTTTGAAGCCTTTATCACCCGCAGTTTGGCGACTTACAGCAGCTATCAAGCCGATCCTGCACAGCCTTTGGTAGCTCAGTACGAGTGGTTTGCATTCTTCCAATCGCTCAACGATTTCCAAGAGCGCATTGTTTTATCACTTACCAAAGTAACCCATTGGGAAGCTTCCTTCCTCTACGCCTATTACACCTTGCTCTTGCAACGAAATGCCGATGATACGCTGAACTTCAACGAGCAAAATTACACCGACTTTAAAAAGAAAGTACACTACTTTGCCTCTACCCAAAAAGATTTTATCGAGGGCTACTGGAATACCCAGCAACGCAAAGCTGTAAAAACGTTTGAAGAGACCAACAAAGAGCTCACTGTGGCGAACCTCTACAACAAACGCAAAAGTGAAAAACACAACCGACTTACCTTGAGACAAATAGCGATGAAGGACACCGACCTCTTTACGAGTTTTTTCCCTATTATCCTCACCACCCCCGATGCTTGTTGCAATCTGTTTGAGGGCAAGAATTTCTATTTTGACAATGTGGTGTTTGACGAGGCAAGTCAGCTGAAACTCGAAGACAACCTGCCGGCTATGCTCAAAGGCAAGACAATTATCATCGCAGGTGATGAACACCAAATGCCTCCGTCTAACTACTTTAGCAAAGTATTCGACGGTAGTGCTGAAGATGAGGACGACAACGAGGAAGAAGATAAAGTGCTCACCTACAAAAATGCGATGCTGAACATAGAGTCGCTCTTGGATTACGCTTTGGAATACCAATTCAGTAAGAACCATTTAGATTTTCACTATCGTTCTAAACACCCTTATCTGATTGATTTCTCTAACCACGCTTTCTACAACGCCCGATTGCGTCCGCTACCCAGCACCGAAAGTCGTATCCCTATCCATTTCACTCAGGTAAATGGTACTTTTGATGAGCATATCAATCGTGAGGAAGCCACCGAAGTATTGCGTATCCTCTCACAAATAGAACCTCGTGCCGACGGTAGTTACCCATCGGTGGGGATTGCAACCTTTAATATCACCCAGCGCAACTACATACGCAAACAGATACTCCAAAAGCAAAACGACCCTACTCAAACGGCTTTCCGCGAGAAAATCAACGCCTTAGAGCAAGCAGGACTCTTTATCAAGAACTTGGAGAACATACAAGGTGACGAGCGTGATATCATCATCTTATCGGTAACTTATGGCAAGAAGAAAGGCGGCAAGTTCGTACAGAGTTTTGGTCCGCTGAACTTCTCCAAAGGCTACAAACTGCTAAACGTGATTATCACCCGAGCCAAGGAACAGATATACGTGTGTAACTCTATCCCCGAAGAATTGTTAGCCACCTATAAAGAGGCTTTAGCACAAGAAGGTGCTAACAACCGCCGCGCTGTGCTCTACACCTACCTCGCCTACGCCCGTGCTGTAAGCGACGGCAATGATGCCCTCCGCCGTGAAATTCTATCGGAACTCGACCTCTACGGACACAAACACACCGATATCGACCAACAAAGTAAAAGTGCTTTTAAAGAACAAACCTACCGTCAGCTCAAAGAAAAATACCCCGACCAGCGTATCACTATGGACTACGAGTTTGGGGGTTATACTATCGATATTTTGTTAGAGCCCAAAGAAGGTAAGCCCGTAGCTGTAGAATGCCTCAGCAAACCTCTTTACAACAACGATTTAGCCTATTTAGAAGACCTGCACAAGGAAAAAATATTGCTCAATGCCGGCTTTGACTACAAAAGAAAATGGGCAAAATGAGTGCACAGGCAGGTGGAATATCAGAAAGAACGTAACAAGAAAAATAAAAAAGCGACTCCTAAGGAGTCGCTTTTTCTATACGAAATTATATCTTTAGTTAAACGTTTATTTTACTTTTTCTACAATAGCTTTGAACGCTTCGGGGTGGTTCATTGCCAAATCGGCAAGAACTTTACGGTTGAGCTGGATGTCAGCTGCTTTAAGTTTACCCATAAATTGAGAGTAAGACAATCCGTGCAAGCGAGCTCCTGCGTTGATACGCACAATCCACAAAGCGCGGAAGGTTCTCTTCTTGTTACGGCGGTCGCGATAAGCGTACTGCATTGCTTTCTCAACAGCGTTTTTGGCTACCGTCCAAACGTTTTTTCTGCGGCCAAAGAAACCTTTGGCTTGCTTCATTATTTTTTTTCTACGAGCTCTACGAGCTACAGCATTTACTGATCTTGGCATAAATTCCTTTTTTTTAATTTTTGTAGCAGGTGGTTTGTGCTTAAAACAAACTCTTAGGGGTACCTACTCCACGGTTATTAATTTCCTACTATTTAAACAATTATTTTAAGCCTAATTGTTTCTTCACGCTTGCTTCGTCGTTAGAGTGAACGAGCGTAGCGTGGGTGAGTGCTAACTTGCGTTTTTTAGCTTTCTTAGTTAAGATGTGGCTTTTGAACGCGTGTTTTCTCTTGATTTTACCAGAGCCGGTGAGCTTGAAACGCTTTTTAGCTCCAGATTTAGTTTTAATTTTTGGCATTTGCTTAGATTTTTATTGATATAATTCCGTCCTCCCCCTGCCCCTCCCAAGGAGGGGAGTTATGGGAGTTTATTTTTGCCCTCACTTTTATCCTCCCCTTGGGGGAGGGTTAGGGAGGGGATTATTTTTTCTTGGGTAAGGGTGCGAGGAACATCGTCATACGTTTTCCTTCGAGTTTAGGCATTTGTTCTACTTTGCCATAGTCTTCGAGGTCGGTGGCGAGGCGCAAAAGGAGGATTTCCCCTTGGTCTTTATAGATGATAGAACGACCTTTGAAGAATACATAGGCTTTTACTTTGGAACCTTCTTTGAGGAACTTCTCGCCGTGTTTCTTCTTAAACTCATAGTCGTGGTCATCGGTTTGAGGGCCGAAGCGAATTTCCTTAATTACTACTTTGGTAGCTTTGGCTTTCATCTCTTTCTCACGCTTCTTTTGTTCGTAAAGGAATTTCTTATAATCGATTACCTTACAAACAGGAGGTGTGGCGTTTGGTGAAATTTCCACCAAATCGAGTTCTAATTCATTAGCAATTTCTAATGCTTTGCGAGTGGGGTATACGCCTCCTTCGACGTTTTCCCCTACCAAACGCACCTCAGGAACGCGGATATCGCGATTGATACGATGAGGTTGTTTGTCATCTCTGCCCGGTGTGTTACTTTTTTTTATGATGGCTATTTAAATTTTATCCCCACCCCAACCCCTCCCCCGAGGGGAGGGAGAAGGGCTATTGGAATTGTTTAATACTCTTATTTATTTCGTCGTTGATGAGTTTAGCGAAGGCTTCTACGCTCATACTTCCTAAATCCTCACCACCGCGTTTGCGCACTGATACGGTGCCTTCTTTCTCTTCATTCTCGCCTACAATGAGCATATACGGGATTTTTTGGGTTTCGGCTTCGCGTATTTTTTTGCCCATAGTTTCAGCACGATTGTCTATCAGGGTGCGAATATCGGAATTTTCTAACAATCTCAAAACTTTTTGAGCATAATTTTCATATTTTTCGCTCAATGATAGTACGATAGCCTGTGTTGGGTTGAGCCATAATGGGAAGTTTCCGGCAGTGTGTTCCAATAAAATGGCTACAAAACGCTCCATACTTCCGAAAGGCGCACGGTGAATCATTACAGGGCGGTGCATTTCATTATCAGCGCCTTTATACCAAAGGTCGAAACGCTCTGGGAGGTTGTAATCTACCTGAATGGTACCGAGTTGCCAGCTTCTGCCTAAGGCATCTTTCACCATAAAGTCGAGTTTGGGTCCGTAGAAAGCAGCTTCACCTGTTTCGATTACATAGCTCAAGCCTTTTTCTTTCGCAGCGTTGATGATGGCGTTTTCGGCTTTTGCCCAATTCTCATCACTACCGATGTACTTGGTAGGGTTTTCGGGGTCGCGCAACGATACTTGTGCCGTAAAATTGTCGAATCCAAGAGAACCGAATACATAGAGCACCAAATCGATTACGTGTTTGAACTCGTCGTCTAACTGTTCAGGAGTACAGAAGATGTGCGCATCGTCTTGGGTAAAGCAACGCACACGGGTTAAACCGTGTAACTCGCCACTTTGTTCATAGCGATATACTGTACCAAACTCGGCGAAACGCTTTGGCAAATCTTTATAACTCCAAGGGTGTGAGTTGTATATCTCGCAGTGATGCGGACAGTTCATCGGTTTTAGTAAATACTCCTCACCTTCGTTAGGGGTGGCAATGGGTTGGAAACTATCTTTCCCGTATTTATCCCAGTGACCTGAGGTTACATACAAATTCTTATGACCGATATGCGGAGTAACTACCTGCTCGTAACCGGCTTGTTTTTGGGCTTTGCGCAAGAAGGCTTCGAGGCGTTCGCGCAAGGCAGCTCCTTTGGGTAACCAGAGCGGTAAGCCTTGTCCTACCTTGTTAGAGAAGGTAAAGAGTTCAAGTTCTTTACCGAGCTTACGGTGGTCGCGTTTTTTAGCTTCTTCAAGCAGTTCGAGGTATTCGGTGAGTTCTTTTTGTTTAGGGAATGAGATAGCATACACACGAGTGAGTTGTGGGTTGTGCTCATCACCACGCCAATAAGCCCCAGCAGCGCTGAGTACTTTTACGGCTTTTACAAAGCCTGTGTTAGGGATATGCCCCCCACGACAAAGGTCGGTGAAGGTACTATGGTCGCAGAAGGTGATCGTACCATCTTCGAGGGCTTCGATAAGTTCAGTTTTGTACTCATTTTTGCCTGCGTAGTACGACAAGGCTTCGGCTTTGCTCACAGGGCGCATTTTGAAAGGGTGTTTGCCTCGTGCTATTTCCAAGAATTTAGCTTCGATAGCAGGAAAATCTTTTTCGGAAATCGGTTTGCCGTTGAAATCGACATCGTAATAGAAACCATTAGCGATGGCAGGACCTATGGTGAGCTTGATACCGGGATAGAGCTCTTCGAGCGCTTGTGCCAAGATGTGCGCTGAGGAGTGCCAGAAAGCTTTTTTACCTTCGGGACTATCCCAAGTGTATAATGTTAAACTACCGTCGGTCGTCAAGGGGGTAACGGTTTCTATGGTATTGCCATTGAAGCTGGCAGAAAGGACGTTACGCGCCAGTCCCTCGCTGATAGAGGCTGCGATTTCGGCGGGAGTAATCCCACTTTGGTACTCTTTTACAGAGCCGTCGGGTAGTGTGATTTTAATCATTTTTTTGTTGTTGAAAATTGGTGTTGTTGTGTTAGAAAGTGCAAAAGTACAAAATAATTAGTAATTGACAATAAATAATGAAGAAAATATTTAGAAAATGAGGATTGTCAGTTTATTCAACTTTGCCAAAGGTGCGAGCCGCACAGGCAAAAACTTTGGCAAAGTGTGTACCGCAAAAGTGATGTATTGGGACTATTAGGAGTTTTCGGAATGAAACGGAAAAGTTCGGAAGAGAGCTTATAGGAAGCTTATACGAATCTTGGACGATTGGTATAGAAAGGGTATATAAATAATTGATTAATAACTTAATACAACAAGGCTAAAAATGTTAAAAACGGGGTTTCGAGGCGAAAGAAAGAGGAAGAGGCACTAGGCCTTAGGCCATAGGCACTAGGGGGGAGTACGACGGAAAGGAGAAGGGATAATTAGGGAATTAGCAAATTAGAAAATTAGTAAATGCGGAAGTGTAATAGAAACCTCCCCCTAGCCCCCTCAATGAGGGGGAATGTAGTGACGGAAAAAAAGAGGGGTAGCGATAACAAGAGGAAGGCAAGATGAAGGAATGATTTTTGGTTGATAAACTTAACTGATAATTAATGTTTTGGTGGGCTAAGGTGAGATTAAGGATAAAAAAACACGGAAAAAATTTGCAGTTAAAAAAAACTGTTGTACTTTTGCGCCGTCAATCATTGAAACGTTCATCATTTGCGGGTGTGGTGAAATTGGTAGACACGCTAGACTTAGGATCTAGTGCTTCACGGCGTGGGGGTTCGAGTCCCTTCACCCGCACAAGAGCCTTAATTCATCAGTAGTGAATTAAGGCTTTTTTATTTTTATGGTAGGGTAAAGATAAAGGAGATTGGCAAGTGTTAGTATAAAGCCCCCGAGCCCCCGAAGGGGGACAATCTGCAAAAGCGAAGGGGGGAAGGGACACAAAAGTGATTTTGATTTGCTATAAAACAGACAATAACTATGCAGAAAACAACTATCATCAGTATTATTCCTCTGCTCGTATTCGTAGCATTATTTTTAGGTAGTGGATTGTATTTCGACAACTTCTACTCGCTACCTGCTCCTATTATTGCACTTTTTTCGGTGGTAGTGGCTTTGCTTATCTACCGAGCTCCTATGAAAGAGAAAATAGGATTGTTCTTTAAAGGGGCGGGTGATAGCAATGTGCTACAAATGTGTATGATTGCACTTTTGGCTGGGGCATTCGCTTCGGTGGCTAATGCTTTGGGAAGTACGCATAGTATTGTGAATATGGGTATGTATTACATCTCGCCAGAGTATTTTCCGGTAGGGATTTTTATCATTGCATCGTTTTTTTCATTTGCTACGGGCACTTCGGTGGGTACTATTATGACGCTTTCGCCGATAGTGTTTGACCTTGCTACCCAAAGCCAGTCGAACACGGCACTCATAGGCGCATCACTGCTATCGGGGGCGATGTTTGGCGATAACCTATCTCTTATTTCGGACACGACGATTGCCGCCACGCAGTCGGTTGGATGTCAGATGAACGAAAAGATGAAGGCGAATGCTAAAGTTGCGATACCAATGGCGATTCTGGCGGTTATCATACTGCTGTTGATAGGAAATCCTGACGCCGAAAATCACCTTCACAATCAGTTGTATAGCGATTTTAACGCTGTGCTTATTTTGCCTTATGTAGCAGTGGTGGTAATAGCGCTTTTTGGGGTAAACGTATTTGTGTCGCTTTTCTTAGGTATTCTTATCTCGGGGGTGATAGGGCTTGCGTACGGCAAGTTTCATTTCTTGCAATTTGCTACCGATATTCACAAAGGTTTTATGGGAATGGCTGATACCTTCTTCTTATACTTTATCATAGGAGGATTGGCGTTTTTGGTAGAGCATTTTGGCGGGATTCGGTTTTTGATGAACCTCATTACTCAGCGCATCAAAAGTGGCTCGTCGGCTCTTTTAGGGATGGGCTTTTTGGTGACAGTAGCCGACGTGTGCGTGGCGAATAACACGGTGGCTATTCTCATCGCTTCGAAGACGAGCAAAACGATTGCTGAACAGTTTAAAATACCGTTGCGCAGTGTGGCATCGGTATTGGATATCTTCTCTTGTTATGCCCAGGGGCTTATCCCGTATGGAGCGCAGGTAATTGCCCTATACAAATTTGCCGACACGATAGATTACCCCCAGCTGGTGATGTATGCTATTTACTTACATTTACTGCTGATAGGCACTTTGGGGTATATTTATGTGGGTAAAAAGTAATAAAAAAGTTGTTTTTACAGAGCATTAACAGTGATGTCTTCTACTTTATAAGTGTTTGTATTCTATTAAACTACATAAGTTTATCATAACAGACTATAAAATTATTGTAAAATAATTGCAAAAAAATTTGCAATTATCAAAATATTGTTTTAATTTTACGGCGAAATTCTAAACAAACAGATTAGCCTCTAAAAAAATAATTGATATGGATAAATTACTAGCTACATTTACATTACACAAAACAGGACAAACAATGAGTGCTGTGTTATGGGACAAAAATTCTTCCGGAGACAAGAGTATTATTAAGATTGAATGGGTTGACAATAAGACAGGGAGAGTTATCAAAGAAGCTCATTATCACGATGAGGTTTTTCTGTTAGCCCAAACAGATGGATTTGAAGTAGGGGAAACTATAGTAATCAAAATTAAAGAAAAAGACAATAAAGAGTTTGAAAAAGGCGTTTATGAGCTTATGCTTTTTGCAAAAGTAGCAGAAGATTCTTCTGTGAGATTTGAAGTGTCAATACCCACTACAATGCAAGAAGGCACTTTATACGTTGATGAAATAGAATGTGATACTTCTTTTAGAGAAGTTACTTTAAGAATCGAGGAATGTGTATGTAGGGATTGGGGAAACATAGCTCCTGTTATTAAGGTTTCACAACACGTAAACTGGAGTACTGCTTATACAGACGATCCTTCAAGATGTTATAAATTAGCGACACTACAATTGACTAAAGTAGGATACTCACCTTCAGGAAAATCGTACCAAATAGCAAAAATCGTAAAAGAAAATGGAGTAGAAAAAATAAGCTATGTTAAAGATTCTTTTAAGCAAGCAGTGAACTACTTGAAAAAAGCTCTAAAAAATAATACTCCTGTAATGTGTGGTGTAGAGCGTAAAACTGGTTCAAGTAGTAATGATGGGATATCAGACCATTTTATAGTAATAGTAGGAATGGGAACAGATGAAAAGGGTAATTACTTTCTTTTTTATGATAACGCAACGGGTAATACAGAAGTTTGCACTTCTTCAGATAACAAATTGTATTGTTATTGTAAAGAACACAAAATAGAGGGAGTTGGAGATGATAGAAACACTTACATTCTATCAGAAATATCATATAAAAAATATATATTGTCAAGAGTCATAGAATCAATAAAAAATAAGAAATGAAAACAATTGTTAAATACTTAGTAATTAATGTGCTAATTGTTACATATCTATCTTCCTTTACAGAGAGGAATAAACAATATCAAACTGAGGATTTTCGTAAAGATATAGTACTCACTAATGGGGATACAATCCCTATTATTGAAAATCTAAATTATTTCTATGAAAATAAAGCAAAGGTAGTGAAAGTCTCATCAGCGAAAATTAAAGTTGATATAAAATTCTGTGGCAAATCTGATGTGGATAAAATATGTATGAAGTTTGTTTCAATGGATAGAAATCTTAAAAAATCTATCTTGAGTTGTGGTACTGCTTATGTTTTGGTGCAGAATGGAAAGACCTATTATATCCATAGTACAAAAGAGTTTAACTGTGGTGAACAACAAAATGTAGTGTTAAAAGTTAAAATCTTAAAAATATTAGAACTCAGTACAGGAGAATACTATAACTTAATGGTAATAGATAAATGATATTTTTTATAAAAAACTATTTTTTCTTTTATACTGGAGGACAAAAAGATATGATTTATATTAAGGATGTAAAATCTATTGGTAAATGACGACTCATAAAGTGAAATATATTATTGTCTTTATGTACTTTTGTTCTTTTTCCTTGTACTCACAAGAAAAACATTGTATTGCTTTTACTGACAATACTTATGCTTGTAAGTCTTGTTATACTGATTATTATGCTTATACAGATATAGATGTTTACAAAATAGATTCTATTCATTATACTCAAAAAGAATTTAAAGCGAGTTTTTACCCTTGTGGAGATGGACAAAAGGGAGATAATTTTTTCTTTTTAGATACAGTAGCGCGTTTTTTGCCTAAAAAAATAAAGAGGAAAGTACATAACTATTATCATAAAAAAAGGCTCGACACCACTGCTTATTTATACAAGAAAAGGATTCTTTTCCAGCAGTTGTTTTGGAGAAAAACGCCCCTTTTATAGAGCGAATGGGCAAAAAAACAAAGTCAAAGAAGAGAGATGTAACAGCAACCTCTTTAGTTTTTTCTATATTTGTAAAAGGTAAAACCTATCACCAAATAGTAGTCGAAAAATTGAAAGAGTAATGAAAACAATTGTCAAATGTTTTGTAATTAATATACTAATTATTACGTGCTTATCTTCCTTTACAGAGAGGGATAAACAATATCAACCCGAGGATATTCGTATGGATATAGTTCTCACTAATGGGGATACAATCCCTATTATTGAAAATCTAAATCATTTTTATGAAAATAGGGCAAAGGTAATGAAAGTATCATCAGCGAAAATTAAAGTTGATATAAAATTCTGTGGAAAATCGGGGATAGATAAGATAAGCATGAAACTTGTTTCAATGGATAGAAATCTTAAAAAATCTATCTTGAGTTGTGGTACTGCTTATGTTTTGGTGCAGAATGGGAAGACCTATTATATCCATAGTACAAAAGAGTTTAATTGTGGTGAACAACAAAATGTAGTGTTAAAAGTCAAAATCTTAAAAATATTAGAACTCAGTACAGGAGAATACTATAACTTAATGGTAATAGATAAATGATATTTTTTATCAAATAAATAATATATTAATTTTACAGCGAATTTAATTGACTTACCTAAAAGCCAATCTTTTGACTTTTCCGTAGCCAGAATACCAAACCTTATGAACGACCCACTATTGCTACCATACCTCCCTGTTATTCAGGGAAGGCATCAGCACTTTATCGATGTCCTTCATAGAGTGCAAGGGGACGCTAAGTGCCTGGCTGATGCTTGTAATTCGCACCTCTACTACGGTCTGCACCGTACTCATACAGAATGGGTGCTACGCGAGTGGGCTCCAAATGCAACGGCTATCTTTCTTCTTTGTGATAGCAACGACTGGCAAAAAAACAAACACTATTCTTTCACTAAACTAAACGACCAAGACTGGGAATTGCGTCTTCCTGCTAATATCCTCCGCCACGAAATGCTCTACAAACTACTTGTGGAATGGGAAGGAGGCAGTGGCGAACGCCTCCCCTCACATACTACCCGCGCTGTGCAGGACGATTATACCAAGGTGTTTTCCGCCCAAGTGTGGTGTCCCGAGCACCCCTACCACTGGCAACACCCGCGCCCCAAAGCTGTTCCACACCCGCTTATCTACGAAGCACATATCGGGATGAGTACTGAACACCAGCGCGTGAGCACTTTTATAGAGTTCCGCCTCTATGTACTGCCCCGTATCGCAGCCTTGGGCTATAACACTCTCCAACTGATGGCAATACAAGAACACCCTTACTACGGTTCTTTTGGCTATCAGGTGGCTAACTTCTTTGCGGTGAGTTCACGCTTTGGTACGCCCGAAGAACTCAAAGAACTTATCGATGCTGCCCACGGCTTAGGCATACGTGTACTATTAGACATTGTACACTCGCATTCGGTAAGCAATGAGGCAGAAGGGCTCAGCCTCTTCGACGGTACCAACTATCTTTACTTCCACCGCGGTGAGCGCGGTAAACACCCTGCTTGGGACTCCCGCTGTTTTGACTATGGTAAGCCCCAAGTACTGAATTTTTTACTTTCTAACTGTAAGTATTGGTTAGAAGAATATTGCTTCGACGGTTTTCGCTTCGACGGCGTTACCAGTATGATTTATTACGATCACGGTTTGGGCAAAGCCTTTACCGATTATAGTTTCTATTATGATGGCAATGAGGACGACGACGCTTTGGTGTATCTCACTATGGCTAACCAACTTATTCACGAGCTCTACCCCGAAGCGCTGACCATTGCCGAAGAGATGAGCGGATTGCCCGGTCTTGCCTCGCCTATTGCTGAAAAAGGCGTAGGCTTCGATTACAAGCTGAGTATGGGTATTCCCGATTATTGGATTAAGCTCCTCAAAGAAGTCCCCGATGAACAGTGGCACGTAGGCAATATCTATTACGAACTGACTAACAAACGCGCCGAAGAACGCACCATCAGTTATGCCGAAAGCCACGACCAAGCCTTGGTAGGTGATAAAACGATATTTTTCTGGCTCACTGATAAGGAAGTGTATACGGGTATGAGCGTGTTCGACCACAGTCTCATCATCGACCGTGCGATGGCACTCCACAAGATGATACGTTTGGTAACTCTTGGTACCGCAGGTGGGGGATACCTCAACTTTATGGGCAACGAATGGGGACACCCTGAGTGGATCGACTTTCCGCGTGCTGGCAACAACTGGAGTTATGCCCACGCACGCAGGCTATGGAGTTTGGTAGACGACTCTAACCTGAAATTTAAATACCTTAACGCTTTTGATAGCGCGATGATACACTTTGCCACCGATAGTAAGTTCCTAGACCGAGAACCCCATATATTGGTGCGCGACATCGAGCGACAGCTACTCATATTCGAGCGCAGTGGCTACTTATTTGTTTTCAGCTTTAACCCCACTACCTCCTACACCGATTATCAGTTTGATGTGCCAGCAGGTAAATACACAACGGTACTGAATACTGATAACCCCGCCTTTGGAGGCGACAACCGCATCGATGAAAGCGTAGAGCATTTTACGCAGTACACCGGCAAGGAGAATTTGCTATCGTTGTATATACCCGCGAGAATAGGATTTGTATTGAAATTAGCAGATTAGAAAATTAGAAAATGAGTGCGCCTCACGTAAAGTGTGAGTTTGTAGCTCTGTTTATTAAGAATCAAAGAAACTACACAATTAGGAGAAATAATACAAACCTAAAAAACAGAATTATGTTTTCAAAATCATCAAACCTATTAACACAAGCTGATATTAAATCCTTAGAAGAAATAGTAGGATATAGCTTGCCCACCGACTTTATAAATCAATACCTTCATTTCAATGGAGGGGTTGCAGATAAAACTTATTTTTATGTGGAAGATGATGATGGGTATGTAGAAGTGAGTTTTTTCATTCCTATAAAGTACCCAAGTACTGATTTAGGCAATATAGATATCGCTACAAGCTATAGTCATCTTGTTAGTAAAGGAATTCCTAATAAATACCTTCCTTTTGCTGTAGATTGGGGAGGAAATCTTTTTTCAATAGATTTGGAAACAAACAAAATCGTTTTGTTATTGATGGATTTGGGAGATTTTACAGAGGAATCTATCAAATACTTAACAAAAGGGTTTCTAAACTTTATGAAGGCGTTAGAGGAAGAAGGTGATGATGAAGAAGATCTCTGAAATCCAAGTGTAGCTTGGTACTAAAATCCGTGGCACAAATAAACATTATAAAAAGAAATATCCGTGAAGAAATCTGTGAGATTCGTGAAATCTGTGTGAGATATTCCAGCGAAGCTGGCAAAGTATATACTACAACCTAAATTGTAAATTATTAATCGTAAATTGTTAATTGAAATATGAGTTATTTATCATTCAAAAAAGACCAACTTATTAATCTTGAATACTCTCTGGATAGAGAGTTTCTCGGTACGAACCGAGGGGGGGGCTACTGCTCCTCTACTCTCGTTTTTTGCAATACCCGTAAATACCACGGGCTACTGGTAGTGCCTATTGAAAAGTTTAGAGGCAAAAACTACGTGATGCTCTCCTCCTTAGATGAAAGTATCATTCAGCACGGACGCGATTTCAATTTCGGCGTTCATAAATACGAAGGTACCTATGAACCGCGCGGGCATAAGTATATCGTAGATATTTCCTACGAAAAAGCTTTTACCGTTACTTACCAAGTAGGTGGCGTATTGCTGAAAAAAGAAATCTTGATGATGCACAATGCTCCCCAAGTATTGATACGCTATACGCTACTAGAAGCCCATTCGGCTACCCTTTTGCGCCTAAACCCTCTCTTGGCTTTCCGCGATATCCATTCTCTTAGCAAGCAAAACCCCGTAGCCAACACCCAAGCCGAAGCAGTAGGCGGTGGTGTGCGTGTAAAACTATACCCAGAGTTTCCTTATCTCTATATGCAACTCAGCAAATTCGCTAATTTTGGCGGTGGGGCTTATTGGAACAACAACATCTATTACACCAAGGAAAAAGAACGCGGGTATGACTACCAAGAAGACCTCCTAAGTGTAGGGGCTTTCGAAGTGAGCCTCAAGAAAGGCGAAAGCATCGTCTTTTCAGCCAGCTTAGAGGAAGCCAACCCTAAGAACCTTGCAAAGGACTTTGCTAAGTACCTCAAAGAGCGCGCCGACCGCAATTCGTTTGAAGAATGCTTGCAGTACGCCGCCTCTCAGTTTATTATTCACAAGGCAGGCGAAACCCGTATCAAGGCAGGTTATCACTGGTTCGACAGCAATATGCGCGACACTTTTATTGCCTTGCCAGGTATTGCTCTATCGGGCAGTACAGCCAAGATATTTGAAGACGTGCTCACCTCTACTCAAAAATACTTCTACGAAGGGCTTTTTGCTAAGGAAATCAGTACGCACAATATACACCCTGAATATGATGCCGACACCTCGTTGTGGTTCTTTTGGACGCTTCAACAGTATGAAAAGGAAACTATTAAGAGTAAGAAACAAATTTGGAAGGAGTATGGCGATACAATCAAAAGTATCTTAAACACCTACAAGCAAGGCTCTCATAAGAATATCCGTATGGAAGCTAACGGGCTCATCTGGAGTGATGACCTTACACGTCCGCTTACGTGGTTTGATGCGCAAGGCGATTACGGCGCTATCGTGCCACGCAATGGTTATGTAGTAGAAGTGAATGCCCTCTGGTATAATGCCGTGTGTTACGCGCTTGCCTTAGCAGAAGAGGCAAAAGACAAAACCTTTCTCGGCGAATGGTTCTCGCTACCTGAAACCATCGAAAAGAGCTTTGTAGAGACTTTTTGGATAGAGGACAAGAAATACCTTGCCGACTATGCCAACCGCACGAATAAAAACGTAGATGTACGACCCAATCAGCTCATCGTTTGTGCGCTTGACTATGCTCCCATAAACGAGAAGACTAAGAAGAGAGTATTGGACATTGTTACCCAAGAATTGCTCACCCCTCGCGGATTGCGCAGTTTATCTCCTCAAAACCCTCGTTATGAAGGTGTGAGTGTAGGCAATGTATATGTGCGAGACAAAGCCACCTTCAACGGGTCAGCACACCCTTGGTTTATTGGGTTCTATATAGAGGCTTATCTGAAAATCTTTGGAGCACAGTACCTGCCAGAAGCGCAAGCTATCTTGGAAAACTTTGAAGAAGAGCTCAACGAACACGGCGTATGTACTATATCGGCTATTTACGACGGCAATCCACCATTCCACTCACGCGGTTGTATTGCCAAAGCTAAGAATGTAGCCGAGATATTACGTGCTCAATGGCTACTGAGTCAAATGCCTGCAACACTTTGAGAAAGTTACTTTAATATGATAAGAAATATCTTAATATTATTGATATGTATCTTGTGCTGTTCTTGCCTTAGTAAAGAAAGTGATTACACCAATAATGGAGTTAAAGAAGTACAAAAAGTGACACTTACAATTACAGGAGAAATGGGAGAAGCCTTTAGTTGGCCTGAAGTGAAATTCGAATGTTTTAAAGCACTAATAGGTAATAAAGAACTTTGTTTTGGCTACAACCAAATAAAAGGTATTACCCTTGAAAAAGGTTATAAATATCAGTTGAAAGTCAAGAGAATCATCTATGACTACCCTATTCAAGATGGTAACCTGCCCGATGATTATGAGTTAATCAGCATCATCTCAAAACAAAAATTAGAATAACGCTCTTCTTGCTCCCCGCGTGGGAGGGGATTGGGGAAGGAATAAATAAAAGCATATGAAGAAAGCAAGAGTATTAATGTTTGGATGGGAATTTCCCCCTCATATCAGTGGGGGATTAGGAACAGCCTGCTTGGGTATTGCCCAAGGATTGGCTAAAAACGGCGTAAAAGTGCTGTTTGTGATGCCAAAAGCCTCCGGTGATGAGGACGGCAATGTGGCTAAGATTATCAACGCTAGCGATGTAGAGATGTTGCAAAACGCTGAAAAGATTGAAGATTTCTGGAAACACATCAATTTTATGGAGATAGGTTCGAACCTCGTGCCTTACCTGGATCCCGAAACCTTTGCCCGCGAACGCGACCAGTACCTCAAAGAAGGCGAACACCGCGAACGCATTTCGTATCATAACAAATTTCAGTTTTCAGGCAAATACGGTGCAAATCTGATGGAAGAGGTCTACCGCTATGCCTTAGTAGCGGGTACGGTTGCCCAACGCTATGAGTTCGACGTGATTCACGCCCACGACTGGCTTACCTATAGCGCGGGTATCATCGCCAAAAAGATTTCCGGCAAACCCCTTATCGTACACGTGCACGCTACCGAATACGACCGTGGGGGCGAGTATAACCGCAACACATTGGTCTACGATATCGAAAAACGCGGTATGGAAGCTGCCGATAGAGTAGTAACCGTGAGCAACTGGACGCGTAATATCGTCATTGAAAAATACGGTATCCCTGCCGAGAAGGTGATTACTGTGCACAATGCAGTAGACTTTAAAGCCGAAACCGATGCCAAAGAAGAACGCGGTATTAAGGATAAAATCGTTACTTTCTTAGGGCGTATCACCTTGCAAAAAGGTCCTGAATACTTCGTTGAGGCAGCTGCAAAAGTGATGAAACGTATGCCTAACGTACGCTTTGTAATGGCAGGTAGTGGCGAGAAGATGAACCCCTTAGTGCGCCGTGTTGCACAATTGGGATTGGGAACCCGCTTCCACTTCACAGGTTTTCTCAGGGGTAACGACGTACAGCGTATGTTCCAATACAGCGATGTGTATGTGATGCCCTCAGTATCCGAGCCTTTTGGGATTTCTCCTTTGGAAGCAATGCGCTCAGGAGTACCTACTATCATCTCCAAACAATCGGGAGTGGCTGAGGTACTCCACCACGCTATCAAAGTAGACTATTGGGATATCAACGCCCTTGCCGATGCTATTTATGGCATTTTGGCTTACCCCACCCTCGCTCACTATATGCAACGTGAAGGGTACGACGAGGTAAACCAACTGAAATGGGAAAAAGCTTCCTTGAAACTTAAAAACATTTACGAATCTTTAATATAAAATAACCAACGATGAAAAAGTCAATTTGTATCTATTTCCAAATCCATCACCCCGAACGTCTTAGAAAGTATCAATTCTTCGACATCGGCAAGAAACATAATTACTTCGATAATTACGCCAATCGCTCTGAGCTTGAAGATTTGGCTGAGCATTGCTATCTACCTGCTAACACCTTGCTCTTGGAGCTTATCAATAAATACAAAGGCAAGTTCAAAGTAGCTTTTTCTATCACAGGAAGTGCTATCGACCAGCTCGAAATGCACACTCCTGAGGTGATACGCTCTTTCCAAGAACTCGCCCAAACCGGTAGTGTAGAGTTTTTGGCAGAAACTTATTCCCACTCTTTGGCTTCGCTCTCTGAGGATACCGATGAGTTCGAACAACAAGTAAAACGACATACTACGGCTATCAAACAGCTCTTTGGCAAGAAGCCTGTAACTTTTCGCAACACCTCTCTTATCTATTCCGATACCATAGGCGAACGCGTCGCAAAACTCGGTTTCAAAACAATGCTCACCGATGGAGCTAAGCACGTATTGGGTTGGAAGAGTCCAAACTTTGTCTACAAAAACGCTATCGACGAAAACCTCAACCTTTTGCTCAAAAACAGCAAACTCAGTGATGATATCGCCATACGCTTTTCCGATAGAAATTGGAGTGAATACCCACTCACTTCTGAAAAGTATATCAGTTGGGTGAAAAACAGCTTGCAAGATAGCGAGGTGCTCAACCTCTTTATGAACTACGAGGTAATAGGCTATTACAACAACGCCCAAAGCGGTATTTTCGACTTCTTGCGCTATTTCATCATTTATATGATGGAAGACGATAACTATGAGTTCTTATTACCTAAGGAAGTAGCCAAAAAGCACCCTGCTAAAGATGTCTTGCCTGTGCCCTACCCTATTTCGTGGACAGACGAAGAGCGCGATACCACCTCTTGGTTGGGTAACGAGTTGCAAAAAGAAGCCTTCCGAGAGCTCTTTAAGATACAACCAGAAGTAAGAAAGAAAAAGAACGCCGACCTGATAGACGATTATACTCGTCTGCAAGCCAGTGAGCACTTCTATTTTATGCGTACTAAGCTCTTTTCAGGTGCCGACTATCACAAGTATCGCTTACCCTACGATTCGCCCTACGAAGCCTTCATCAACTATATGAACGTGCTCAGCGATTTCATCGAAAGATGCAAACCGCACGAGCAAGAAGAGGTGCAAACCACACAAGTAACAAAGAAAAAGAGGCAGACAAGGAAAAAGTGAAAAGTCATTTTTGAGTCCCCTTCTCCCCCTATTTAAAAGAAGTCAGCCAGCTGGCGTAGCTGAGTATGTGAAAGGAGGGGAGGTTATCCTCTTTTGAGAAACGCTACCCCTCGAAACCTTTGCTCTATGGCGTGTGACCTAAGGACTAAAAGAAAGTTTAATAATAATTTAAAAGCAGACAAGATGAAAAATGTAAAAACAAGGAAAGACAATTTCTTTGAAGAGATTGTCGCTGAAGAACTGAAAGAACTGTCTGGAACCAATAAAGTTGCCGAGACGAACCCCGACGAGATGCCCACAGGACATCTAAGTAGCGAAGAGTTTCTCTATACCACACCTTTTAACGAGAAAAACTCACAGCTCGCCAAGAATACCGACAACGACTTAGTAGAAAACATTATTTACACTCCTTAAATAAAAAGCCCCTCGCTCACGCGAGGGGCTTTTTTGCTTTTTCTCAAATTTGCTATTTTGCTATTTTGTACTACCTTTGCAAAAAAAGAAGAATACAATGCGTTTTTTGAGTTATATCATAGCTTTTTTTACTCACCCCATCTGGCTCCCTATCTACGGAGCTATGGTGGTGCTTTTTAATATCCCTTTCCCTCTCCCGGTAGAGCAAATGAAGTTTACGTGGCTATTATTACTGATAGTTACCATTGCTATCCCTACACTCATCTACCTCATCTTGTTTGTAGTAGGCTGGTTGCAGAACCCTTTTATCATTCCGTTAGAAAAACAAAAATGGCTCTTGTACGGCTATATAGCAATGCTTTTAGGGGTAGCTTTCGGCATCACCCCTATCGACCCCTATCCTATCCTCTACTTCTACGTGATGAACTTAGCCATCAGCTGTTTTATAATTTTGTTTTTACATTTTCTGCGATTGCAAGTCAATATGTTTGCTATGGGAATGGGGGCGCTTACTACCTTCTCAATATTGCTTAGTATTGCCATAGAAAAAGATATGACCTACATAGTAGCCTTTTTCTTATTCCTCAGCGGAGCCTGTATTTCAGCACAAGCTTACCTCAACCAGAAGTCCTTATGGCTAATGTTTTTAAGTTGGCTCATTGGGGTTTTACCACAGCTCTCACTACTGTTATTGTTCAGAAATCTAATTTTCGCAATGTAGCAAATTAGCCATTTAAGCCTTTAAACAAATTATTCCTGTTATTCATTGCCTACCAATTACCTAAGTAGCACCATTTGCCCCCTTAATAATTTACATATTATTCACGGGTTCCCACCCCACTGCTCCCCATTTACTAATTTTCTAATTTGCTAATTCCCTAATTATCCCTTCTCCTTTCCGTCATACTCCCCCCCTATTGCCTATGGCCTAAGGCCTAGTGCCTCTTCCTCTTTCTTTCGCCTCGAAACCCTGTTTTTAACATTTTTAGCACTGTTGTATTATATTATGAATCAATTATTTATACACCCTTTCTATACCAATCGTCCAAGATTCGTATAAGCTTCCTATAAGCTCTCTATAAGCTAACCCCACCCTTCTTACACCCTTTTTTCATCAAATTTTCTCTTAGATCTCTTCCGATTTCTTCTGTTTCCTTCCGAATACGCCTAACAGTCTCAATGCGTCGCTTTTTCATCTCAAACTTTGCCAAAGTTTGAAACTTTGGCAAAGTTGGTTGTTTGGTATTATTGGCATTTACCTCATTTTCCCATTCTCTCATTTTCTAATTTGCTAATTTTCTCATTTCCTAATTTAACAGCCTGTGCGGCTCGCACCTTCTTGCTAATCTAACAATATTTTTTACCAAAAAAGTGATTTTGGAACGATTTTAGCTGTATTTTTTCTTATAAAGAAATAATCAGTTATTTTTATGAAACGCTTTCTATTTGCAAGTATCGCCTGCTCCCTGTTCCTATTGGGTTGTAACAATAGCAACAATAAAAACGGAGAAACTTACCTCCCCTCTTCAGTAGGGCAAATCAACACCCTCGCCGTGGTCATCGATAACGACCTCTGGGAAGGCGCCGTAGGCGATACCATTCGCCGTTACTTCGCCGCCCCTATCGATGGGCTACCTACCGAAGAACCCATCTTTTCGTTACATCAAGTGCCCCCTCAAGTATTTGAAGGCAACACCCGTAACAGTCGCAATGTGCTCATTGTGCATCGTGGTAATAAAAACGAAGCAACGATTAGCGACGATGTATACGCCAAACCACAAGTGGTATGCGAAGTACAAGGCAAACAAGTGCGCGATATAGCCTGTAAAGTCGAAGAATTTCACGACCAGTTTATCCTTGCGTTCAAGAACAACGACCTCAAAGAAACACGTCATCGTTTTAATAATGCCCTTAGCAAAGACAAACAAGTAGAACAAACCTTAGGCTTCAAATTCGTGATGCCCGCCGTGTACCAGGTGAGAAAATACGGCGACAATTTCTTCTGGATAGAACGCCCTATCAAAGGCGGGAGAGCAAGTATTATCCTTTACGAAATGCCTTTGGGAAGTATCCCTGCCGATGAAGAAGGGCGCACTAAAACTATCGTAAAGATGCGCGATTCCATAGGCAAAAAATATATTCCAGGACCCAAAGAAGGTATGTATATGGTTACCGAAACCTATTTGGCTCCCAGCATCAGCGAAACGAAAATAAAAGGACGAAAAACCATTGAAAGCAAAGGCTTGTGGGAAGTAAAAGATTTCGCCCTTGGAGGCCCCTATATCAATTATATTATTGAAGACAAAGCCCATAACCGTCTGGTAGTAGCCGAAGGTTTTTTATATGCCCCAGGCGTTGCCAAACGCGATATGCTCTTCGAACTCGAAGCCATTATCAAGTCAATAGAATTTAGTCGTTAGAAAAAGATTGTCAATTCAAAAAAGTTTTGTAATTTTGCACTATTATTATTTCTTTGTTCAGAATTGTCCGACAAGTTTGACAATTCCGACATACCTAACACTAATAACTAACAACTAAAATCTAATAACTATGCTAAGTATATTTTTAGGGGTAGTAGGTCCCTGGCAAGTAGTCATCATTGTAGCCCTTATATTATTGCTCTTTGGAGGCAAGAAAATTCCCGAATTAATGCGCGGTCTGGGCACAGGTATTCGCGAGTTCAAAGATGCTACCAAAGAGAATAACGATACCGACAAGAAAAAAGAAAATACCGAGAAATTAGAAAATTAGCAACGTTGTCGCTTTTGCGTCCCATTGCACACTCTCCTAACTCCTAAAATTCACAAATTGACAAATTGGCTCATCAACAAACTAACTTCTTGGTATAAAGTTGCGCAAAGGTCTTTGCCTTGGCGTGGCACCGCTAATCCCTATAAGGTGTGGCTCTCCGAAGTAATTTTACAGCAAACGCGCGTAGTGCAAGGTCTGCCTTACTACCAGCGTTTTATCAGTCGGTACCCTACCATCACCGATTTAGCCAATGCCCCCGAAGAAGAAGTGCTCAAACTATGGCAGGGCTTAGGCTATTACTCGCGCGCTAAGAATCTACACCACACAGCGCAATATATCGCTACTGAATTGGGAGGTGTCTTCCCCAAAACCTATAAAGAACTTGTAAAACTCAAAGGTATAGGCGATTATACCGCAAGTGCCATAGCTTCCTTTTGTTATAACGAACCTTGCGCCGTAGTCGATGGTAATGTATACCGTGTGCTCTCTCGTCTTTTTGGTGTTGCAACACCTATTAACAGTCCACAAGGCACCAAAGAGTTCAAAGCATTAGCTTACGAATGTTTAGACAAGCACAATCCCGGCACTTATAACCAAGCCCTAATGGAGTTCGGTGCCTTGCAGTGCACTCCCCAGAGTCCCGATTGTGCAAATTGTGTATTACGTGACCACTGTTGGGCTTTTCATCATCAGCAAGTAGACGTCCTACCCGTAAAAATCAAGAAAATCACTATTAAAAAACGCTATTTCAACTATCTCGTATGGCTCAATCCTTACGGACAAACCCTTTTGCAAAAGCGCAAAGGCAAAGATATCTGGCACGGGCTCTATGAGTTTCCACTACTCGAAACTCACGCTCCTGCTACTACCGAAGAAATAGTCTCTATCTTACCTTCTGCTACCGTGAGTTTGTATAACGAAATGCCTGTAATCCACAAACTCACTCACCAGCATATTTATACTTCTTTTTGGATAGTTACCACCACCGAACTCCTTGATAATAGCATACTTATTACCGATATACACAGCTATCCCGTATCAGCTCTCACTGCAAATTTCATTACCAAATTTTGGTAGTTTTAAAATTTTGTCGTACTTTTGGAGAATATTTAGATTATCAACTTTATATTTATATATCAATGAACGGAACTTTAAATAAAGTTATTCTCATAGGTCGTATGGGAGATGTTGTGAAGCTTACCTATTTCAGTGAAGGTAACTGCATCGGTCAGTTTCCCTTAGCCACTGATGATGAGTATACCAATCGCGCTACCAACGAGCGCATTAGCAGTACCGAATGGCATACTGTTATCGTACGCAACAAGCTGGCAGAACTCGTAGAGAAATACACTCACAAAGGCGACCTTATCTATGTCGAAGGGCGCATCAAAACACGTAAATGGCAAACGGAAGATGGCGTGATGCGCCAAACAACTGAAATCCACGCTTCCGATGTAACTTTTCTACCAAATCCTAAACGTGATGGGCAACCTAAACCAACTCCTAAAACAGCTGAACCTAAGGCTCCTGAACCGCCCGTAAGTACGGAGCCTCCTTTCTAAATGTGTAACGAAATAATAATATTTTGGAAACAGAACCTTTGTCGGTACTCTCATTAATGCCTTTTTTAAGCATTGACGTGGGTATCGTTATTCAATTTGCAGTGTTTATACTATTATTATTCTGCTCTGCTCTTATCTCAGGAGCTGAGGTAGCTCTCTTTTCGCTTACTCCTGCTGAGATTGAAACACTCAAAGAAGAAAAAACGCCTACCGGCAATATTATAGCCAAGCTCGCAGAGAATCCTAAAAAGCTATTGGCAACGGTACTTATTGCCAATAATTTGGCAAACATCACTATCGTACTCCTCTTTGCCGATATAGGCGACTTCCTCTTCGGAGGAATTAAAACTCCTTGGGTGCGGGCAGTACTCGATGTAGGTCTGGTTACCTTTGTGCTTTTGCTCTGCGGTGAAATTCTGCCTAAAATCTACGCCAATCGCAACAATATTTTGTTTTCACGGCGCATAGCTTACTTCATCTATTCCCTCGACACCTTCTTTACGCCCATCAGTATGCCGATGAAAAACTTTACCGTATGGATACAAAAGAAATTGGGCAAACAGAAAAGTAATATTTCAGTAGGACAACTCTCGCAAGCCTTAGAACTTGCCTCCGAAGAAGATACCACCAACGAGGAAAAGAAGATATTAGAGGGTATTGTCTCTTTTGGTAATACCGAAACCCGCGAAGTAATGGTTCCCCGTGTAGATATCTTTGCTCTCAGCGAAGAGCTCTCATATCAGGAGTTGCTAAACGAAATCGTGGCGATAGGCTATTCACGCATTCCCGTATACCACGAGAATTTAGACCATATCACAGGGGTAATTTACATCAAAGACCTCTTGCCACATTTAGACAAAACTGATTTCGACTGGAATAGTGTAAAACGTAATGCTTTCTTCGTTCCCGAAAACAAGAAATTAGACGATTTGTTGAGCGAGTTTCAAGAGAAGAAGATACACCTCGCTGTTGTAGTAGATGAGTATGGTGGTACTTGTGGAGTGATTACCTTAGAGGATATCATAGAAGAGATTGTGGGAAATATCAACGATGAGTTTGACGATGAAGATATAACACACTTCAAGATCAATGATAATGTCTTTATTTTTGAAGGAAAAACGGTTTTAAAGGACTTCTATCGCATTCTTGAATTTACTGATGAAGAAGAGGCTCTATTTGACGAAAATCGCGGTGATGCCGAAACGCTTGCAGGCTTTCTCTTAGAGATTTCGGGCAACTTTCCTCAGAAAGGAACACCTATCCTCTTTGGCAACTATAAATTCATTGTAGAGGCTTTCGACAAGAAACGCATCAAGCAAATCAAAATCATTAGAACGAACAATCCACAATAAATACATATGAAATATTCTAAAATAATTGACTCTATATACCAATCTGTTTTATCTGCTGATAATTTAGGTAAAGTTCCTACTTATATCCCAGAATTGGCACAAGTGAACCCCGATAAGTTTGGGGTATATTTTTATAGCCTAAACAAACAATCATATGGGATTGGTGATTGCGATGAAAAGTTTTCAGCACAGAGTATTTCTAAGGTATTAGCGCTTTCGTTGGCGTATAGTATTATAGGCGACCAACTATGGCGACGTGTAGATGTAGAACCTTCGGGCACTTCATTCAACTCATTAATACAGTTAGAAGCCGATAACGGTATTCCACGTAACCCTCTTATCAATTCAGGGGCTATTGTAGTTTGTGATATTCTCCTCTCTATCTTGGAAGATGCTCAAGCCGATTTCTTAACTTTTGTAAGAGAATTAGCTAATGATGATAGTATAAATTATTCTATATTAGTAGCCGAGTCGGAGAAATCAGTAGGATATCGCAATTTTGCCTTATGTTATTATATCAAATCATTAGGGAACATAGAGAATGACCCTATTGAGGTACTCAATTTCTACTTTAAACTCTGTTCATTAGAGCTTACTTGCAAATCGATGGCATATATCTTTTCGTTTCTTGCCAACGATGGTATCCGTATGCACGATAGAGTTCAAATCCTTACTGAAACTTGTACTAAACGGGTAAACGCTTTGATGCAAACGTGCGGTTTCTATGATGAGTCGGGGGAGTTTGCTTTTAAGGTGGGACTACCAGGTAAAAGCGGTGTAGGAGGCGGTATTGTAGCTCTTTTGCCTAATCATTATAGCATTGCGGTATGGAGTCCGAAACTTAATAACAAAGGGAATTCGTATAGAGGAATGAAGTTCTTAGAAGAGTTTACCGCACAAACACATACTTCTATTTTTTAGTAATAAAATATATGTCAAAGAATTATTTCAGTACCTTTATCAAATACTTTTTTCAGGGGATACTTATCATAGGTCCGCTGAGTGCTACTATCTGGATTATCTGGTCGATTTTCAAGAGTGTAGATAACCTTGTGCCTGATATCTCAAAGGCTTACCCAGGGTTAGTTTTTGCTTTGGTTTTACTTGGTACTGCTATTATTGGTTTTATTGGTAGTCGACTGATTTTAGGGAAACTGTTCGTGGGACTATTAGATTATTTAGTAGCTCATATTCCCGGTGTAAAGGTTATTTATTCTTCTATTAAAGATATTTTAGCTTCTTTTGTAGGTGACAAACGCAAGCTTACTAATCCGGTATGGGTAAAAGTGAATGAAACGCCCGAAATATGGCGCATTGGGTTCCTTACCCAACCTTCTATGGATTTTGCTGAACTCAGCGAAATGGTAAGTGTTTATCTTCCGCATTCGTATGCTATTTCTGGTTGGGTGATTGTTACTTCCAAAGATAACATAAAGCCTGCTGAAGGTTTTTCTTCCCAAAAAGCAATGGAGTTTGCCCTTAGTGGCGGAATCCTTTCTAATACCGGTAATACCAGTAATGCCAATAATACTGGTAATAAATAGTGATTTTATATAGTAGTTTATTCTTCGTTTAGGCTATTAGCTTTATGGTATTAATTACATTTTTCTTCTTCGCAGTGGCAATTATCAGTGTCTATTTCAAAAGTGCTGTGGGTAATCCCTTCGTGTGAGAGTTTGTGCTTTAACTCCGCTTTAATATTCATAAATTCTTTAAGCGTAATGCACTCTTTCAGTACAATATGAGCCGTGAGAGCGTTCTGTGAGCTACTGAGCGCCCAAATATGCAAGTGATGTACGCTCTCTATCATTGGGTGCTCTTCTATAAGATGCTGTATATGCTCCTTATCGATGTCGTGAGGCACTCCATCTAAAATGAGTTTTACACTTTCTTTAAGTAATCCCCAAGTGGAGAACAGAATCACGATACCTACCATAAAACTACTGATAGGGTCGGCTAAGTTCCAACCGGTAAAATATACAATTGCCCCTGAGATAATTACCCCTACCGATACCAAAGCATCGAGCATTAGGTGCAGAAAAGCCCCTTTGACATTGATATCTGTCTTCTGTCCTTTGTAGAATAGGAATGCTGAAACTGCATTGATTATTACTCCTATAAAAGCTGTAAGCATAATTGCTGAACCTACCATTTCGGGCGGATTAGCAAGACGCTCGAAGGCTTCGATAAAGATTTTTATCACAATATACATCAGTAGTACCGCATTGATGAGCGATGCGAGAATAGATGCCTTTTTGTAGCCATAGGTATAGAGCTGAGTAGCGGTGCGATGGGTGAGTTTCATACCGATAAGTGAAATCACTAAACTGGCGACATCGCTTAGATTATGACTTGCATCGGAGATAAGTGCTAAGGAATCGACGCGAAAGCCTACTGCAAACTCAATAATTGTGTAGAGCAGATTCAACCCAATGCCTATGTAGAAGGCACGATTGAGAGTACTGAGGTCAGTTACGGTGTGATGATGGTGGTCGTGACCGTGGTGATGATGGTCGTGTTGGTGGTGTGAATGTTCCATAATAATATTTTTTAATAAAAATAAAAGGTAAAAGGTAAAATCAGTAATGACTCACAGCTGGGTGGTGTGTGAGTAAAAGGTAACACGCGATGCAAAGGTACGAATTATTTTGTAATAAGGGTGATTTTAAGGTAAAAAATAAAAGGTAAAGCCAGCAAAACTGGCTTTACCTTTCTTGTTGTTACTCACTTTAAAGGATAAATTCCTTTGTGGTAACATTGGCAGGACGGTCGGTGGCTGTTACTATTACCTTATCGCCGGTAAGAGAAGCGTTTACCACAGTGGTGGTATACACCCACTTACCTTCTTGGAAGGTAGCATTCCCCTCTTCTACAAGTGTAGCATCGTGGTCGGTGATTTTCACTTTCACGCCTGTTACTTTAAAAGTGTCGGATACTTGTACGACAATCTTTTCTCCGGTAACGGAACCTGTATAGTTTGAGGTATCTACCGCGTCAATCACAGGAGCTTTAAGATAATCGGCAATTGCCATATTATAGGGGGTGGTACCTGGACGCTTTTTAGCTTCCTCGGCATAGCTTTGCTTAAGTGCACTATTTTGCAAAGCGCTTTTAGCATAGAAAGCTGCTCGGGCAAACCTTTGCTGATGTAGCTGTTGTGCTTGGCTTGCTTTCTGAGAGCGAACGGGGGCTTTCCCTACGATGGTTTGTCCTGCGCGTTGGCGGAATACGATTTGGCGAGCTAACATACCGCTCAATCCTTCGGTTACTACATTATTTTTGCTTTTTGCCATAATGATTGATTTTTTAGATAAGAGGTCAAAGAACTAAAAGATGGAAGGCGTCGACTTTATATTTACCTTTTGTCTTTCGGCTTTTCTCCTTATCAAGTTTTTACGGTGCAAAATTCTGGCGATAATTTTTTATGGGCAAATTCTTATTCAAGGGTTGTAAGATTTTAGGACAAGGATTGTGCGTTTGAGATACAAGGCTAAGAATTGAAGAAATGAAAGTAACACAGTAAATACAAGGAAAAAAGTCGCTAAGCGAGATGCTTAGCGACTTTTTTATTATCAAAATTAAAATCTAAAAAACGTCCTTGATGTGTTTCATACTGTTGGCAATACTGCCTTTGGCTTCTGCAAAGTCGCCTTGACCTATCTTCTTGATGATGTTGGTCGCAAAACCTTTCATCTGTTCAAAAGTGATATGAGGAGGCATCGCTAAGGTATCGCGATTGGTGTAGATATTCACCAAAGTAGGCCCGTCGTGCTCGAAAGCTGCTTTTACGGTGGCTTCGAGGTCTTCGGTTTTGCGCACTTCATAGCCTTTGATGTTCATCAGGTCGGCGAGTTTGTCGAAAGGTGGGTTTACCATATTGGTTTGCCAATCGAGGTAGCCCGATACTTCCATTTCGAGTTTTACCATTGCGAGCGAACGGTTGTTGAACACAAATATTTTCACAGGGTATTGGTATTGCATCAGGGTAGCCAAATCGCCTAAGAGCATTGATAGCCCGCCATCGCCACACATTGCTACCACTTGTCTGCCTTTGGAGGAAGCTGCTGCGCCAATTGCCATTGGGAGGGCGTTTGCCATAGAACCGTGGTTGAACGAACCGGTGAGGTAACGTTTGCCCGTACCTTTGATAAAGCGCGCTGCCCACACTACATTCATACCTGTATCGACGGTGAAAATAGCATCGTTGGCGGCGTATTTATCCAAAAGTTTAGCGGCATATTCGGGGTCTATTTGGTTCTCTTCGGTTTTCTTTTTGGTGTAATCATCTAATGATTTTTCGAGATCCAAATACTCTTTGTGAATGTCTTTGAGGAAACTATCGTCGGTGCGAGGGGTGAGTTTAGGTAATAAGGCAGTAATGGTGTCTTTCACATCGCCTGCAAAACCGTAATCTACTTTGGCACGACGCCCAATGATATCGGGGCGTTCATCTATTTGAATAATAGTGTTTTTCTTAGGTAAGAACTCCGCATAAGGGAAGTCGGTGCCGAGCATTACGAGCACATCGGCTTTGGCGCAAGCATCATAACCTGAACGGTGTCCGAGCAAGCCGTTCATTCCCGCTATATAAGGGCTATCGGTGCGGTCGAAGAATATTTTGCCACGGAAAGAAGCGACAATAGGCGCTTTAAGGGTTTCGGCAAGCTGTTCTACTTCTTTCACCGCATACTGACAACCGTGACCGCAGTAAAGGGCTATTTTCTTGTTTTTAGCGTCGTTTAGTACGGCTGATAATTTGTCGAGTTCACTATCGGAAGGACGTACTACTGGTTTTGCTAAGAAGGTTTGTGTAGCGGAAGGCACTTCCTCGAGGTCGGCACCTGCCACATCGCCAGGGAGTCCCAACACCGCCACGCCTTTCTCGTTGATAGCCGTTTGTATGGCGCGTTGCATCATTGTGGTGAACTGTTTTGGGGTATTGGCTACATATACGTATTTACTGCAATCTTGAAACAGCAAGAAGGGATTGGTTTCTTGGAACCAGTGGGTACCGAATTTATGGGTGGCACAGGTGCTGGCAATGGCAATCACAGGGTTGCCTGAGCGGTTAGCATCGTAGAGTCCGTTGATAAGGTGCACGTGTCCAGGTCCTGAACTTCCCATACAACAGCCTATGCCGTTTAGTTCGGCGTCCATAGAGGCTGCATAAGCGGCTGATTCCTCGTGGCGGACGTGTATCCACTCAAGGCGACCATCGCGGCGGATGGCGTCGTTTACAGGGTTGAGACTATCGCCGGTAATGGCATAGACTCTTTTTACGCCTGCTTGTACTAACATTTCGACCAATTGGTCGGATACATTTTTACTCATATGTTTTATTATTAATGGTTTTTTGTATGCAAAAATAATACCAATTAATACTTTTTTATTGAGGAAATGAGGAGATATGAGGCCATAGGCACTAGGGGTGCAAGTTTGAGTTAGAGGAATGAGGTGCGAGCCAAAGCCAGCGAGAGAAATGAGAGAATTAGAAAATGAGAAAATGAGAAAATTTGCTCATTAAGAAAGTTAAAGCAATAAAAAACCATCGCTGAGCGGGTAAATGTACAGCGGTGGTTTTTGTTTGATTATCTCTCTTTAGAAGACTCAAAATAAAAAGAGTTTTTTCATTGAGATAAAATAGTTATTTGAGTGTTAGTCATTCTTAACAAAAAATAATCAAATTATTTACCTTCTACTAAGTTTTTTAGCTTTTCAAATTCTTCGTCGTTGAGACTTTGTTTATACAATTCATTCACTAACCAAAGTCCGCTTTTTTTAATCTTTTCATTAGGAGAATAACTGCCTAACCAATTTTCAGAAGGTTTTATTTCACCTGCTTTTGCAGCATTGGAAAGGGTAGAAATGATTCTGCTCTCCCAGAAAAGTCGGTCGTCTTTAGTTTTTACTTCAAATACTACAAAAGAGAGGTTTTGTTGTATATATTCACTTATTCGCTTTTCTAAAGCCTTTTCAAAATTTACATCCAGCAAGTGAGCATATTTTCGTTTACCTTCCCTTGAGGTAGTATCGTATTCCCATTTTTCAGCATAAGGGTGATGAAGATCATCTTTACGCAACAGACTACGCCCTATATTTTTTCTAAAAATGCTTCTATTCTTATTCTCTTTTACAAAATGTTGTTTTAAGCGAGAATAGAGTTGGTTGTCTCCTGTATGGGTACCTACTCTGATGATTCTATCACAATCATTAAATTTTTCACCTTTCTCAAAGATGATATAAATACCATTAGTAGGAATTTCATTCTTATTTGCTTCAAAAGGGAAAGTAAAACGCTTTTGTTCGTTAAATAACTGATGTAATTGTACTGCTAATGAGTTCATTTTAAGCTGTTTTATTCGTTAAAAATTGTAGTCGTTCACCTATTTTCATTCCTTTTAAGGGGAGTTCGAGATGTTTTAGGTGAGATTGGATAGGTGTGAGGTAGTTTTCTCCTGCCAAAACCACAAAAGTATCTTTTTCTAAATTTGCCACTTGTTTAAGTTGCTCCACTACTTTTTTACCCCATTCTGTTCTTTCCTTTTTACTCATCGTATTGAGAGTAAGGTTATATGGGGCGGTTACTCTATCAAGGGGGAGCAGATGATGTAGTGCCGATAATATGTAAATAGCATCGGGTTTTAGCTTTTTAGCATAAGCTAAACTTTTCTTAAACAGAGTACTTTTATAGATTTTTTCAGCCTCCATTTTACTGTCTTCCTTTTGAGAAGCACACGAAATAAGTACAATTGTTCTCATTTTACAATTCATTTTTTTCAGAGGCAAAAGTATAATCGCTCCAAAAAATATGAAAGTCCAATTTTGTACAATTGTGCACGAAATTTCTGTACAATTTTATACAGCTTGGTGTTTTTTGTGTATATTTGCACCCCTATTATAAATACTTGACGTGGAAAATGACAAATGATTTAGCTACTGATAACGCTTATAAACAACACATTAACCGCTTACAAAACGAAGTAAACCGCTCCTTTGGGAAAACGGTTACTTCTATAGCTGACTTTGAAGAATTATCGGAAAAAACGCGTCTATCTACCCAAACCTTGCGACGCTTCTTTGGAAAAATTGATAAGGATAAACAACTTAGCACTACAAGCTTAAACTTGCTATGTAACTACATTGGTTTTGCCGACTGGCAAAGCTTTTGCAACAACACAACTCCTGCTACCCCTACACAACTGCGCGAGGTTATCAACTCTTTCTACGACACTATTGCTTTCTCGGACGCGAGTTTTTTCGATGCTAAACTGCGTGATACTCACGAGGCTTACGCTCCTATCATTTTGAACGATTTGCCTTATGCCTTTTCGTTTTTGGAGCGCTATAAAAACACCCCAAAAATCACTCAATCGCTTTATCCTTGGTTCCCATACTACGACTATATGGCACAAGCGAGCTATGTACACCTCATTGAAACCTATCTCGCTACTCAACCTTTGGAACACTTGAGAGTATGCCAGAATTCTTTTCTTGCTTATGGCGTGTTTTGCAGTACAAAATGGGGGGAAGGTGGAGCAGGTCTTGTAGAAAAATATACTAAAGAAGCTGATAAGTACATCGAATCGGTATGGCGAGATTATCCTGATAGTTTCTTTCATTACCCTGAAACGCGCTATACCATAGCCAAAGTAGTATTGGCTTACTTGAACAACAACGAACAAGAAGCGATTCGTGTGGCTGAAGCTGCCTTACATCGCAACCTACGCGCCAAACCCTTACACGTGTTTGATGAGGAATTTAACACTCCTGATATCCTCATTTCTAAACTGTGTAATGCTCTTATATGGATGGGGAAAGTGGATTTTGCAATAGAGATTTATAGTACTTTTAGCGAAGAACTTTTTCTAACGAAAGATTCTGTAGAAAATATGTCGCAGCGTTTTGTATATGAGCGCGACACTCAATTTGCTGCCCAAACGGTGGATATGTTGCGTTTGTTTGACCCTTCTATTCCTGAGCTTGTTTCTAAACGTCAGCCACATTGGAAAACGAGGGTATATGAAGAAATTCAGCAACTTCTCATCGATTTGAAGCGCTGTAAAAAAGGAGAGTTGAGCAAGCGTTTGACCTTAAAAGAGCGATTGCGCACCCTTGCTAAGCAAACAAACTTCGGGGTTATAGAAAATTTGATACAACTATTCCAATAAAAAAATGAATCTATCTGAAGAATTCTGTTTGTAGGGGCGTTTGCAAAACGCCCCTATAATGTAACTAAAGATAATTGATTATCAAGGTAATCAACTTTGCCAAAGGTCGTAGCACGACGGGCGAGAAAAATGAGAGAATGAGAAAATGAGAGAATGAGGAAATGGGGTAAAAGCTAATAATGCCAATAATACTAACAAGGGACGGGGCGGACTTTTCAGACGGGAGGTTGGAGAATTCGGAAGGAAACGGAGAAGTTCGGAAGAGGAGAGGGAGGATTTTTTGTCACGTCCTAAAAAAGGTTGTCATAATTAATTATTATTTTATTAGTCAAATTTTCTTATTAAGCTACCTTTTGAAAGTACACCTGATCAGGAGTTTTTAAGTTCAATGCATAGTGAGGACGTTTTTGATTATATGTCTTTATAGCCGAGCATACCGCACTAAGAGCCTGTTGTTCAGTATTAAAAGTAACTCCTAAATTAAACTCTTGCTTGAGAATTCCATTGATACGCTCCGCGTGAGCATTTTCATAACAGTGATTCTCCTGAGTCATACTAATTTGAATGTGCTCTTTTTGCAATAACAATATATACTCTTTGCTACAATATTGAACTCCTCTATCCGAATGATGTATTAAAGACTCTGACTTTTTCTTCCCTTTTAAAGCCTTCTTCAAAGCCTCTAAACACCCTTCAATAGATAGACTATAGACTATTACTTAAACAATATCCCACTATCCTTCTTGAATATAAATCAGTTATAAGCGATAAATACCTAAAACCTTCTAAGGTGCGAATATAAGTTATATCACTTACCCATACTTGATTTTTAGCACTCACTTCTACATCTTTAACAAGATTTGTCCACTTTCTAAAAGAATGATTAGAATAGGTCGTACGGGTATAACTCCTCTTCCTTTGAATAAGTAAATCATTATTATTCAATATCATAAAAAACTTATCTCTCCCTATTTTTGCTACCTGATGTATCTTATCTGATAACATATAATAAAGCTTCTTTCCTCCTATCTTGGGCAGTTCTCGACGTATTTCCTGTACCATCTCAATAATTATACTCTCTCTGAGTGCTACCTCCTTAAACAATTTAACTGCTTTATAATGAGCTTGTCTGCTAATACCAAAACACTTGCAAAGAGCGCTTATCTTTTCTGTTTTGGAAAGTACTTCAATAACTCTTGTTCTAACTTTTTTTTTATTTCATCGCCCATTCCTGTTTCCTGACCAAGAATTTGAAAAATAAGTCTTATAAACTTTATTCTCTAAAGTCGTTTCAGCAAAAGCCTCTTTAAGGGCTTTTAACTCCTTTTTAAGAGCTTGAAGCTCCCTGATTTCATCAATTGTTTCCACGCGTACTATTTTATTTAATAAGTGATTTTTACCATACTTTTTGAGCCATTTTTGAATCGTTGTACTTCCTCCAATGCCGTACTTGCGTCGGCAGTTTGCAATACTCAATCCGTTTTTCTCTATCTCTTCTACGATACTCAACTTAAACTGTACCGAACTGTTTCTTTCCTCCCTTTTGTCATATCTTTTTATGGTTTTTAGTGTAAACCTATTTCAGAATATGACAGACAATCTTCACTTTCTCATTCCCTCATTCTCTCATCTTCTAATTTGCTAATTAAAAAACAATTCGCGGTATTTCGTCAGTGTCCAAAGTTCGTCGTCTACCATAAGTTCTAACTTATCGCAATGGTAGCGTATTACCTCAAAAAAAGGTTTTACTTGCGTGCAATAAGCATCAGCTTTGGCTTCAAAGTCTGGAAGGTGATTAGCGTGCTTGCGCGCCTCTACCATTGCCTCTACCTGACTGTGGATCACCTTGATATGCTCGGAAATATGGCGTATGAGCTCTAATTGCTCGGCAGCTACTTCTTGATAGCTATCGCCGAATATTTCTTTTAAGCCTTTTACGTTCTCAATAAGGGTATTTTGATAACGCACGGCAGTAGGTACCACGTGATTGCGAGCAATATCGCCTAATACACGCGATTCTATCTGCACGGTTTTTACATATTCTTCTAAGCCAATTTCATAACGCGCTAAAAGTTCTACTTTGCTGAGGACTCCTGTACTTTCAAACAAAACCACAGCCTTCTCACTGATGTTTTCTTTCAGCGCTTCAGGAGTAGTTTTATGGTTTGACAGTCCACGACGGGCAGCCTCTTCCTCCCATTCTTTGCTATAACCGTCGCCTTCAAAGCGTATTTTCTTACTTTCCTTAATGTAGCGACGCAATACTTTAAAGATAGCATCTTCTTTCTTCTTGCCCCCTTCTATAAGCGCATCAACTGCTTTCTTGAAGTCGGTGAGCTGTTGAGCTACAATGGTGCTCAGTACCATTGTAGGCTTGCCACAGTTGGCTTTAGAGCCCACCGCGCGAAACTCAAACTTGTTGCCCGTAAAGGCGAAAGGCGAGGTACGGTTGCGGTCGGTAGTGTCGAGGAAGAGGTCGGGTATTTTGCCTACTACATTCAGTTTGAGTTCCGTTTTTTCCTCAGGAGATAGGTTATCTGATGATACTTCTAAGGCATCCAACACTTGGGTAAGCTGTTCGCCTATAAACACCGATACTATGGCAGGCGGTGCTTCGTTGGCACCTAATCGGTAATCGTTAGTCGCCGATGCTACTGAGGCTCTTAACAAAGGCTCATATTCACATACTGCCTTGATAGTGCAGATGAAGAAAGTGAGGAATTGCAGGTTCTTGATAGGTGTTTTGCTTGGCGCTAAGAGGTTTACGCCCGTATCGGTAACAAGCGACCAGTTGTTATGCTTGCCCGACCCATTCACCCCTGCAAAGGGCTTTTCGTGGAATAGGATTACAAAGCTATGACGTTCGGCTACCTTGCGCATCACGTCCATCAGCAGGGAGTTTTGATCGACAGCAAGGTTAGCTTCTTCAAAAATAGGCGCCAACTCAAACTGGTTAGGAGCGACCTCATTATGGCGCGTTTTGACGGGGATACCGAGCAATAGGCACTCTTGTTCCAAATCACGCATAAAAGCCAACACACGGCTTGGAATTGCCCCTAAATAATGGTCGTCCAGCTGTTGTCCTTTCGCCGCTTGATGTCCTAAAAGCGTTCTGCCGGTAATCATCAAATCGGGGCGGGTATTGGCAAGGGCTTTATCAATGAGGAAGTACTCTTGTTCACAGCCTAAGGTAGTGGTGACTTTGCTCACATTTTTGTCGAAATAGCGTGCAACCTCGGTAGCTGCTTGGTCGATAGCGCTAAGAGCTTTGAGCAGTGGCGTTTTGTTGTCCAACGCCTCGCCAGTATAGGCGATGAAGATTGTAGGGATACAAAGCACAGTGCCGTAGACAAAAGGCGGTGAAGAAGGATCCCAAGCGGTGTAGCCACGTGCCTCAAAAGTATTGCGAATTCCGCCATTGGGGAAGCTGGAAGCATCAGATTCTTGTTGTACAAGCTGTCCGCCCCCGAAGCGTTCGATAGCGCGGTCGCGACTAACGGGCTCAAAGAAAGCGTCGTGTTTTTCGGCAGTGCCCCCTGTAAGAGGTTGAAACCAGTGGGTGTAATGGGTAGCGCCTTTGGAGATTGCCCAATCGCGCATAGCGGTCGCCACTTGGTCGGCTACACGGCGGTCTATTTTAGTGCCATTGTGAATGGCGTTCATTACAGCGGCAAAGGCATCGCGGGTCATCAGTTGGCGCATAGCCTCTTCGTTGAATACATTTTGGGCAAACAGTTCGGAGCGTTTGCCATTTTCGGGTACCGCTACCGGTTTGCGGTTTTGTGCGGTAGTAAGAGCGGTGAATCTTAGCATAGGTAACAGGTAATAATTATGTGCTGAAGGGATACCTCAGTTTATTTTAAATTGCTATTATTATTTTCTTTCTATAATATTTTTTAGAAATGTATTTACAAATTTGTCACTTGAAAAACAAAGTCTGTCAAATTCCATTTTAATACTTTCTTTTGATAAATTTGAAATATTGTTTTTAGACAAAAAATCTCTATAACTACATAAATTCTCTGTCAACTTAGATAAAGATAGATTATCTATAACTTTTATATTATTATTTATATTTGCTGTAGGTTCTTTCTGATTATTATATTGTAATGAAACTCCATAAACATTGGAAATAGATACATATTTATCTTTAAACCACTGTATAGATTGCATCAGTTGCCCCATTTCCTCTTTTGAAATTATATTTTGAGTCTTTTTTTGAGATTTAGCCTCCATAATTAAAGCCGTTTCATTGTCTAATATCCATAAATTATCACAACCTTTACCATATTCTTTCTCAGGTCTAGAAGATTCAAAACCTAAAAAATCACCTAATTCTTTCAGTCCTCTCTCAAATTCATCTGCAGGATTTGACTCATTATAAACTAACTTTGGAAGTATTTCATTTAAAGTAGCTATAGCATCGTTAATTGTTGAGAATTTTTGAATAAAAGTCAAGGCTTTTTCAAATTGATTTCCTACTTTGAGCTGTTTTTTGCTATATCCTCTTGCTAGAAAAGGTTCAAACATATGACGTGAATAATCATTAGATTTTATAATCAAGTCATTAGATTTGTTTTTATCTATTCCATAAGTAATATAAGCAGATAGTGTTAAATAAATAGCTCTTTCTTCATCTGTTATATTTTTATTATTGAGTATGTTATCTACTAAACAAATAGCTTCTTCATATTTGCCTTTATTAAATAGCTCTATAGCATCACGTTCTATTTCTTTTATTTCTAAACTATCCTTTTTATTTTGTATAGGATTATCTGGCTTTTTGCTCATCTGTTTCTGATAAAATGTTAGCCAGTTAGCATTTTGTGATAAAACCTCATCTGTTATCTCACAGATAGTCTTCACTATGTTTTCTTTTTTTACATCAGCTGAGAGTGAATCTATTCCTATTTCAATTTCTTTTTTTGTATGGTTATTTAGATACTTGAAATTATCTTTTTCTCTTAAAAATTTAAGTATATTTCTTCCTAATAAATATACTACTCCAAAATCATTCCCAGAACGGACTATTCTACCCATTCCTTGTTCTATAGTTTGAGCTGTTAAATTTGAATTTAAAGTGTAGTTAATAGTTTCATAGTATCGCTCTTTTATAAATTTATATTTAGGCACATTGTGTATAATTAAGATATTACAAGCTTTACCTCCTAAATCAATACCTTCATATCTATTTACAACAACTACAAAATTTTTCTTAGTATTCTTCACTCTTTCAAGTTCTTCTTCAATATTTTCCTTAAGGACTTTAGCCCCCAATTGTTCCCATAAATTAGACTCTCTAAAACTTGGTACTAATACCAAAATATTTTGTTCTTTAGAAAGATGATATTGTATAATCTCTTTCATATCTTTGCTATTATCAAAGTCTTTGCAATATCTTTCGGGAGACAAAACTAATCTTTGTCCGTAATCATTTATGTTTTTGGGTTCAATAGGATTTATAATTGAATCAACTGAGAAATTCAAATCAAACAATAACGAATCATTATTTTCAAAAGTAGCCGATAGAGCATATATATGTTTTGCATCTTTGTATGTCCTAATACTATCCACAAAACATTTTAAAGGAGTAATTTCTATAGCAGAAGAATTAAAATACAATTCATATTGCTCATAATTACTGAAAAACCAATCTTCTTTGAAAAGCAATATATTCTGATTTTTTGCATAAGGTTTTAAAAGATTGATTACCTCTGTTTTTTTATCTAACCAAGACCAGAATGGTAATTTCATATAGCTATTAGGATTCTGGTCTATAAGACTAAATGTTCCTTCTGCTTGTCTCTTAAATTCATCTGAAAATAGCTGTATCAATTGTTTATATAAATCAATATTTGATGGTATTTTTACCGTAAAAGCATCTTTAACCTTTTCCACACATTTATGAGCATCATCTATTACAATAGAATTAACTATTATCTTATCTCTCTCAAAAATATTTTTACTGTTAAATAATCTTTGAATAGTTGTAATTAGAATGGCCTTATTGTTCAGAAAATCTTCTGGGAATTCATTAGAGTTACTTTCTTCAACAACACAAGTAGGAATGTCATATTTTTTAGATTGTTGATATGCTTGATCTACTAATTGATTATCAGGGCAAAGAAATATTACTTTTTCTTTTGTTTCTAACATCTTAGAATAAAGTATAAGAAGCCCTACAAGAGTCTTTCCTGCTCCTGTATTCATCTTTATTAATAGATATTTTTCTCCTTTCCTACTAATATAATTTTTTAAAACCTCTTTTTGTCCATTTCTTAAATTTTCTATTCCTTCCTCCTTTTTATTTAAAGAATAAAAAAGTTTATAGGGATCAGTAGGTAAAATAGATTCATTATTATTCTGTTCATTCAATTTTTTAAAGAAACTCATATTGTATTTTATATTCAAATTTATTAAAATGGCAGAAAAAGTAAGTAAATTTATTATATATTTTAGTTTTTAGGCAATTTTTGAGAGCGTTCAGCTATCATTTTCTCATCACGCGCTACTTTGCGCTCTAATTTCTTAATATCTTCGGCGGGAGGTAATTCTTCTGGTTTGATACCACGCTGTCCTAACATTTGTCGTACAGTTTGGTTATTTTGTACGTGCTCCTGTGTAATGGTAGGTTCGCCGTGCAAATCATTACTTTCCACATTGTAATTGGTCATTTCGGTAGCGAGGTTCTTAGCGGCAATCGTAAGTGTTGGTAAGAAATCTGCCAAAGGTCGGTTGGCTTTTATTCCTAACCGCAGCTTCATATCCTCAGTAGTATGTCCGCCAAAAAGAGCGGTATCGCCTTTGGAGCGGATACGCGCAAAGCCTTTATCATCAACGCCACGCTCATAAATATTCTGTGAGAGTTGCTTTTCGGCACTTCTGAGTTTATCGCGTGTTTCTAAACGAGAGAGTAAATTGAGCCGTTCTTCTATGAGTTCCGCCTTACGAGTTTGTACAGCAAAATAACTCTGAGCAAAAGCTACTTCCTCCTTTTTAGGGTCGCCATTCTGAGCAATGAGATAACAGGCGTAACGAGTAAGCATAAAATCCATAATTTCACGCTTGGAACCACTACCTAACTCGACCATTTTCGTGACCTCACGAAAATGGTCATCTACATTGATTTGTTGCGACTTACACGAAGCAACTGCTCGGTGTATCGCTACCGAAAAGTTCTCCCATCGGGCATAGCCCAATATGGTTTGTAACTCACGGGCAAACCACACTTCTATTTTCTCTTTGGCATCTTCACTTTCTATATAATGAGTAATGCCGTCAAACAGATTTTTGTACTGTAAAACACTGTTCTTATCCATAATGTTTTAGCGTTTTTAAGTTTCAAGGGGTAAACCTATCCGATAACTACTACAACGTAATTGTAATCGTTGATTTTTCTTTCGCTTTAAGGGTAACCGTTTTCACTGTTTTCAAACTGTTCTTAGTAATTTCAGTGCCCGAAAGATTTTTCTTCCCTGCATTGTCCTCAGTGTAATACACCACAAACTGATACACTTCTTGCTCATCAATCACATCTACACTCAGTACAAACGAGGCTATCCCCTCATCATCAGTCGCCGACCGCTTCGCGTGAAAAGTAGGGTGCGAGTCACTTTTGTGTTCCCACGCCCATTCATCGTAAGCATATACCTCCCAATTCTTTAAGGGCGTACCGTTGTTGTCTTTTACGTAGACGGTAACATCTACCTTACCTTCTAATCTCTTAATTTCCTCTTTACTACAAGAGAGTGCTCCAAAAGCAATAAGGAGCATTAAAATCGTTCTTTTCATTGTTCTATTATTTAGTTTTTAATTTTCACTCGTGAGTTCTTAGTTCTCAAATCGTTTTTCTTCCGCCTTCCGTGCTACGAATGTCTGTGTGGCTCACACTGCCTATATGGTTTACACTTCTTCATTTGCTAACTTACAAATTTGCTAATTTTTCACCTGTGCGACTGATACTGCTTGTCGTGCTACGACTTCTATTGCGACAAAAGTAATCATTTTCTTTTATATTGTCACCTTTTTTACAATTTATTTTGTATTTTTGCACTATCAAGACCATAAATATTACCCAAATGAAAAGATTTTTTTACATCACTTTAAGCGCTTTATGCCTTTTCACAAGTTGCCAAAAAGACAATAACAGCGAAGATAATGGCTCTCTTATCTCCAGCAACACCCCCTTTCCAATGATGGCGTGGATAGGACTCTCCCCTCAATCCTCTACTGAAGCCTATCAAGAGATGAAACAAGCAGGCTTAAATTACAATATGTACACCTATTATTCCACCCTCGCCCAAGTGAAAGAGGCTTTAAATAAGATGCAAAACCTACAAATGAAGAGTATTGTAAGTTGCTCAGAACTCTCTACCGATACCGAAGCAACCATCAAAGCTCTAAAAGACCACCCTGCTGTGGCGGGCTGGTTTATGGCAGACGAACCCTCAATGAAAGATTTAGATAAGATAGCTGCGAAGATGAAACGCTTTCAGCAAATCGATAAAAAAGGCATCTGCTATGTGAATTTCCTCTCAATAGACACTTCCGAAAAGCAATTAGGCGCCTCCTTTAATGCTTATCTTGAAAAAGCTACCCGCACCCTCCCTCTGCAAATGCTCTCTTCTACCTTCTACCCTATCGTACTGAACAAAGGAGCAAAAGAGAGAACCGTAAACGGATTGTGGTATAAAAACTTAGAAGTTTTCTCGGCAAAAGCCAAAGAATTACGCATTCCTCTATGGACGCTCGTGCTATCATCGTCCCACCCTCTCGGTGAAGGCGGATATCCAGAACCTACTCTTGCCGACCTCCGCTTGCAACTGTACACCAACTTAGCCTATGGTTCGCAACTGATGCAGTTCTTCACCTACACCACCCCCCCTAATAACCTAACTTACAAAGCGCCTATTGCGCCCGATGGCTCTAAAAATGCTACCTATTACCGATTAGCGCAAGCCAATGCCGAAGTACAGAAACTTTCCGGCGTGTTCGTAGGAGCAAAGATGCTCAACGTATGGCATACCGGCAAAAGCATTCCCGCAGGTACAAAAAGATTGGTATTGCCCCAAAACTTTGAAGTCCTCAAAACAGGCGATATAGGGGCAACTGTTTCGCTTTTGCAGAATGGGTCACGCTACTATTTGATGATTGTAAACCACAGTCCTCTCAAAACGTTGCCCTTAGAGATAAAAGCCACTGCCGAAGTACAAGAAGTAACCAAAGAAGCCCGCTTGCTCCCCGTCAATTGGACAACCTCTAAAACGTATACCTTAGAAGCAGGAGATATGCGCCTTTTCTCGTGGACAAAATAAAAGACTTTCTATCTTATAAACTTCCCGCATCTTACCTCCACCTTTCCGTCGCCACATTCCCCCTTTTGAAGGTAGCCAGCGACAGCTGGATATGTGCCCCGCGAGAGCGGAGTATGTGAATAGGGGGATGTTTCTATTACACTTTTCCCTTATTGCCTATGACCTAAGACCTCACACTTCCCCATTTACTAATTTTCTAATTTGCTAATTCCCTAATTATCCCTTCCCTTTTCCGTCACACTCCCCCCTAGTGCCTATGGCCTAAGTCCTAGTGCCTCTTCCTCTTTCTTTCGCCTCGAAACCTCGTTTTTACCATTTTTTGCGTTATTGTATTATACTATTAATCAATTTTTTACACACTCTTTCTATACCAATCGTCCAAGATTCGTATAAGCTTCCTATAAGCTCTCTATAAGCTAACCCCACCCTCCTTACACCTTTTTTTCATCAAAAATCCTCCCTCCCCTCTTCCGAACTTCTCCGTTTTCTTCCGAGCTCCTAAACCCTCCAAATTTGCTAATTCAACAGCCTGTGTGGCTCACACTGCCTGTGCGGCTCGCACCTTTGGCAAAGTATAGTGATAACAAATATCCCTCCTATCACATACTCTACTTTTGCGGGGCATAGACCCAGCTGTTGCGAACTGGCTCCAAAAGAGAATGTAGTGAGGGAGTGAGGAGGTTATATCTGATTGACAAATTTGCTCATTTGGTAATTGTTTCTTACCTTTGCACTTTGAAATATAAAGTACTGATGACAGATAATCAATTTAAGAAATATAACCTCATTGTGGGGTGGGCTGTTTTTGCCGTAGCTCTTATCACTTATGGGCTTACGGTAGAACCTACGGTTAGCTTTTGGGATTGTGGCGAGTATATTGCTACCTCAGCGAAATTGCAAGTGGGTCACCCTCCTGGAGCGCCTTTATTCCAAATGATGGGTGCTTTTATAGCTGCTTTTGCTCCCAACTCGGATAAGATTGCGCTGTTTGTGAATTATATGTCGGTTTTATCGAGTGCTTTTACGGTTCTTTTCTTGTACTTCATCATCGTAAATTTGACCAAGAAAATCGCTTTAAAGAGAACCGATTCTGTTGAAGAAAAAACGCCTGCTACGCTTACCCAAGGACAGTTTATCGCTGTTTTGGGGAGTGGGGTTGTAGGGGCTCTTGCCTATACTTTCTCGGATAGTTTTTGGTTTAACGCGGTGGAAGCAGAAGTGTATGCAATGGCAATGCTATTTATGTCGGCTATGTTTTGGCTGGGCATTAAGTGGACGGACAGTTTGCACGAACCACGTGGCGACCGCTGGTTATTACTGATTTCGTTAGTAGTGGGGCTTTCGTTTGGGGTGCACTTTATGGCGTTACTGACCATTCCTGCCATTGGTATGCTTTATTTCTTCAAGAGTAACTACAAGAAAACGGTAGTGAACTTCATCATTGCTAATGTAGTTTCTATCGCTATTTTGCTGTTGATATTTAAACTGATATTACCTTACACCTTGGCGTACTTTGGTTATTTGGAAGTGTTTTTTGTGAATAGCTTCGGTATGCCATTCAACTCTGGGACTATTATCGCGGGACTCTCGGTTATTGCGTTCTTCTATTTTACGCTGAACTACGCTTATAAGCAAAACAAAGTGCGCTTGCAAACGGGCGTTTTATGCTTGTTGTTTGTGTTTATAGGATTTTCGTCTTGGCTAATGATACCTATTCGCGCGAATGCTGATACGGTTATCAATGAGAACAGTCCGACTGATGCGCGTTTGCTATTAGCTTATTACAACCTTGAACAATACCCCGAAACGCATTTGTTCTACGGTCCTATGTATTCGGATAAATACGCTGGATTAGACGAAGAGAACCCGTATGAAGATGCGAAGCCAAAATACGAGCGCGATTATGCCTTAGGCAAATACATCATCGTGAATCAGTACAAAAACGCTCAGATGGCGTCGAATAGCAAACAAGAGGGTGTTTTGCCGAGAATGTGGAGTGCGCAACACGCGGCAAATTATATGAAACTCACAGGACTACTTACGTTTAGAATAAAAGAAGAAGCGTATAACGAGCCGAAGCTCTATCAGTTCTTACAAGAAGTGCAAAGGCAAATGCAAATACAACCGCTTCCGCCTGAGCGTTACGACCAATTCCTTACCGAATATCGGGACTATATAGAAGTAGAGAAGCCAAGTTTTTGGAAGAATATGCACTACTTGTTCGAGTATCAGTTTGGGTATATGTACTTCCGCTATTTTGCTTGGAACTTCATAGGTAGGCAAGACGATGTACAAGGCAAGATGGAGAATGACCACGGCAACTGGCTATCGGGCATTAAGCCTATTGATAGTTTCCGCCTTGGGTCGCAAGACAACCTTCCTGCCGACGTGCTGAACAATAAAGCTCGTAACACTTACTATTTCCTGCCTTTGCTCTTAGGACTCTTAGGGTTATTTTTTATGGCGACGAAGAGCGAACGCCAAACGTGGGTAGTGATGATGCTTTTCCTCTTTACGGGTTTGGCAATGAAAATATACCTCAACGAACGACCGTTTGAACCGCGAGAGCGAGATTACGCGTTAGTAGGTTCGTTCTACGCTTTTGCTATATGGATAGGAGTGGGTGTATACGCGTTATTCCACGCACTTAAGAAGGTGCTTTCGCCACGAATAGGGGCGCCTTTGGCAGTGGTAGCGAGTTTGCTTGCTGTACCTGTGCTGATGGCAAGTGAGAATTGGGACGACCACAACCGCTCGCAAAAGTATTCGGCAGAGTTTATTGCGGACGCTTATTTGAGCTCGGTAGCTAAAGATAAAGACGCTATGATATTCACCATTGGCGATAACGATACGTTCTTACTGTGGTATGCCCAAGAAATAGAAGGCTATCGCACCGATGTGCGGATAATTAATACCAGCTTGTTGCAAACGGATTGGTATATCGACCAAATGAAGCGCCAAGCGTACCAAAGTAGTCCTATCCCAGGTGAAATGGTGCACAAACAATATGCTCACGGGGTACGTGAAGGGGTGTATTTCCAAAAACGCACCGAAAACCGCTGGAACATTAAAGACTTTGTGAAATGGGTAACCAGCGATGACCCCAATACACAGCTCAGTAGCAGTAGTAGTGAAAGTAGAACCTTTAACTACTACCCTACGAACAAAATACGGATTCCTGTAAATAAAGAAAACGTACTAAAGAGCGGTATTGTAAGACCCGAAGATGCTGATAAAATAGTAGATTATATAGATATCACGCTCCCTAGTGCCATCGATAAAGCACGTATTGTGATGCTAGATATTTTGGCTTATAACGATTGGAAACGCCCGATATACTTCTCCGGAGGTAGTATGGACTCTGCTGAGTATATCTGGATGAAGGAGTACTTACAATTAGATGGACTGGTGTACAAACTTGTGCCTATTAAAACAGAAATCGATAAGAAGCACCCCTTTGATATGGGTCGTATAGACAGTAATTTGATGTACGACATCATAAAGAAATGGGATTGGGGCAATATGGGTAAAGCAGGTATTTACTTAGACCCCGAAACGCGTAAGAACAGTATTATCTTCCGCGGTAATTTGGCACGTCTTACCGAAAAACTGATAGAAGAAGGCAAATTAAATAAAGCCAAAGATATCTTGGATATCGGAATGAAGCATATGCCTTTGGAGGCTTATGGCTATTACTTCACTCTCGATCCTTTTGTACAAGGTTATTTTAAGGTAGGTGAGAAAGAAACCGCTCGTAAATTAGCTTTGCAGATATTTGGGAAATATCAAGAAGAACTGAATTATTACGCACACTTATCGCCAGATGAGCGATATGCTAATACTGCCAGAATACAGTATACCATAGACCGCTATGGAGAATTATTATTGCTCATAGCGCCTTTGGATAAGGATTTTTACGAAAGACAAGTAGAGGTGCTCAGAGCGAAGGCAAGTCCGTTTATGAAATCGCAAGAGCTTGATGAGTATATGAAGATGCTAATCGATGAGGAGGTGGATACGCTTGTTCAGGCAGGAGCAGAGGAAGATAGTGGAAATTAGGTAATCATTGCAGTTTATCATTAATGATTCTATTCATAAAATCTTGCATAAAGGCACGCAAATCAGCGATGCCTTTTTTCATTTCTTCATTATGGGCGATTTGGTCTTTGAGGTTGTGGGTGAGGTTTAAATCATCCTTAGCATATACACCAACTACTTCTCCTTGGAGGTCTAATACATAGATAAAATTACCTTGAATAAGCTGATAGAACTGCGTATTGGTAACAAAAGCACGAGGAGTTTCATCTGCTTTGTTTGCTAGCAAGCTACGCCCCCAAGAGCGGAAAGGTTTTTGGTACCCCATCAAATCTACGAGAGTAGGAAAAATGTCTATTTGTTGCCCCAATACATCTGAGCTCCCCTGTGGGATAAGTGCTTTATTAGGGCTAAACAAAATAATAGGCAAACGGTGGTGTGCTATCTTCTGTTTGTAATAATCATAATAATCTTCAGTAGTATGGTCAGGGATAATGGCAAAGATAGTGTTCGTATACCAATCTTCTTTTTTTACGGTATCGAAGAATTTTCCGATGGAATAATCGGCATATTCCACTACGTTATGCATAGGCATATCGCCGGTATTAAAACGCTTGTTGAGGGGTTCGGGCACTTTATAAGGACCGTGAGAGGAAAGAGTAAAAACCGTTGCCAAAAACGGACGCTTCATTTGGTTGATGTTTTTTGCGAAATACTGCAAGAAGGGTTCATCGTCTATACCCCAACTGCCATTATAGTAGCGCTCATCGTTGAATTCAGTGCGCCCTAAGTAAGTTTCATATCCTATTTGGTGAGTATAGCCATCGAAATTCATAGAGCCATTGGTAGCACCGTGCGCAAAGAGCGTTTGGTAGCCCAAAGAGCGTGCGATTTCGGGCAAAGATGACACTTTGCGCTGAGCATAGCCCGACCTTACCCAAGCGGTTTGGAAGGTAGGCATACCTGCCGTTATAGCCGAAATGCCTTCAATAGAATGAACACTATTGGCATAAATATTAGTAAAATAGAACCCTTGTTGTGCCAAAGAGTCTAAGAAAGGCGTGTGAGTGCGGTAGTTTGGAATATGAGTATTTTGATTCATCACTCCGAAATATTCAGCGCCCATTCCTTCGAGAATGATGACTACTATGTTAGGCTGTTTAGTAATATTACGATGATATTGTTTGATTGGTTTGATATTTTGGGTAATATAGTCTTCGGTAGTAAATTTAAACTCTTTAAAACCTTTGTTTTTGCCCATAGTGCGCAGAATGGTAAATGGTGTATTGAGTAGTACATTCACTTGAGAGATATCGCGGGCATATTTGCTAGCGTCCATCACAGTAAGTGGAATCACCCCTTTTTTGAACGAGAAACCACGTATACCAAAAATAAGCATAGGCGCCAATAGCACCAACACCACTACCGATGTGATAAAGTAAGGCTTTCGATGCATTACATTTTCTTCTTTCACACGGAGTTTCTTGTAGAGGAATACCCATAGCACTACTGATACTAAAAAGACAGCAAAAATAGCCCAATACTGCACCAGGAAGCCTGCGAGTAGCGTCAGTGGGTTGTGTTCGTTTTCTACCAAAGCCCAATCGTTAGTCGTAAGGCGTGTTTTATTATATGAAAAATAAGCAATATCGATAAAATTGAGCAGATAAGCAGGTATATTGCAAATGAAGTACACCCAGAAGAGGACTTTTTGGAAAGTAGGCTTGGTATTGATAAGCAGAGGGAGCACACTTAGGAAGATGAACAGAAGGTTCACGTAGATAATGGCGGTAGTATCGAATAGCAAGCCGTAGAAAGCGAGGTGCAAGAAGTCGGCTATACCGCCTACACTGAGGTGCGCCTGATTGAAACTATAAAAGGCGATGCGAGCTAAAAAGTAAAATAGGTAGACTAAAGCTAGTCGGTAAGTAAGGATTTTGTATTCGGTAGTGCGGAAAGATTTCATAAGTAATTACAATATGGTTTTAAACAATTCGTCCCATTGTTTTACGATTGTTTCTATACTATAGTCATTTGCTTTAGGGAGGATATTTTGTTGGATTTTGTTTCTCAAAGAAGCGTTATGCATCAATTCGGAAAGTTGGTGAGCGTAATCGTTCATATCGAAAGGTTTTACAAGTATACCATTCACCCCATTAGGGGCGAGGATACCTCTTACCCCAGCAGAGCAGTCGAAAGCGATAGGAACGACACCAGCTTGTTGGGCTTCCATTAGGACAGTTCCTTGTCCTTCCATTTGAGAAGAGAGGCAGAAGATAGCAGCCTTATTGTAATAAGGATAGATATCATCGGTTTTACCGACGAAAGTAATGCGAGGTAGAGAAAGCTCTTCTACCATAGCGCGTAGTTTAAGGAGCTCTTTGCCGTCGCCAACAAGAAAGAATTGCCAATCAGAAAATTGCTCATATATCATTTCCCATATAGAGACTAATCGGTCTACACGTTTATCTTTATAGGACATACGACCTACGTATAGCAAAACGTTCTCTTTTTGCAAAGAGTAGGGAGTAGGTACTGAAGGGATAGAGGTAGAAATCGCTTTTAGTTTGTGATTATCGGTGAGTTGTAGAGCTTGGGTGAGTTCATCTTTATAAGCTTCGCAGAGCACGGTAAAGGCGTGGTAATGATTGTAGATAACGCGGTATTTTTCGATTCTAATTTTTCTGTACAAGTGGTAAGAAGGTATCTTGAATCCCCAGAAATAGAGAAAGTGTAATAGACTTTTCTTCGCTTTTTGCTTGAGGCTTTCCAATTCGTTTTCGGACTGCCAAAAGGTAGCTCCATAATGAGCAAAGATACATTTGCATTGAGTTCTCTTAAAGATACCTTCGCCAGAAGCGCTAAAACTCTTGCCTATGAAAACTAAAACATCGATACCTAATTCGTTTACTTTATCAGCTAAAGACACATTAGGGCGGGAAAACAGGCGGGTTTTGCCTATATCGACAAAAGTGATATATTGTTTATCTTCGTCGGTAAGCTCTTGGTGAGCGATGCGAGAAGAAAACACAAACACTTTATATCCTAAGGCTGTGAGATATGGCGCTATATTAGAGGTGATTTTCTCTCCCCCTCCATAAGGGAATCGACCGTGAACAAAACCGATGTTGGGCATAATATTTTTATTTGAAATGCAAAAATACAGAAAAAATAGTATCTTTGCAAAAAAATAATAAAATGTCACCTATATCTGAAAAAGTAAGCGGACTGATTATCACTTATAATGAGGAAAAAAACATAGCTGAAGCGCTGTCGTGTTTTGACTTCTGCGACGAAATCATAGTAGTGGATTCTTATAGTAAGGATGCTACTGTACGCATTGCTGAGTCTTTCCCGAAAGTAAAGGTGATACAGCATAAGTTTCAAGATTTTGCGAAGCAGCGCAATTTGGCGTTAGCGGAGGCAACCAATGATTGGGTGCTTTTTTTGGATGGTGATGAGCGCATTACTCCTAAGCTTAGAGCTGAGATTATACAGACCTTGAGCCGTACGGACAAGAAAGACGCTTACTATTTTCGGAGGTTATTTTTCTTTGCGGGGAAACCTATATACTATTCGGGTACACAAGGAGATAAGAATTTCCGGTTATTCCGCAAGTCAAAATGCCATTACGTGTCTGAGCGAAAGGTACACGAGACGCTTGCCGTGGAAGGTAGTATAGGGGTGCTTAAAAACAAACTGTTACATTACTCGGTAAGCGACTATGATTCGTACAGACAAAAAGCGGTGCTGTACGGCAAATTGCGCGGAGAAGAAATGTACGCTAAGGAGAAACATTACAGTGCCTTAAAGGTGTATACTAAAATGTGTTTTGCTTTTTTTAAGACGTATATACTCAAGTTAGGTGTCTTAGATGGTAAAGAAGGCTTTTTGCTCAGTAAGGTTTCAGCCTTATCAGTATATGAGAACTTTAAAGCTTTAAAACGAGAAGAAGAAAAGAATCAAAAATAATGGTAAAAAGAATTGAAAAATATTTTTCGTGGGGTAGTGTAGGACTACTACTATTAGCTATAACTTATACACTTTTTCAGTTGGATGAAGAAGCTCTTTGGGATGTACATTCTTTTAGAGGAATTCTATCTGTTATTGTTGTTGTTGTTGTAGCAGAAATCTATTTAAGACGAAAAATCCTTTTTGAAAAACTTTCTTTCTTTGAAGGACTCTTTGCGGTGGTGGCAGCAGCTATTGTAGCTTCTTATCTATATAATTTCAAACTTAATTTAGGGCTCAGTATAGTGTTGCTCTTGTTTTGTTTGGGGTATGGAATTTACAAACGTACTTTTTATAAGCCACACCCTATAATGCTCAGTTTGTTAGCTTTTACAGTAATGAAGCTATTAAGTGTTCTATGGGCAACAGATAAGACGACTGCTTTTGATCATATAGATTATTATTGCTTTTTTCTTTTCTTGCCAGTGATAAGTTGTTTTTATAGACCTGAAAAAACTATTCTCCGAGCGTTTATTTATATTCCTTTTTTTATTTCACTCTTGTTACTCCTACTCACAGTAGCCGATTATATCTTTTTAATGCACTACTTAGGGAAACCATTAGTAAGCTTCTTAACTCTAGACAAAACTTACTTAGGGCAACATCTTGATACAGGCTTTGCTACTTACTATCAACCAATAATTTGGAGTATTACCTTCCATCCCAGTAAAATAGCTTGGGGATTTTTAGTAATATGGACTATGGGCTACTGGTTATGGCGTGAAGAAAAAGGAAGGATTATCAATACATTTCAGTTTTTGCTGTATACTTTTTTGATGGCAATGATAGCGCTCATTTTACAAGCTCGTGTAACTATTTTAGGTATCTTTATACTGATGTCTTTATTCGTTTGGGTATCACTGATGAAACGGGTTAAAAAACCTAAACTGATTGCCCTTTTCACAGTAATAGTTTTTGTTATAGGAAGCTTGATTACTAAAGAAATTATTACTAAAACTACGTTTTTTAATGATGAAGGACGTGTTAAAGTCAATGAAGCTGCCTTAGTACATTTTAAAGAACACCCCTTTATAGGTGGAGGTGCAGGTTATGAAACCCAGCTAATTCACAGTTTAAACATCAACCTCAATAGCCTTCACAATGATTTCCTCACAGCTCTTTCTGACCAAGGTTTGTTAGGACTCTCCTTCCTATTACTTTTCCACGTTTTAGTAATATACTACGGACTCAAAAACAAGTATTTCTTAGGGATTTACGTACTCCTTGCCTTCGCTATCTTCAATGCTACCGAAGGCGTAATGGGCTTACCCATTTGCATTCCTTTTTTCCTCTTCTGCCTTATTCCTCCCAAACAAACTTAACCTCTCTTTGCTTCTTTTAAAAGTATTCCTCTATCAACCTCCTTTTATAGATTTTTATCCTATACTTCCCTTCTGTTCAGCTTTCTTATTCTCATAAAACTTTTTTCGCCATTCCCTTCTCTCTATCCACTTTTTTCACTACCTTTGCCCCCGAAATCTATTACCCACAAATCCACTGTTTACTGGTTTTACCTATTTTAAATGAATAAACTACTCATTCTCGGAAGTATCGCTTTCGACCAAATAGAAACTCCTTTCGGAAAAAGCAACGCTATTATGGGGGGCTCAGCTAACTATATAGCCCTTGCTGCCGCTCAGTTCGAAGTCCCCTCAGCTGTCGTCTCTATCGTAGGCGACGACTATCCACAAGACTACTTAAACCTCCTCAGCCAGCGCCATATCGACGTATCGGGCATTGAGATAGTGCACGGAGGAAAAACGCTCTTTTGGAGTGGCAAGTATCGTAACGATATGAACCAACGCGATACCCTCGACACCCAACTGAACGTGCTTGCCAATTTCAAGCCCGTAGTACCCGAAGCCTTCCGCGATGCCGAAGTGCTCTTACTCGGCAACCTCCACCCTACTCTGCAAATGGACGTACTCGACCAGATGCTATCGCGTCCCAAATTAGTGGTGATGGACACAATGAACTACTGGATGAACCACACTTGGGACTTGCTAATGGAGGTAATCGCCCGCGTAGATATGATTACAATCAACGATGAAGAAGCACGACAACTTACCAAAGAGTATTCTCTCGTGAAAGCCGCCCAGCGCATTATGGCAATGGGTGTGAAATTCGTAGTGATTAAAAAAGGCGAACACGGGGCGCTATTATTCCACGACGACAAGGTGTTCTTTGCACCAGCACTCCCCTTAGCCGAAGTATTCGACCCCACAGGTGCCGGTGATGCTTTTGCTGGCGGACTCGTAGGCTATCTCACCAAAACCCGCGACTATTCGTTCAGCAATCTAAAAAATGCTATTGTTCACGGCTCGAACATCGCCTCGTTTTGCATCGAGAAATTTGGAGCTGAGCGCCTGCTTACCCTTACCCAAGACGAGCGCCTTACCCGTTTACAACAATTCCGTGACCTTACTCAATTTGACATTCAACTTAAGTAAGAGATAAGAAGTAAAACTATCGTCTGTTGCCTCTTATCCCTTACCCCTTACCTAAAAAGATATGCTTTACAAAAGAAGTAGCGAACTATTCGCAGCCGCACAACAAGTACTCCCTGGCGGAGTCAATTCACCCGTACGCGCTTTCAATGCCGTAGGGGGACACCCTATTTTTATCAAAGAAGCCCAAGGCGCTTATCTCACCGATGAGGACAACCGCAAGTACATCGATTATATCGCCTCTTGGGGACCTCTCATCTTAGGACACGCCTACCCTCCGGTAATTGAGGCAGTAACCGAGCGCGCCAAGAAAGGTACTTCTTTCGGTATTCCTACTGAAGTCGAAGTCCAAATCGCCGAATTAGCGGTCTCAATGGTGCCTCATATCGATAAGATTCGCTTTGTGAATAGCGGAACTGAGGCTTGTATGAGTGCCGTTCGCTTGGCTCGTGGCTATACCGGTCGTGAGAAGATTATCAAGTTTGCCGGTTGTTACCACGGACATTCCGATGCTTTCCTCATCGAGGCTGGTAGTGGTGGCGCAACTTTTGGTAGTCCCAATAGTCCTGGCGTGACCCAAGGCACGGCTAAAGATACGCTTTTAGCAAACTACAACGATTTAGCCTCCGTAAAAACCCTCTTTGAAGCCAATCCACAGCAAATCGCTTGCGTAATTATCGAACCCGTAGCCGGAAATATGGGCTGTGTGCCTCCTGCCGAAGGCTTTTTGGAAGGATTGAGACAACTCTGTACCGAAAACGGAGCACTTTTGATATTCGATGAAGTGATGACCGGCTTCCGTTTGGCAAAAGGCGGAGCGCAAGAGGTCTTTGGTATCAAAGCCGATATCGTTACCTTCGGAAAAGTGATTGGTGGCGGACTCCCAGTAGGGGCTTTTGCCGGTAGCAAAGAGGTGATGAGCTATTTAGCTCCGGAAGGTCTCGTGTATCAAGCGGGGACTCTTAGCGGAAATCCTTTGGCGATGAGTGCTGGGTTGACAATGCTCACAGCTCTGAATGAACAACCAGAGGTGTTCGACAGTTTAGCGAAAAAGACAGCTTACTTGCACGAAGGCTTCGACAACGTACTGAAACGCGCAGGGTTCCCTTACCAAATCAATAGCTTTGGTTCGATGTTTACCCTCTTCTTTGCCGAAGAACCCGTAACCGATTTCGCCAGCTCGGCAAAGAGCAATACAGCACGTTTCCGCAAGTATTTTCACGGAATGTTACGCGAAGGTATCTACTTACCTCCAAGCGCTTTTGAAAGTTATTTCCTTAACGACGCCCTTACTTACGAAGATTTAGATAAGACCATCGGAGCTCTCAACAGAGTAATTATGGAGTTGTAACACTCATAGTTAGCGTCATACTACACTTTGTCAAAGTCTCTAACCACACGTACTGCTACGATACTTTTTGACAAAGTGTTTTTTTATTATAGCTTATCAAAATTGGTTTGCGAATTTTCGTCCTACACTTTGAAAAGAAATATTCCTCTGTTACATATCCAGCATAGAAAGATATCGGAGGAGTTCAGAAGAGGAGAGGGAGGATTTTTGATGAAAAAAGAGTATAAGAAGGGTGGGGTTAGCTTATAGAGAGCTTATAGGAAGCTTATACGAATCTTGGACGATTGGTATAGAAAGGGTATATAAATAATTGACTCATAATATAATACAGCAACGCTAAAAATGGTAAAAACGGGGTTTCGTGGCGAAAGAAAAGGAATCCTCACCCCGTCCCTCTCCCAAGGAGAGGGGGGGATATAGCGACGGAAAAAAGAAAGAAATGACGAGAGACGAATGACGAATGACGAAGGTAATGTGGTAAAAATATCTCTTTTCTAACATATCCAGCTGTCGCTGGCTACCTTCAAAGGAGGAATTAGGGAGGAAAACATATTCCTTTAAAGGGGGAATGTAGCGACGTGACAAGAGGCTGTTTGGAGCGTTAAAAGAGCGTTAAAATATTTGCTATTAGTTGTCAGTTATTATTTGTTTTATATCTTTGCGCCCTAAAAGTAACATAAATGACTATTCAACAGATTCAGAATGAGTTTATTGAAGACTTTTCGCTGTTTGATGATTGGACGCAACGTTACGAATATCTGATAGAATTAGGCAAGTCGTTACCTCTTATTGACGAAAAGTACAAGACGGAGGAGTACCTCATTAAAGGCTGTCAGAGTCAGGTGTGGTTACACGCCGAAGAGGAAGATGGTAAGCTTATCTTTACCGCCGATAGCGATGCAATTATCACCAAAGGGATTGTTGCTTTATTAGTGAAAGTGTTCTCTCACCAAACGGCTGAGGATATCCTAAAAGCGGATATGAGTTTTATTGATAAAATAGGACTGAAAGACCATCTATCACCTACTCGTGCGAATGGGTTGGTAAGTATGATAGGGCAAATGAGGGGATATGCTGCTAAGGTGTTAGGGAATAGATAAGAAGGAATACACCTGGCGGTGTAGAAATTAAACAAGTCTATTCAAATCAAACAGATATATTTTTATTAGATTTCTGAGGCGTTAGACTTATCTCTTTAAAAAGAAAAATTAAATGACTGAAGAAAGAAAAATAGAGCAATTGGGCGAGGAAATCGTTGAGGTGCTCAAAACGATATACGACCCTGAAATACCCGTAGATATTTACGAATTGGGGCTTGTTTATGACGTGTTTGTGAACGAAGACTTCGATGTAAAAATATTAATGACTCTCACTTCGCCTAACTGCCCCGTGGCAGAGTCTCTCCCAATGGAGGTGAAGGAAAAGGTACAAAGTATTGACGAAGTGCACGAAACGATTGTAGAACTCACTTTTGACCCGCCGTGGCATCAGGATATGATGAGTGAGGTGGCGAAACTTGAATTAGGATTTTTGTAAAAATTATAAATAAATCACTTATGAAAAGACTTTTATTTTCAACTTTACTATTGTCTTCAGTAGCTGTATTTGCTCAGGAAGACCAAACGAATGACGGTGTAGCACAAGACCCTACGGCAGCTCCAACAGAGGAAGCTCCTGCTCCTCGATGGACAAAGGGAGGTAACGCTTCACTGATGTTCTCGCAAGCCGCCTTCAACCACGATTGGACAGGAGGGGGAACTAACAACGTAGCAGCAAGCCTTGCGGTGAGCTATGCTTTTAACTACAAGAAAGACAAATGGGCGTGGGATAACAACGTATTTGTTGATTACGGGATTACTAAACTTGAAGGTGATGACTATTCAAGAAAAACCACTGACCGTTTTGAGGTGAACTCAGTACTCGGTTACCAATTGAACAACCCACAGTGGTACTATTCATTCTTCTTGAACTTCAAAACACAAATGACCGATGGTTACAAATATGAGAACACAGGTCGTACGCTCATAAACCAAATGCTTTCACCTGGATACTTACAATTTGGTCCTGGTATGTTGTGGAAGAAGAGCGATAACCTAAAAGTGAACTTGGCTCCTGCAACTTCTAAAATCACGACTGCTAAAAGCCGTTGGACAGAAACAGGTCCTTTCTACGGTGTTGAACAAGGAAAGAACATTCGTTATGAACTCGGTTTCTACTTGAACGGTTATGCTAAGTTTACTGTAATGGACAATGTATCTTTCGAGAATATCCTCAGCTTGTATAGCAACTATCTCGACAAACCACAAAACGTAGACTTGGATTATACTGCAAATATTGTGATGACTATCAACAAGTACTTATCAGCTAACTTTACTTTCCAAGCTATCTACGACGACGACGCTGCTAAAGCTTTCCAAATTCGTGAAGTATTAGGCTTAGGAGTAAACTACAAATTTTAGTGTGAGGTGCGAGTCGCACACACAGTTGTAGCACGTTAGCAATTAGTAAAAAATAGAGAAGGGACTACCTTAATGGTAGTCCTTTTTTGTTTTGTTATAGAGAAGTTGTGGATTATTCGGAGGAAGCATTTGTAAGAGCTAAGATTGGTATTTAGAAAAATAGTAGTACCTTTGCCTCACACATTATTGCTGAATAGGAGAAGAATTGGAGAAATTAATTGCATACATACAAAAAACCGTTCCTGAGCTAAAAATACAGGAACAGATGCTTAGAGAGGCTTTACAAAAAGAGAGCGTTGCTAAAGATGCCTTGTTGTTGGACTTCGGACAAGTGTGTGAGCATTATTACTTTGTAAACAAAGGGGCTCTTAGGATATTCTTTTACGATGAAGGAGAGGAATACACGAGCTGGATAGCTTTTGAAGATTACTTTTTTACAGAGCAATTTAGTTATACAGATTGCTTACCTTCTCGTTATGCTATTACAGCTATTGAAGAGACTGAAGTGCTGAAAATACATAAACAACAAATGCATTCACTTCTACAAAATAGCTATGAGTGGCAACAGTTCTTCATACAAAATGAGCAACAAACAATATTACGGCTGATGGAAACTATTGAACTCTTTCAAAGACAATCGGCTAAAAAGAGATATGAAGCCTTGTTCAGCTTTCCTGCCTTTATACAAAAAGTGAAACAAAAAGACCTTGCTACAATGCTCGGGATGACTAAATACTCTATCAGCAGGCTAAAATCTTACAAGTAAAGAGAGGAAGTTGCCAAATAGCAACTTTTTTGTGTATTGCTGTGCGTAATTTTGCATTTATAAAACAAATGTAAAATGAACCAAGAAGAACAATACAGTTTTAGTCCGCTGGATAGCTATCAGTGGATAAAGAAAGAGGCTTTCGCTTATATAAAAGCCCAACAATGGATAGATGAGGCACTGTTTGAAGACTTTTTAAACGCTTTTGAAGATTATTTTAAGCACTCATTACAAAAACTATCTCATCTTATCAAGAATGAGTTGGACGAAGGGAATGTGCAATTTGCGGTTTTAGTAGTAGCTTTGTATGAAGCTTTTGTGAAGATAGGCAAGGACGGAAAAGAGGCTTTCAAATGTGTGTGCCTTGCTATCAATGAGCCGATAGCCCCCTTTATGGAGCAGAATACTGAGGCTTTCTTAACAGCTTCGGAGTACCCTTTTAAGGCGATAGTGGAGATATCGAAAGCACGAGAAGCGTTTTATTTTGGCAAGAGTTTTGGCTTTGAACGCCTTATAGACGATGATTATGGCTATGTATTGCAAATTAAAAAGTGTTTGTTTCACGAAGTACTAAAAGCCCTTGAACATACTTTTTTGCAGAGAATTATATGCCAAGTAGACTGCGGTTGGATAAAAGGCATTAAAACAGAACTACACAACTTACATTTTGCACGACCCACTACTTTTGCTACGGGCAATACCTGCCAAATGTGGTTTATAAAAGAAGAAAAAATAGAAGACATACAATGACCCTAAACCTCGATTTCCTCAGTCAGTATTTTACTGAAGTACATTTCGATAAAGATGCCCTCATCACCCGTGCAGGCGAGGTAGAGCACTCGCTCTATTACCTCAGCGAAGGCATCGTGCGCTTTTTCTACTACAATCCCACAACCGACAAGGAAACGACGGTGGATATCCTCTTTGCTGAGCAGTTTTTTATGTCGTATGCCTCGTTTGTAAAGCGTGAACCTTCCCTCTTCTCTATTCAAGCACTGAAAGAGGTTACTGCCTATAAAATAGGGCGGGAACACCTTGAACACCTCATAGAGCAGCAAGAGTACCTACAAATAAAAGCTGATATTTTGGAGCATCTGCTGATTGAGAAGATGCAACGCGAGGCGCAGTTTTTATTGCAATCACCCGAAGAGATTTACTGCAATCTATTGGAGAAAGACCCTAAACTTATCCAAAATATTCCGCTGAAATATATTGCTTCTTATATTGGCATTACCCCCCAAGCGCTGAGCAGGATTAGGAAAAGAATATTTTAATGGTTAATTATCGTTATTTTATTTTAGTAAAGTATAGCGTTACTAAGCTATTTTGGCTTTGTGTGCTGTAGGTGAACTTGGTTTTATTATCTGAAAAGACAAACGGCAAGTCTACTTAGTTTTGAGGATTGGTAACGTTATAATATTTGCCACCCTCTTTTGCCTAGTAAAATGAATAAAATTGTGGCAAGGAGCGCCGAAAAAATAAGTTTTTTCATAGAATTGTTATTTTAATGTACCACACACACATAACAAATTATCCTTTGTCAAATGTTCTTTGTCAATTACTTTTACATTCTTTCTATATTTTTCGTTACCACTTTCTTTTTATTTTGTTGTTTATCAAACAGCTACATTTTTACTTATCTATATTTTCACTATCCAATGTTTTTAGTATATCTTTAACGTTTTATCTTTGCGGCAGAATCAGGTATTAGGGGATAGGTGTCAGGTGTCAGGCACAAACTCTTACCTCTTAACTTTTAACTAAGATGAAAGGAAAACAAAGAACTTTATTAAACAGTATTGGCAAGCTGGCCTTGCTACTACTTTTTAGCTTGCTTTCTACCGCCCTTTCTGCCCAAAACAAAAAGATTAGCGGAAAGGTAATCGATGAAAAACACCAGCCCGTGCTGGGGGCATCGGTGGTGGTGAAAGGCACTACTAAGGGTACTACTACCGATTTCGATGGGAATTTCACAATAGAAGTACCTGCTAAAGCCACGCTATCAGTTTCGTTTATAGGGTATCACACCCAAAATGTAGCGGTAGGCAACCAAAACCAACTCACTATCGTGCTCAAAGAAGAACAAGAGCAGCTAGACGAAGTGGTGGTGGTAGGTTATGGTACCGTCCGCAAGAAAGACCTTACGGGGGCTGTCTCTTCAGTGTCTAACAAAGCCCTCAAGGAGAAACCTATTGCTAACGCTGGGGAAGCACTCCAAGGGCGTGCTGCTGGGGTGCAAGTAACCTCGGCGGGAAAACCTGGTGACAACGTGTCGTTTCGCATTCGCGGTATCAGCACAATTAACAACAGCGAACCGCTACTCGTTATTGATGGGGTACCTACCGACCTCGGTATCAACGCGCTCAACGTAGATGATATAGAAAATATCGATGTGCTGAAAGATGCTTCGGCAACAGCGATTTACGGTTCTCGTGGTGCCAATGGGGTGGTGCTCATCACTACCAAAAAAGGAAAAAATGGCGACGGCAAACTATCGTTCAGCACCAATGTAGCCCTTCAACAAGCTACCAACTTACCCGTGATGCTCAACGCGCGCGAGTTTGCTTCTTTTCACAACGAAATGATTGCCAACTACAACCGCACCCCTGGGGTGAGTCCGCTTACACAACGCCCTGATTTTGCCAATCCTGAGGACTGGGGGGAAGGCACCAACTGGCTCAAAGCGCTTTTCCGTCCTGCTTTTATGCGCAACTATTCGCTTTCATACTCAGGCGGTAACGACAAGAGCAATTACTACGTATCAGGAGGTGTGTTCGACCAAGATGGGATTATCCTCAACACTTCTTACCGCCGTTATACAGTGCAGTTCAATGGCGAGTCGCGCGTAAAACCGTGGATTAAGTTTGGCAACAACCTCACCCTCAGCCACGACGAAAAGAAATCTGGCGACTACAACATCCGTATGGCGATGGCTTCTTTGCCTACACAACCTATTTACAATGAAGACGGTAGCTACTCAGGTCCTGATTCGCCTGCTCACCAGTACAGCGATATCCGCAACGTGATAGGTACTGCCCTTATCAACGGACAAAACACTACCAAAGGCTATAACATTTTGGGGAATATTTTTGCCGAAATTACTCCTGTGAAACATTTGGTATTCAAAACCACTGGAGGGCTCGATTTTAAATATTGGGACAACCGCAGTTTCTCCCCTAAATACAACTGGAAACCAATACCTAATCCGCTCTCTAACCTCTACCAAGATGCTAACAAGAGCACTACCCTCCTTTGGGATAACACACTCACTTATACCAATACTTTTGCCCAAAAGCACTTCCTCAATGTGATGGTGGGCACCAGTGCGCAAAACAACGTGTATAGCAAAATCAACGCGAGTGTGAGCAACTTCTTGAGCGACCAGCAAAACCAACTCAGCAAAGGCTTGGAAAACCCTACGGTAGGTGGCACAATGAACGATTGGGCTATCCTCTCTTTCATCGGGCGACTCAACTATACCTATGCCGATAAGTACTTGCTCACTGCTACGGTGCGTCGCGATGGTTCTTCGCGTTTCTCCAAAGAAAACCGCTGGGGTACTTTCCCTTCTTTCTCATTGGCGTGGCGTGCTTCAAATGAATCTTTCTTCCCTAAAAACGACTATGTAAACGATGTGAAATTGCGCGTGGGTTACGGTATGACTGGTAACCAAGGCGGTATTGATAACTATGCTTATTTCACCAAATTGCGCACAGGGCAATATGTATTCAACAACAATTTGGTTTCTACTCTCTATCCTCACGTGATGCCTAACCCTAATGTGAAATGGGAAACGGTAGAGCAATTCAACGGGGGTATTGACCTTGCACTACTCAAAAACCGCTTGAATCTCACTTTCGATGCTTATATCAAAAACACCAGTGATATGTTGGTGCCAATGGCGGTATCGGTAAGTTCTGGTTATTCGGATATCAACGTGCCGAGCATCAATGCTGGTAAAGTGGAAAACAAAGGGGTAGAGCTCACGGTGTCATCAGTGAATGTGAATAAAAAAGATTTCCAATGGAATACTGATGTAAACGTATCGTTCAACCGCAACAAAATTGTGAAGATGAACGATGGGGTGCCTTTGTTCACTGGTTTTGAAGCGTTCCTCACCAAATTGCAAATCCTCTCCGAGGGGCACCCTGTAAATTCTTTCTATGGCTATGTAATGAATGGACTTTTCAAAAACCAAGCTGAGGTAGACAACTATGCTACCCAAGTGGAAAACGGTACCGCCCCTGGTGATGTGAAGTTCCGCGACCTCAACAACGACGGGGTCATCAATGCCGAAGACCGTACTTATATCGGTAATCCATTCCCTGAATGGACGTTCTCTATGAACAACAACTTCAACTACAAAAACATCGATTTACAAATATTTTTACAAGGCGTAGCAGGCAACGATATCTACAATGCTAATCGTATATGGCAAGAGGGAATGTCGGTGCCACAAAACCAAATTGCCAAAGTAAAAGACCGTTGGACTGGCGAGGGCACTAGCAATAGCATTCCGCGTGCTATCTATGGCGACCCCAACCAAAATGCGCGTCACTCTACCCGCTTTGTAGAAGACGGTTCGTATTTGCGCATCAAAAACGTAACTTTGGGGTATACACTTCCTAAAGAGGTTACTCAAAAATTCCACACCGATATGTTGCGCATATATCTGTCTTGCCAAAATCTCTATACGTTCACCAAATACAGCGGTATGGATCCCGAAGTAGGCACTGGTGGCGTTGATGGCGGTACTTACCCTGTAACCCGCACAGTTAGCTTTGGATTAAACGTGCAGTTTTAATAACCCCCGTTCCCCCGAAGGGGGACAATCTGAAGAAGTGAGTATTTAATTCTTACTTATTATCTTTGGAGATTGTTTCCTTCTCTTTGAAAAGTCCGCGAAAGCGGAGTATGTGGGAAACGGGTGATAGCAATAAAAACACAATTATAAACCATAAAACAATTTTACCCCTATGCAGCCTTTGTGGCTTGCCCCCCTCTCCTTGGGAGAGGGGGAACGGGGATGAGGATCAATACTATGAAAAAGATATTATACATCACCCTATTAGCATTTCCGCTCTTCACGGCTTGTTCTAAGTTTTTGGACAAGACCCCTTATGAAGATTCAAGTGCTGAAAACATAAGCGATGCGGCATCGGCAATTGCCCTTACCAATTCGGCTTATAAACCCTTGCAACGCTCTAACCTCTACAATATGCGCCTCTGGACGCTCGACATCGTAGCAGGCAACAGCATCGTAGGCGCTGGAGGTGGTAACGACGGACTCGAAACTATCACTCTTTCCAACTTCAACGCAACTGCCGATAACCCTTTGGCGCTCGAAATATGGCGCGGTTGTAACCCTGGTATTCTCTATTGCAATACAGCTCTAAAGGCTTTGCCTTCTGCCAATATCCCTGAGGATATCAAAAACCGCTGTATCGGTGAAGCCAAATTCCTCCGCGCGCACTACTATTTCCTTTTGGTGCAACTCTTTGGCGATGTGCCTCTTCAGCTCGACCCTAAAGAGAGTTTGACTAACAAAACGCCTTTCCGTCAAAGCAAAATGAAGATATACAACGAGGTGATTATCCCCGACCTCAGAGAGGCTTTCAACCTATTGCCCACACGCGAGCAATATAGCAATGCCGATAAAGGTCGCGCAACCAAAGGTGCTGCAGCGGGTATGCTTGCCAAAGTATACCTCACTTTGGGCAGATATAGCGAAGCTCTTGAAATGTGCAACGCTGTCGAAAACCTCGGTTATACCCTTAATCCTGATTATTCCGATTGTTTTGGCGCTGCCGAACGCAACAAAAACACTGCCGAGTCTATCTTTGAAATTCAGTATTACGGACTTACCAAAGACGATTTCTGGGGCGAAGAAAACCAAGCCTCTTGGCTCAGTACCTTTATGGGTCCTCGCAACAGCGGTTGGGTAGGTGGTGCTTATGGGTGGAATCAGCCTACACAAGAGTTTGTAGACCAATACGAGGCGGGCGACCTCCGCAAAGATAAGACGATTCTCTACGAGGGTTGTCCTAATTTTGAAGGAAATGTATACCGCGCTTCAATGTCTAACACGGGCTACAATGTGCGCAAGTTTTTAGTGCCACTAAGTCAGTCTCCCGATTTCAATACCAACCCTGCCAACTTTGTAGCGCTCCGCTTTGCTGATGTACTCCTAATGAAAGCGGAAGCCCTTAACGAATTGGGTCGCACCACCGAAGCCGAAGTGCCTTTGTACAAAGTGCGCACCCGCGCAGGGCTTACCAGTCGCGCCGATATAGAGAACCTCACCCAAGCGCAAATGCGTGAGAAAATACGTCACGAACGCCGTATAGAACTCGCTTTTGAAGGACATCGCTGGTTTGATATGATTCGCTGGGACAACGGTCAGTATGCACTCAATTTCTTGCACTCCATAGGTAAAACCAACGCCCGCGAGAAACACCTGCTCTTGCCCGTCCCTCAAAAAGACCGCGACGCCAACCCCAACCTCACCCAAAACCCTGGTTGGTAGTGCGAGCCGCACAGGCAATTAAAACAAATTACTTAATTAACAAATAAAAACAATTTCACCCTTGTCACTTTTGCGGCTTCCCTCCCCCTCGCCTTCGGAGAGGGGGAGAACAGAGGGGGTGAGGACACAAACTAATATGAAACCATACTATCTAATATTAACCCTCTTACTGCTCCTTATGGGATGTAAAAAAGAGGACTATATGGAGCTCTTCAAAGAGGAAAAACCCTTTGAATTGAAAGCTCCTAAAGAAAATGTCGCCTTAGATGCTGCCAACCCCGAACAAGAAGCGATCAAGTTCACTTGGACGGCGGCTTCCAATCACGGCACCAATGCCGCTATCACCTATACCTTCCAAATGGATGTGCAAGGCAACAACTTTGCGGGAGGTATCAGCGAGAATGTAGGTCGTGAAGCCTATGAGAGAGTGTATAAAAACGAGGAACTCAACAACCTCTTGCTCAATACTTTCAAGGTTGCGGCAGACACCGAAGTTACGATGGAAGTACGCATCATTGCTCAAGTAGCCTCTGGCGAGGGAATGAAACAACATACCAATGTGAAGACGGTGGTTTTCAAAACGCATACCCCTATCAGTAATACGTTGTATATCATCGGTAGTGCCGCTCCTCACGGTTGGAGTGCCGATCAAGCCGAAGAGATGAAACCCGTTGAGGGTACTCCTAAAGCCTTTGCGTGGTCAGGACGATTGTCTGCTGGCGAAATCAAGTTCATCACTACCAAAGGTCAGTTTATACCATCGTATGGCAAAGGCAGTAATAATAGTGAGTTGCACTTCCGCAAAACCGATGCCGATACGAGCGATGAGAAATTTACAATTGCCGAAAGTGGTGTCTATACCGTGAAAGTGAACCTTATCAACCTCACCATAAGCATCACCAAGGGCGAAGCGCCTGAATATACCGAGTTGTGGTTCGTAGGTGAACCTACCGGTTGGAGCTTTAAGAAAATGACCATAGACCCTGCCGACCCATTTGTGTTCCACTACAACGCCGATTTAGGCAATGGGGGTGAGTTCAAAATAGGCACTAAAGAAGGCGATTGGTTAGCAGTTTTCTTCCGTCCTAAAGAAAATAATACTGCTGAGGGTAGCGACCTCCCTGTGAAGAAATGGGCAGGCGACCCCGATAACAAATGGAAAATTGCAGCAGGTACTTACAAGATTACGCTCAACACCCGTACGATGAAGATTGACATTGTGCCTTTCACTCCTTATACAGGAATGTATATGATTGGTAGCGCTACCGATGCTGGTTGGGATATCAACAATCCTATTGCAATGACTGTCGATAACAGCAATCCTAATGTCTTTACGTGGGAAGGCGACTTGAAAGCGGGCGAACTCAAATTCTCTTGCGACAAGAAAAGCGATTGGGGTGGCGACTGGTTCTTGGCTGCTAAAGCTGATAAAGCTCCCGCCGGTGTGGAAGAACCGATGATTTTCAGCGCCCACGGCTCTAACCCCGATAACAAGTGGAAAATCAGCGAGGCGGGCACCTACAAAATCTCCCTCAACCAACTTACCCAAAAGGTGATAATCAAAAAGCAATAGTCCCCTCCCCAGCCCTCCCCCAAGGGGAGGGAGTTTAAGAGAGTTCAAGAACAAAACATCTTTATACGTGTTAAACAACCCTCCTTTCCGTTCGCATCTGCGGATTGCCCCTCTCTCCTTGGGAGAGAGGGAACGGGAGAGAGGCATAATCATTAATTGAAAATGAAAGTTTTATATACTTTATTCTTCGCCACTACGCTCAGCCTCTTCTCTTGCGAGAAGAACGATACGCCGAGCAATAACCCTATTACTTATGGCGAAACTTATTTGAAAATAGATATCAGCACCGATAAGGCGGTCTATACCCCTGGTAGCACGGTGCACTTCACCTTGGCGAGTATGCCTTCTGGTTCCTACAAAGTGCGCTACTCTCACTTAGGCGAAATCATTAAAGAAGAACCTCTTACCTCCACCTCTTGGCAATGGGTAACCCCTGCCGATGACTATCGAGGTTATTTGGTGGAAATCTACCAAGAAGCAGGCGGTAAACAAAATACTTATGGCAGTATCGCTGTGGATGTATCTTCCGATTGGACAAAATTCCCTCGCTACGGCTTCTTGTCCTCTTACGGCAAAAACGAACCTATCGAGAAGAATATCAACTTTATGAATCGCTGTCACATCAATGGCATCCAGTTCTACGATTGGATGTACGACCATCACAAACCGCTGGCTGGCACCTCTCAAAACCCTGCTAATGAGTGGCCAGACCTCTTCAAACGTCCCACTTTCCTATCTACCGTACGTGGCTATATCAGTGCTGCTCATAGCAAGGGTATGAAAGCGATGTTCTACAATTTGGCTTTTGGGGCGCTCAAAAATGCGGAAGCCGATGGTGTTTCCAAAGAGTGGTTTCTCTACAAAGATAACCAGCACAAAGAGAAAGATGCACACCTATTAGGCGACTTTGCTCGCAGTAGTATCTACCTCACCAACCCTGGTAATGCGCACTGGCAAAACTACTTAGCAGGACGTAACAGCGATGTCTATGCCGTTTTTGGTTTCGATGGCTATCATATCGACCAACTCGGAGGGCGTGGCACGGTATACGATTACAATGGCAATAGTGTAGACCTCTTGCCTCAGTACGCTTCGTTTATCAATGCGATGAAAAGCGCACACCCTGATAAACGCCTTGTGATGAACGCGGTAGGGCAATACGGTCAAACCGAAATTGCAGGTACCAATAAAGTGGATTTTCTTTATACCGAAGTATGGGACGAAAAAACCTACGACCAATTGGCAAAAATTATCCTCGACAACTACAATCGTAGCAACAACCAACTCAAAACCGTGTTGGCTGCCTATATGGATTATGAAAAATCTAAAAATGCAGGTTTTGTAAACGAACCTGGCGTATTGCTCGCCAATGCCGTGATTTTTGCTTTTGGAGGGGCTCATTTAGAGATAGGCGAACACTACCTCGCTAATGAGTATTTCCCTAACAAAAACCTTCAAATGAAAGCCGACCTCAAAAAAGCGCTCATCACCTACTACGATTTCTTGGTAGCTTACCAAAACCTCTTGCGCGATGGCGGTAGCTATACCTCAACGCAGGTAACTGCCGAAAATGCTACAATAGTAGCTTGGCCTGCTGCAAAGGATAAAGTGGCGGCTCTCACCAAAACCGTGAACGGCAAGGATATAGTGCATCTTATCAATTTCAACGGGGTAACCTCTATGGACTGGCGTGATACCAACGGTACTCAAAAGAAACCTACTACAGTAACCGATCTTAAAACTACCGTTGCTGTAACCGCACAACCCAAAAAAGTGTGGTTCGCCAGCCCCGACCTCTTTGGCGGTGCTCCTCGTGCCGTAGAATTTACCTATAACAACAACCAAATTACCTTCACCCTCCCCTCCCTCAGCTATTGGGATATGGTGGTGATAGAGTATTAATGAAAAAATTAGCAGATTAGCAAATGAGAAAATTTGCTAATTTGCTAATTAATAAATTTGCTAATTTATGAGATTTCTTACTTTCATAACAATAACTATCCTCTCCTGTGCTACAGCAGTAGCGCAGGAGTTATTTTCGCCTAACAAAGCACTGAAACTCTCTTTTTCGCTCAACGCGGAAGGCACTCCTACCTATTCGCTTTTTTACAAGGGAAAAGAAGTGGTTAAACCGAGTAGATTAGGTATTGAACTATTTAGCTCCAATGAAGTGAAATTTGGCGCTGAAATCACCAAAAAAGAGGGAGCAAACACCTCTCTCTACCATAACTTTGAAGTGGTGAATACTCAAAATACAACCGTTGATGAAACTTGGCAACCCGTATGGGGCGAAAGCCAAAACATTCGCAACCACTACAACGAACTATTGGTGAGCCTCAAACAGAAGGATACCCACCGAGAAATGAACCTGCGTTTTAGACTGTTTGACGACGGCTTAGGCTTCCGCTATGAGTTCCCCGAACAAAAGCAAATGCCTTACTTTGTGATTAAAGAAGAACGCTCCGAGTTTGCAATGACGGGTGATCACCGAGCGTGGTGGATACCCGGCGATTACGATACCCAAGAGTACGACTATCAGCAGTCACGCCTCTCCGAAATACGCGCTATCAACCAAAAAGGACGTCAGGCGAATTTAGCACAAACAGGCTTTTCAGATACGGGCGTACAAACCGCTTTAATGCTCAAAACTGACGATGGTTTGTACATCAACCTGCACGAGGCTGCTTTGGTGAACTACGGAGCGATGCATCTCAATCTCAACGATAAGACCTTCGTGTTCCAATCGTGGATTACCCCCGATGCCAACGGTGCCAAAGGTTATATGCAAACCCCTGCCCAAACACCTTGGCGCACGGTAATTGTTAGCAACGATGCCCGCGATATTTTAGCTTCGGATATCACCCTCAACCTCAACGAACCTTGCGCTTTGGCTGATACTTCGTGGATTCACCCGATGAAGTACGTAGGAGTATGGTGGGAAATGATTACCGGTATGAAAGAATGGTCGTATACTTACGATGTACCCAGTGTGCATATCGGTAAAACCGATTACACTACCCTCAAACCCCACGGCAAGCACGGGGCTACTACCGAAAATGTGAAGAAATACATCGACTTTGCCGCCGAAAATGGTTTTGATGGCGTACTTGTAGAAGGTTGGAACATAGGATGGGAAGATTGGTTTGGACATTCCAAAGATTTGGTATTCGACTTCCAAACACCTTACCCCGATTTTGATATCGAAGCTATTCACCAATACGCCAAAAGCAAGGGAATTAAGATGATTATGCACCACGAAACCTCCTCGTCTATCCGCAACTACGAGCGTTTTATGGATAAAGCCTATCAGCTGATGAACAAATACGAATACCCTGCCGTAAAAAGCGGTTATGTAGGGAATATCATTCCGCGAGGCGAAAACCATTACAGTCAGTGGGTGAACAATCACTACCTTTATGCTATTAAAAAAGCTGCCGACTACCGCATTATGCTGAATGCTCACGAGGCTGTGCGCCCTACGGGTTTGTGTCGTACCTATCCTAACCTCATAGGCAACGAATCGGCGCGCGGAGGTGAGTACCAAGCCTTTGGCGGAAGCAAGCCCAATCACGTGTGCGTGTTGCCCTTCACCCGACTTATTGGCGGACCAATGGACTATACCCCTGGGGTGTTTGAAATGGACATCAGCAAGAACAATCCTAACAATCATTCACACTGCAATGCTACTTTGGCAAACCAATTGGCATTGTATGTAACGATGAGCAGTCCGCTGCAAATGGCATCTGACCTTCCAGAGAACTACCGCCGTTTTCCCGATGCGTTTCAGTTTATCAAAGAGGTTGCCCTCGATTGGAGCGAAAGCCACTATTTAGAAGCCGAACCAGGGGCTTATATCACTGTGGCGCGCAAAGCCAAAGGCACTCGCAATTGGTTTGTAGGCAATACAGCTGGCAAGGATTTTACCTCCAAGATTCATTTCAGTTTCTTAGAACCCAAAACTACTTATGTAGCCACTATCTACGCCGATGCCAAAGATGCCAACTATCAAACCAATCCCCAAGCCTATACCATTCAAAAAGTATTGGTAACCAACAAGAGCAAACTCACCCTGCACTCAGTAGCAGGCGGGGGTTATGCCATTAGCTTGTACCCCCTCACCGATAAGACACAAGCCAAAGGATTAAAAAAACGATAGCAATTACAGTAATAATAGTGAAATAGAAATCTGTCCGAAAAGTTTTGTTTTGTGAAGGCGATTTGCAAATCGCCCCTACAATGTAACTAAAAGCAATTGATTATCATAATCAACTTTGCCAAAGGTGTGAGCCACACAGGCAAAAACTTTGACAAAGTATAGCGATGCAAATGTGATTTTGAGACTTTTCGGACAATCTATTTATTTTTTGTAACCACCAAAACAAATTTGCTATTTTGCTAATTTTTCTTACTTTTGCCTCTGAAAATTAATGTTTGAAAATGAAGTACAAAAGCCTTATCATAACCCTCCTACTACTCCCCTACTGTGCTTTGGCTCAAATGGGGCAAAATCAAAAGCTCATTCACAACCTCACTGCACTTATCAAACAAAAAGATAAATACACCCAGCAGAAAGAACGCAAAATAAAGGAAGCTATCGACTTGTTACGAGTACCCAAAGCCTCTGCTGAGCAACGTTATGCTATCAACCAACGCCTCTTCGACGAGTTTAAAACTTATATCTCCGACTCGGCGGTGTACTACGTGAAAGAGAATATCCGCATTGCTGAAGAACTCCAAAAACCCGACCTCCAAAACGATTCCCGCCTTTCCCTTGCCTCTCTGTACATCATTTTGGGCAACTACTTAGATGCTGCCGACCTGCTCAGGGCTATTGATAAAGAGCAACTGCAAAAACCTCAGCTCATTCAGTACTACAACTGCTATCTCAACCTCTACAACAACTACGCTTTCAACAACCCCGATGCCAAAACCTATATCGCCAAAAGCAATGCCTACCGCGACCTCCTCCTCAATTTAGTAGATAAGAATTCCACTCACTATATCCTCCTCTATGCGGGCGTGCTCACCGATGCCGGTTGTTACGACGAAGCCGAAAAACTCCTCCTCGGCCGCTTCGCCCTAATGCACACCGATGAACACGAAAAAGCCGTATTAGGCTATGTGCTCGGCACGCTCTACAAAAAGAAAAAGAATGTCCCTAAACAAATAGAATACTTTGCTATTTCGGCGAGTTGCGACATCAAAGATGCTATTAAAGAAAACGCCTCAATGCTCGAACTTGCCTCAGCGCTCTTTCAATTAGGCGAAGTAGAGAACGCTTACACTTGCATCAAATCGGCGATGGAAGACGCTACTTTTTGCAATGCTCAACTGCGTTCCGATGAGGTGATGAAGATTTTCCCTATCATCGAAAAAGCCTATCAGGAACGCATTCACAGTCAGAATACCAAATTGCGTAACGCCTTACTGTTAGTAGGGTTGTTTGCCGTTTTCCTCATCATTGCCGTAGTATTGGTTACCCGCCAAATGAAGCGCATTGCCAAAATACGCAAGAAACTCTACCTCAAAAACCAAGATTTAGAGCAACTCAACGAACACCTGCGCGAGGTAGTAACCCAACTCAACGAAAGCAACGAGGTAAAAGAAGCCTATATAGGCGAGTTTTTCAACTTGTGCTCGGTGTACATCAGCAAATTAGAAAAATATCAAAAAATGCTCACCAAAAAGGCAAAAGACCGCAATTGGGACGAACTCAACAAAGTACTCCGCTCTACCGAGATGATAGAGCAAGAGCTGAAAGAGTTCTACAAGCTGTTTGACGATATTTTCTTGCATCTATTCCCACACTTTATCACCGAGTTCAACGCTCTATTAGCCGAAGACGAGCGTTTTGCCCCCAAACCTCACGAAATGACCCCCGAGTTGCGCATCTTTGCCCTTATCCGCTTAGGCATCACCGATAGCTCTAAAATAGCCACTTTCTTGCACTATTCCACCAATACGATTTACAACTATCGCACCCGTGTGCGCAACAAAGCTATCGTACCGAGAGAAACTTTTGAAGAAATGGTAATGAAAATAGGCAAGAAATAACACAAAAAATAAGCTACTTTATTGCTAATCATTTCTTTTTTTGTACCTTTGTGGCGATAAAATAAAAACAACCAAATACAATTAGTATAAAGAATGAAAAAAATAGTAGTAACTGGCGGGTTGGGCTTTATTGGCTCTCATACCGTTGTAGAATTACAAAACGCAGGCTTTGATGTGGTTATCATTGATAACCTTTCCAATGCCCAAGAAAATGTAAAAGACCACATTGCGAAAATTACAGGTAAAATGCCGGTGTTCGAGAAATTTGACCTGCGTGATAAAGCTGATGTACAAGATTTCTTCAAGCGTCATCGCGATGTACAAGGGGTGATTCACTTTGCTGCCTCTAAAGCGGTAGGTGAGAGCGTGGAGAAACCACTTTTGTATTACGAAAATAACCTTACCAGCCTTGTATACCTCTTGCAAGAACTGAGCAAGTTGCCTAAAGCACACTTCATTTTCAGTTCGTCTTGCACCGTGTACGGTCAGGCAGATGAGTTGCCTATTACTGAGAATGCTCCTGTGAAAAAAGCCGAATCACCTTATGGTAATACCAAACAAATCAGTGAGGAGATTATCAGCGATACTTGCAAGGTTACTCCTTCGCTCAACGCGATTGCCTTGCGCTACTTTAATCCTATTGGGGCACACCCTTCAGCTGAAATAGGCGAACTGCCCTTAGGCGTACCTCAAAACTTAGTGCCTTATATCACCCAAACGGCTATAGGTTTGCGTGAGAAACTCTCGGTTTTTGGTGGCGACTACCCTACCCCCGATGGCACTTGCATTCGCGATTATATTCACGTAGTAGATTTGGCGAAAGCTCACGTGATTGCCCTCCAACGCCTATTAGAAAGCAAGAATACTGAAAACTACGAGGTTTTCAATATAGGAACAGGTAAAGGTAGTACTGTTTTGGAAGTAATCCAAAGCTTTGAACGGGTATCGGGCAAGAAATTGAACTACCAAATTGTAGGTAGACGTGCTGGTGATATCACCGCTGCTTATGCTAACACTGATAAGGCTAATAACGTACTCGGTTGGAAAGCCCAAAGCTCTTTGGACGATGCGATGCGCTCGGCTTGGCAATGGGAACAGAAGGTACGAGGTAGGTCGGTGCGAGCCGCACAGGCAGGGGAAAAATTAGCAAATTAGGGAATTAGGTGTGAGCCACACGGGCAGTCGTAACACGACAGGTAGTAATGGAGTTCTCGGACGATTCGGACTTGTCGGACGGAAGTAAGACGAGATAGAAGGCTTTATTGGGAAGAGTTAAGGAGATAGAAAGATATCGGAGAGATTCGGAAGGGAGAAATTAGGTGAAAGGTAAAAGATGAGCTGTAAGATGGGTGGGGTTAGCTTATAGAGAGCTTATAGGAAGCTTATACGAATCTTGGACGATTGGTATAGGAAGGGTACACAAGTGATTGACTCATAGTATAATACAGCGATGCAAAAAATGGTAAAAAGAGGGTTTCGAGGCGAAAGAAAGAGAATCCTCACCCCGTCCCTCTCCCAAGGAGAGGGGGAATGTAGTGACGGAAAGGTAGTACGAACTACATAGGCAGGTATGAGGTTGTAGCACGACAGGCGATTTATTATTAACTTTGCCAAAATTTGAAACTTTGGCAAAGTGTTATGACGTATAGGCACTAGGGGATAACATCTCTTTATTCACTTACTTGGCTATCGCGGACAACCTTTTAAAAGGGGAATGTGGTGACGAGAAGGTGAAGGGAAAAAGATAAAAAAGTAAATAACAATTTTTGGATTAAGAAAGGGAAGGGACTGACTGAGGAAACTCAGATAGTCCCTTTACCGCTCATTATATGATTAGATTATGAACGAGCTTTTAAACGATTTTTCTAATACACACTTCATAGGAGAACTCTCCCTTGGGGTGGTGTGCTTCCGCTTGCTTTTAGCAATAGTCTTTGGCGGATTGGTAGGCTTCGAACGTGAACGCAAGCACAAGCCCGCTGGCTTTCGCACGTATATACTTGTGTGCTTTGGCTCTGCGGTAGTTTCGATGATTCAAGACCAATTACGCATTAGTCTTATTGACTTTAACGCACATTTCCCTGAACTGGCAGCTCTTTTCAAAAGCGATTTAGGGCGTTTGGGCGCGCAGGTGATTAGCGGGATAGGCTTTTTGGGAGCTGGTAGCATTATTAAAGAACGCGGAGAAAGTATTGCGGGAATGACTACCGCAGCGGGTATCTGGGCTACGGGTTGCGTAGGCTTGGGTATTGGCTGGGGTTTTTACAATATTGCTGTGGTGGCTATTGCTTTTATGCTTATTATTATGATATTCCTCAAAAGAGTGGAATCACAGCTCATTAAGAGAAATTTTGTAGGAGTTTTTCAAGTTACTTATGAGGAAGAAGAACTAAATGTGGCTGAAACTATAGAAATCTGCTCGGCTATCTTCCGACGCAAGTCAATGAGTATAACAAAAGTAGAAAAGGACGTCGAAAATCACACGCTTACCTTTACGATTGCTACCGCTGATGTTTTGAGTATAGGCAGTGTGGTGAGTTTGCTTTCGGCTAAAGAAGGGATTGCGGCAGTTTCGCAAATACAGTAAGAGCGCATCGGTATGTACGATTTTATTATTATAGGCGGAGGCTTAGCAGGTGTTACTTTTGCTAACTTTTTGGAAAAACACGGCAAGAGCTTTTGTTTGATAGCCGACCGCTCACAAGTAGCTAGTTTGATTGCGGGAGGAGTGTATAATCCGGTAGTTTTAAAGCGATTTACTCCCATATGGCGAGCTGAAGAGGTAATGAGTATGATTGAGCCGTTCTATACGGAAATAGAGGCTAAAACGGGTGTTTCTTTTCATATATCAATGCCTGTGCTCCGAAAGTTTGCTTCGGTAGAAGAACAAAACAACTGGTTCACTGCTGCTGACCAACCTTTGCTTTCGGGTTACCTCAGCACTACATTAGTACCCGAAACCAATCCCGCAGTACCAGCTCCTTTTCTTTTTGGAGAAGTAATGCGTACGGGGAGAGTGGAAGTGAAGAAGTACTTATCGGAATGCCTCAGGCATTGGCAGGAAGAAGGAGTTTATCACGCTAAGACTTTCGATTATGAAGCACTTGAGATTTGCGATACACACGTGGTATATCAGGGAGTGGAAGCCCACAACATCGTGTTTTGTGAGGGATGTGGCATTAGTAAAAATCCTTATTTCAATTCTTTGCCAATGCGTCCTTGTAAAGGTGAAACTCTTACCTTTTACGCTCCCGATTTACAGTTGCACACTATCCTAAAAAGTGATGGTAGTATCATTCCGTTAGGAGGAGATACTTATATTATGGGAGCAACTTATGACCCCGAAGACCTTACAGATACCATTACAGAGAGAGCTCGCAAAGAACTATTAGAGAAACTGCGCAAGATGGTGCGTTGTTCTTTTGAAATTATCTCACACCAAGCGGCTTTACGCCCCACGGTAGCTGATAGGAGACCTTTAATAGGAAGCCACCCATTGTATCCTCATCTTTGGGTGCTCAACGGTTTAGGAACAAGGGGAGTGCTCAATGCTCCCTTCTGTGCTAAGATACTTTATGAAGCGGTGTACGAAGAGAAAGAGATTCCTAAAGAGATGAACATAGTGCGTTTCGCTAAACGACTTAGAAGATAAAAAATAGGGAAGAGTTGTGTTCTGCAACTCTTCCCTATTTTTTCTTAATACTTAACCTTTTTAAAGGTCTTTCCCAATGTCTTTTCGCCAGTAAGCACCTTCAAACTGTATCTTACTGATATTGTCGTAAGAGCGTTGTAAGGCTTCTTTGAAATCATCGCCAAGCGAAGTAATGGCGAGTACGCGACCACCAGCGATGAGGAGTTTGCCGTCCTTCAAAGCAGTGCCTGCGTGATATACAGTGCTACCAACAGCTTTTTCTGTGCCTGTAATCTCTTTTCCTTTCTCATAATCCTCAGGATATCCACCCGATACCATTACCACCGTAGTAGCACTCTGTGGGGTTACTTTCAGCTCTTGTGAAGCCAAAGTGCCGTTGTAAAGAGATTGAAAAAGCGGAATGAGGTCGCTTTCTATACGTGGCAATACGGCTTCGGTTTCGGGGTCTCCCATACGCACATTGTATTCTATCACGTAAGGCTCGCCGTCTACTTTTATGAGTCCGATAAACACAAAACCTTTATATACGATACCTTCCTTGTGCAATCCTGTAATAGTAGGTTTTACGATGCGCTCTTCAATCTTCTGCATAAAGGCTTCATCGGCGAAAGGTACCGGCGAAACGGCACCCATACCGCCAGTGTTGAGCCCTGTATCACCTTCGCCTATGCGCTTATAGTCTTTGGCGGTAGGCAATATCTTATAGTCTACTCCATCGGTGAGGACAAAGCAACTGAGCTCAATACCGTTAAGGAATTCTTCAATCACCACCTTAGTACTTGCTTTCCCAAATTTTTCGTTGATGAGCATACGGCGCAATTCGGCTTGGGCTTCTGTTAAGTTATCTAAGATAACAACTCCTTTACCGGCAGCCAAACCATCAGCTTTCAGTACATAAGGGGCTTTCATCGCACTGAGGAAAGCACAACCTTCTTCCACTGTATCCTTAGTAAAGCTCGCATATTTAGCTGTGGGAATATGGTGACGTACCATAAACTCTTTAGCAAACTCCTTACTACCTTCAAGGGTAGCACCTTGCTGTGAGGGACCTATCACTTGCACGTGAGCAAGGGCAGGGTCGGCAGTAAAGAAATCGTACACTCCTTGCACTAAGGGGTCTTCGGGACCTACCACTACCATTGCAATCTGTTTTTCGAGTACAAAGGCTTTCAGCGCTGGGAAGTCGGTAGGGCTCATAGCCACATTGGTAGCTACGGTGTGGGTACCCCCATTACCAGGGGCAATATACAAGGCGTCGCATAGCGGACTTTGGTGTAGTTTTACGGCAAAGGCGTGTTCGCGACCGCCAGAGCCTAAGATAAGTATATTCATTTTTTTAATTTGCTGCGAGCCACACAGGCATATAATCTATCTATTTACTAATTTTCTCATTTGCTAATCTTACAATACGGTATGGGTTGCATTTTGTGTTGGTTAGCACGGTTGAGGCGGGTATATATCTCGAATACTTCACGCTCTCTACCCCTAAATTCCTCTGCTTTTTTGCCTTGCTCAGTTTGGAGCATTGCCCATTCAAGCTCATCATAAGAGGCTTTGAGCTGGTCTTCATCGCTGCGGTCGTCGCCAAAAAGCCCGTCGGAAGGTTTTGCTTTGAGAATGCTTTTTGGGATATGCAGATACTCACCGAGTTTGTACACTTCACTCTTCATCAGGTCGGCTATGGGGCTGATGTCTACCCCACCGTCGCCGTATTTGGTAAAGAACCCTACTCCAAAATCTTCAATCTTATTGCCCGTGCCTACTAATATATAGCCTTCGAGTCCTGCAAAATAGTAAAGGGTCGTCATTCTTAGGCGTGCACGAGTGTTGGCAAGTGCCATTTCGTAAGTAGATTTATCGGTAGGGGGTATTTCTGTCACAAATTGGTCGAATACAGGAGTGAGGTCTACCCTCAGATTGTTCACATTAAGATAATGTGCTTTGAGAAACTCTATATGCTCCTCAGCGCGGCTCACGTGGCTTTCAGCTTGGTGAATGGGCATTTCGAGGCAGAGAGTAGGTAAACCTGTACGCGCACAAAGGGTAGAGACTACTGCCGAGTCTATCCCGCCCGATACGCCTATCACTAAACCCTTTACACGAGCGTTCTCGGCGTAGGTCTTTATCCAATTAATTATTTGAGAAGCTATATTTTCCATTATATTGAAGTGTTTAACTCTTATGGCGACAAAAATACTACATAATTACCAAATCAGCAAATTTATCATTCACCATTAGAAAAGCCTTTCGTCCAAAAGACTCAAATACTCTTTCTCGGTAACAATTACGTGGTCTAAGAGTTTGATGTCTAACATATCACCTGCTGTTTTTACTCTCTGGGTGAGTTCGATATCTTCCTTGCTGGGGGTGGTGTTACCCGAAGGGTGGTTGTGCACTAATATCAACGCAATAGCTCCTTGCTCCAACGCTGTTTTGAAGAGCAGTCGCACGTCTACGGTAGTCTGGGTAATCCCTCCTGAAAAAAGTCGTGCTTTGTGTATCATACGATTGGTGCTATTGAGGTAGAGTACCCAAAATTCCTCGTGGGGCAACTCGCCTATGAGAGGTTGCATTAGGGTAAAAACGTTATGAGCTACCTCTATTTTGGGCTGTGGTTCGGGGGTTTCAGCAGCGCGTCGTCTGCCCATTTCGGTAGCAGCGAGAATGGTAATCGCTTTTGCCTGCCCAATACCTTTGAAGGCTTGTAGTTGTTGCAAACTCTGTTTGCCCAAAGCCGTCAAGCTATTATTCACCGAAGCCAAAATGCGCCTACTCAGCTCCACAGCACTCTCATCCGCCGACCCCGAGCCTAATAGTATCGCCAAAAGCTCGGCATTACTAAGGGCTGTTTTCCCTTGAGCCATCATCTTCTCACGAGGCTTATCGGTATCTTCCCAGTTTTTGATAGTCATAATTTAGTTAGGGGTTTAAGGTTGTTTTAATAATACTCTATGATTCTCTTTTTTGTAGTTGTGAGTTTGCCATCTTCGTATTCTTTGACTACAATAGCACTGCCTTGGGTATCGTATTCATACTGGTAAGTGGTAGTAACAATAAGACCAGTAAAATATTTCTGCTCACGCTTTTCTAAATAGCCCTTGCTGTTGTAAGTATATGTAGAAGTTAAAAAAAGCTCATCTTTACTACCTGAGTAAAAGGCTCCTTTAATGACTTGTCCTTTTTTGTTATAGGTTAGTACATTTTTCTGTTTATTTCCGTCCTTGTGTTCAATATTTATTTCAGTCTTTAGATTGGTATGGTCATAAGTGTAGTTCATTACAATCTTTTCGTCATCTTTTTTAAAAACATCTGTTCGGGTAAGCTCTAAGCCTTCTGGGTTTAGCTTACTTATGCTTTGGTATAGGATATCTCCATCGCTGTTGTAAGCGGTTGTTTTCACTTCGTCAGCAGAGCGAGTAACATATATATTTCTGGGCGTCTGTTCAGCCTCGTTATCATCAGGAGGGGTTAAGTGAACCGCTTCAGTATAATAGCCTTTTTCATCAAAAGTATACAATACTGAATCAGAGGCTTTGGTTTTCTCTTCAAAATAAACTCTATCAACATTGCCGTAGTAATAGGTTAGTTCGAGCATTTGTTTTACTTTGCCGTGCAATTGGTTTTCTTCTAAATCTGTAGAAGGTTTAATGTGTGTTTTACAGCCTACAAAGGCTATTAAAATCATTGAGATAATTACTGTTCTTCTCATAAGGGTTAGTTTTTAGTTATTAGAGAGTATTGGATAAACTTCGGGTATATTGTTCATTTCTTGATATTTCTTGTTGTTACTCACATACCCAGCTGCACCAACTCCCTCGCTTTACCTGAGACCTGAAACCTGTTACTTGTTACCTATTACCTGATAACTTATTCGCCAGCCAGCTCACATAAAACAGCTGAAAGCTGTGATAAAGCATTATCGGCAAGAGGAACATCACTTTGTTATCGTCGGGAATACCCAATACCATCATAAATAAACTCCCGTGTACTAACGATTTCTTCGAGCCACAAAAAGTAGTAGTAATTGTATCTTCGCGGTTAAAGTGCAAACGGTGCGACGCCCATTGCAAGAGATAGTATACAATGAAAAACATACCCACCACTGCTACTGCGATAATCGCAAAAGTAATCGGTGGGACACTGCCAAATATACGGTTTACAAAAGCGGTCGAAAAGCTCTCGTAGACAATCAGCAGGATAATAAGCCTATCAAACTTGCCTATCAGTTTGCCGTAACGCTCTATAAACTTCTTGCACAGCCGATTAAGCAAGAGCCCTAATACTATCGGCAACAGTACTTTTAATAATAATTGCTGTATAATTGCTACTTGGTCTACTGCCCCACCACTATTGTTTTCCATAAAAGGGTGCATTAGCATAGGGGTAGCAAAAATACCTATGAGCCCCGAGATAGAAGCGTTAAAAATCGCTGAGGGCACGTTCCCTTTTGCGATAGACACCATCACTACCGATGACGATACGGTAGACGGCAAGCAAGCCAAAAAGTATATCGAAAGCCACAACACGTAGAATTCTGTGCTCTGTGCTATCTTGTAAAAAGGCATTACCAAGAGCGGAAACAGCACAAAGGTAGCTATTTGTACCAGCAAGTGTAGCTTCCAGTTCTTAACGTCATTCAGCACTTCTCGCAAGTTCAGTTTGAGTCCGTAGAGCAGGAAGATAATCACAATCCCCCAATCGATAAAGGTTCCTAAATTAAAGTAAGCGTTATAGCCTTCTCGATAAGGAATAAGGTAGCCCATAAGTACCATTAGTACCAAGAGCCACAAGAATGCGTTTTTAACAAAAAATTTGTGTAAGTTTGTCATTTGCTTTCGTTTTAACTATTGTTTTAGTTCCCGTAAAAAACTGATATTTAAATATTTATATACCTTTTCTATACCCATCTTCCAAGATTCGTATAAGCTTCCTATAAGCTTTCTATAAGCTAAGACCACTCTTCCTGTACCCTTCCAAGTATTCTGAACCGTTTCGTTTCTTTTCGTCTCCATCTCCCAATCTGTTAATTTCCTAATTCTCTAATTTTCTCATTTGCTAATTTTCTCACTTTCCCCGCATTTATCAACTATTAAAGCTACTGCTCCGTCACCCGTTACATTACAAGCCGTGCCAAAGCTATCCATCGCTATATAAAGTGCAATCATTAGTCCCTGTTGCGCCTCATTAAAACCAAGAATACTGTTCAGCACCCCCAAAGCAGCCATAATAGCCCCTCCCGGCACCCCAGGAGCAGCAATCATCACCACCCCCAGCATCATTATAAAACCAGCAAACAGCGAAAAGTCATAAGGCATTCCTTGAAGCATCATCAGGGCAAGCGCACAAGCCGTAATCTTCATCGTACTGCCCGAAAGATGAATCGTAGCACAAAGCGGAATCACAAATCCCGCTATCCGTTGCGAAATGCCTAATTTCAGTGCCTGCCTCAACGTTACAGGAATGGTAGCAGCCGACGATTGTGTACCCAAAGCCGTCGCATAAGCCGGTAGCATCGTAGCCAGTGCCTTAAAAGGATTCTTCCCTGCAATACTTCCCGCAATCAGGTATTGGATAATGAGCAAAGCAATGTGCATCAAAAAAAGAACCAAAATCAGTTTAAAGAATACCTTCATTATTGCCATTACCTGTCCGTTAAAGGTAATTTCAGCAAAAATACACATAATATAAATAGGCAATATCGGTATAATAGCCCTAACGATAAGCCATTTCACAATATCGCCAAACTCTTTAATCACCTCTGTAAGTTTCGATTCTTCTCTAAACGACAACCCAATCCCGATGATAAAAGAAAACAGCAAAGCACTCATCACATCAGCCAAAGGAGGCATCTCAATAGTAAAATAAGGAGGCAAACTCTTTCCTTTATCTACAATGGCACCCAATTGTTCCCCCTGCAATAGCGAAGGAAAAAGAGATTCGCCCACCAAGTAAGTAGAAAAACCCGAGAAAAGCGTAAAAGCATACGCAATTCCTATGGTAATAAGCAGTAACCTACCTGCATTTTTACCCAAATCACTAATCGAAGGCATAATAAGCCCTATCAAAATCAGCGGTATTGCAAACTTTAAAAAGTTGCTAAACAACACCTGAAAAGTAATAAGAATGCGGTACAACCATTCAGGTGCATAATAGCCCAACGCTATCCCAAACAGGATACCACAAACCACCTTAAACAAAAGATTATTAAAAATATTTTTCATTTTCTAGATATTAAAATTATGCTTAAAATAAACCTACTACAACTATCAGCCTCGTACGACTCACACTGCCTGTCGTGCTACGACTCGTGCTACGACTTCTGCAGATACTCCCATTTCTTTTGTAGAAAATAATCGGCATATTCACTGTAATCACTCGTTTCATAAAAAGAAAGCAAAGCCTTACGGTACGTATTGATATCCTCTAAGCGAGTCGTATGAATCGGTACGATATCGTCGTTCATCAGCACAATACTCTCAACCAAGCGCGAAGTGCGCTTATTGCCGTCAATAAAAGGTTGCAAGCGCGCAATATTGCAATGCAAAAACACCGCTTTCTCTAAAGGATTTTCTATTTCAGCCTGTTCCTCCATTATCTGGTCTAAGGCTTTTTCAATAAGGTGCTCCCCAGCAGGAGGTGTGTAATCCGTTCCAGTAATTCGCACAGCGCGTTTGCGGATAATACCCCTCTCGCGGTTATCTATCAAATCAGCAATCAAGCGAGAGTGTAGCTCAAAAAGCAATCGTTTGTTAATCTCTTCGGTATTCCCTTTTTTGATATACTCTACTTCCGAAATAAAAGTGTTGTAAAGATTTTTGAGCATTTTAGCCTCTTCATAGCGCTTGGGTGAAGTAATACCATCTTTTAAGAGCGTTTCCGTCTCCACAAAAGTATAAGTATTGCCTTCTATCTTCCCAGAGTAAAACGACCATATCACCGCCAAGTCTTGTATTTCCGAAGAATATAAGTCACTTAGGGGTGAAAAATGGTTATGCTCCAAAATACGAGCTGCCAACACTTGCTGTTCTGTTGTAAAGATGTGTTTCATTAAACTTTTAGGTTTTACGTGGCAAATGTACGATATTTTGCCTTCTTTCAGCAAAAGAACTCGTGAAATTCACTAAAAAGAAGAAAGTATAAAACCTATATATATTGATAATCAATATTATAAATAAGCACAATTAAATATTTTTCTAAAAAGAATTGCGAATATTTTTTTACAGAAAAATATAAAGATAACTTATCAATTTACCAATTTTGAAGACTATGTAATGATTTGAAAAAAAATCTAAAAATATTAAAGAATAATTGAAAAGAATAAAAGATGTAGCTTGTCGCACTTAACGAAATAAACAATTTAAAGCTTCTATCTGCTCTTCAAAAACCTCTTTGCTCAGTAATTTTTGTTTGTACAAATATCCTAAAAAACTAATTCCTTGGTTCAAAATCTTTACCGCCTGTAAGGACTCTCCCATATGCTGATACATACAAGCCAAATTCTCACACGAAAAAGTGTATATTTCTACAAACGGAATCTTTAGCTTTTCACATCTATCAGCGTGAGTTGCTAATACTTCTGCCCTATAAAAAGCCTCTCGACTATGCGAAAGCGCTTCCATATACGCCTCTTGCATAAATTCTTCTGTTGAAAGATCCATAAGCTCCTGCCAGTAACTCTCGATATGACACATACAGTAATCACTCATAATATTTTAATTTTAAAAGATATAACCATTGAAAGCGCAAAGGTAAAAATATTTTTTAGATAAGCCTAAAAATATATGATTAATTTTTTTATTAGAGTGTTTGCAAACACTCTAATAAAAAAATTATTTGTTAGTTAATATTGACAATCAGCAATTTTTAAAATAAGAAACAAAAAAAATCTTCACTTTTATTTGCCTTTTTTAAAAAAGTCCCTACATTTGCACAATATTTAGGTTTCTGCCCATAGGTCTCATATTTCAGACCTCAGCTTCTAAAACCATAACACCTACAACCTATGGCTTAATGCCTATGGTCTAAACAACTAAAAATAAAAAAGAATGTTACAAAAAGGAAAAGTAGCACAAGTAATTGGACCTGTGGTCGATGTAGAGTTCGCTTCTGATAATGAACTCCCACGCATTTATGATTCCTTGGAAATCACAAGACCCGACGGTACCAAACTCATATTAGAAGTACAATCGCATATAGGCGAAGACGTGGTGCGCGCCATTTCTATGGACTCCACCGAAGGACTTAGCCGCGACACCGAAGTGATTGCCACAGGCAGTCCTATCAAAATGCCCGTAGGGCACGATATCTACGGTCGCCTCTTCAACGTAATTGGTGACGGGGTCGACGGACTCGGCAACCTGCCCAAAGACGGCGACAACGGCTTGCCTATTCACCGCGAAGCTCCCAAGTTCGAAGAACTCTCCACCACTACCGAAGTACTCTTCACCGGTATTAAAGTCATCGACCTTATCGAACCTTATGCCAAAGGAGGTAAAATCGGTCTCTTTGGCGGTGCGGGTGTAGGTAAAACGGTGCTCATTCAAGAATTGATTAATAACATCGCCAAAGGACACGGCGGTCTATCAGTATTCGCTGGGGTAGGCGAACGCACCCGTGAAGGAAACGACCTGCTACGCGAGATGCTCGAATCGGGCATTATCAAATATGGCGAAGGCTTTATGGAATCGATGGAAAAAGGCGGTTGGGATTTGAGTAAAGTAGACCGCAAGGCACTTAAAGAATCAAAAGCTACCTTCGTTTTTGGACAAATGAACGAACCTCCTGGAGCACGTGCGCGTGTAGCCCTCTCAGGACTCACTATTGCCGAGTACTTCCGCGATGGTGCTGGCGAAGGTCACGGTAAAGACGTGCTTTTCTTCGTCGATAATATCTTCCGTTTCACCCAAGCAGGTTCTGAGGTATCCGCCCTTTTAGGACGTATGCCATCAGCGGTGGGTTACCAACCTACGTTGGCTACCGAAATGGGTGCGATGCAAGAGCGCATCACCTCTACCAAGCACGGTTCTATCACCTCAGTACAAGCGGTATATGTACCTGCCGACGACCTTACTGACCCCGCTCCGGCAACTACCTTTGCCCACCTCGATGCGACCACCGTATTATCGCGTAAAATCGCCGAGCTCGGTATCTACCCTGCGGTAGACCCTCTCGATTCTACTTCGCGTATCCTTACCCCCGAAATTTTGGGTAAAGAGCACTACGAGTGCGCACAACGCGTGAAAGAGCTCTTACAACGTTACAAACAATTGCAAGACATTATCGCTATCCTCGGTATGGAAGAGCTTTCAGAAGACGATAAAGTAGCCGTTGCTCGTGCACGTCGCGTACAGCGTTTCTTGTCACAGCCTTTCCACGTAGCCGAGCAGTTTACAGGCTTACCAGGAGCTTATGTAGATATCAAAGATACTATCAAAGGCTTTAATATGATTCTCGACGGCGAACTCGACCACCTTCCAGAAGCTGCCTTCAACCTTAAAGGTACCATCGAAGAAGTAATCGAAGCAGGTGAAAAAATGCTTGCCGAAGCACAAGCTAGTTAATAAGAAAATTAGCTAATGTTAAATAACAACAAAAAAGCCCGTATGGCTCGCACTTATGTTAGTAGAAATCTTTACTCCTGAAGCCCTTTTGTTTAAAGGTGAAGTAACCTCGGTGAAGGTGCCTGGGGCTAAAGGACCATTTGTAATATTAAATCACCACGCCCCTATCATCTCATTGCTTACGGCAGGCGAGGTAAAGCTCTTTGAGGGCAAAAAAGAACTGCAACATTTCACTATTACAGGAGGCACCTTGGAGTGCAACCAAAACAAAGTAGTGATTTTAGCAGACTAAAAGAAAGTTTTTTTTGTTTCATTGTAATTAAAAAATTAAATGTAAATAACCGACTCTTGTAAATAAAGCAGTCGGTTATTTGTTTTTTGCTTTTCTGAAAAGAATGTTATATCTTTGCATTGTCAAATCTATAATCAAATACACTTATTAAAATAATAAATATAACATAACTTTCTTGTCTCTTAACTAAGTATCTTTATGAGCCCACAAACTGTACAGAAATTCTCTGATGAGTTCCTTCCCGAAGAAAAGGAACTTATCGTGCTCATTGAAAGTCCTACCAATGGAGCAACTTATTATAATGGAGCTTGGGTACCTTCTAACGAGCCTTTGGCATTTATTGATGTAAAAACAGGTGAACTTTGCGAAGAGAATATCCGTTTGGAATGGTTGGTAGCTGATGAAAGTAATTGGCAGTATTACTTCGCTCCGTTAGAAGCTTTCCGCATCAAAGTACGCCCTAAGAAACCTGAATTCTCACACCCTGAGCAACGCTGCTTTATGTTGGTAGCAGTCTTAGAAGAGAATGTAACCGAACCTCGTTTCGACCCTATTATTGAGGAATACAACACCGAAGTTACTTATCAAGATGAAGACTTTAGTTTAGAACTCAACCGAGAATACGATTGGTTTGAGGGTGAAATCCTCTACACCGATGAAGAAGTGCAGTTCACCGTAGAAACTACCGAACTAAGTGAGCTACAAGATATCTTAAAATCTTTCAAAAATGCTACTAAGGGCAAATTCGACAGATGGGTAGCAACCCTCAAAACCTTTGCCACTGAAAAGCTTACTCCCTTAGCTAACAAATGGCAAAAAGAAGCAGATGCTACTGCCCCTGAGATTACTCCCGAGCGTTTTGCTCAGCGTATGAGTATCACAAGTATCATTCTTTTTGAGGACAAGCGTTTCTGTATCTATTTTGATGACGACGATATGTTCTGGGGGCACGCCATTGCCGTATACGGGAACCTCAACGGCGAGCTCGAAGAGGCTACTATCGAGGGGTAAAATAATTGACAAACAAATAAACCCTATGGACTCACAGTTTCTCATATACCAAAATCAAGAAGGAGATGTTAAGATAGATGTACGCTTCCAAGATGAAACAATATGGCTTTCACAAGCCGAAATGTCTGTTCTTTTTAGTAAAGATAAGCGAACTATAAGCGAACATATTTCCAACATCTTTAAAGAAGGAGAATTAGATAAAAATTCAGTTATCCGGAATTTCCGGACAACTGCTACTGATGGAAAAGAATATTGGGTAAAATATTACAATCTCGATGTGATCATCTCAGTAGGTTATCGAGTAAAATCACAACAAGGAACGCGTTTTCGTATTTGGGCAACTCAGCAACTCAAAGAGTATTTAATCAAAGGTTTTGTGTTAAATGACGAGCGTTTTAAGCAAGGTACTGCGATGAACTACTTCGACCAGCTCCAAGAACGCCTCCGCAAAATACGAATCTCTGAACGGTTCTTCTACCAGAAGATTAAAGATATATACAAAACCAGTATAGACTACAACCCTCAAGATGAGCAAACCATAAAGTTCTTTAAGGTAGTGCAAAACAAACTCCTATGGGCGGTTAGTGAGCAAACAGCAGCCGAGATAGTCTATAATCGTGCTGATGCCTCTTTGCCCCTTCTGGGAATGCAATCCTACGACAAAACAGCTACTGCCACTATTAAAAAAAGTGAAGTAAGCATCGCCAAGAATTATCTCAACGAAGAGGAAATAAAGCTTTTGGGCTTGCTTGTAGAACAATATTTAGCTTTCGCCGAAACTATGGCACAACAGCAAACGCCTATGTATATGAACGACTGGATAGCCCGCTTGGATATTATCCTGCAACTCAATGGCAGAGAGCTCTTACAACACGCTGGTAAGATTTCACACCAAATGGCTATAGAGAAATCTGCTCAAGAGTATGAAAAATACCAAACTAAGCAACGCCAAATAGAACGTGAAAACAGCCTTAAAGAATTAGAGGACGACCTGAAACAATTAACAAATTAACCCTTTTCTTCCTTAATCTAAAAAACAGTGATTTCAAAAAACACTATCGATAAAGTATACGACCAGATGCGGGTGGAGGAAGTCATCGGCGACTTCGTCCAACTAAAACGTGCAGGCTCTAATTACAAAGGTCTGAGTCCGTTCTCCAATGAGCGGACACCCAGCTTTATGGTCTCACCCGTAAAGCAAATATGGAAAGACTTCAGTAGTGGCAAAGGCGGGAATGCTATTGCCTTCTTAATGGAGCACGAGCATTTCACTTACCCCGAAGCTATTCGCTATTTAGCTAAAAAATACCATATCGACATTGAGGAAACCCAGCAATCTACCGAAGAAAAAGAAAAAGCCGATGAGCGCGAGAGTCTCTATATTGTCTCAGAATACGCACAACAATATTTTCAGGATACCCTCTTCAATACCGAAGCCGGTAAGGCTATCGGTATGACCTATTTCAAAGAGCGCGGTTTTACTGAGGAAACAATCCAAAAATTCCGCTTAGGCTTCTCCCCCGACGAGTGGACGGCCTTCACCGATAACGCCCTTGCCAAAGGCTATCAGTTGGAGTTCTTAGAAAAAACCGGACTCACCATCGTCAATGGCGATCGTAAGTTCGACCGCTTCAAAGGGCGCGTAATGTTCCCCATTCACTCTATGAGCGGACGCGTATTGGGCTTCGGAGGGCGCATCCTCACCAACGACAAGAAACAAGCTAAATACCTCAACTCTCCCGAAAGTGAGATTTACCACAAGAGCAAAGTGCTGTACGGCATCTTCTTTGCCAAACAAGCCATTGCCAAAGCCGATAACTGCTATCTGGTTGAAGGCTATACCGATGTGATTCAAATGCACCAAAAAGGCATCGAAAATGTGGTAGCATCGAGCGGAACCGCACTTACGCAAGACCAAATCCGCCTCATTCACCGTCTCACACCCAACATCACGGTGCTGTACGACGGTGATGCCGCTGGCTTACGTGCTTCTATTCGCGGGGTAGACCTCATCTTGGAGCAGGGTATGAATGTGAAGGTCTGCACCTTCCCCGAAGGAGACGATCCCGATAGCTTTGCTCGCAAAACTGCCTACGAAGACCTCGTGCTATACCTCGAAAGTAACGCCACCGATTTCATTCGCTTCAAAGCCTCCCTCCTAATGCAAGAGGCGCAGAACGACCCTATCAAAAAAGCCGAAACCATACGCGATATGGTAGAGAGCATCTCTAAAATCCCCGACCTTATCAAGCGGGAAGTATATGTGCGTGAATGCGCTACTATTATGGATATCTCGGAACAAGTGCTCTTCTCTACTTTGGCGCAAATTCTCAAAAAGGACTTTTATGAAGGACAAAAAGTAGAGCGCAAGCAATCTACTATGCAAGTGGTACAAACGCCAGAAGAGACTCAAAAATGCACGATAAACCGTTTGGAGGTGTTAGAGCACGATTTAATAAAGATTCTTCTTTCTAAAGGGAATGAAGACTGTGTTTTCACCGATACTATTCTGGTAGAAGAAGAAAACGGCGACCTCAAAGAAAAACAAGTACAGCAAACTCTCAAAGTTTACGAAAAAGTATTCCTTGAACTTCAAGAAGACGAAATAGAGTTCGCTAACCCTGATTTTAAGCAGATATATGACCAACTAATGACAGTGTTCCAAGAAGATGCTTCCTATGATGTGAGTAGGCTTGCAAACGAACTTCCTGTGGAACTCAGTGCTAAGGTATCCGATTTGGAAATGGAAGACGAGTTTAGACATTTAGACAATTGGTTAAAACGAGATATTGTCGCAAAGGAGAAAGACAGAGACCTCAACAGAATTATCTCGGATATCATTCTAAATATTCGTTTGTTATTGATAATGCACCTCATCAACAATTTAGCAGAGAAAACACGTACTGAAATAACAGATGAAGAACGCAAAAGCATTATGGAAGAGGTCATAGGATATAACCAACTAAAAACAATATTAGGCAAGCGCTTAAATGTGATAGTAAATTATTAAATCTTCACCTTTTTGCCATTCTTCATTATTTTTGTACTTTTGCACTTTGTAACGAAAACTATAATATTTAGAAATTATTTGCTTTATGTTACTTGCAATTTACTTTTGCTTGCCAGAAAGACATTCTCTTAGAAGAAAACAGCAAGGAATACCCAAAGCTATTCGTTCGAACAGTCTGACAAGCCCTATAACTAACCTCTTAAGAACTAACGTCTAAAATATATATATGAAGCCCATTGAACGAGCGGCACGCCTTTTTGCCGATATCAACGAACTGCTAATTTCCAGCGGTGCCAATACCCGTAGGGTAGAACGCAATGTAGAACGCATTTCTAATGCACTGAACTACCATTGCGAGAACTTCTATTCGCATTCGGCTATCGTGCTAACAATACAGGACAAAAGCACAGGCGAAAAAGAAACTATCGTGCGTTCTATCCCGCATCACGGAGTGAACTTCAGTGCGATTTCTGATATCAGTATCCTATCGTGGGAGGCTATCGAAAAGAAACTCCCTATTGAGGAAATCGAAGAGCAGGTAGCTACCATCAAGGCACGTCCGCATTACAATATGTATGTAATGTGGTTTTTTGTATCGATTGCAGGAGGCTCATTAGCCTACGTATTTGGCAAAGAAAACGCAAGTTATGCCGAGTTCGCTATGTCGTTTCTCGCTACTTTATTAGGGTTAGCAGGCAGACGTATTTTGCAGTTGCGCAAGTTCAATGTGTATATCTGTTGGGGTTGGGCAGCTTTCGTATCAGTAGCTGTGATGAGCATCTTCCGCTTGCTTGGCGTACAAGACTATCACAATGCCTTGGCAGCTTGTGTATTGTGGTTAGTGCCTGGGGTACCTCTTATCAATGGCTTTATCGATATGCTCTCAGGTTGTATTGTAGCAGGAATTGCTAAACTCACTCACGCTGCTATTTTAGTGTTTATGATTTCATTAGGTTTTTATTTAGCTTTACTATTATTCGGTTATGAACTTCCTTGATATATTTTTAGGTTTAGCAGAACGCATCTTTTGGTCGATGTGGATTTCTATCGGCTTTGCTTTATTGTTTAACACACCACGTCGTGCTTTATGGATAACAGGTGTATTAGGCGGTATAGGGTGGGGTATTAAGTTCATTCTATTAGCAACCTTAATGCCCGAACAAATCGTGATTACTTCTTTTCTGGGGGCTTGTGTGGTAGGGCTCTTAGCGGTGTATTTCGCCCACCGTGTACACACACCTCCTATTGTGTTTACTATCCCCGCCGTAATTAATATGATTCCTGGTAAATACGGCTATGAGTTTATGATGAAAATCATACAAATAGTAACCGTTGAAACCCCACAAGACGAAACATTAGATTTACTCTACCAAACCTTCAAATTAGGCTTACAAACAGGCTTTATTACTATGTGCTTAGCCTTTGGGGTGATTGCTCCTATGCTGTTATTTAACACCTACTCGGTAAAAGGTAAAGACCTAAACGACCTCATCAAACGTCGCCTCTTGCGCAAGAAAGCTGAAGGCAATTTACCAAAGGAAGAAGTGGAGAATGAACCGATATAGTTAATTAATAATTGACAATTAAAAATGGAAAATATATTACAAAACATCGCTTTAGTACAACAACGTATTACCAACACTTGTGAGCGGGTAGGTCGCAAGCCGGAGGAAGTAAAATTGCTTTTGGCTACTAAAACGGTAACTCCTGAGCGCATCAAAGTAGCATTAAATGCAGGATATACGCTCATCGCCGAAAACAAAGTGCAAGAGCTCAAGGAGAAGTATGAAGCGCTGAAAGATACCCCACATACCAATCATTTTATAGGTCATTTACAAACGAATAAGATAAAAGATATTTTACGTTACGAGGTGAGTTGCGTAGAATCGGTAGACCGCCTCGATTTAGCCCAAAAACTCCACAACCGTTTGGAGAGTGAAGGTAAGGAACTCGACATCTTTATTCAGGTGAATACCTCTAACGAAGAAAGCAAGTTTGGTGCCGACCCCTCTGAGGTGCTCAATCTTGTAAAGCAAGTGGCTACACTGTCTACCCTACATATCAAAGGACTGATGACTATCGGACTGTTTAGTGCCGAAACCGAAAAGGTGCGCGCCTGCTTTAAACTCCTTAAACATCTCCAACAAGAGATTATTGCTCTCAACCTCCCTAATGTAGACCCCCGAGAACTCTCAATGGGAATGAGTGGCGACCTCGAAACCGCTATTGAAGAAGGTGCCACTATCGTGCGGGTTGGTACCGCTATCTTCGGTAAGCGCATCTACCCCGATAGCTACTATTGGAATGAAAAATAGTCGTTAGCCGTTAATGATTATTCTTTAAGCCTTTAGCTATCGGTATCGAACACATTCGAATAGTCTGACTCGTCCGTATCAAAACTTTGGCAAAGTTTCAACTGTCCTTCGTGCTACGACCCTCCCTCCATTTTCTAATTTTTCTTCCTCTTTTTCTTATTCCACTGGCGCGAGCTTTTAACTCGTGTCCTTATTATTAATTTCTTAATTTTCTGATTTTTAACTTCTAACACCTAACATCTAATATATTTCATAAATAAACCTTTAAAAAGTTTTCGTTTTTGTTGTGTTTTATATTTTCTTTATTTACTTTTGCCCCACTATTTCCTAAATACAGTAGTTAATAGGAGAAATAAGTAATTTCTAACAACTAATTTCTATCTCCTATTCCCTATTTTCTAAAATAATAAATAACTAAAAATAATGGAACACCAAAATCAACAAAACAAAAGTTACGCATTACCCATTGCGATGATGTTCGCCTTATTCTTTATGATATCATTCGTAACGGGCTTACAAAACCCTTTCGGGGTAATTGTAAAAAACCAATTTATGGCAAGCAACCTCGAATCACAATTGGGGAACTTAGCCAATTTTATCGCTTATGCCTTTATGGGGATTCCCGCAGGGCTAATGCTACAACGCATCGGTTATAAGAAAACTGCTTTAACAGCTATTGCCGTAGGCTTCGTTGGCGTTTGTATTACTTTCCTTTCAGGTAATATGGGTAGCTTTGGAGTATACCTTACTGGGGCATTTATTTCAGGCTTCTCTATGTGTATGCTGAACGTGGTAGTAAACCCAATGCTCAACACCCTCGGTGGTGGTGGCAAACGCGGTAACCAACTCTTGCAATTCGGAGGCGCTATCAACTCTATCGGGGCAACTATCGTGCCCGTATTAGTAGGGTACCTTATCGGTACTATCAGCGCCGGTACTTCTATTGCCGATGCTAATCCTGCCCTCTTCTTAGCAATGGGTATTTTCGCTTTGGCATTTATTGTACTTGCCCTAATGCAAATACCCGAACCTCACGCAGCAGTAAAACAAAAAGATGTAACCGATAAACACAGTCCACTATCTTTCCGTCACTTTATATTAGGAGCGATAGCTATCTTCCTTTACGTAGGGATTGAAGTAGGAATTCCCAACATCGCAAACCTTTTTATGACCAGTAGTCCAGAAATGAACGGCTTAGCAATAGATACCACTATTGCAGGTTCAGTAGTAGGTACTTATTGGTTCTTGATGTTCATCGGTCGTCTTACCGGGGGTTCATTAGGAGCGAAGTTTTCAAGCAAAGGAATGCTTACTTTTGTATCTTCCTTAGGAATTCTTTTTGTTATCTTAGCTATATTAATACCCGAAACACAAATGGTAAATATGCCTGTGTTCAAATCGGATATTTCTTTTGGGTTAGCCGAAGTGCCAATAAGCATAATGTTCCTCATTCTTTGTGGCTTGTGTACCTCAGTAATGTGGGGAGGTATTTTTAACCTCGCTACCGAAGGTTTGGGTAAATATACAGCCGCTGCCTCAGGTATCTTTATGGCGATGGTATGCGGGGGTGGTATTTTGCCAGCTATCCAAGGTTGGGCTGCCGATGCTTTTGGTTATATCCAAAGTTACTGGGTAATTGTATTAGCATTGCTATTCCTCTTGTATTATGCCCTCGTAGGTAGTAAAAATGTAAATACCGATATCAACGTAGATTAATAATCAAATTTCCCTAAGTTAGAAGAAAGACTGCTCCCACTTTTAGTGGGGCAGTCTTTCCTATTTTCTCTCCTAAAATTTCTTTTAAGCTTCTCTCATACAGCAAATTTTCCCTTCGTTCTATCTTCACTCAAAGCCCGTCATTCGCAATTTGTCATTGATTGAGTATTATTGGCATTTCTAATATTGTGGCGTTAAATACGTTTTGTCTTTCCTTGTTACAATACTTTGCCAAAGTTTTAAATTGCCTATGCGGCTCGCTCCTTTGGCAAAGTTATACTGTATCTCGTGTTACGACCTCCCATTACCTTCGTGATTCGTCATTCGCCCCTCGTCATTTCTTTCCTTCTCCGTCACTACATTCCCCTTCTTGAAGGTAGCCAGCGACAGCTGGGTATGTGCACCGCGAGAGCGGAGTATGTGTAAAGGAGGAGGTTTCATTATTTTTTCCGTCACTACATTCCCCCTTTGAAGGGGGCTAGGGGGATGTTATCCCCTATTACTTATGGCCTAAGACCTCACACTCCCCCCATTTACTAATTTTCTAATTTGCTAATTCCCTAATTATCCCTTCTCCTTTCCGTCGCTACATTCCCCCTCTCCTTGGGAGAGGGACGGGGTGAGGATTCCTCTTTCTTTCGCCTCGAAACCCCGTTTTTACCATTTTTTGCATCGCTGTATTATATTATGAGTCAACCACTTATATACCCTTTCTATACCAATCGTCCAAGATTCGTATAAGCTTCCTATAAGCTCTCTATAAGCTAACCCCACCCTCCTTACACCCTTTTCTCATCAAAAACCCTACTTCCCCTCTTTTGAATTTCTCCGTTTCCTTCCGCTCTCTCTAACCTATCCAATTTGTCCAACAAGTCTGACCCGTCAAAAAACGATTTTTATCACTCTTATCCAAAAGTATAACTCCACTGCCGATATAGAATAGACAAATGTAAAATTAGCAGATTAGCAAATTATTATTATCTTTGCAAAAAAAATAGAATATGAGAACTGTAAATTACAATAAAATGGTCAATTACAATGTGAGTATCCCTGAGGGAGACGTGCCTATGTTTGAATCTCTTTTCAAGAAATATAATGTGATAGTAGAACCTACTATAGTAGCCGAACCTGTAGAGGAATATATTCCTAATAAAGAAACTATAAAAGCTATTGAGGAAGGAAGAACAGAACTCGCTAAATATAAAAAGGGACTCGTAAAAGGTTATACAAATGCTCAAGAATTGATTAACGATATCTTATCTGAAGAAGATGAATGACACAAAAGAAAATAAAGATTTGTATCGTATTGTCTATGCTACGACCTTTAAAAAGGAACTAAAAAAATATAAAAACCAACCTATTAAGCTATCAAAAATTATAGAAATAATTAATATTTTAATAGAAAAAGGTTCTGAAGGTTTCCCAATGGATAAAAAACCTCATCTTTTAACAGGAAATTATAAAGGTTGTATGGAATGTCATATAGAACCTAACTTACTACTTATTTGGGAACAAGATGATACTGAAAAACAATTATGTTAGATAGAATAGGTAGTCATTCAGAGCTTTTTTATAAAAATAAGAAATAATAAATACTTTTTCACTTTTTCACTAAAAAATATGGCAAAAGAAACCCCCTTGATGAAGCAGTACAATCAGATAAAAAGCAAATATCCTGATGCTTTACTGCTGTTTAGGGTAGGCGATTTCTACGAAACCTTCGGTGAAGATGCCGTAAAAGCCGCTCATACCCTCGACATTGTGCTCACCAACCGCAACAACGGCACCGAGCGCAGTGAATTAGCGGGTTTTCCTTACCATTCTATCAATACCTATCTTCCTAAGCTCGTAAAAGCGGGCTACCGCGTGGCAATATGTGACCAGCTGGAAAACCCTAAACTTGTGAAAGGTATTGTAAAGCGAGGTGTTACTGAACTCGTTACCCCAGGAGTTGCCCTCAACGACGATATATTGCAAAGCAAGAGCAATAACTTCTTAGCCTCAGTATGGTTGGGCAAACAAGGCTGCGGTGCAGCTTTTCTCGATGTTTCTACGGGTGAGTTCTTGGTAGCACAAGGCGATAAAACCTATATCGATAAGCTCTTGCAGAACTTCCGCCCTAGCGAACTACTCGTTGCTAAACACCAAAAAAAGGAATTTGCCGAGCATTTTGGCGACGATTTCCACTGTTTCTACTTGGAAGATTGGGTTTTTAAAGATGATTATGCCCAGCAAGTACTTACCAAACACTTTCAAACCAACTCTCTCAAAGGCTTTGGTGTAGACGAACTCACCGAAGCGATTCTTACCGCAGGGGCTATTCTCTACTACTTATCCGAAACCCAACACCACCAACTCCAACACATTACTGCCATTCAGCGCATAGCCGAAGAGGCTTATGTATGGCTCGACAAGTTCACCATTCGCAATTTGGAACTCTATGCGGGCAATACCACCCCCTCGGTGAGTTTGCTCGATGTGATTGATAAAACGCTATCGCCTATGGGTAGCCGTACCCTCAAACGCTGGTTGGCGTTACCGCTGAAGAAGTTAGATAAAATCCGTCAGCGTCACGAGGTGGTCGATTACTTTTTGAAGCACATCGATGTATTAGAGCAGGTGAAAACTGCCCTCAGTCGTATGGGCGACATCGAACGACTGATTTCTAAGGTTGCTACCCTGAAAATCAATCCGCGGGAGGTAGTGCAATTGCGCGCTTCTTTGGAACATATCCCCCTGATAAAACAATTGTGTTTGGCTTCTGCCAATGAATCGCTTACCCTTTTGGGCGATAAACTTCACAGTTGTGAACAGCTCAGCGCACGCATTGCTGAAACACTCAATGAAGATGCCCCTGTGAACATAGCCAAAGGTAATGCTATTGCCAAAGGTTTTTCGGAAGAATTGGACGAACTACGCGGACTCTCACATTCGGGTAAAAGTTATTTAGACGATTTGCTCTTGCGCGAAAGCCAACGCACGGGTATTCCTTCTTTGAAAATAGATAATAACAACGTGTTTGGCTACTATATCGAAGTGCGCAACACTCATAAAGATAAAGTCCCGTCTGATTGGATACGCAAGCAAACTCTTGTAAATGCCGAGCGTTATATCACCGGAGAACTTAAAGAATACGAAGCTAAAATATTAGGAGCTGAAGAAAAAATCGCTCAATTAGAGCAATCGCTATACGCCGAACTGATTGCTTTTATCAGTGAATATATCGGTCAGGTACAAACGAACGCCACACTTATCGGTCAGCTGGATTGCCTCTGTGGTTTTGCTACTTTGGCGATGGAAAACAACTATCACCGCCCCGAGATGAACGAAGGGTATGCCATTGAGATTAAGGAAGGTCGCCACCCTGTGATTGAGAAGCAACTACCCGTTGGTACGCCCTACATTGCCAACGATGTGTATTTAGACCGCGAACGCCAGCAAATCATAATGATTACCGGACCTAATATGTCGGGTAAATCGGCTATCCTGCGACAAACTGCCCTGATAGTCCTCTTGGCACAGATAGGCAGTTTTGTGCCTGCTGCTAGTGCTCAATTAGGTATAGTCGATAAGATATTCACCCGCGTAGGGGCAAGCGACAACATTTCTATGGGTGAGTCTACTTTTATGGTCGAGATGAATGAGGCAGCCCTCATTTTGAACAACATCTCCGATAGAAGTTTGGTGCTCTTGGACGAAATCGGGCGTGGTACCAGCACCTACGATGGCATTTCCATAGCGTGGACAATCGCCGAATATTTGCACGAACACCCCAGCAAAGCTAAAACCCTTTTTGCTACCCACTATCACGAACTCAACGAGATGAGTGAGCAGTTCGAGCGCATCAAGAATTACAATGTATCGGTAAAAGAAACCAAAGACAGCGTACTTTTCTTGCGCAAACTCACCGAGGGTGGTTCAGCACACAGTTTTGGAATACACGTAGCGAAGATGGCGGGAATGCCCCAATATGTGATTCAGAAGGCGAATAAAATGCTTAAAAAGCTCGAAGAGAGTCATAATGTAGTCCCCACTGCCGAAGTGGTTAAAAACGCCCAAAAAGAAATGCAATTGAGCTTCTTTGATATGAACGACCCACTTTTAGAAGCCCTAAAAGAAGATTTACTCAGTCTCGACATCAACACCCTCACCCCCGTAGAGGCACTGATGAAGCTCAACGAAATGAGAAAACGAATTAGCTAATTAGCAAATATGAAAATTAGCAAATAAGTAGTGCTACAAATTTTGCCAAAGTTTCAAATTGCCTGTGCGGCTCGCACCTTTGCCAAAGTTAGAAACCTACCCCCTGACACCTAACACCTAAAAAACAATAATAAAAATAAAAAAAACAATTTACACACTTTGTGCAGGCGTATTTGCACTGCTTACAATTGTTGGATGCTCTAAATCAGGTGACAACGACAGCAAAAAGGACAAGGACAAAAATACTACTGAAGTTACAAACTTCAACATTCCTAAGGAAGCTAAAGCCATTCTGCCCGACAAAACTCTTACCGAAATGGTTGCCAACGGAATGACCATTCACGAAGGAACTAATCCACCTAATATCGAGGGTATCTATTTGCTCGACAACCTCAAATTCCTTTACACCAGCGACCCCCACGACAATGCCTTTACCAAAGGAGATCCAGCTGCCGATTATAAATATAAGTTTTATGATCAACAAGGAGTAAAGGTAAAATCGAATTACAAAGCACTGAAATTTGGTGTGTTTGATACAGCTACAGGCTCTGGAGCTATCATTTCAGGTAGCGGTAACAAGTTTACCGTTTTCCTAAACCACGCTGCTAATACAGAAGGTGTAAAGAATAACGATGTAACTCTAATTTCAGGTGAACTCACATCTCAAGGTATCAAGAATTTGGTTTATGTGCTAACAGTTACTCAAAAAGAAGATAGTAACAATAAAATAATGAAAGTAGGTACCTATCGTATTTTCACTCACTACGAAAGTATCGCTCAAAAACAAACAGCGTATTAAACCTGTTACTTATCACAATATTCCTTTCCTTCTCGCTATATCAATCGCTTCTATAAGGCTTTCTACATTGAACTTTTCCCGTATATTTTGCCGGTGTCTATTCACTGTGTAAGTGCTGATGAACAATTGTTCAGCTATTTCTTTGCTCGAAAAACCTTGAGAGGCAAGTGTGAGTATTTCCTTCTCCCGCGGCGTAAGTGCAAAAGCTTTCTCTTCTTCTATTTTTATGGGAATAATCTCCCCTGTTATACAGTGTTTCATTTGCACCCTTACCGGCAAACTCTCCGATTGGTCAGGGGCAATTTCTATAATGCCTAAGGCGAGGTAATTATCGTCAGTAACTTCTAATAGTTGCACCTCGTTAGTCACGCGCCCATAAGTGCCATCGGTTGCCATTCCGCGATAGTCGTAAATGTATTTGTAGTGCACTTGTTCTTCTTTGGGTAAGGACGATAGAAACTCGTAAATCTTCTCATCTATGAGCTCTTTCATCTCCAAATCATCGGGGTGAATGCGTCGTTTTAGCGGATAATCTTGTATTTCGTTACTGTTGTTCTTAGGAATATCGTCGTAACCAAAGAGTTTAAACTTATCGGAAATAAAATAGAAATGCTCGTTTTTATCTACTATAAAAACAGCATTATTCCCTATTTTTGCAAGCATTTCGGCATAAGGGATATACTTCTGTGCCAAGATTTCCATAGAAGCTGAGGTGCTCATCGTCAATTAAAAATGGTTATTTTTGCGTATTGCCACACTTGCGCAACCGCCGTAATTTTGCCCCAAAATTAATAATTATTTCTCAAAGATGAAAAATTACAATAGTATTATTATAGGTAGTGGCTTGGGCGGACTCATCGCTGGAGCTACTTTGGCACTCTGGGGCAAGAAGGTAATTGTGCTCGAACAACACTATATCGCGGGTGGTTGTGCTACTGCTTTTAAGCGCAAAGATTACTTAATGGAAGTAGGTTTGCACGAAATCGACGGACTCCACGAAACCGACCCTAAACGTCCTATCTTAGAACTTTTAGGGGTGTTTGATGAAGTAGAATTTCTAAAAGTACCCGAATTCTACCATTTGAAGAAGCAAAACTTCCAGTGTACTTTGCATCACGGGGCAGAAACCAAAGAAAAACTCATCGCCGATTTTCCCGATAGCAAAGCCGAAATCGAACGCTTTTTTGGACTCATCAATAGGCTTTACGCCGAAATGCGCCGGCTCCCCCGCAACAAATGGCTCAATATATTGCTCTACCCGCTGATGCCTTTCTTGATTCCCACGATCATCAAAACTTCTACAATGAACACAGGTGATTGGCTGGATGCAAATATCAAAAATGAAGCGCTCAAAAACGTGCTCACGGCTAATTTGGGTTATTATACTGATGACCCTTATAACCTCTCGCTGATGTACTTCCTGATGGCACAAGGTAGCTATCTAAACGGAGGGGGCAACTTCGTGAAAGGGGGTTCGCAATCGCTGTCTAACTACTTGGTGCGCTTTATTGAAAAACGTGGCGGACAAGTGCTTACAGGTAAATTCGTAGAAGAGATTTTGGTGGAAAACAACCAAGCGGTGGGGGTGAGCTATCGCGATACGTTCAACAGTTCGACAGCTAAACAATCGCTCTATGCCGATAGTGTGGTCGCCAATGCTGCCCAACCTATGGTCGCCCAGATGCTCCCCGAGCCTTATCGCTCTAAATTAGCACAAAAGGTAGCGCCTTTAGAACTCGCCTGTTCCTTGCTCACCATTTATTTGGGTTTCAATACCGATTTGAAAAAACTCGGCGTAAATCATTATTCTACCATCATTCAAGGTCAAAAAGACTATAAACTGAAAGATGTAAAAGCCGATTCGCAAGGTGATTGGGCTCAAAAATCATTTACTTTTGTGAATTACGGAATGGTAGATGCCCAGTTAGCTCCTGAGGGAAAGACGGTAGGAGTAATTTGTGCCATTGATTACCTCAAAGAATGGGAAGGACTCAGCGAAGCAGAATATCAGCAGAAGAAGGAAAGAGTCGCACAGTTGTTTTTAGCGCGTTTAGAAGCTGAATTCCCCACTATTCTTGATTACTTGGAGTATTATGAGGTAGCGACTGCCAAAACGATAAAAAGATACACTTTAAACCCACAAGGTACCCCCTATGGTTATGTGCAATCGGTGAAACAAATTTACCCTAAACGCGATAAGCTCACCACTTCACCGCTGAAAAACTTGTACTTTGCCTCAGCTTGGGCGCCTTCAGGTGGGGGGTATTCAGGGGCGATTTACAGCGGTTTTATGACGGCAAACAAGATGAAAACCCAAGTGAAATGGCGTGACTACGCACCCTCAACTCTCACCGATGAACGCTGCGTAAAACTCTTAGCCAAAGACTTCATCGCTGATAATACTATCTTGCTCACTTTTGAAAAACCTAAAGATTTGGAATATAAAGCAGGGCAGTATGCCGTTTTGCGCCTCGATAACCCTCGTTATACCGCATTGGATATACCTTTGCGTCCGCTTTCAATGGTCTCTCATCCTAAAGATGACACTTTGCAGTTCGCAATGCACCTCAGCGATAGCAGTTTTAAGAAAAGTGTTGCCGCAATGGCGATAGGCGAAACAGCTACGATATTCGCCCCTATGGGTAATTTCACTCTTAAAGCGAAAAATAAGCGCATCGTGTTCCTCGCCTCAGGCATTGGCATTACCCCCGTACTCCCGATGCTCAAAACTTTAGCACAACAGCAATTTGCAGGTGAAGTAGTAGTGTTTTACTCCAATAAAACCAAAGCCTCAGCCGCTTTTCACAGCGATTTACAACACAGCACTTTAGCTAATTATACCTATCTGCCTGTGTTCACCGCCACCCAAAAGCGCCTCAACGCTGATTTCTTAAAGGAGCATCTCCACATCCTCACCGATTGTGAGTATTACATCGTGGGAACCAATAGCTTTACCAAAGCAATGCAGGAACTCCTTCTCAACGAAAAAGTCCCTGCAGAGTTTATTTTTAAAGATGATTTCGGAGGGTAAATTTATAGTTACATAAAAAACTTTGGCAAAGTCTCTACTCGCCTGTCGTGCCACGACCTCGCACCTGCCTGTATAACTCGCATTACTTTTCCGTCACCACATTCCCCTCTCCTTTGGAGAGGGACGGGGTGAGGATTCCTTTTCTTTCGCCTCGAAACCCCGTTTTTAACATTTTTTGTATTGTTGTATCACATTACAAATCAACCACTTATACACCCTTTCTATACCAATCTTCCAAGATTCGTATAAGCTTCCTATAAGCTCTCTATAAGCTAACCCCACCCTCCTTACACCCTTTTTTCACCAAAAACCCTCCCTCCTCTCTTCCGAACTTTTCCGTTTCCTTCCGAACTCCTCAAACCTCCACCATTTTCTAATTCTCTAATCTGCTAATTTTCTCTGCCTGCCGTGCTACGGCTACCTGTGCGGCTCGCACCTTTGGCAAAGTTAATTATCAGTATTTCTAGTATTTTCTGGCATTATTGGCATTTTTTGGCATTATCAGTATTATTTCCTATCTTTGCAACTCATAACTCTCAATCCTATATGAAACCATACTTTTACCTTTTGGCATTTACCCTTACGGCTTGCCACAACGCATCAGAACAAAAAGAGTTGCCTAAAAAGCAACTCACCAATTACGTAAATCCGTTTATCGGTACCGATGGTACGGGTAACACCTACCCAGGAGCGATGACTCCCTTCGGAATGGTGCAACTAAGCCCTGATATAGGTATCCCTGGATGGGACAGAATTTCGGGTTACTTCTATCCCGATAGCATCATTACCGGCTTTTCACACACCCACCTCTCAGGTACGGGTGCGGGCGACCTCTACGATGTGCTGATAATGCCTACCAATAGCAGGTTTAACGAGCGCATAGAAGCAAACAATCGTTTGCCTTTCTCGGTCTTCTCTCACAAACACGAAACTGCTACGGCAGGCTATTACAGTGTCGATTTGCTGAGTTATGGTATCAAAGCCGAACTTACCGCCACTCCTCGTGTAGGCGTGCAACGCTATACTTTTCCTAAAGACGAACAGTCTAAAATTACAATAGATTTAGGTTATAGCATCAACTGGGATAAACCTACCGAAACCTATCTAAAAGTGTTGGATAATACAACTTTGGAAGGCTATCGCTTTTCTACTGGTTGGGCACGTAACCAAAAGGTCTATTTCGTCATCAAACTCTCCAAGCCCTTTGCTGATAAGGAGTTTACAGAAGAAAAAGAAAACGGCAAGAGCAACCGTTCTAAAATTGTACTCCGCTATGCTACCGCCGATAATGAAGCCATTGTAGTGAAAACAGCTCTCTCTATGCACAGCATTGCAGAAGCGTATAAAAATATGGAAGTTGAAGCGCCTCATTTTGCTTTCGACGACTATCGCGAGACAGCTCGCAATCTATGGGAGAAGCAGTTGCAGAAGATTACGGTAGAAGGCGGTACTGAGGAGCAAAAAACGATTTTCTATACAATGCTCTACCAATCGATGTTGGCGCCTAATCTTTTCAGCGATGTCGATGCACCCAAAAAGCGTTATGATACTTTTTCTCTTTGGGATACTTTTCGTGCGGCTCATCCGCTTTATACCTTGTTACACCGCGAAGCCTCCTCCGATTTTATCAGTAGTTTTTTGGCACACTACCGCGAAAATGGTGCGCTACCGGTGTGGAGTATGCAAGGAGGAGAAACCAATATGATGATAGGCTATCACGCTGTGCCTATCATCGTAGATGCGTATTTTAAGAAAATCCCGATGGATATTCCTTTGGCTTATGAGGCTTGCAAGCAAAGTGCAATGGTAAACGAACGCGAAATCGACTTATATAAGCGATATGGCTATGTGCCTTACGATTTAGATAAATCTGATGAAAACTGGTCGGTGTCCAAAACCTTAGAATACGCTTACGACGATTGGTGTATTGCCCAATTTGCCAAAGCTTTGAATAAAAAAGAAGATGAGGCTTACTTTGCCAAACGCGCTGAAAACTGGCGTAATCTCTTCGACGAAAAAACTACTTTCTTCCGCCCTAAGGATAGCAAAGGGCAATTTATCAAGCCTTTTAACCCCAAAGATTATAGTAAATACTTCTGCGAAAGCAACGCTTGGCATTATCGTTGGTTTGTGCCACAAAATATCGAAGGATTACGTGATGCAATGGGAGGCATTAAGGTTTTTGAACAAAAACTCGACTCGATGTTCACTTTGGCAGTTACCGCCGATGAGAAACTGCCTATTTTCAGTACTGGTATGATAGGACAGTATGTGCACGGCAACGAACCGAGTCATCACGTGGCTTACCTCTATCACTTTACAGCTCACCCCGAAAAAGCTACCCAGCGCGTTACCGAAATATTGAACACTCAATACAAAAATACCTCCGACGGACATTGTGGTAATGAGGACTGCGGGCAAATGAGCAGTTGGTATGTGCTTTCCACCTTAGGTTTGTATCCTATTAACCCTGCCGACAGTAGGTATTATCTAAGTGAACCGCTATTCGATAAAGCTACGTTGCATTTAGAGAACGGCAAGACTTTTACAATTGAAAAAAGAAAAGACAGCAAAGCAAAAACACTACTCAACGACAAACCGCTGAGCAGAGGATATATTACTTATGAAGAAATTATTGCAGGAGGACGTTTAGAGTTTAAGAAGTAAAGAACCTTGATTTAGTCGCTTACATAAAAATAAACACAATTTCATTTTGCTAATATAAAAGTAATAACTAATTTTGCATCGTCTAATGATATAGACAACCAACAAGACAATTTACATAAAACATAAAAAGCGTTAGTTTTTTATTCTATTTTTAAGAGAATCTGGTAAATTCACGAAGTACTTAGGATAAATGACGAGAACGCTCACGCTTAGGCGTGGGCTTTTCTTTTATTTATATAGTATTTCAGCCATACCAGAGGCTTCTTAAAAGTATAAATGAAAGCTAAAAGTCCTCGCTTTTTCTTTTCTAATAATATCTTCACTTTTAGGGCTTGGTGAACTAACCTATTAATTTCAAATTATCTTATGAATAAAAAACTTCTATTATTCACATTGGTAGCCCTTACTTCTATTACTTTACTGAAAGCCCAAGCAGTAAAATGGGGTATTAGAGGAGGTGTAAATGTCTCTACTTACTCCTTGGAGAATAAACATTTTGAATACACCACGTATTATCCTGCTGAAAGGCACTCAGTAGATGTAAAATCAGCAGTTGGAACTGGTTTTCACTTAGGAGGATTTGAGGAATATCAGTTTTATGAAAACTTCTTCTTAGATGCGGGTTTAATGTTTTCTACTCAAACAAGTAAGATTAAAGAGAGTGGGAAACACAACGACTCTTTTAAAATTAGAATGTCTGAAATAAGCCTACCTTTATGGTTAAAGTATGACATCAACAACTTTCGTCCTAAATTAGGCATAAGTTTAGATTATAGCTATTATCACATTAGAGATGTACCTTTTTATTTAAGTAGGTCAGCTGAAAGTATTTTTGGTGCTTCATTGGGAATAGGTTGTGAATATCATTTTCTTATGGGTCTTTTTGTTGATGCAAACTTTAAATATGGTTTAACAAGTTTGGAAAGTACAAAATCTTATTATGAAGGAGGAGCTCGTTTTTTGGGCTTAAACAAACGCATTATTCAATTAGGTATAGGTTACAAGTTTTAATAATCAATAATCAAATCATTATATGAAGAAAGTAATTTTATTTGGTACTTTAGCACTATTATTAGTGAGTTGTGGTGTAAGTAATGGACTGACATACAACCAAAATAGTCACACTACACAAGTAGTATTATCTAAAAACAATTTTAAAGTAGTGGAACACGTGAAAGGAGAAGCTACTAATGATTATTTTTTGTTTTTTGGAGGAGGTAGAAAAGCTCTTATAGAGAAAGCCCGTGCCGAAATGCTCAAAAATGCTAATTTGGTAGGAACTTCAAGAGCTGTTATTAATGAAACGGTAGAAGCGCATTCTTTCCTATTTTTTATAGGGACAAAATATACTGTTACTGTTTCGGCTGATGTAATAGAATTTACAGAAGAATAATAGTGATTTTCGTAATATTAGAAGCCCCCTTTGTACAAAGGGGGCTTCTGATATTTTTTAATTGTTTGTGAGGCTTATTCTAAATGCTCTTCACAACTAAAGCAGAATTAGTACCTCCGAAACCAAAAGAATTGCTCAAAAAGGCTTTAATAGGGCGTTCTACAGTTTCGGGAATAATATTTAGCTTAGCAGAAGCCTCATCGGGGGTTTCAAAATTGATATTAGGAGCTATAAAACTGTTTTGCATCATCAGTACTGAATATATCACTTCGCTAGCTCCTGCCATCCAACATTCGTGTCCGGTCATTGATTTGGTGGAACTCACAGGAATATTACTGCCAAAAATCTCATAAATTGCCTTTGCTTCGTTGGCATCGCCTATGGGGGTAGAAGTGGCGTGCGCATTGATATAGTCGATTTCACTGGCTTGCATACCTGCATTTTTGAGGGCGCGTGCCATAGCACGGGCAGGACCTTCTACATTGGGTGTAGAGATATGTCCGCCATTAGACGAAAAGCCGTAGCCTACCACCTCAGCAATTGGGGTTGCCCCACGCCTCATCGCCGACTCGTAACTCTCCAACACCAAAGTAGCTGCCCCTCCACTGGGTACTAAGCCGTCTCTACCGGCATCGAATGGACGAGAAGCCAAAGTGGGTTCGTCCTCACGCATTGAGAAGACCCCAAGACCATCGAAACTGCCCATACTATACTTATTGATTTCTTGAGCTCCGCCACATATTACACAGTCTTGCATACCACTTTGGATAAGCAAGTAGCCTAAGCCTACCGAATGCGACCCACTGGCACAAGCTGCGCTGATACTCATATTTACCCCTCGCAATTGGAAGAGAGTAGAGAGGTTCATCGTTACGGTAGAGTTCATCGTACGGAATACCGCCCCAGAGCCTACGAGGGTAGTATCTTTCTTCTCTCTTATCTTATCGTTTGTAAGAATTACCGACTCGGCTACACTGTCGTTGCCGTAGAGGATTCCCACTTCGTTTTGTTGTAAGAAATCGCTATCGATACCGGCATTTTTAAGCGCTTCGAGGGTTGCCATATAGGCAAATTCGCTTTCTTGTCCCATAGAAATACGCTCGCGACGACCTAAGAGTCCTTTTAGGTCGGGGTTTTCTACAAATCCCGTCAGCGCTGACCGATAGCCGTATTCTTTACGTTCGGGCAAGAAAACAATACCCGATTTTCCTTGGTATAACGAATCACGCACCTCGCTGAGTGAAGTGCCTATACAGGAATAAATACCCATTCCGGTGATAACTACTCTCATAATAATTGACAGTTGACAATTGATAATTAACAAAGTGGGGCAAAGGTAAGAAATAATACTGATAATGCCAAATAATGCCAGAAATACTGATAATTAACTTTGCCAAAGGTGCGAGCCAAAGCCAGCGAGAGCTCACAGCTGGGTATGTGGGGGCTGTTAAATTAGCAGATTAGCAAATGTAGAGGGTTGAGGAGTTCGGAAGATATCGAAGAAGTTCGGAAGAGGTGAGGGAGGTTTTTTGGTGAAAAAAGGGTGTAAGGAGGGTGGGGGTAGCTTATAGAGAGCTTATAGGAAGCTTATACGAATCTTGGACGATTGGTATAGAAAGGGTATATAAATGATTGATTAATAATATAATACAACAAGGCTAAAAATGGTAAAAAGAGGGTTTCGAGGCGAAAGAAAGAGGAAGAGGTACTAGGCCTAAGGCCATAGGCAATAGGGGGAGTATGACGGAAAAGAGAAGGGATAATTAGGAAATTAGCAAATTAAAAAATTAGTAAATGGGGAAGTATGAGGTCTTAGGCAATAGGCAGTAGGGGAGAAACCTCCCCCTAGCCCTCTCAATGAGGGGGAATGTGGCGAGTCATTTATTCGGTAAGCCCCCGAACCCCCGAAGGGGGACTAGCTGGAAAAGGAGACAAACCTCCTCCTTCTTACATACTCCGCTATCGTGGTGCACATACCCAGCTGTCGTTGGGTACCTCAATGAGGGGGAATGTGATGACGGAGAAGGAAAAAAATGACGAGGGGTGAATGACGAATCACGAAGGTAATGTGATGAAAATCTCTTGCTGGCTATCTTCAAAAGGGGGAATGTGGCGAGTCATTTATTCGGTAAGCCCCCGAACCCCCGAAGGGGGACTAGCTGGAAAAGGAGACAAACCTCCTCCTTTACACATACTGTGCTCCCGTGGGGTACATACCCAGCTGTCACTGGCTACCTCCAAAGGGGAATTAATGATGGAAAAGTATAATGGTAATCATTATTAGGTAGGGTATTTATGAGCTAATTTTACAAATTTGCTCGTTTGCTAATTATCTTCTACCTTTGCACTTTAAACTTGTGAAGACTAATAGCTATGAACACGTGGAACATCATCGTAGAGGGCTTTAATAAAGCTGAGGTTACCAAACACGAAAGTATTTTCAGCCTTGGAAATGGGGCTATGGGAATGCGCGCTAACTTTGAAGAGGACTATACGGGCAATACACTTCAAGGGAGCTACATCGGTGGGGTGTATTACCCCGATAAAACCCGAGTGGGCTGGTGGAAAAACGGCTACCCTGAGTACTTTGCCAAAGTGCTCAATGCCCCTAGCTGGATAGGACTGCACATCAAAATAGACGGGGAACTATTAGACTTAAACACTTGTTTGGAGGTAAAAAACTTCCACCAACAACTGAATATGAAAGAGGGTTGGTACGAGCGAAGTTTTACGGCTACACTTCGTAACGGTGTGGAAATTGCTGTAAAAGTGGTGCGTTTACTCTCGTTGCGTTATGATGAAATAGGAGCTTTACGTTATGAGATTAGTCCTCTTAATGCTGATACTTCCATAGAAATAGAAAGTTACTTAGACAGTGGTATTAAGAATAATGATGCTAACTGGGACGAGCATTTTTGGAATACTTTGGAAATTTCTTCGGAAAACAACTGCGCTACTATACTTGCTGAAACTAAAAAGACAGCCTTTAAAGTGCAAACCTTTATGGAAAATCATCTTTTTATAGAAGGAAAAGAACTGAATATCAGTGGAAAAGAAAATAGAAAGGAGAACTATATAGGGTTGCAGTATGAAGTAACTGTTAAGCAAAACCAAACCTTTCGTATTGAAAAATATGGTGGCTATACACCTTTGACAAAGTCTAAAACTTTGTCAAAGGTACGAGACACACAGGCATTAACATTTGAGGGGTTATTGGAGATGCAGAAAGAAGATTGGGCGGCGATATGGGAGACATCGGATATTGTGATTGAAGGTGATGAGAAAGCGCAACAAGGTATCCGGTTTAATATCTTTCAGCTTAACCAAACGTATCAGGGCAAGTATGCCCATTTGAACATAGGACCTAAGGGTTTTACGGGGGAAAAGTACGGTGGTAGTACCTATTGGGATACTGAGGCTTATTGCCTGCCTTTTTATATGGCTACCAAAGGCGCGGAAGTAGCTCGCAATCTGCTGTTGTACCGCTATAAACAGTTGCCACAAGCTATTGAAAACGCCCAGAAACTCGGTTTTACTGGCGGGGCTGCACTCTACCCTATGGTAACGATGAACGGAGAAGAGTGCCATAATGAATGGGAAATTACCTTTGAAGAAATACACCGCAACGGGGCGATTGCTTTTGCGATTTATAACTATACACGCTATACGGGCGATGAGTCGTACCTGAAAGAATATGGAATGGAAGTGCTTATTGCTATTGCACGTTTTTGGGCACAGAGAGTCAATTTTTCAGAAGAAAAGAAACAGTACGTAATCTTAGGGGTGACAGGACCTAATGAATACGAAAACAATGTGAACAATAATTTCTATACAAACTATCTTGCCTCTTGGTGTTTGAGTTATGCAGCGACTATGGCACTGAAATACAAGAGCGAAAAGCAATGGGTGACTATTAAAGAATTGAAGGAATGGAGTGATATTGTGGAACATATGTACTTGCCTTATAGCGAAAAGTATGATGTATACTTGCAACAAGACGGTTTTTTGGATAAAGACTTGAAGCCTGTAAGTGCCATTCCTACTGGGGAGCGCCCGCTCAACCAACATTGGTCGTGGGATAGGATATTGCGTTCGCCTTATATCAAACAGGCAGATACGTTACAGGGGTTTTATTTCTTTGAAGAGCGATTTACCAAAGAACAACTCCAAAAGCACTATGAGTTTTATGAGCCTTTCACCGTACACGAATCGTCACTCTCACCTTGTGTGCATAGTGTACTCGCATCAGCCTTAGGGAAGACAGAGGAAGCCTACGCGCTCTACCTACGTACAGCTCGGCTTGATTTGGACGACTACAACAAGGAGGTACACGAAGGGTTACATATCACCTCGATGGCAGGCACGTGGCTCAGCATTGTAGAGGGTTTTGCTGGTATGCGTGTAAAGAACGGTGCACTAACGTTTACGCCTCGCTTGCCTAAACAATGGAAGCGTTTATCGTTTAAAGTGATATTTAGAGGAGAGGTAAAAGAAGTGATTATTTAAATGACAAAAGATTACCTTCTTTATCTATATTTACCTCTCTGCCTTTCTTTATGAGGATATAGTAATAATCTTCCCATTCCTCATTGCTTTTAGTATAGGGTTCAGCCTGTTCGTATTCAAAAGGAATGATTGTATTACCGAGATTATCAATCATTCCCCACTTACCTTTATACTTCACCATTGCCTTTTTACTATCGTTGAAATCATCAGCATCATCATATACAAAAGGCAATACTACTTTACCTTTAATATTTAAATAGCCATACTTATTACCTTGTTTAGCGCGAGCTAGACCACCAAAAAAGAGGTTTATTTCGTCATACCAAGGGGTGAGTGTTTCGTTATTAGTACTAAGAAGTTTTTTCTTATCATTGAGTTGTACAATAAAAACACCTTCGGAATACGAAATAAAGTTATACTGAGCAGGAATGAGTTCTTCACCCGAAGAGCGTATCACCCCATATAAATTATTAATAGTAACATCATAAAAAGGTATTTCGACAGAAGGGTAGATGTTGATATAATCATACTTTAAAGGTGCTACGATGGTACCTTCGGCATTTACGAGTCCGTATTTATTATCTTTTCTTACCATTGAAATTCCGTTTTGAGACGGATATACCTCATCGTATTTTCTGCGCCAATCGGTATTACAAGCCGTACAGAACAAAGCTAAAGTAATAATAAATAGTCTTTTCATAAGTATATGTATTTTTAATATTAGTATTTTATTTCTCTTTCTGTAAATCCTACAATATATCCGTTGACGGATACAATGCGAGTAACCCAATTACCTTGCTTATCAAAAGTATGTTCAAACTTCTGGTTATTTACGCCGGTAGGAATACCTTTTTTATCATATGTATAATGCATTACATCGGGTTTGGTGTTTCCCTCAGCAATACTGCGTTCCACTACCCTACCCTCACGATCGTAACGCACTGAGATGCGCATCTCGGTAGGTGGATTTCCTTCGGTTACCATTTTGAGCAAAGTGCGCTGGTTATTTTTATCAAACTCCTGGAATACCTTCGCTTTACTATCGGGTGTTACTAAGACACCTTCGGTAGGGTTACCGTTAATGTCCCACTTGTTAAAAGTATAGGTTTGTGTAGGCGAAGCACTTACCCCTATCACTGTGTGATAAGTTACTAAATGCCCTTGGTTATTATATTCATAAACTCCCGTAGAACTCTGTATACCTCCGTGAGCCATTCTCAATATTTTCACTTGTAGAGGTTTTTGCTCAGCATTGTAGACATAGTCGTAACGCAAAGTAATACCACTATATTTTTGTTCTAATTGCAAGGTATTTCCTTCTTCATTAAATTCATAATAATTTTCGGTTGCAAGACGTTTTTGTTTAAGGTTTCCTTGAAAGACGTCATAAGTACGTTCGACAAGAGCTTTTGCTTTACCATTAAGTTCTTTCCCCAAACGTGTAGCTGGAGTATTGATAATTTGTGCCATTCCGATAAAAGGAAATAACAACAGGATTAAAAACTTTTTCATACTGATATATTATTATTTTACGCCGACAAAGATAATAAATATTTTTTAATAAAGCTATATATTCAATTCATAAATGTTCCACGTGGAACATTTATGAATTAGCAATTGAGAATTGATAATTAAGAACTCATTTGTTTATCTGCTATTTTCTCACTACTTTTGCCGCATACTTTTTACTTATATGAATCGGTTTATAGTAAATAGATATTTAGTACCTAAGGGTTTTAGTGGCATTACCCTCTACCCTTTTATATTTACTAATGACCCAAAACTATTAAAAGATGCACAATTCATCAACCACGAACGCATACATTTAGCTCAGCAACGAGAACTCTTGGTAATATTTTTCTATATATGGTATGCTGTAGATTTTATACTGAAATATATTAAGTATAAAGATAAGAAGAAAGCTTACCATAATATCATCTTTGAACGTGAAGCCTACGAGAATGATTACAACCTTGAATATTTGAAGAAGAGAAAACTGTTTGCTTTCTTACGAGGTAAAAGGTAAAAAATAAAAGATAAAAAGTAAGTATATAAGAAATGTTCCACGTGGAACATTATCAATTGATAATTCACAATTGATAATTGACAAGTAGTAACTAACGACTAAACACTAACAACTAATGACAATTAAAGATTACAGCGTATCACAAGAGAATTTTACCCTCGTATATGATTCAGTATTAAAACTTTACCGCACTACTCCCCTACCTAATGACCTTAAAAAATACTATGAGAGTGAGGATTATATTTCGCATACAGACAGTCGTAGAACACTATTTGATAAACTCTACCAATGGGTGAAAAGTTATAACTTAAAGCACAAAATAAAACTCATCGAACAATACAAAAAAGGAAATGTTTGTCTGCTTGATATAGGTGCAGGTACAGGCGACTTTGTGCGTAGTGGTAAAGAGTATGCACATTGGGAGACTATGGGCATAGAGCCCAGCAAGAAAGCACGTACCAAAGCAAAAGAAAAAGGAGTTTTGTTACAAGCTGATTTTAGTAACCTCCTCCCCCACTCTTTTGATGTGATTACTATGTGGCACGTATTGGAACACGTACCCGATGTAACACAAGAAATACAGCTCATCAGTAATTTACTGAAAGAAGATGGCTTAGCTGTTATAGCTGTACCTAACTATCGTTCGTGGGACGCACAGCACTACGGAGCCTATTGGGCAGCTTATGATGTGCCCCGACACTTATGGCATTTTTCTAAGGATAGTATCGAACAGCTTTTTGCCAAAGAAGGTTTTGAGTTGCTTGCCAGCCACCCTATGCTTTTTGATGCCTTCTATGTGAGTATGCTTTCCGAACAATATAAAACAGGAAAGAAAAATTTTCTTAAAAGTTTCATCAACGGAGTCCGTTCAAATTATTATGGTTGGAGGAAAAGAGAGTACTCATCACAGATTTATGTTTTAGGTAAGAAATAAGAGGTAAGAGTTAGGAATTGTCTATTTTTTTATATTTCTAAAGCTAAAAATAGTAAAAACTTAAAATAAGACGTTTTTATAAGACTTCTCAACTGTTACCTTATACTTTATTACTTTTTAAAAAATAGTACTTAAAAAAAGTTGTAATAAAGTCAGTTTTGATAAAGTACATTTATAGAAGATTGTTTTTGATATAGAATAAATTTATACAAGGTAAAAGAAGGTAGCAAAATGTTTCACGTGAAACAAGGTGTAATGAATAGTGATAAAAGAGAGTATTTTCACTTTTTTAGTAACAAAATTAAAAAATATTTCTTTTACACGTAAAACTTTCTTACTTTTGCCACGTAATTCAAATTAAACATTATAAAAATGAAAAAACTCATCTTAACAGGCGTAGCACTGCTCGCCCTTACTGCTTGTACCGACAAGGTGGCGTTTGTAGATAACTCTAAACTTCTAAACGACTATCAAGAAAAAAAAGACATCGAGGCAAAACTAAAAGGACAAATTAGTGCCTACGAACGAAAACGCGACAGTATTTCAATGGCGTTCCAAACTGAAGCGCGTGCTTTCGACGCCCAGGCTAAAACTCTCCCTCAGAACGTAGCTCAGAAAAAATACAACGAACTGATGCAAAAAAGCCAAATATTGCAACAACATTTGCAACAAGAAGAACAAAAAATACAAATGGAAAGCCAAACTCAAATGGATTCTTTACTTAGCAAAGTGAAGAAAAACATTAAAGAGTACGGAAAACAAAAAGGTTACACCTTTATTCTTGGTGCTAACGACGGCGGTAGTGTACTCTACGGTAGTGAGAAAAAAGATATTACTAAAGAAGTTACTGAATACTTAAATAATCAGTACAAAGGTAAGAAGTAATAAGGCCATAGGCAATAGAAAATAGACTTTGTCAAGAAGTAAAGACCCGCGTGGCTTACAACTTTTGGCAAAGTTTTTTTATACACTACTTGTGTGAGTCGCACTTAATCAGTTAATTGTAATACGTTAGGAAAGAATGCTTGGAGTATCAAAAAAACTCCAAAGACTAACAATATAATGCTAATCGCGCGTTTGATTTTGTAAATATGAAAAGCGGTAAGTCGGTTTTTAAGCTTCTTAGCAATGAGAATTTTAAAGATATCTATTGCAAAGTATACTAAGATAATAGAAGTAAAAAACACCAATATCCTACTGGCATTCATATCGAGCTTAGGACCAAAAACAATAATAATTCCTAACCAAAAACCCAAAACGCCTATGTTGATGAAATTCAGTAGAAAACCTTTTATAAAGAGGGCTACATAGTTCACTTTTTCAGCTACTTGCAGATAGGCATTCTCTTTGTTATCTATTGTTTTCTTGAAGTCTTTTTTCAGTTTGATGAACGAGATGAGTCCGTAAGCTATCATTATGAGTCCGCCAGCAAAGAAGAGCTTAGGGTCGTCCTTGATTTCGCGTAACAGACTGCTGGTAGTGAAATAGACAATGAGAATGAAAACAGTATCTGCCAGTACTACCCCTGAATTGAAAGCAATAGCTGCCCTAAATCCTTTAGTAATGGCTGTTTCCAGCAATACAAAGAACACAGGACCTATGGTAAAAGCTAACAACAAGCCCAAAGGTAATGCAAGCAATACATCCGCAAACATCTATTTCTACCTAAAATTTGATTAACTGCACAAAAGTACTAAAAAACTGTTGAATTACAAAAAATAAGGGAGAAGTTTTTAGTACCTCTCCCCTACTCTATTGGTTTTGTGATAATTATTAACTTCTAACTCTTAAACTGCTTATCGTGCTACGACTCACTATTCGCTTATTAGTTCAAAGTCTAATTGCTTTTTCATCAAGTCGGTGTTTTTCACACGTATCATTACTTCATCGCCAAGCTGATAGGTCTTGCCAGTGGCTTGTCCTACCAAGGCGTATTGCTGATCGTCGAAAGTGTAATAATCGTCTTTGATGTCGCGAGCACGTACCAATCCTTCGCATTTGTTTACGGTAATTTCTACATAAATACCCCATTCGGTTACGCCCGAAATCACTCCTGCAAACTGCTGATTCTTATGCGCTTCCATATATTTCACCTGCATATATTTGATAGAATCACGCTCGGCTGAAGCTGCTAAACTCTCCATTTGTGAGGAGTGTTTGCATTTGGTTTCATATTCGGCTTCGGGTTGTGAAGGGGCGTTATCTAAATAGAGTTGCAAAAGGCGGTGTACCATCACATCGGGATAACGGCGTATAGGCGAGGTGAAATGGGTATAATAATCGAATGCTAAACCGTAGTGCCCTATGTTTTTGGTAGTATAAGTAGCTTTTGCCATTGAACGTATTGCCAAGGTATCAACTAAGTTTTGTTCTTTCTTACCTTTTACTTCTTCTAAGAGATTATTAAGTGAATCGGTAGTGGTTTGGCGGTTTTTCAAATCCAAACTATAGCCAAATCGGTTAATAACTGTATTGAATTGTTGTAGTTTCTCGGCATCGGGTTCGTCGTGCACGCGGTATACGAAAGTCTTTTTCATTTTGGCTACATACTCGGCTACCTTTCTGTTAGCCAAGAGCATAAACTCTTCAATCAGCTTGTTGGCTTCCTTACTTTCTTTGAAATATACCCCTGTAGGGTTACCGTTCTCATCGAGGTCGAATTTTACTTCTACTTTATCAAAAGTAATAGCTCCTAAACGCATACGCTTGCCGCGAAGTTTTTCGGCTAAAGTATTGATTGTGAGAATAGCCTCTACTACCTCAGCAGATACTGAGCGCTCTTTATCGGTAATGGAAGTTTCGGCAGGAATGGTGTACCCCTCCCCTACTTTAGCTTGTTCTATTACCGATTGTGCTTCTTCGTAAGCAAACCTAAATGACGAATGTGTTACGGTTCGTCCTATCCAAATATCTACTACTTCAGCCTTCTTATTCATCTCAAACACTGCCGAAAAAGTGTATTTATCTTCATCGGGGCGGAGTGAACAAGCAAAGTTACAGAGCACTTCGGGCAACATTGGCACTACCCTATCTACCAAATATACTGAAGTAGCACGGTTATAGGCTTCCTCGTCTAATATAGTGCCTTCTTTCACGTAGTGTGATACATCGGCGATATGTACTCCTATCTCGTAATTGCCATTCTCCAAAAGTTTGAACGACAGTGCATCATCAAAGTCTTTTGCATCACGAGGGTCGATAGTAAAAGTGAGGGTTTCACGCATATCACGACGACGAGTAATCTCCTCATCAGTAATAGAAAAGTCTAACTTTTTAGCAAAAGCTTCTACCTCTTCTGGATAGGTATAAGGCAGACCGTATTCGGCTAAGATAGAGTGCATTTCAGTAGTTTGCTCTCCTGGTTTGCCGAGTATCTGTTCCACTACCCCCATAGGCGAATCGCTTTTGTCTTTCCAATCTTCTATGCGTACAATCACACGGTCGCCGTCCTGAGCACCATTGAGTTTGTCTTTTAACACAAAGAAATCAGTATACATACGAGCATCGGTAGGGACGACAAAGGCAAAATTCTTGTGCATTTGCACAGTACCTACAAAGCGCACTTTGTTGCGTTCCAACACTTTGCTGATTTCTCCTTCCATCTTATTGCGATTTCTAAAACGAGGAAATACATACACTTCCACCAAATCGCCGTGGAGGGCTTTGTTTAGAAAATTTTGTGCTACAAAAATGTCGTTGTCTAAACTATCAACTATTACATAACCATTACCGCGGGTACTCACATCAAGCGTACCTACATAATAGTGTTGCATAGGGATAGCTTGATACTTTCCACGGTCGATTTCTACAATGCGTTTTTTCTCTTTCAGTTGTACGAGTTGTTTCACCAGCATATCACGACGTGGTGCATCGGTAATATGGAGTTTAGCAGCGATTTGCTTGTAGTTAAAGATCTCTTCGGGGTGTTCTTGTAACACCGAGAAAATCGCTTTGATAAGCTCTTGCTTGTTGCGTTTAGCTAAACTCTTATTCTTTTTAGATTTCCCTGATTTGCCTTGCTTTTGAGTTTTATTTGTTTTTTTCATATTGCAAAAGTAAATATTTTTGAGTTATCAACAATCACCAAATTATAAATTGAAAAAGATTTCTTTCTAAAAAAAGAAGGGTTATTATTATGATGACGTTCATAAGAGGGATAAAATTAGGCTGAAAAACTTGCTTTTTTCAGTTTAAGGATATTATGATTAGTTATCAACAATAAAAAATGATTTACGGTTTTTTAAATGAATATTTTAAGCAAAATTGTTGATAACTCTTTTTGATATTATGCACAACTTTTTGTTGAGAACTTTTCATTGGGCAGATTGTTCATAACTGACAAAAAGTAGTGGATATTTTATAAAAAATAAATTTGCTTTTTTCACCTTCATTTTTGTATACACAGAAAACATAAAAGAGCAAATATTTTAGTGTTTTTTCTTCCTCAAGTTATGCACAATTTAAGAATGGACAATGAACAATACCGATAAGGATAATGAACAACACTTAAATAAAAAAAATAGGAACGAATATTATCCGTTCCTACTTAAAAAAAATTGAATATCTCCACAATGAACTATACTTCTTCTTGATCTTTCAAGTGCTGAATGTATTGTGCTTTTTGGATTTCGGCTCTTCTGCGTACAGAAGGTTTAGTGAAATGTTGTCTTTCACGTAGTTCACGTACTACACCTGTACGGTCGAATTTGCGTTTATAACGTTTTAAAGCTTTATCGATGCTTTCTCCGTCTTTTAAAGGAATTATTAACATAAAGATACACCCCCTTTCAATTTTCAGGGCGCAAAGATATGAAGTAATTAGCAAATGAGCAAATTTTTAAGTAGAAAATTTTAGATTTAAGTTTTAGACCTTAGATAAGTCTGGCTTGTTCGACTTGTTTGATAACTAATGGTTGAATACTGTCATCACTTTCAAAAAACCGATATTCAGAGGGGATTTTCTTAAAGACTTCTTGCAATTGGTGAGAATAGAGTAGGGGAGTGCCAAAAGAAATAGCAATGCCGTGAGCGATGAGCTCTTGTGCTACTTTTAGGTTTTTTCTGAAGCCGTGCAATATCCATAACTGTTGTGAATGGGTGCGCTTGCGGAGTTGTATTACCTCGGCATAAGCTTTCACACAGTGAATGATAAGTGGGAGCTCTAAACTTTCGGCTAATTCTATGTGTCTTAAAAAGATTTCTTGTTGTAAGGATAGGGGAGAGGTAACGTTCTTATCGAGGCCACATTCACCTATAGCCCAACAATTGAAGTGCTGGGCTAAGGGTATGAGTGCATTCCACTGCGCCTCAAAATCGTTTAAAAACCAAGGGTGAATACCTACTGAGAAAGGTTCGCTGGTATCGGCGGTAAGTGGATACTGATTGCGAATCACCAAAGTATCGGAAGTTGAGTGCTGGGTATGCGAATGAACGTCAAGATACATTGTTTTAAGAGTTAGGAAGCAGTTAGAAATTAAGGATAAGGAGCAGCGAAGAGTTGCGTCCAATACTTACCGCTGCGAGCAACACCTACTTCAGTAACTTGGGCATTCATAATATTAGCGCAGTGTAAAGGACTTTCGAGCCAACTTTTCATCGCTTCTTCTTCATTTTGTTGTCCCATAGCTACATTTTCAGCCCACGTAGCCCATTTATAACCGGCGTTAGTAAGTCTTCTACCAGGATCTTGTCCGTTTTTACTATAGTGAGTTAATTCGTTGCGTTTAAGCATATCGTCACTATGAGCTTTGGCTACTTTTTCTATTGTTTTATTCCACTTTACAGGAGGTACGGGTTTAAAATAATTACTACCACAATTGCAGCCTTTTTGTCGTTGCTGATTGATAAGGGTGAGCATCTTGTTAGAGCTCGAACCTGTGGTCTCACTATCTTGTGATTTACTACATTGTAGCGATAGGAGCGCTAAGAATAAAAAGAATAGTTTTTTCATCATTGATATTTAATATTTTTCTTTGTTCTTTAACTGTTTTAACCAGATTTTGAAAGGTTGTTATACAACACTTTTGGTGCAAAGGTAATAAAAATAGAGCTACTAAGCAAGAAAAAAAATAGAAAAAATTTGCTATGTAATAAAAAAGTTGTACTTTTGTCGCCGGCAAGTCCTACACGACCAGCTCCTGAAAAATCCTCCAGGGTGGGAACACAGCAAAGGTATTCGGTTGTAGCGGTGCGATGTAGGTAGCTTGCCACTTTTTTGTTTATAAGGGTAAGCTATTTGGTTAGTTCATTCCTCTTTGGCGTGCGATTTGTTCATAGGCTTGTTGTACTTGTTTGAACTTTTCTTCGGCGCCTTTTTTTATGGCTTTATCTTCTGTAATCACTCTATCGGGGTGATATTTTTTTGCCATATTTCTGTAAGCTTGTTTTACTTCGGCATCAGTAGCTTGGGGGCTTATACCTAAAATAGCATAAGCATTTTCATTGGGAGTTTGGGTATAGCTATTACTACCATAAGTGTTAGCAAACATTGCTTTGATGCTTATAAAATCACTTTTTTCTATCTGGAAGTAATAGGCTATTTGCTCTATTTGTTGTACTTCGTCTTGGCTTACTACTCCATCGGCTTGAGCGATACCAAAGAGAAAATAGAGGATTTGCAAGCGTGTTTCGTAGGTAGTACGCGCTCGTACGTACATTGCTACTCGGGGAGCTTCTATCTCGCGTCCTTTTATTAGTTCATTAAAACTGCGAAACACGGCATTGGCGCGTTCTTTACCATAAAGGCGTACGAACTGCAAGCGCACGAAATCTAATTCGGCTTGGGTAACACGTCCGTTGGCTTTGATAACTAAGCTACATAGAGAGAGGAGATTCAGCTCGAATGTAGCGGGTGATATGTTTTGCTGAAATGGGTTGCGAAAGGGCTGCTCGGTGGGTAGCTGTTGGGTGAGTTGTCTAAAAAGCCAAAAGAAAAAAAGAAATATAAGAATAGAGAATAAGCTCATACTATATAAATTTTAATAATGCTGATAATACCAAAAATGCCAATAATACTAATAATTAAATATGAAGCTAATTTACACTAATAATATGTGATTTCTCTTTCTACGATATATACTAATTTGCCTTCGGAAAAACATTTCTTCTCTATCCAATTACCTTTTTCATCGTATTGATAAGAAAAAGTATAGTTTATTTTCTTTGCTTTATTATGGGTCTTCTTTTCGAAAATTAAGAGCATTTCAGTAGGAAAAGGCTCTTTTTTATAGGTATACACTGTTTCGAGGCTTTTATTCTTTTCGTTGGATTTGATTATTTGGTGGGTAACGAATCCGTTTTTATTATACTTTGTCTTCTTGGTGTATTTTACTGATTTATCGGGATTGTAGACTTTGGTTTCGAGTTGGTTATCCCTCTTGTCGTACTTATATGAAGAGTAGTTTTTGATACTTTCATCGGTGTTGTAATAAGTAGCATAGGTAGGGTAACTACGTTTGTTTGTATCACTTGAAAGTACTAAATATTCCTTACCTGTTTTAGGGAAGTAGACAGTTTTCTGCATTTTTTTCTCTTTATCGTCATAAGTAAGGGTGTACTCACGCAATAGAGTATCGGTTTCATCGTATACTTTTAAGTTTGTTTCTCGGTTATTATCGTCGTAAGTTACTTCTGTTTTAAGGTTGAACACATTTCGGTCGGCAAACATAATTTGTTGGACAACATATCCTTGCTCATTGGCTAAGAGAAACAGATTTTCATCGTAATAGAATTTCTTTACAGCTGTTTTTTGAATGCGGTGTTTTTTGTTTTCTTTTACTTGATAAGGGATAACGCGCACGGATTTTACGTTTCCTTTTAAAAAGAGTTCTTTGAGCGAAAATATGTTCTGCCCAAAGGTATTAGTAGCTGTTAGTAGGGCAATGAGAGTATAAATATATTTCATAATAATTTGTTTTATGGGGGCAAAGATAGGAGGTAATTAGCAAATGAGCAAATTTGGAAAATTAGAAAATTAGAAAATTTGGAAATGAGAAAATGAAGAAGAGTCTGGTTAGGAGCTCTCGGGGAGACTCGGGAAAGTGAGCCATACAGATAGTTTTTAAGAGAAATAGGGATAAGGATTTTCAAAAAGAAAAATTTACTATTGTATAGGTAGCTTGGACGAACCTTAAACGAATCTTGAACGAATGTTGGACGATAGATGGCACTTTTTTGGGAGGAGGCATTTTGTGAAATGGAGTTTTGGTGGAAAAATGTACTACTTATATAGCTTGTAGGGTAGAAAAATGTACTGAGTAGGGGAGGGGGCGTTTGGGTATGGCTAGGATTTAAGAAAAAGATAAGGTGAAGGGTAGTAGTAAAAGTGTTGAAAAAGAGGACATAGAAGCATTTTGCGAGAGTTGAGGTATACAGCTTAATACATTAATTATGAATAAATTAAAGGAGGTATACGCAGTTTTTTTAGTTTTTTTATTTGCGTAGTTCATTTTTTATTTGCACCTTTGTAAGATTTTTTGATACACTTGCGCCCTAAATGGCTTGGTGTTTGTGAACTAAAAAATGTAAAAACAGAAACAGAAAACTTATGATGAAGAAAGTCCTTTATTTTTCATTTTTTGCACTTCAGCTTTCGGTATTCACGGCTTGTAATGATACCTCTAATGCTGAGAAGGCAACCGCTTCGGCTACTGTTGAGGCACCTAAACCTCCCGTGTATGAATTTGGTTTCAACCTAAATGATTACACGATAGTGAAAGATACGATTAAGCAGGGTGATACCTTTGGTAAACTATTAGAAGAGAACAATATAGGAGCGGTGGATATTCATAATATCACCCAAAAAACCAAAGGAGAGTTTAACCCTAAGAATATACGTACGGGTAAGGTTTACGCTTTTTTGTACGATAAAAAAGACCCCTCGAAACCCCATAGTTTTATCTATCAGCCGAACGTTACAGATTACGTAGTGGTGCGTCTTGGAGACTCGGTTCACGCTTACAAAGCGCAACGCAAAGTAACGATTGTGGAAAAAGCATTGGCAGGAAATATCAACAGCAATCTTACAGTTGATGCGCTTGCGGCGGGTATCAGTGCGAATGCTACTTACCAAATGGGACAGATTTTTGATTACACCATCGACTTTTTTCGCTTGCAAAAGGGTGATAATTTTAAGATTATTTATGAGGAACGTTATGTGGACGACACTATTTTTGCGGGAGTTGAGAAAGTGAAAGCGGCTTATTTTGAGTGGCAAGGGAAACCTTATTACGCTTTTAACTTCACTACCGATTCGGCAAAAGGCACAAATGGCTATTACGACGAAAAGGGGAATATGATGAAGCGAATGTTTTTGAAATCGCCTTTGGATATCTTCCGCATTACGTCTAAATTTGGAATGCGTTTTCACCCTGTGCTTCACCGTATGAAGGGACATTTTGGTACCGACTATGCAGCACCTACGGGTACGCCTATACGGGTGACGGCATCAGGAACGGTGATTGAGGCGGGCTATAGTTCGGGTAATGGTAACTACGTGAAGGTGCGCCACAACAATATGTATACAACACAGTACTTGCATATGTCGAGAATATTGGCACGCAGAGGACAACACGTATCGCAAGGACAGGTGATTGGACTTGTGGGAAGTACCGGCTTGGCAACAGGTCCTCACGTGTGCTATCGCTTCTGGAAGAATGGAAGACAAGTAGACCCACTCAGAGAGAAGTTACCAGAATCGGTGCCTATTGATGCGCGACTTAAAGCTAAATATTTGAAGGAGATTGCACCACTAAAAGAACAGCTTGATGCGCTAAAAGCGACCCCTATTGAAATGGAAGAGGAGGTAACGAATGTACAAAAGCAAACGGTGTCGTAACAATGGTTAATGATTAGTGATTAATGGTTAATTGAGCAGAAGTACAAATGAAAAAGTTTATTTTTTATCTATTGACTCTTGTGGGCTTTACCGCCTCAGCACAAGTGTATGAATTTAAGGTAGTAACCGCTATTGAATCGGTGGTACCTTCGGGAGCAGGACGTTCGCGGCTTATATCAGCTAATGAAACACGCAATTATAAAGAATTTACCACTACGCGCTCGGAAGAAGGAGACGAACGCAACAAAAGCGACCGTGATGAGATTCGCGTAAAGGGCTTTGATGAGACCAAACTCCTCAACTTCTTTAATCTCGGAGGGATTCGTTTTCAGAACATCGCTGCCAACGATGCTCTTATCACTTCTAAGTTGAACACTATGAGTGAAGAAGGCTGGGAACTTGCTTTTGTTACCAGTGGAGTAGAGAGCAATGCAGGAAGCAATGATTCTACTGGTATTTTTATCACCCGTTTTGTGTTTAAAAGACTGAAAAAGTAAGTTTCATTAAGTAATTTGTCAATTAGTAAATTAGCCAATGGTGAGGCATCATTATTTTATATTTTTGCACTCTGAAAAGACAGATGTTAGTTGCTATTACATAGATTATAATTAATCAAATAGAGAATTCAACTGATTATTAAGATAATTAACTTTGCCAAAGTTTCAAACTTTGGCAAAGTGAAAGGTGCAAAATTTACAGACTAATTTGTGATTGACTATAAAAAGAATAACAACATTAAACATATATAAATAAAAATGTTAAAAAATAGTAATCCAACACAAACCAATGCGTGGAAAGCATTGCAAAAACATTTTGCGGAAGTAAAAGACCGCCATATGCTTTCTCTATTTGAGAAAAACCCCGCTCGCGGTGAGAAATTCGCCATCAAATGGCACGACTTCTATGTAGATTATTCTAAAAACCGCATAGACGAAGAAACCCTTAAACTCCTTGTGCAACTCGCCGAGGAATGTGGTTTAAAGGACGCTATTGGCAAATACTTCGGTGGCGACCTTATCAACAACACCGAAAAACGCGCTGTATTGCACACTGCTCTTCGCGCGCCCGAAAACAGCGTAGTAAACGTAGATGGCAAGAACGTAATGCCCGAAGTAGCAGCTGTAAAACACAAGATTAAACAGTTCAGCAAAGAGGTCATTAGTGGTAAGCGCAAAGGTTATACTGGTAAAGCTTTTACCGATGTGGTGAATATTGGTATCGGTGGGTCTGACTTAGGTCCCGCAATGGTAACCGAAGCACTTAAATTCTATAAGAATCACCTCAACGTACATTTCATTAGCAATGTAGATGGCGACCACGTGCTCGAAACTATTAAGCACCTCAACCCCGAAACTACCTTGATAGTGATTGTATCTAAAACTTTCACAACACTCGAAACCCTTTCCAATGCACTTACTGTAAAAGAATGGTTCCTCAAATCAGGCTCAGAAAAAGATATTGCAAAACACTTTGTAGCAGTGTCTACTAACTTGCAAGAGATTGACAAATTCGGCATCGACCCTGATAATGTATTCCCTATGTGGGACTGGGTAGGCGGACGCTTCTCGTTGTGGAGTGCAGTAGGTCTAAGCATCGCTCTATCAGTAGGTTATGACAATTTTGATAAGTTGCTCAAAGGAGCTCACGCTATGGACGAGCACTTCCGCACTGCTCCTTTTGAGAAGAATATTCCGGTAGTCTTGGCATTGCTCAGCGTGTGGTACAACAACTTCTACGGAGCCGAAAGTCAGGCTATCATTCCTTATACTCAGTATTTGCACCGCTTAGCAGCTTACCTACAACAAGGTATAATGGAAAGTAACGGTAAACAAACCGACCGTGCTGGCAACCCTATTCCTTATCAAACAGGGGTAATCATCTGGGGTGAACCAGGAACGAATTCTCAACACGCGTTCTTCCAGCTTATTCACCAAGGTACTAAATTGATACCTACTGATTTTATTGGCTTTAAACACTCATTGCACGGCAATACCGACCACCACAACAAGCTAATGGCTAACTTCTTTGCTCAAACCGAAGCTCTTTTAAAAGGTAAAACCGAAGCCGAAGTGCGCAAAGAAATGGGTGACAAGGTAAACGAAGCCTTAGTGCCCTTCAAAGTGTTTACAGGAAACCGCCCTACAACCTCTTTCCTCATCGATAAACTCACCCCTGAAAGTTTGGGTAGCCTTATCGCTATGTATGAGCATAAGATATTTGTAGAAGGTGTGATTTGGAACATTTACAGTTACGACCAATGGGGCGTAGAGCTCGGCAAACAGTTGGCAAGCAAAATCCTTAAAGACATCGCCGCTACCGAACTTTCTGCTCACGACAGCTCTACAACCAATTTACTAAAACAATTCAAAAAATAGAAATCTAATTACGAATGACGAGTTACGAATGACAAAACTTTCGTAATTCGTCTTTCGTAATTCGTTATTACAAATGATTCACATTAGAACAGCCGAAGAAATAGAACTACTACACCAAGCTGCCCAAGTAGTATCACGTACTTTGGGGATAATGGCAAAAGAAGTAAAACCAGGGGTAACCACCCTATATTTAGATAAAATTGCCGAAGAGTATATCCGCAGTCAAGGGGCTATCCCAGGATTTTTGGGTTTGTATGGCTTCCCTAATACCCTCTGTATGAGTCCTAATGCGCAAGTGGTACACGGCATTCCTAACGACCGCCCATTACAAGAAGGCGACATCATCTCAATAGACTGTGGGGCACTGAAAAACGGTTACTATGGCGACCACGCTTATACTTTTGAAGTAGGCGAAGTAGCCCCCGAAGTAAAAGAACTCTTGCGCGTAACGAAAGAATCGTTGTATATAGGTATCCGTCAGTTTCGTGCGGGTAACCGAGTAGGTGATGTAGGGCACGCTATACAACAACACTGTGAGGCACACGGCTATGGAGTAGTGCGCGAACTCGTAGGACACGGCGTAGGGCGCAAAATGCACGAAGACCCCGAAATGCCCAACTACGGCAAACGCGGTACAGGTAAAAAATTTAAAGACGGAATGGTAGTAGCCATAGAGCCTATGATTAATATGGGCACCAAGAGCATACGCCAACTCAAAGACGGTTGGACAATCCTCACTGCCGACGGCAAGCCTTCTGCCCACTTTGAACACGATGTAGCCCTCATCGATGGCAAACCTAAATTGCTCTCCACCTTCAAGTACATATACGAAGCCTTAGGCATTGAAAGTAATGAGGAGGACGAGTTTTTGCTTAATTAATAAATTTTGTATATTAGACTCCGTATTAGAAAAAGAATCACTAACTCAAAAACAAAACTTATAACTAACGACAAATAAATGTACAGAACGCATACTTGTGGAGAGTTACGACTCTCGCACGAAAAACAACAAGTAACCCTCAGCGGATGGGTACAACGCGTCCGCAACAAGGGATTTATGATTTGGGTAGACCTACGCGACCGCTATGGCATCACCCAACTTATCTTCGATGAAGAACGCACTGATAAAACAGTCTTTGAGCAGGCGAAAACCTTCTCTCGTGAGGACGTGATTCAAATTCAAGGTACTGTGATCAAACGCGAGGCAGCCAACGCAAATATCCCTACTGGAGAAGTGGAAATCCTCGTTACAGCGCTCACCTTGCTCAACCATTCAGAACTTCCTCCTTTTACCATTGAAGACAATACCGATGGCGGTGAAGACCTCCGTATGAAGTACCGCTATCTCGATATACGCCGTACCCCTGTGCGCGATAACCTTATTTTCCGCCACAAAGTGGGGATAATGGTGCGCAACTATCTATCCGAACAAGGCTTTATAGAGGTAGAAACCCCTGTACTTATCAAATCGACACCCGAAGGCGCTCGCGACTTTGTTGTGCCCAGCCGTATGAACCCAGGTGAGTTCTACGCACTTCCACAATCGCCACAAACCTTCAAGCAGCTGCTAATGGTAGGCGGATTAGACAAGTATTTCCAAATCGTAAAGTGCTTCCGTGATGAAGACCTTCGCGCTGACCGTCAGCCAGAGTTTACCCAAATAGACTGCGAAATGTCGTTTGTAGAGCAAGAGGACATCATCCAAACCTTTGAAGGATTGGCAAAACACCTCCTCAAAGAACTCAAAGGCTTAGATTTTGGGGCTTTCCCTCGTATGACGTATGCCGAGGCGATGAAAACTTACGGCAACGACAAACCAGATATCCGTTTCGGTATGAAGTTCGGCGAACTCAACGACCTTGCGCAACACCGCGATTTCAAGGTGTTCAACGAAGCCGAATTAGTAGTAGGTATTGCCGTTCCTGGTGCCAACAGCTACACCCGCAAAGAGATTGATGCTTTGGTAGAATGGGTAAAACGTCCGCAAGTAGGCGCTTCCGGAATGGTATATGTAAAATGCAATGAAGATGGCACCTTCAAATCATCTGTAGATAAATTCTATAACGAGAACGACCTCAAGGCGTGGGCAGAGCGCACTGGTGCCAAAGCAGGCGACCTTATCTGTATCCTTTCAGGCAAGGCAAACAAAGTACGTGGGCAACTCAGCGCCCTCCGTATGGAACTCGCAGAGCGTCTCGGCTTGCGCAAACCCGATGAATATGCTCCTCTATGGGTGGTAGATTTCCCACTTTTGGAGTGGAGCGAAGAGGAAGAACGCTTCTTTGCGATGCACCACCCTTTCACCTCGCCTAAACCTGAGGATATTCCGTTACTTGATACCGACCCAGGTGCTGTACGTGCCAATGCTTATGACCTCGTGCTCAACGGTAATGAAGTAGGCGGAGGTTCTATACGTATCTTCAACCAAGAGTTGCAAGCCAAGATGTTTCAGCTATTAGGCTTTACCCCTGAGCAGGCACAAGCACAATTTGGCTTCTTGATGAACGCCTTCCGATACGGCGCTCCTCCTCACGGAGGTTTGGCTTTTGGCTTCGACCGATTGGTAGCTCTCCTCGGTGGACAAGAAACCATACGCGACTTTATCGCTTTTCCTAAAAACAACAGCGGTCGCGATGTGATGATTGATGCCCCTTCGCCTATTGATGAGGCACAACTGAAAGAACTAAGCATTCAATTAGTAAATTAACGTGAGTTTGACGTAATAAAAATATAGCTTACGCTACAGAAATCTTACAAATCTTTAAAAAATCAAACAAACAAACAGCTTTACTGTTTTAAATGTCTCACACAGATTTCACGGATTTCACAGATTTAGCACAGATGATTCTTTTGTAAAACATCATTGTTCCACGGATTGCTCAGCTTTAGCTGAGGAATTTCACGGAACAGTAATGAAAAAACAAATAAAACAATATTGTACATATCAAACTGACGTTAAAATAGTAAATAAAAGGCTGTCACAAAGTAAAATTTGCGACAGCCTTTGTTGTTTTTTAACTTAAAAATATCTTTACTCCTCTCTTTCCTCTATCGTTAGAATAGATAAAGGATTGTTAAGACCAAATCGCTTGGTCTTATGGATAGTTCTTAGATCATACAATGCGTTTTTGTGCATAGAAGAACCTTGATGAAATCCCTTGCGAAAGTTAGGGTTAGCTTCTAAATTTTTATACAACTTCTTATAAAGAGACTTAGCCGAAGCGTCCATTAGTTTGGTGATGAGAATCATCCGCAAGTAAATACACTCTATAATGTCTTCCGTTTCTCTTCCTCCTGTACCTTCTATAACATAAGGCAGTATATCTTGATCATAAATACATTTTTCAGTATCTATGGTAACATCAGGGCTAGAGACAATGATAAACTGACGGTAGGTAAAACCCTCTATCCCTTCAAGCATTATCGAGGAGATAGCACTTTCATTCTCTCGAGTGATAAGAATTTGCCTATATCCTCCCTTACCATCTCCTACCTCTATATAGAATGAGGCTCGGCACTTGTCCAATATATCTTTAGCATTTGCGTAAAACTCTTGTGCAGAGGTCAATATCCAGTGTTGCATATTTTTGATATCTATTTACTTATTTGGCAAAAATACAACTTATTCTTGAATTTACTAACTATACTTTTGTCCTTCTCTTTATAAAAACACTATCTTTGTCCTTTCTTTAAAAACCACTCACCTATGGGATACTATATGTTTGCTTACGGAGTAAAAACTCCAGAGATAAAAGCTGTTTTTGGCTCTAAAAGCGAAACTGAGGAAGAAGAGACAAAGGCTATAGTTATGAACATATTATGGGACTAAAAGAGAACATCGATTTTTGTCTTGAAAACGAATTAGATATGGTAGCTTTTTGCCATTAGTGAAAAGTGAAAAAGCATTTTTTTCGTAATTCGTATTTTGTAATTCGTAATTATTTTGTATCTTTGTCTTAATTAAAAACAAAAAATGAACAGTATGAAAAGAATTTTATTAGTGGTAGCTGTTGTTTTTGCAACTGTTACCTATGCACAAACTGGAAAAGGAAACTGGATGGTAGGCGCTGATTTGGGTCTTTCATTTCAATCTAAAAATGTAGTAGAGAAAGATGATCAGGTACAATATATGGATCAAACCATAACTACTTTTAAAATCACACCTAACTTTAACTACTTTGTGGTTAATAACTTAGCAGTAGGATTAGGAGTGGGATATGAACACTCGAGAGACAAAAGAGCTAATAGTAGTTGGGATACGGAAACAAATACCCTTATAATTGCACCTAATATGCACTACTACTTCCCTGTGGGAGGAAATTTAGCGCCTTTTGTAGGTGCAAGAGTAGGTTTTACAAGTAGAAAAAATCCCTCAGGGATTGGTGCTGGTGAATGGAGAGGATTGGTAGTAGGAGGTAAAGCAGGTCTTGCTTACTTTGTAAACCGAGGAGCTGCTATTACAGCCTATGCAGAGTATGACCATTTTTCTTTAAAGCATACAGAAAACACTAAACGCAAAACCAAAGAGGGTGTTTTGGGTGTAGGTATAGGTGTTGCCTTGTTCTTCTAAGTAGAAAATCCTTCATAATTATAAGTATGGGGTGTTTTAAAAAGTAGCGATATTTTTTAAGGCACCCTTTTTTAGTTGATGTAATAAAAGTGTAGCTTACGCTACAGAAAGTCTTTCAATTGACAATTGATAATTGATAATTGACAAATGTAATGAGCACGGATGGGTAACTTCGTTGCTGGATTTACACGGATTGTGATACAAACGTAATTGTAAATCAGTGTTGTAGATTTTGAATAGGTGTTAAATAAACTTTAAGCGGAACTACAGTGGGTTTTCAGTGGCTCTACAGTGGCTCTACAATGAAGGATAATTAAATTATAGTTGAATATTGATTGAGTTTATAGTGTTGCTATCTCCTAATGTCACTCGTTTTGCTGGTTAGATTTGTTGGACAGGTGTGGACACACGGGTAGCCGTAGCACGGCGGGTTATTAACTTTGGCAAAGTGTATACCGCAAAGGAGATTAAGAATTAGAATTACATTTTGAACAGATGTTATGGTATAACCATTCTAAAAGTTAAAACAAAACGAAAAATTTCTTTAAAAAAAATTGCACATTCGAAAATAAGTTGTACCTTTGCCTTATTAATAACAATAAAAATATAGAATAGTATGAAAAAATTTTTATTAATCGTAGCAGTTGCTTTTGCGAGCGCTACATATGCACAAACTGAAAAAGGAAACTGGATGGTAGGCTCTGATTTGTCTTTCTCTTATGAGACAAGTAAGGTAACTACTTCTACTAAAGTAAATAATGTTACAACAGATGTAGATGTTACTACCAATACCTTTAAATTCGTTCCTAATCTCAACTATTTTGTGATTAACAACTTAGCAGTAGGACTTGGTTTAGAATACCAAAACACAAAAGTAAAAGGAGCAAGTAATGCTCATAATACTTTTGCAATCGCTCCTAACGCACACTATTATTTTCCTATTGGTGGCAACTTAGCACCTTTTGTAGGAGCAAAAGTAGGATATGCTTGGGATTCTGTGGGAAGTAGTGATGAAAGTAAATCAAGAGGGTTACTCTTTGGTGTAAAAGGAGGTATTGCTTACTTTGTAAACCAAGGCGCTGCTCTTACAGGGTATTTAGGTTATGACTATCTAAACCTTAAAAACAAAGTAAACACTAATAACTCTGAAAAAACAGGTAAATTTGGTGTTGGTATCGGGGTAGCTTTGTTCTTCTAAGCTGAGAGATTTTATAACTAAATTAAGAATATGGGGTGTTTTAAAAATAGCAATATTTTTAGGCACCCTTTTTTAGTTAAGAGTGAAAAGTACGGCGTTTGCATTTAAAGACCAACCTCTCATTCCCCCTCAGACCCTGTAGCACTATCGTATTGTAAAACGCACTAAATAGAAGTAATACTTGGAATTATTTTGAAAAATGGGAACAGATGTTTTAACAAAAAAATCTTATACCCCTACCCCTGAAATAGAAGAAAAGGTAGAAAAACTTACAGAGGCAGAACGTCAAAGAATAGAATGGGCTCTCAAGGAAGAAGCCTTAGGCTTAGTTGTTTCTAATGAAGAAATAATGCGAGAAGCAAGAGAATTGTTATGCCAACGAAAAAGAAAATAGATTGGACGCATACTGCAAAAATTGAGTTCAACAACCCTAAGAAGATAAAACTATATTAGTTTAATAAAAGTAATTGAATATGAAACACAAGTTATTTCCTGCAGCACTACTTCTTTTAGTAGCTTGCAACCAAAACTCTAACAACACTAACGACGAAAAGATGAACTATCCTCAAACACGTATGGATAATACCGTCGATACTTACTTTGGCACTCAGGTGGCTGACCCTTACCGTTGGCTTGAAGACGACCGTTCTGCTGAAACCGCTCAGTGGGTAAAAGCGCAAAACGATTTTACGTTTGGTTATCTCTCCAAAATACCCTATCGACAAGCAATAAAAGAGAAACTCGAGAAACTCTGGAACTATGAGAAACTGAGCGCTCCTTTTACCGAAGGCGATTATACCTATTATTACAAGAACGACGGCTTACAAAACCAATCGGTGCTCTATCGCAAAGATAAAGAAGGCAAAGAAGAAATTTTCTTAAATCCGAATACTTTTTCTAAGGACGGAACTACTTCATTAGGAGACGTCGCTTTTTCCGAAGATGGTTCGTTAGTAGCTTATCTCATTTCAGAAGGCGGTAGCGACTGGCGTAAAGGGATAGTGCTGGATGCGAAAACTAAAAAGGCAATAGGAGATACCTTAGTAGATATAAAGTTTAGTAGTGTAGCGTGGAAAGGCAATGAAGGCTTCTTCTATTCCAGCTACGACAAACCCAAAGGGAGTGAACTATCAGCAAAAACTGACCAGCACAAACTTTATTATCACAAACTCGGCACATCTCAAAAGAGTGATAAACTCATTTTTGGTGGTACACCAGCTGAGAAATATCGTTATGTGTCGGGCACAGTATCCAATGACGGGAAATATCTGTTCATTTCGGTTGCCAATGCGACTTCAGGTAATAAACTATTTGTAAAAGATTTATCTAATCCTAAATCTTCTTTGGTAACTATTACCAACAATTTCGATGGAGATACAGGATTTGTAAATAACCAAGGCACAATGCTCTTTTTAGAAACCAATATCAATGCGCCTAACGGTCGCTTAGTGAAAGTAGACTTTAAAAATCCACAGCCAGAGCATTGGCAAGATGTTATTCCTGAAACCAAGAATGTGCTCAGTATTACTACCGCAGGCAAATATCTATTTGCTAAATATATGGTAGATGCTCTTTCTCAGGTAAAACAATACGACTACGAGGGGAAACTCATTCGCGAAGTGAAGCTCCCCAGTATAGGTAGTGCGGGAGGTTTTTATGCTAAAAAAGATGAAACACACACCTATTTTAGTTTCACCAATTACGCATATCCTACCCAAATATACAAAATGGATTTGGCAACAGGAGCTACTGAACTCTATTGGAAACCCGCTATTGCTTTTGATGCCACTCACTACGAATCTAAGCAAGTGTTTTATACCTCTAAAGACGGCACAAAAATACCAATGATGATTACCTATAAAAAAGGAATCAAACTCAACGGTAAAAATCCTACCTTATTATATGGATATGGAGGGTTCAATATCAGTTTGATGCCTACATTCGGTGTTGCCAATGCGGTGTGGTTGGAACTCGGGGGGGTATATGCTGTTCCTAACTTACGTGGAGGAGGTGAATATGGTAAACAATGGCACGATGCAGGCACTAAGATGCAAAAGCAAAACGTGTTCGACGATTTTATAGCAGCTGCTGAATATCTTATAAAAGAGAAATACACCTCTCCCCAATATCTTGCTATCAGAGGAGGCTCTAACGGAGGACTCTTGGTAGGAGCCACTATGTTACAACGCCCCGACCTGTTTAAGGTAGCTTTACCCGCAGTAGGCGTGCTTGATATGTTGCGTTATCACACTTTTACTGCAGGAGCAGGCTGGGCTTATGATTATGGCACATCTGATGATAGCAAAGAAATGTTTGAATACTTAAAAGCCTATTCACCCTTACACAATGTAAAACAAGGAGTAGTTTATCCTGCTACTCTTATAACAACAGGAGACCACGACGATAGAGTAGTACCTGCTCACAGTTTTAAATTTGCTGCGGAATTGCAAGCTAAACAAACGGGCAACAACCCTATTCTTATACGAATAGAGACCAATGCAGGACACGGAGCAGGGACACCAGTGAGCAAAACTATAGAACAAAACGCCGATTTGCAAGCATTCACTCTTTGGAATATGGGGATTAAAACACTCCGATAAAGAGTAGGGGAGAGGAAAAAGGAAAATAGCTTCGTAACAATATTACACAGCTTTTTATACTATTTAGTAGCCAAAAGTGTTTACAAAAGAAGTATTAAATAGGGTAAAAAGTAAACTCATTCTTTTACTTTTTTTTTACATTTCAAGGGGTAAAAGGGGTTAAAATGTAAAAATAGTGTTAAAGTTTGTAGGTTATTGAAAAATATTGTTGAATAAATTTTGTGTGTATAAAATAAATGCGTACGTTTGCGCCCTAATTAAATGTGAATTTAAACAATGTTTATGGCAAGAAGAATATTTGTAATGCTACTTGTACTATTAGTACTAGCTGCGTGTAAGCGTGGCGGTGGCGACAGCAAAGGAGAGCTTGTAGGTGTTAAGGGGAAGAGCTGGAAACAGCCTGCTCCTTACGGTATGACGCTTATTCCGAGTGGTTCTTTCATTATGGGTAGTTCCGATGATGATAAAACTGCGAGTTTTAACGCACCAGTGAAAACTGTGAGCGTGGGGTCGTTCTATATGGACGAAACCGAAATCACAAATAGTGAGTATCGCCAGTTCGTGAATTGGGTTCGCGATTCAATTATCCGTACTCAGTTAGCTGAAATGGCGGAACAAACCGGTCAGACCCAAGGCAGTGGAGGTATCGGTGAATATGCATACTTAGATGCGAACACCGAGAAGATGAATGCTTATCAGCAGTATCTTCAAAACACATATGGCGACCAAAAAGCACGAAAATTGAACAAGAAAGTAGCACTTATTTGGGACACTAATAAATTCCCAGATGAATACTACTCGGAAGTAATGGACAAAATGTATTTGCCCGAAGAAGAAGCCTACAACGGCAAACGCATTATGGACGTTCAGAAGTTCGAGTTTAAATATCAATGGCTTGATATGGATAAAGCCGCTCGTACTCGCGGTAACCGTAAAGACTTCATTAAAGAGGAAATCGTGAAAGTATATCCTGATACTACTGTATGGATTCGCGACTTCAACTATTCTTATAACGAGCCAATGCACAACGACTATTTTTGGCACGAAGCTTATGGCGACTATCCTGTGGTAGGCGTTAGCTGGATTCAAGCCAAAGCCTTCTGTGAATGGCGTACTCTTAACAAAAACTCTTATCAAAAATCAAAAGGTGATTACACAGTAAACTCTTTCCGTTTACCAATCGAATCGGAATGGGAATACGCAGCACGTGGTGGTCTGCCAGGAGGTACTTATCCTTGGGGAGGTCCTTATACCTATGATGATAGAGCTTGTTTCCTTGCAAACTTTAAACCAATGCGTGGTGACTATGCTGTTGATAATGCACTCTATACCGTAGAAGCTAAGTCGTACGAACCTAATGGTTACAACCTTTACAATATGGCAGGTAACGTATCAGAATGGACAAACACCTCATATGACCCCAATTCATATGAATATATGTCTACAATGAATCCTAACGTACTTGATGACAAAAATCACCGTAAAGTAATACGTGGAGGTTCTTGGAAAGACGTTGCCTTTATGTTGCAAGTAAATACTCGTGATTATGAGTACCAAGACTCAGCCCGTAGTTATATAGGGTTCCGTACCGTACAAGATTTTATGGGTATCAGCGACAAACAACAGGCTAAATCAGCAAGAGGATACAGATAGAATTAAAAGAAAAATCAAACAAATTAACTAATAAATTTAACAAATAAAAAAAAGTCTTATGGCAGGAAGTAGATCAACAAAGAAATTGTTTAATATGGTTTATGGTATAGGTGCCTCAGTTGTAATTATCGGTGCCTTAGCCAAAATTTTGCACGTGGATATCTTAGGTATCAGCGGTGGCGTATTGTTAGCAGTAGGGATGGGAACAGAAGCATTCGTCTTCTTCTTCTCAGCTTTTGAACCAATAGATGAAGAGTTCGATTGGTCATTGGTTTATCCTGAGCTAAAAGGAGGTGCTCCATCAGGACGCCAAGGAGCTTTGGCTTTACAGTCAGGAGAAGATAAGATTCTTAGAGAATCATTATCACAAAAATTAGATGGTATTTTAGCAGAGGCTCGTATCGATGCGAATATGATGCGTTCATTGGGAAGATCTATTGAAAACTTCGCAGAAGCAAGTAAAGAAATCGCTCCAGTGGCTAATACGATGGTGGCTACTCACAAATATGGTGAAGAGCTTTCAGCAGCAGCATCAAATTTAGAGTCATTAAACAGCCTTTACAAATTACAATTAGAAAGAACAGAAAGACAAGTATCTGCACAAGCAGGTGTTGTTGATAACTTAGATTCATTAAATCAGCAAATGCTTACGTTTAAAGACAACTTAAGATCTTTGAACACTATCTATGGAGGAATGTTATCTGCAATGGGCGGCGCACGATAAGAGTAATTATTTATTAACTTATTAAAAAAATAGCTTATGGCAGGTGGAAAATTAAGTCCAAGACAGAAGATGATTAACCTGATGTACTTAGTATTCCTTGCGATGATCGCATTGAATATGGGCAAGCAAGTACTAGATGCATTCGGGTTAGTGAATCAAAAGTTTGAATCATCAAACAAAAGAGCTAATGAAGGCACATCTAATGCTTTAGCCGAATTAGCAAATAAAGCAAATGAGAATCAAGCTCAATATGGTGAGATATATGAACAATCCAAACAAATAAAGGAACTATCAGATGGATTGTACAGCTATATCCAAGATATTAAAACCAAAGTAGAAGATGTAATTGGTCAAAAAGACATTCCTGTAAATCAAAGAAACTATCAGGCAATGGATCAGTCAGATTTTACTGACAATTATTTCTTTGCTGAGGGAGCACAAGCTAAAGCTCACGCAAGTGAATTCATTGAAAAAATGAAAACCTATCGCGAAGGAGTATTAAAAGTATTGGGAGATAATCCAGCTTATAAAGCTTTAGTCGATAAAGTAAGCGTAAACTTTAATACTGACGACGTAAAGAATAGAGAAGGCAGAACCGTAAAATGGTTAAATTTTAACTTTGAAGGGTTTCCTTACGTTGCAACTTTAGCAAAACTCTCAATGATGCAGTCAGACATCTTAACTACTCAACAAGAATTTTTCGATACTGCTTTGGCTGGTAGTTTGAAATCACAAGTTTCAATGACTAACTATACAACTTTACTTGAACAAGGTAAAGGAGCGTATTACCAAGGTGAGAAATTCGATGGTTCTATCGTATTGGGTAGAAAAGACGCTACTACACGTCCTAATGAAGTAGACATCGCTATCGACGGTAGAAAGTTAGGAACAAGTGAATACACCATTGAAGATGGTCGTGTGAAATTAAACATTTCAGCAGGTAATACAGGTGACCACAAAATTACAGGTAACTTGTACTTCGACCAAGACGGAAAACGTATTGCTGTACCTGTAGCACAATCTTTCTCTGTAATTCCTAAACCAAACTCAGCAGTTATTTCAGCTGATAAGATGAACGTAGTGTATCGTGGTGTTGCTAACCCTATCACTATCTCTATGCCTGGTGTTCCTGATAACAAAATTTCAGCATCAGCACCTGGTTTATCTAAAGCGAGTGGTAGTGGTGCTTGGGTAATGCGTCCAGGACAAGGTAGAGAAGTTACTATTCACGTAACAGGTGAGCTTGCAGGACAAAAATTCAGCTCTTCTAAAATGTTCCGTATTAAAAATATCCCACGTGCTGTAACCAGCTTGGGCGGACAAATAGGAAACGCTAAATTACCAAAAGCAAACGTATCTGTAATGCCAGTGATGGCTGTTTTGGAAGACTTCGACTTCGACTTGAAACTACAAGTAAACGAATTTAAAGTGTTCATTCCAGGACAACCAAGTGTATACGTGAAAGGTAGCAGAATGAACGAACAAGCAAGAGCAGCTGTTCTAAGAGCTAAACGTGGTGATAAAATCCAGATATTTGACGTGAAAGCAAGTATTATCGGTAACTCTGAGCTCAGATTGCCTCCTGTATCACCAATCGTAGTTGAAATAACAAACTAAGACAAACCATTATTATGCACGTAAAAAATATAATATTATTATTGCTTTCAGTATTTGCATTTCAGCTCTCTAAAGCTCAGGTAAACATCTTAAACGCAAAAGTAGCAAGCGAAATAGGTGTTAAATCTGAAGCGCGAATAGAAGCTGATAATGACAAACCACTACCTTATGGCTATGTGGACGACCGCGATATCCTTTGGTCAGTAGAGGTATGGGAAGTAATCGACCTCAACGAAAGAGCTAACTTTCCCCTCCTTTTCCCTACTGATACCTTGGAAATAGATGCTTATCGTCGCTCATTGTATGATGTACTTTTGAAGAACATCAAGAATGGCAAAATCCAAGATATCTATGTAGATTCTTATTTTACTCAAACAAAAACAGCAGAGTCAATAGAAGCATCACTATCAAAAGTAGATACTTTAGATGTAGGCTATGAGCAACTTAACGCAGGTGAAGCTCTTTCTCCTGAATATGTAACTCATAGAAACTTAGAGTCTGCAGATATCGCTCAGTACCACATCAGAGGTATTTGGTATTTCGACAAACGCCAAGGTGAATTAAAATATCGTTTGCTCGCGTTAGCTCCTGTAGCTCCCGACGTAAACTTTATAGATTCTGATGACTCTACTATGTCGGCATTAGTACCTCTATTCTGGGTATTCTATCCGCAAGTACGCGATATTTTGCACGAAGCGAAAACCTTTAATAGGAAGAATGATGCTCGCCCTGTCTCTTTCGACCACGTTTTAAATGCACGAATGTTCAGTTCCGTGATATTTAAAGAGGCGAATGTATACGGCGACAGAAAAATCAAGGAATTCCTTCCTGATAATGCACTCTTCCAATTGTTAGAAGCTGACAAAATTAAAGAGAAAATTCGCGACAGAGAGCAAGATATGTGGACAAACTAATTTTAAATTCACAGAAATATTCTTTAAACTGCTTTGAAAGAGCGTTGCTATCAAAAGCAATGCTCTTTTAAAGCAGTTTTTTAATAGAAAATAAATTTGTAAACTATGGATATCAAAAATGCACAATTAGCAGTTGATAATTGGATAAAAGAACACGGTGTTCGCTATTTTAATGAACTTACCAATATGGCACAGCTCACTGAGGAAGTAGGAGAGGTTGCCCGTATTATTGCTCGCCGTTATGGAGAACAGTCCGAGAAAGAAAGTGATAAAAACAAAGATTTAGGCGAAGAACTTGCCGATGTAGTATTTGTAGTACTTTGCTTAGCCAATCAAACAGGGATTGACTTGCAAGAGGCTTTTGATAAGAAGATGCTAAAAAAAACACAACGTGACCACGACCGTCATCACAATAATGAAAAACTAAAATAATTACGCTACATTATTGTATTTATCATTAGATTTTGTATCTTTGCCCTATTAAAACAAGTAGTATAAAATGGCTAAAACAACAAAAGATAACAAGGAAATGAGTGTAGAAGAGGCTAAAAAACAAGCTCTAAAACTCACCTTAGAAAAATTAGACAAAACCTATGGCAAAGGAACTGTACGTGCCTTAGGCGATAATCCTGTCGAAGACGTAGAAGTTTACTCTACGGGTTCTATCGGGCTCGATGCCGCTTTAGGCGTTGGAGGATATCCTAAAGGGCGCGTAATCGAAATTTATGGACCTGAATCTTCTGGTAAAACAACTCTTACACTGCACGCCATCGCCGAAGTACAAAAAGCTAAAGGAACAGCTGCTTTTATCGATGCTGAACACGCTTTCGACCCTGTTTACGCACAACGCTTAGGTGTAGATGTTAAAAATCTATTGATTACTCAGCCTGACAGTGGTGAACAAGCTCTTGAAATTGCCGATGCTCTTATTCGTTCCAATGCAGTAGACCTTGTAGTAATCGACTCGGTAGCAGCACTTACTCCCAAAGGTGAAATTGATGGCGAAATGGGAGACTCTAAAATGGGGCTTCACGCCCGACTAATGTCTCAGGCTTTACGCAAAATCACCGGTAGTATTAGCAAAGCAAAATGTATCGTTATTTTCATCAATCAGTTGCGTGATAAAATAGGTATTACTTTTGGAAACCCCGAAACAACAACAGGGGGTAATGCACTTAAATTTTATGCCTCTGTGCGTATAGATATCCGTAAAGACGGAGGACCTCAAGGAAGTGCTGCTATTAAGGACAGCAATGGCGAAATCATCGGTAATAAAACCAAGGTGAAAATAGTTAAAAACAAAGTAGCATCGCCTTTTAAAACCGCTACTTTCGATATTATGTTTGGCTTAGGCATCTCTAAGTCTGCTGAACTTCTTGAGTTAGGCGTTGAGGCTGATATCGTAGATAAAAGCGGTGCTTTTTATAGCTATAAAGGCACCCGATTAGGTCAAGGACGTGACGCCTCTATTGCAATGCTTAACGACAATCCAGAAATAGCTGAACAAATAGAAGTAGAACTACGCGAATGGCTTAAACATAATGAACTCTCTTCTAATCCTAAAAAAGGTAAAAAGAGTACTAAGGCTAAAGATAAAAAGGCAGTAGAACCTGAGTATTCTGAAGAGGAATACGATGAAGCCGATGCCTATGACGAAGAAGATGATTAGTTAAACACCAATATAATTGAGAAAGGCTGTGCAGAACGCTCTGCACAGCCTTTCTTTTTTAATAATTGAAACAACTATTTCTTTGCAAAAGTAAGGAGTACGCCTCCTTGTTTATCGGTAAGCAACAGTTGGTCTCCTTTTAGTTGGTATTGTCTTACCTTTTGCATAGCCATACCAAAAGCATCAGCAACCTCCATTTTTTCTGCACAAAGCATTAGTGTAGAAGCTAAATCACCAAATACAAGTTCTTTATCGGTGAGGGTTTTAATACTTCCCATAAAGGTATTACAGCTGTCAGAGCCGTTCACCTTCATTTCATTGATATTGAGTTTTAATGTAGGCTGTGTCTCAGGAGTGATAGCCATTTCTCCCAAACTCACCAGTTTCCATTCGCCTTGCAAATCAAACCGAGAGTCTTTCACCTTTTCTATTTCGCGCACCAAAGTATAAGCAACATTTGGTGCACCGGCGGAGGCGTCCTTCAGCGGTTTTTCGCTTACTTCTATCTTCTTAAAGTAGCCTTCTTCAAAGGTAAAACCTTCAATAGGAGCACAAAAAGCCTCCCATTGTGCTTTACTTAAATTATCACCTTTGTACACTTGCAAGCATTGCATTTTGCCAGCTCCTGCACTGCTTTCTACCTGGGAGCTATTTACCCAATATACCGCTTGGGTACTGGTAGAGCAACTCCCCAATCCTATTGCTACGCTCAGTAGCATCATAAACTTGATTTTCTTCATTGCAAATATTTTATATATTATTTTAATGTTAATTCGATATAACAAAAAACGCCCGTCGCGTTGCGACTATTTGATGTATTTCTTCAGCGTTTTCATTAAATCATTAGCTCTTAGGTTATCTCCTTGTGACAATAAGTTTCCTTCCGGGTCTATGAGAAAAGGCGCAGGGATACTCGTTACCCCATATTTCTCAGCGGTTTTGCCATCGCTGTCCCACACATTATGCCACACCATTCCTTCTATTTTGATAGCGTCCTGCCAAGTGTCTTTATCCTTAGGTCTATCTATCGATACTGATAGAATTACAAAATTCTTCCCTTTGAACTCTTTATACGCTTGTTTGAGGTATTTGTTTTCCTTCTTGCAAGGCATACACCACGAAGCCCAAAAGTCTACCAGCACATATTTACCACGTAATGAAGATAACGCTAACTTTTCACCATTAGGCTGTGGTAAGTTAATTTCAGGTACAAGGTTATGGCGTTGCAACGCTTGTGCAAAGGATTCCGCAGTTGCCAAAAAGAAAAGTGCTAAGGCTGTAAATAAAAATCTTTTTCTCATTCGTAATCTTGTTTTTTAGTTATTGTCTTTGCTCATACAAAAACCTGACCAAAGTCGTAGTACGACAAGCAATTCTTCATATCAGAATTAACCATTAACTACTAGTCATTAAAAATATCCTCCTTTTTTACGGTCTTCCATCGCCGCTTCTGTTACTTTGTCGTCTATGCGGGTCTCACCGCGTTCCGAAATACGCGAAGCAGTAATCTCATTCACCACCTCTTCAAGAGTCGCTGCATTGCTCTCTACGGCAGCAGTACAGGTCATATCACCTACCGTGCGATAGCGCACACGCTTGTTTAGGATAGTATCGTTTTCATCTATCTGGATAAAAGGCGACACCGCAATAAGTCTACCTTCGTACTCAATCACCTCGCGATTGTGCGCAAAATAGATAGAAGGAAGTGCTATTTTCTCCTGCTGAATATAATTCCACACGTCTAATTCCGTCCAGTTCGAGATAGGAAACACCCGCACGTTTTCGCCTTTCTGTATCCGACCGTTGTAGATGTTCCACAGCTCCGGACGTTGCAACTTAGGGTCCCACTGACCAAATTCGTCTCTTACTGAAAAGAAGCGCTCTTTGGCACGTGCTTTCTCTTCATCTCTACGCGCCCCTCCTATGCAGGCGTCGAAGTGAAATTCCTCAATAGTGTCCAATAAAGTGTGCGTTTGCAACCAGTTACGAGAAGCAAATTTACCTTTGGGCTCGGTAAGTCCTTTCGCTTTAATAGTGTCTTCCACTTGTCGCACAATCAGTTCCGCACCTATGCGTTTAGCAAGGGCATCGCGATATTCAAGTGCTTCGGGGAAGTTATGACCCGTGTCGATATGTACCAAAGGGAAAGGAATCTTCATAGGAGCAAAGGCTTTCATTGCCAAGTGCACCAAGGTAATAGAGTCCTTACCCCCACTAAAAAGCAAGGCAGGACGCTCAAACTGCGCCGCTACTTCGCGCATTATGTAAATACTTTCAGCTTCTAATTGTTTTAAATGTTCTTTATTCACGATTGTTATTCTTTGTATTTTACTTTTCTGCTTGTATGCAGAATATTTATCACTGTTATTGTTGTTGTTTTTCTTTTAGGCGTAACTTTTATCACATAATAAATCCCATAAGGGAATACTTTGGTAAAACACACTCTGATTTCCCTATATCTTTTAGTAAACATATAAGGATAATCTTTTATGTATTCAAAACATTTATCTATCTCTTGGAAGAAGCGGTTAGCTAATTTTTCATCAATATCAGTATAATAATCTAATATCTTTGATAGATTTTTTTCAGCTCTTTTTCCTACTCTAAATGTGTCAGAAGCCATATTTCTGTTTGAATTTTAGTTTTAAAACCTCCCAGTCTTCTGCTTCACCAGTTTCTTCAAATTCTTTTAAGCTTTCATCTAAAATCTCTTTATGCCAATCTGGAATCTCTTGAGTATTACTTAAATCAGCCTTCTCAAAACGCCATTCATTATAGGTTTCCATAGGAATAACAGCTAAAATGTCATTCCCTTCAGAATCTTTTATGTATTGTGCAGTTGTGTTCATAATTACTAATCTTTTAATCTGAAATTAATAGGATACTTATAATAGCAATCCACAGCCTCCCCTTTGATATTCTTAGCTGGATACATAGGCGGAAAGTTCTTAAACAAGTCTATAGCTGCCTTTTCCAATATAGGGTCGCCTCCTTCAGCTCCTTTAATTTTTAGAACCCCTTGCTTATCAATCACTATGTCAAGCACCACTTGCCCTTGTACGCCCCATTTCAGAGCTTTCTCAGGATATTCAAAGTGCATTACTACCCAATAGTCCAAACATTCTTTCACCGTCCTATCTACCATTTTTCTTGCTGAGGTATCAAATATACTACAATAAGGAAGCTTTACGGGTATTAATAAAGCGTCTTCTTTTTCTTGTGCTTGTACACTCAAACAACCTATTAACAAGGATAGTACGGTGAGTAAATATATTGTTTTCATCAGTCTCGCTCATTTTGTTCCACATAGTCATCAACAGGTGATGAGAGACATTGCTTGTGCTCCCACTCTTCGAGAAAATGCTAATAATAGTAACGTTAGCAAAAATAGAATTATGATAACTAACGTAACTTAGAAAGCACAAAGGTAGTACATTTTTTTTGATTTCAAAAATATACTACCTTTTAACAATTGTTTTCTGCTCTTTTCTCCTTTTCCGTCGCTACATTCCCCCTTTTCCGTCACTACATTCCCCCTTTTCCGTCACTACATTCCCCCTTTTCCGTCACTACATTCCCCCTTTTCCGTCACTACATTCCCCCTTTGAAGGGGCTAGGGGGATGTTATCCCTTTAAAGGAAATCCACATCGTCACTCTTCATTCGTCATTCGTCATTTCTTCCCTTTTCCGTCACTATATTCCCCCTCATTGAGGTAGCCAGCGATAGCTGGGTATGTGCACCGCAAAAGCGGAGTATGTGTAAAGGGGGAGGTTCCCTCCTAGTGCCTATGGCCTAAGGCCTATCACCTATTCCTCTTTCTTTCGCCTCGAAACCTCTTTTTTAACATTTTTAGCCTTGTTGTATTATACTATGAGTCAATCACTTATAAACCCTTTCTATACCAATCGTCCAAGATTCGTATAAGCTTCCTATAAGCTCTCTATAAGCTAACCCCACCCTCCTTACACCCTTTTTCCATCAAAAACTCTATCTCTCCTCTTCCGAACTTTTCCGTTTCCTTCCGAACACCCCTAACAGTCCCAACACATCGCTTTTTCATCCCAAACTTTGCCAAAGTTAATTGCCCGTCGTGCTACGACTGCCTGTGCGGCTCGCACCTTGGGCAAAGTTGAATAAACTAACAATCCCTCTGCTGGTTTACAAGGCGTAGCCTTGATTTTGTTTAAATTTTGTTTGATTTCTGAGGCACAGCCTCATTCCTCTAATACAACCTCACTCCCCATTTTCTCATTTTCTCATTTTCCCATTTCCTCATTCTCTAATTTTCTCATTTCCTCATTTTCTCATTTCCTCATTTTCTCATTTTCTAATTCTCTCATTTTCTCATTCTCTAATTTTCTAATTACAGTCGGTTCTTCTCTTCTTCTCCCGCTCCTTGTCCTTTATACTTGCTTTGGGTGGTGTTGAAATTGTAACTCAGTCCTACTTTAAATCCAAAATTGCTGTAATTCTGAGCAGTACTATTGCTAATATACGGATTTTGTACGCGTGTGTGCTCATTGAGACCGTTATAGGGGTCAAAAACTACAGCATACACCGTAAGCGATTGGTGGAAGAACATACGGGCAACCCCTACGACTATTCCGCTCATATCCTTGTAGGCGTAAGCTTCTCGGTTTGAACCTTTGCTCGCATAGGTAAACAATGCCAAAAGCAACCAATTTTCAGTAGGAGTAATTTGGTTCATCATTTCTACCATAAACCTACCTTCATTGGTGTAAAACACATTACTTGCAAAAGGCTTTCCATAAGTAAGGGTGAGTTTAGGCATCCATTTGCCTATTTGGGTTTGAGCATTGAGTACGCATTTCAGTACGCTAAAATCGTCGTAATTGCGAAGGGTTTTCTCAACGGCATCGGGATTGATGCTTGAGAGTTGGTAATCGGAATAGATACCTTTGTGAATATTCGAATAACTTACCGAAGCCGAAATAGGACCATAAGTAGCCAAGGCATTCCATTCATCAGTAAGCTGAGGCACAATATATGGGTTTCCGTGATTGTACAAGAAAGGAGAACTATAAGTGTTGTAATCGCTGAGCTCATAAAAAGCCGGACGTTTAATTTTGCGTGCATAACTAAAGGTCAGTTGAGTTTTATCCCAAGGGAATGCGATAGAAATATTGGGTAACCAATCGCGGTAGGTCTTGCTTTTTACGGGGCTTTTTTGTCCGTTTTCGTAATAACCAAAGTCGGCGTACTCGTAACGCGTACCGAGTTTCAAATTCACTTTTTTAATAGGGTAAGAGAAACTCACAAAACCAGCCGAACGCGTTTCAGTATTCTTAATATCCGAAGCGGAAAGCACATTATCGGTATAGTCCTCAGTGCGATGCAGGTCGCTTGCCTCTACGCCATAGTTTATAGCGCCCTTACCAAGGGTTTGTAAGAAAGTAGTTTTGAGTCCCCACCAATCGGAAGCAGCGTCGGAATGGGTATGCACATTGCGAGAGGTTGCACTGAGGAGGTTGCGCTCCACAACATCGGAAGTGTTATCGGAACGCTGACCGATATAATCTACATCGGTTTGCAGTTTCAGTTTATCGGTGAGTTTACCTTCGTAATAGGCATTAATGCCTAACTTTTTATCTTGGCTAAAGCGGTCGTATTCATTGAGCCCTTTGGCTGTAAGAAGATTATTTTTGAAGGTAGCGGTTTCTTGGGTGCTAAACCTATGCCCTACCCAAGGTTCTACACTCCCTCTTACACTTGCGCCTATGGAATGTTTGTCCGAAATCTCGTGAGCTACCCCTATTTTAGCATTTATTCCTTTGGCATTACTCCTGTTAGTTTCGTCGCTTGTCACGCGCCAATCATTGCTTTGGGTATGCACTTGCAAATCCTGATAGATGTCGGCATTTTTCTTGTTGAAGTTGTTGAAGTTGCCTATAGTAGTAAACCAGTCGGTTTTGCCTTTGCGATAGTTGAGACTAAGCCAAGTAGTTATTAAGGCTCCTTTTTTTAACACATAATTTTCATTTTCAACCGACCCACTCAGTCCATCGCCTTGTTTCTTTTTCAGTTTGATATAAATTACTGCACCCACCGTATTATCGTGTTCCGCACCAGGTTGGGTTTCCAGCTCTATGCTCTCAATATCTTTGGGCGATAACTGATTCACCTCATCTAAATTGCGCACCCTGCGGTTATCGATGTAGAAGATAGGATTGCCTTTGCCAAACACCTCATAACCTCCACCGGTGTAGGAAGTGCTCACCCCAGGCAAGAAGTTGATAAGCATTTCTGATTTGGGTAGGTTCTGCAAGGTCGATTGCGCCACATTGGTACTGATGCGCGTACCCTTTTGTTCTAATATCGGGCGATGAGCTGTTAGCACGACTTCTCCTAACTGATTGGTAGCAGGGGTCAAAACAATGGTGCCCAAGTTGCTCCCTGAGGGCGTAAACACCTCTGTTTGATATTCCAAATGCGTAATTTTGATAACCACCTTTTTACCCTCAGCGGCATTGGGTAGTTCAAAAACACCTCGCTGATTGCTTATTGCCCCTTTTACGAGGGTAGAGTCGGGGAGAGTCATTAGGAGCACATTGGCAGCACTCACAGGCTTTTTTTCAGTATTCAACAAGGTTCCTTTAAAAGAAGATTGTGCAAAGCCATTTACCGTTACTGTCAATAGCAGTGATAGAATAATCTTTTTCATTGTTTGTATGGTTTTTGGTTACTAAATGTAAACTATTTAATTTCACGGCACAAAGATATAACAAATAAAAGTATTATGCAATACAAAGTACCATAAAAATAGCGTTATAATGTCATTATTTTTTCATTACGCTGATTATCAATTATCTTTTCTTGATTATTTTTTAAAGAAGAGAGCTAATATCTTTCACTTTCTGCTCTATAAACGAAGAATTTTTGAAAAGGTTGGAATAAGAGAGAAGTTTTTGAACAATAAGGAAGTAAAATGATGAATGTTATAAATAAGCAAACGACTGAGATGGGAACAAATTATAGGTTTCTTTTATATCCTTAAGACATATTGAATGCTACTACATAATATGTTTTTCTTTTATGAGTTCCATATACTTATTATATAAAAGTATAAAAATCTCATCTATCAAAACTAATATTGCATATCTATAAAAATAATTATGCCACAAATACTCTTCTGAGGCAAGAGTATCCAAATCCGGTAAATTACGTTGATAAGAAGTGGTATTATGCGCACAACGATTACGCTCTTTATATACTATTTCCTCGTAATCTTTCTGTAAAACACTTTCAAATAGTTTTACCCCCCCTGATTTTTTGTCTTTTGCGAGTATTTGCTTTTCTGAAAATTTATTCTTTATACCTTTATCAAAGTTTTGGAAGTCCTTTTGTAGCCAAGAACTAAAGTTACTATACTTAAAAATATCTTTAATATCTTCTATTACCCTATTAATTAGATTAACTTTTTCATTATCTAAATCTCCTCCAAGACTTTTTATTCGTTTAACTAGGTCAGTATAAATTTTGTTTTTCGCTGAATATTTAGAACACTCACCTAATTTATCTTCATTTTCAAGAAGTCTACGGCGGTATTCATAATCGTGGGTGGCTATTTCCCAACAGATGCACTTTAACTTTTGTTCTTGTGCCCCTGTCATTTTTAGAAAAAGGGAAGGCATAATATAAGTATAAAGAGGTTGTGTTTCGATTCCGTTCCCAATGGCACGGCTCACATTCACTCCTTCAATAAGAATTTCCTTGATGGGAGTTTGAATAAAATCTGTATGAATACTATGATACATAATTACTATATATATTGATAGATTCCTCTATACGTTCTCTAATATTTCCTAATCTATTGCTGTTTTTCGTATAATATTCATTACCCTTTTTGTCATTTATTTTACTAATCACCTCTTGAGGTAGATTAGTAATATCTTCTTTTATTCGTTTCCCCATAAAGACTACATAATAAATTAATCCAAACAACCAATAGTCTGCCTCTATCCAAGAGAAAAAAATACCTTCTTCTAGCTCCTTTTGACCTTTTAGTTTCAAAACCACTTCTCTTAAGTTGGAAAACCGTTCTTTCCAAGTGTCTTTTAGAGTTTCATTAAATTTAAATTTATCAAATTTTCTTTCTCTTTGTTCCTGCTCTAGCCCTAATATATATGAAACATAATCAGCATAAAAACTCTCTCTTGATTTGTAAGAAGAATAACCAACTAAAGGTGTGTCTCCTACACATTTTTGAGATAAAATGGATAAGTATCGTACGAAATCTATACTATTATTTTGGAGATCTTGCTTGATTTTCAAACCACATAGAACATCTTTGCCTTCACTAGTTTTTCCTTCAAAAAATGAGGTATATTCTTGATTTTGATAATATAAAGACTTACGGCTCTCTATATTAGAAAGTTTTTTACCGAAATAGTTCATGTTTCGGAATAATTTAGAGAAATATCCCTTAACCTTCTCATTATTAGAGTTATTAAAAACAGGTACTACATAAGAGAAACCTATAAAATGTTCTTCCCAAAAATTATTTTCAGAACCTATAATATCTTCAATGTCTAATTCATTGTATTTTCCTTCTTTTCCTAATCCCTCTTGAATCTTTTCTTTAGTAGAACCATATTTTAACAACTCTTGAAAAGTCCAACCGATAGATTTATGTGATGATACATTGCTTTCAGAAGGGGTATTTTCAGAATCTTGAGCACTATCATCTTCACTGGCTAACTTTTCAGCTTCATCAAACTTACTTTTATTAGGGAAATAACCTATAAAACTGAGTAATATTGATGTTAAACGTTGTTGCCCATCAAGAAGAAGGTTTTTAGAATCTTCATTTTCTTTATACAAAGCTATTGTTACGGGCTGTATAAACTGACCTTCTTTTATTGATTTTATCAGTCGTTTTAGGTCTCTCTCATCCCAAACAAATGATCTTTGATAGTCAGGAAGAATAATATTTTTCCTTAAAAGTAAATTTATCCAATGTCTTAAGGTGTATTCACCATAATATGTTCTGTTTTTTATCATTTTTTAACACTAATTTTATATCCATTTTATGTTAGCTCGATATAAAAAGTGATTTTTACAACTATGTTTGCAATATAAATTGTAAATATTAAAATCTGTATATATCGAAATATTATCAATATCAAATGAATTAATCATAGATTCTGTTCTACAATAAAATTCTTTATTAATGTTTATTACATCCTTCCTTTTGGCAAGAGATAAACGGGAGTTAGACCTTTAATTCTCTAACCAGCCTATTCATTGTTTTCTATGGTTTTGTAGGCTTCGATGATACTGCGTACCAATGGGTGACGCACAACATCTTTGTCGTCTAAGTGGAGGAAGGCGATACCCCGTACTTTTTGAAGGATAAGCATAGCTTCTTTAAGTCCGGAGGAAACTTTACGAGGTAGGTCTATTTGTCCAGGGTCGCCGGTAATCATAAACTTGGCATTACGCCCCATACGGGTGAGGAACATCTTCATTTGGGCGTGGGTGGTGTTTTGTGCCTCGTCAAGGATTACAAAAGCGTTGTCTAAGGTGCGTCCGCGCATAAAAGCAAGAGGGGCAATCTCGATGATGCCAGCCTCAATAAAAGCGTTGAGTTTTTCGTGCGGAATCATATCGCGCAAGGCATCATAGAGGGGTTGCATATAGGGGTCGAGTTTCTCTTTGAGGTCTCCAGGAAGAAAGCCGAGATTCTCGCCTGCTTCCACTGCCGGACGAGTGAGAATAATCCTACGCACTTGTTTTTCTTTAAGAGCTTTTACGGCTAAGGCAACGCCCACATAGGTCTTACCCGTACCGGCAGGTCCTACGGCAAATACCATATCGTTTTGGTGCATCAGCTCTACTAATTTTACTTGATTGGGGGTTTGCGGACGTATGATTTTGCCATTCACGCCGTGCACAATGATGTCCTCTTCGCGCACTTTTTCGCTCTTCTCAGTACTAGTAGCCGAAAAAATACTATCGATAGTGCGCTCGTCTAAGCGATTGTATTTTGCGCAATAGGCGATAAGCTTTTCCATTTGTTTCTGAAAATCTTTTAGCAAATGTTCTTCGCCAAAGGCTATAAGTTTAGACCCCCGTGCTACGATTTTCAGCTTCGGGAAGAGCGTTTTGATGTATTTGATATTATTTTCGTCTTCGCCACAAAACACTTGGGCGCTCACGTCAGTAAGTTCTAAGTTTAATTCGTTCACTTTATTTAGTTATCAGTTAAGAGTTATGAGTTAAAAGTTTTGGCAAAGATATGAAAAAATTGTCAATTAGCCAATTTGTTAATAACCAAATCACTCGTTAGATAAGTCCGCCCCCTCTGCCCTGTCCAACAGCTCTCCCTGAGTCTCTCTCTAATTTACTAATTCTCTCATTTCCTAATTTCCCCTTTTTCGTCCCTACATTCCCCCTTTGAAGGTAGCCATCGACAGCTGGGTATGTGTAAAGGGGAATGTTTCATTATTTTTTCCGTCGCTACATTCACCCTCTCCTTGGGAGAGGGACGGGGTGAGGATTCCCTTTCTTTCGCCTCGAAACCCCATTTTCTCCATTTTTTGCATTGCTGTATTATACTATGAGTCAACCACTTATATACCCTTTCTATACCAATCGTCCAAGATTCGTATAAGCTTCCTATAAGCTCTCTATAAGCTAACCCCACCCTCCTTATAGCCTTTTTTCACCAAAATTCCTCTTAACCTTCTTCCGAACTTTTCCGTTTCTTTGCGGTATACACTTTGCCAAAGTTTGAAACTTTGGCAAAGTTAATCCCCTCCGTTGGCACTTTTCTTGTAGCTCGCACCCCATTTCCTAATTTCCTCATTTCCTAATTCTCTAATTTTCCAATTTTCTCATTTTCCAATTTTCTCATTTCCTAATTACTTCTTACCTTTGCAAAAAATATTAAATAAGATGAAAAAATTAGTTTTATTTCTTACCATTTTGTCCGCTTTGCTATCAGCCTCTTGTAGCAAAAGCAACTCCGATGAACCTACCCCTTCCCCTTCCGATAAAAAGATACTTACAGGTACCTTCATACAGCTTTTTGAAAAAGGTGATTGGAGCGAGGCTCAATGGGACAATTTTTTAGGCGAAATTAAAGACTTGGGTATGAATACCCTCATCGTGCAACACATAGGATATATAAATCCTTCTAATAACCTCACTTGGTTCGATTCAAACAATAACTTTACTACCACCAAAATTAAACCTACCCTACAACGAATCCTTGCCTCAGCTCAGCGTAAAGGCATAGAAGTGTACATAGGCTTGCTCTTTGATGAAAGTTATTGGCAACATCAAACCGATGCGTCGTGGCTACAAACTCAAGCCAATTATTGTATTGCTATTGCTGAAGATATCCAACGCCAGTTTGGTACTCACCCAGCCTTCAAAGGGTGGTATATCCCACACGAACCCGAGCCTTATGCTTATAATACCGATGATAAGATAGCCCTTTTCAGAGAGAAATTTATAGACCGCATCTCTAATCGTTTGCACCAGCTGAATAACAAACCCGTTTCAATTGCTGCCTTTTGGAATAGTGCACTTTCGTCTCCCGAACAGTTGCAACACTTTATGGCTGAACTCGCTAAGAGTAATTTAGAAATCATTATGTTACAAGATGGGGTAGGGGCACAACACGTAACCCTCAACCGCCTTGCTGAGTACTACCAAGCGGCTGAGCGCGGACTATTTCAGGAAAACAAAAACTATAAAGGCGTATTTTGGTCAGACCTCGAAACTTTTGCCTCTCCTAATGGTCAGGTACCTTTTCATCCCGCCACTTTCGATAGAGTCAAACAACAACTCACTACCGCCTTCTCCATTCCCAAAGTAACCAAAGTAGTATCTTTTGCATATTTTGACGATATGTACACCCAAAGTCCCAAAAAAGCCCAAGCCGATGCTCTACGTGAAGCTTACAAACAGTTTATTAAATAAATAATACATAATTATTAATGTGAATCAAGGGTTGAGAAATAATTATCTCTGATTTATAACTTCATAGTCGCTTTTTCGTCACATCTCCCCCTTTGGAGGAAGCCAGCGAAAGCTGGGTATGTGTAAGGGAGGAGATTTATAATCAATTAGTTAATTCAACTCTTGATTGGTATTTAATAATAAGGATATCAAAAATCCGTGAAATTTGTGAAATTCGTGTGAGACTTAAATAAGCAGTTTACCGCGTTAATATTAAATGCGAACACTGTAGCTCCTAATTTGCTAATTTGCTAATTATGTCGTACCTTTGCACCCAAAATCAAATTTACATATGAAGAATATTTTTATCTTTACAGCAATGGCTCTTACCCTAAGCCTTACTACAGGGTGTAAAAAGGACGATGGTAATAACGAACCTTCAGTACCTCAATTACAATTTAGTGTTAATAAAGTGGATATAGAGCTTACTAAAACGGCTACTATTACTTTCACAGGTACGCTCAATCCTACTGATAAAGTACAGATTGAAAAAGCTGAAGTACTTACTCAAAAGGGTGAAATAATTAATAACACCTTGACTTTTATTGCCAAAAAAATAGGTACAACAAAAGTAAGTATAGTTACTGATAAAAAGCAAGAACGTGGTAGTTTTCAAGTAACTGTTTTTTCAAAACCTCTTTTCATTGATCAAATAGCTCATAAGGCAGATATCCCTTATTACAAAACCAATATTACTGAGGTAAGTGAGTACAAAAAGCTTATTGAACAAACCATCACCGAGTACAATACCTTGCTCACCACTATCGAAAAACATCCTCAATATCCTAAGGATAAATACAAATATGCTACACAACATAGCACTTGGGTAGAAGGAACAAGAATCTCAAAAGGAGCCATCCAAAATTATGGTGATAAAAAAAGCACTATCGACTTAGCCGAAGCCAAAAAAACCTATGAAGATTTATACCAATATGGAGTAGTATATGCACATATAGAACTGATGGCACGCCAAGCTGAGGGCTATCGAGTGAAATATCCTACTAATACCGAAATAGAAAACTTTATCAAAACTACTTTCGATGGTTTATATGGAACCTTAGAAGGAAATAATCACTTCATAAAATCAACAAATGAAGAAATTGTAGTGAACTTCAATAAAATTATAGACATCGTCAATAAATTAAATACTCATAACTAAAATGAAAATAGTCATAGGGAATGACCACGCAGGAGTCGATTATAAAAAAGCTATTGTAGCTTTTTTGGAAAATAAAGGAATAGAAGTACTCAACTACGGCACCGATACTTCTGAAAGTGTAGACTACCCCGATTTTGGTCACGCCGTAGCCAAAGCCTTAGAAGAAAACAAAGCCGACCTTGGTATTGTGATTTGCGGTAGTGGTAACGGCATCGCAATGACCGCCAATAAGCACCCTCACATTCGCTGTGCAGTCTGCTGGACAAAAGAGCTCTCTGCTCTTGCTCGTGCCCATAACAATGCCAATGTACTGAGCATTCCCGCCCGCTTTACCGCCATTGAGCAAGCTGTAGATATAGCCAATACCTTTCTCAACACCCCTTTTGAAGGCGGTCGCCACGAAAGAAGAATAAAGAAGATTTAAATCGCATTTGCGTCGCTACACTTTGCCAAAGGTACGACTCGCACCTTTGGCAAAGTTAATTATAATCAATTGCTTTTAGTTATATTGTAGGGGCGATTGGCAAATCGCCTTCACAAAACAAAGCTTCTCGGACAGGCTTTTTTTGAAGAAGTAAATAATACTTTGTTAAATAAAAAAGATTTTATACTTTTGCCAAAAAATAGTAGTATTATGAATACAATCACATTACAAGCAACTATCAATGAAGCTGATTTCCCTACTTTCTTAAGTTTGTTCGAAAAGTTCAAAGTAAAAACCGTTCTTTTGAGTAAAAAAGAAGGAAAAAAAACATATCCTATTGAAACAGCTATTCCTAACGAGGAAACACAGAAAGCTTTTCAGGAAGTGAAAGAAAAAGGTCACCTTATGAAAAGATATAAAGATGTTAGACAGCTTTTTAAAGATATAGATAATGAACAGCTTTGAAGAAGAAGAAATAATTTTTGATGTTGTAGCAACTGTAGCTTTCAAAAAGGACAAAAAAAGATATAGCAAAAGCTCTAAGAAGATAGAAAAAGTTAGTGTAATTGATATTTTACAGAGAAAAGGAGTAGAAGGCATTCCTAATGAAATGAAACCTCATTATCTAAAAGGGCAATATAAAGACTGTTTAGTATGCCATATAGAAGGAGATTTTCTTATTATATGGATACAAGATAATGAAGAAAAAGTAATCTATTTGATGAGACTTGGAAGTCATTCTGAATTATTTAAGTAGAAAGTGTCCTTGCAGACAAGCACTATTATCGGCACTATAAAAGCGAATTATAAGCCCCTTCCTTTGCGATGGGGCTTTTTTTAATATGAATAATCATTGGTTAGAACGTACAGAGCTTTTAATTAAACAACAAGGTATTACCACTTTGCAAAAAGCCCATATCCTCATTGCAGGCTTAGGGGGCGTAGGCTCTTATGCTGCCGAATTTGTAACTCGTGCAGGCGTAGGAGCTCTCACTATTGTCGATGCTGATACCGTTTCCCTCTCTAATATCAACCGCCAGTTGCCCGCCCTTCATTCTACGATAGGGCAAGCCAAAACCGAAGTGATGAGAGCACGTCTTTTGGATATCAACCCCGAGCTGAAACTCACCGTCATTCACGAATTCCTCACCCCTGAGCGCGCTTGGGAAATCGTAACGCCCGACTTCGATTATGTCATCGACTGTATCGATAGTATTACCCCTAAGCTGAACCTTATTCTTGCAGCTAAACGCAAACACGTAAAGCTCGTGAGTTGTATGGGCGCCGGAGGTGCTACCGATGTTTCCCAAATAAAAGTAACCGACCTGATGAAAACGTATAACTGTCCGTTGGCAAAGTTTATTCGCAAACGGCTCAAAAACGAGCGTATTCACTCAGGTATAAAAGCCGTATTCTCTTCCGAAATTGTCTCTAAGGACTCTATGCAACGCACCGAAGGTCTCGACTATAAAAAGTCTTTTTATGGTACCATTAGCTTTATGCCAGCCGCTTTTGGGTTACACGCTGCTGCTACTGCGGTAAATTACCTATTAGCAAAACAACAAAATAAAGAAAATGTTAATTTATAATGTGAATCAATATTTGAGAAATGATTGTCTCTGATTTACAATTTCATAGTCACTTTTGCGTCACATCTCCCCCTTTGGAGGGGGCTGGGGGGAGGTTATCTCTTTGAGGAAGCCAGCGAAAGCTGGGTATGTGTAAGGGGGGGAGGTTTATAATCAATAAGTTAATTCAATCCTTTGTTAAAACTAAGTAAAGAAAATCATCAACTATAATACAATCAAGTGATTTTTATTTATAACAACGCTGAGGTATGACTTTCTTTAAAACTTAAAAGTCCTTTTTTATGTTGATTATGAAAATCTTACATTTCTCAGTTTCATTTATTTTCTAAAAAAAATTGCTTTTTTTAAAAAGAAAGCGTATTTTTGCCCCAAATATACAAAGTTCGCTGTTTGATGAGTGATTTAAAAAAGTTGGTAGCGTTATTAGAAGAGAAAGCCATTGTCTTACAGAGCAAATTCAATAGTCTTAGGGAAGAAAATGGCAAGCTAAAACAAACCATTGAAGAACTTCGCAGTGAGAAACAGTCGCTTGAAAGCACTATCACTACACTGAAAGAGAAGAACGAAACACTCGCCATAGCCAACCGTATATTAGGCAGTAAAGATAATAAAAGAGAAACTAAATTGAAGCTCAATACGCTCATTCGCGAAATCGATGCGTGTATCACTCAGCTTACTAAACAATAGCAATGGAACAGGACGGATTGAGAATTAAACTTTCGGTAGCCGATAGGTTATACCCTTTAACCATTGCTCCACAACAGGAAGAGGGTTTTAGAAAAGCCGCTAAAAAGATAAACGATATGATTCAAGATTTTGAAACCGTTTATGAACTGCGCGATAAACAAGATGGTTTAGCAATGTGCGCTATCGCTTTGGCAAGAGAAATAGAACAAGCCAAACTCAACGAAACGCACGAAGATGAATCCCTCAAAGAAACCTTAGCACAGGTGTACAACGCCTTAAACCAAATAGGTTAAAACACGTTCCTTTACATAGAAAACTTACTGCCTATATTGATTGTCCTTTCGGTAAACTCAACATTAACATTTCACAAAAGGGAGAGTTACAGCGGCTAAAGCGTGCCGGTCTTCAGTTGCCGGATACTTGCCCCACTGAGTATCCCTAAACCTGTTTTTCAGAGTTTTACGTGAAACATATTAATCAATATAGGCATTTTTTATATCAATATTTTATTTTTTAAACAACAAAGATGGATAGTACAGTTATTATAAGTATTGCAGTTTTTATCATTGCCCTTTTCATAGGGTTTGCTATCGCCAAATCGCTGGAAAAGAAGAACGCCTCTAAAATCATTCTCAACGCTAAGAATGAAGCCGACGTTCTTCTGAAAAACGCTAAAGCTGAAGCTGAAAATATCAAAAAAGACAAGATATTCCAAGCAAAAGAGAAGTTCCTTGAACTAAAAGCTGAACACGAAAAAGCAATCACTGCCAAAGATAAAAAAATGGCAGAGGCTGAGAAGCGTATACGCGATAAAGAGTCGCAAGTATCTAATGAATTGGCACAAAATAAGCGCCTAAAAGATGAGTTGGAAAAGAAAACAGAAGAAGCCGACTTTCGCTTGCAGACCCTCGACAAAAAGCAAGAAGAAATAGACCGCCTACACAAAAGTCAGGTACAACAATTAGAGGTTATTTCAGGCTTGTCTGCCGAAGAAGCTAAGAAGCTACTCACCGATTCATTGCGCAGTGAAGCCCAAGCCGACGCGATGGCTTATATCCAAAATACCATTGAGGAAGCCAAGCTCACTGCTCACCAAGAAGCGCGCAAAATCATCATCAACACCATTCAGCGTATAGGCACTGAGGAAGCAGTAGACAATTGCGTATCGGTATTCAATCTCGAGTCTGACGAGGTGAAAGGTCGTATCATCGGTCGTGAAGGTCGCAACATCCGTGCCCTCGAAGCAGCCACAGGGGTCGAAATCATTGTAGACGATACCCCCGAAGCAATTATCCTCTCTTGCTTCGACTCGGTACGTCGCGAAATCGCACGTCTTTCTTTGCACAAGCTCGTAACCGACGGGCGTATTCACCCTGCACGTATTGAAGAAGTGGTGGAAAAAACTACCAAACAAATAGAAGAAGAAATCGTTGAAATAGGTAAACGCACCGTGATTGACCTCGGTATTCACGGACTGCACCCCGAGTTAGTAAAATGTGTAGGACGTATGAAATACCGTTCGTCATATGGGCAGAACCTCTTGCAACACTCGCGCGAGGTAGCCAAACTCTGTGGAGTAATGGCAGCCGAGTTAGGCTTAAATCCTAAACTTGCCAAACGTGCCGGACTCTTGCACGACATCGGTAAAGTACCGCAGATAGAAAGTGAGACTCCTCACGCACTCCTCGGTATGGAATGGGCAGAGAAATACGGCGAAAAACCCGAAGTGTGCAATGCTATCGGGGCACACCACGACGAGATTGAGATGACCTCCTTGCTTTCGCCTATCGTACAAGTATGCGATGCTATTAGTGGGGCTCGTCCCGGAGCACGTCGCCAAGTACTCGATTCGTATATACAACGTCTCAAAGATCTCGAAGATGCTGCTTTCACCTTCCAAGGAGTGAAGAAAGCCTATGCAATCCAAGCAGGTCGTGAGTTGCGTGTAATCGTAGAAAGCGAAAGAGTAACCGACGATAAAGCCGCAGAACTATCATTCAACTTATCGCAAAAAATCCAAACCGATATGACCTACCCAGGTCAAGTAAAAGTAACGGTAATACGTGAAACTCGTGCTGTGAATATTGCGAAGTAAAGTTATATGAATTATATACAAGACTACCTATATCAAATTATTGCTACTGCTATTTTCCTTTATGTTACCTGTAGCTCTACGCCTCCTAATGCCATAGCTTACAGTACGGGCAAGGTAAGTCAACGTGATATGATAAAAGCAGGTTTTGTATTGAATATTCTTAGTATTATCTTTATATCAGTAGTAGCCTACTACTTTTGGAGATAATAGTTAATGATTAATGATAATAAAAAAGCGGTCTACTGACCGCTTTTTTATTTCAAATTTGTTTGAAATCTCTTTATTGTATTGGCAATTAATCATTGTTTTACCAACCTGGGTTTTGTTGCCAGTTGGCTCTACCTTGTTCATAGAGAATGTCACTTGGAGAAAGTGGCCAAACCATTTTATAATTCCCTGCAGGGATATTAAGCTGATAATACTGGTCAGCAGGGTCTGAAACAATAGCACTGAGGTTCTGAGGGGTACCACGCACTACACCCAAATTCCAACGCTTGATGTCTGCCATACGGAAGCCCTCGAAAGCAAGTTCGCGGTTGCGTTCGTTTTGAATCTCTGCCCAAAGGTCGGTATAGGTTACACTACCGATACCACGAGCGGTGCGCAATCTGTCTAAGTAGGTTTTAGCATTAGTTTGATCGCCGTTTTTATACGCAGCTTCAGCGGCTATGAGGTATATTTCAGCAATACGGAACACCTTAGGACGGTGCATATAAGTAGACGAACCATTGGGTGTTTGTTTTAGCAAAGGGTTATCGGGGTATTTATTCACCAAATACAAATCGTTGAAAGTAGCACTACCATAGTTAGCGAAAAGTTTTTTGATATAAATAGACTTACGGTAGTCGTTGTCGTTATACAAATTTACGAAATCTTGAGTAGGTATTGCTTTTGGCAAATACTTTATCTCAAATCTACGCAATCTGTAGTTCCATTCTCTTTGGTATCCTAAATAGACATCGTTAGCTGAAGGCAATTCGGCAGTATTACCTATATCATATTTAGCATAGAGCTGTACGATACTTTCTGCTGTATCATCATCTTTCCATACCTTTTCTAAATCACTACTACTACTCACTAAGCTATAACGACTACCAATAATTGAAGTAGCTGTGGCATAAGCCTCTGCCCACTTGCCTCTATAAAGCAATACACGTGCCTTGAGTGCTGCAACTGCATCTTTGGTAAACTTCTCTGACCCTAAAGCACCTGTTACATCACTAAGGCGAGTTTCGGCTTGTGCTATATCGGCCAAAATAAAGTCATAAGTCTGTCCTACTGTACTTCTGTTAGGAAAATTGTTGATAGTAGGCCCGCTTAGCAAAGGCAATCCATAAGCTGAAGCCTCGTCGGTAGGGCAATAATGCGTAAGTAGATAGGTGTAGTAATAAGCACGTGCCAAATACAATTCGCCCATATTGTGCTTTATCTGTGCCGCATCGGTGCGGTAATTTTCTTGGGGAATAGTAATAGTAGGAATCCCCTCTAAACCTATATTTATATTTTGTATTGCCCCCCAATAGCGTTGCCAAATAGCAGCTGTAGCTGCATTATTGACAGTAAACAACGTCCAGTTTTGAAAGTTTGTAATTGTTTCGTTAGTACCGTCTCTTAGAGCCATATTCAGGAAATCAGCTTGCAAGTCGGTAGCATACATTGCACTTCCGTATATGTTTGTACGCAACTTACCATACATACCATTCACCCAAGATTGAGCATCTTGTACGGTTTTAAAAGAGTTAGCTTGGCTCAAATCTTCATAAGGTTGTTGGTCGAGGTTGAAACAGCCGGTAAAGAACAGAGGAGCTACTACTAAAGTTATTATTTTATAAATCTTTTTCATTGTTTTACATTTTTAAAAATTAACATCTACCCCTAAGGTAAATTGACGAGAAGGAGGATAGCCACCTGATGAAATAGCATTATTGTACTCAGGGTCTGCACCTTCGTATTTGGTAAGCGTAAAGATATTACGAGCGGTAGCATATAAGCGTACTCCTTCAAAGAAATTCAATTGTTTGATAACTTCTTTCGGGAGGCTATAGCTAAGGGTAATATTTTTCAAACGCATAAATGAGGCGTCTTGTATCATACGCGCATCCGATGAATTTACGAAAGTGGTAGTGTTTATCTTAGGGTGGCGGGTGTTATCACCTGGATTTTTCCAATAGTCTAATATTTTTCTACTTAGGTTGTGATCGCCAAACTGATCAGGATTTTCGGTGTACTTCATATCGTAGTTCCACTTATATTTTTCCAACGAAAAAGAGAATGCCATATCGAGCGAGAAAGTTTTATAGCTGATATTCCAACCGAATCCACCATTGATAGGGGCTTGCATTTTCTTGCCTGTGGTTTGTCCTAACTTACTTGAATCGTAAGTAGTTGTTACTCTATTATCATCAGTTACTTGCTCCATACGGTCATCACCTGGTATGTAATACTCCATTTGTCCAGTAGTAGGGTTCACGCCTTTGGGGATAACGGCTGCCCATTCAAGGGCACGACCTAATTTATACCCTATTTCAGAAGAAGGAACCACATTAGAGATTTTATTGCCAAAAAGAGCGGTTATTTCTTGCTTGTTATAGTTTACGTTAAAGTAAGGACGAATGCTCAAGTCTTGATTTTCACTTCTGTAGACTACTGATGAGAAGGTGAAGTCTATCCCACGGTTGCGCATACCCCCTGCATTGTCAAAGAATTGATTTTGCCCTGAAGTACTATTGAGCTCACGACTTGAAATCATATCGTAAGTTTCGCGGTCGTAGTATTCTATATTGAAAGAAGTACCTCTATCAATCACAATATTAAGCCCTACAGTAGTTTTGCGTTGCTCTTCCCAACGTAGATCAGGATTACCCAAGCTACCTACTGTATAAGCTGTTTTACCTTGATAGAAATTGTCTGGTTTTACGGTAGTGATATGTTTGTAGCCTCCTAAAGCATTTCCTGAAAGCCCTGTGCTGAAGCGCAAATTGAGGTCTGAAAGCCATTTTACATCTTTCAAAAAGTTCTCTTGTTTGAGTTTCCACATCGCTCCTATTGCCCAGAAGTTACCGTAGTGGTTGTTCTTACCAAAGGCTGATGAACCATCACGGCGCATTGATAGGTCTACGAAATAACGAGTGTTATAAGAGTATTCCACTCTTCCGAAATAAGAATTGAAAGTACTTACAGTCTTTTGGTCTTCTATTCTTTTATCTTTACTACCGTGTCGGAGCATTGTTAGCCCTTCTGAAGGTTGTCCGAAAGTAGTAGCATCTAATTGTTTACTGCTATTTTCAACCGACTCTTGTCCTAATAACACATTGAAGCTATGTTTTTTGTTTTCTCCTAACAGGAAGCGATATTCTAACGTGTTAGTAATTGTTTTTCTGAGTGTACGACTGTTAGACACTGAAGTGTAAGGATTAGGGTCATCGAAAAACTTATAATCTATAAACGAAGGTAATTCTTTTAGTTCTGATTCGCCATACCCGTATTGTATCCCTCCTTGTGTTTTGAATATGAGGTTTTTAATAGGCTCTATAGAGACGAACCCCGAAGGCAAGAAGTCATCGGAGAAAGAGTTGCTAGGGTGTGTTTCGGCATAGTAGTCGGGGTGGTAGAAACCAGCTGAACGACTGGTGATGCCAGGGATATAGTTTTTACGACGGCCATCTTCGTAAGTAGGACTGTAAAGTGGCAAAGCTATCACCTTAGGGGTGTTGAGGGTAGAACCTCCTTCGCGCTCGGTATGTCCTGCTGCAAATGAGAAGCCTGTTTTTAACCATTTAGTGATTTGGGTATTGATACTACCATTGACAGTATAACGACGGTAATCGCTGCGAGGTGCTGTAGAACCCTCTTGGCTGAAGTGCCCAAACGACAAATAATAAGTACTATTATTAGTACCTCCTGAAATAGAGACATCAGTACGTATCAACGGTACAAAATCTCTGAAGAAAACCTTATCCCAACGGGTATTGTAAGGATTATCGGCTAAGATTTTTTCTGCTGACTGTCTCGCTACATCCTTGCTTGAACTGAACTTACCTACAGCCAAGTTTACTGCTTCAGGATTTTTTTCTATCCAAAAGTCCATATACTCGCGTGGGGTCATCATATCGTCAAAAAACTTACGACTGGCATTGGTAAGCGCTGTAAAACCGAGTTGGTGACTGATAGTTACGCTTGTACGCTCGTTATTACGTCCTTTTTTGGTAGTGATGAGTATCACTCCATTGGCGGCACGAGCTCCGTAGATAGAGGTAGAAGCCGCGTCTTTAAGTACCGTAATACTCTCTATATCGTTAGGGTTGAACCTGCTCATCACACTACTGCTTACGGCTATTCCGTCCATTATATAGAGAGGTTCTTGGGTTCTTTCACCTCGTAGTGCGCCTTGAAAGTTGTTATACCCGTGGATAAGGATATCGCTATTGCTACCTGGGCGACCAGAATCGCTGGTTACCACTACCCCTGCTAATCGTCCTTGTAAGGCATCGGATACGCTGGCTACCGGAGCGGCACTCACATCTTTACCTTGTACTTGTGCCACTTGTGCAACGGTGCGGCTGGCGAGCTTAGGAGCTCCATAGCCGGTAACCACCATCTCTTCAAGCTCTTGTACATCTTCTTTAAGAACTATGTCTAATCGTTTGGTGGAGGCGGTTATTTTTCTCTCTACTGTCTTCATTCCTAAGGTCGAAAAACTCAACGTTTCTCCCACTTTGGTTTGGATAGTATAATTCCCGTCCATATCGGTAGTGGCACCGTGCTGGGTACCCTTGATTAATACCAATACACCTAATAAAGGCTCACCTTTTTCATCTTTTACAGTACCTGAAACCTCTATGTTCTGTGCTGTAACACTAAAAATTACCAGCAAGAAGAGAGCCCAAGAGTACAACAATCTCAGTTTTGTCATCTATATTTAATTTTGCGCAAAAGTAGTAAAAAGGTTTCAATAGTACAAGAGTTTTTAACACAAGTAAATACATTTGTTAATTTTTAATGTTTTAGGACTCTTTTATTAGGATTTTTAACCGTCTTATCCGTTGTATATTAAATATTGTTTTTGTACCTTTGCCTCGCTGTAAGAAAACCGCCTAAATGTTTCTTTATGTCGAAAAAACTATTGATAGCTCTTGCTGTTCTATTATGCCTTGCGGGCATTGTTTTTCTATTCTTCAAAACTACTAATCAGGAGACGTATACCTTCGTAGAGGATATTGATAAAGAAACTCCTCAGGACTACATAGGTTCGGCTTCCTGTAAGCAGTGTCACCTAAAAGAGTATAATGAATGGACGCTCTCCGACCATTACAAGGCAATGCAAATCGCTAACGATAGCACCGTACTCGGCAATTTCAATAACACTACCTACACCGCCGATGGCATCACTTCTCGTTTCTTCAAGCGCGATGGCAAATTTTTTATCCATACACAAAGCGAAGATGGCTCTTACAAAGACTATGAGGTATTGTATACCTTTGGTTATTACCCCCTACAACAGTATATTACCGATTTTCCTAACGGCAAAAAGCAAGTCTTCCGTCAGTCGTGGGATAGCCGCCAAAACAAGTGGTTTCACCAATACGCAGGCGAGGTGATTCCCCCCGATGATTACCTGCATTGGACGCAAGCAGGACAGAATTGGAACCTAATGTGCGCCTCTTGCCATAGCACCAACCTGCAAAAAAAACTCAACCCTTATACCGACTCCTATCACACTACTTATAGCGAACTCACCGTAAGTTGTGAATCCTGCCACGGAGGGGCTAAAACGCACGCCGAGAGTAAGGGGAAAACTCGCACGTTTGTTCTCGCCTCGCAAACCCAAGAACTCAATGCCTGTATGCCTTGCCATACGCGTAGGGGAGAGGTAACCCAGCACCACGCTATGGTAACAGAGGTAATGGACGAATATCTGCCTGAAGTGCCCGTAACCGACCTTTATTTTCCCGACGGACAAGTATTAGGTGAAAACTATAAATATTCGTCTTTCTTACAAAGCAAAATGTATCACCAAAACGTGCGCTGTACCTCTTGCCATTCGTCTCACACAGGCAAGCTGAAAGCCGAAGGTAGCAAAGTGTGTTTGCAGTGTCACGCGCCTAAGTACGCTTCTCAGGCACACACTTTCCATAAGGACAACCCAGCCGAAACCGATTGCCGTGTGTGCCATATGCCTACCCGCACTTATATGGGCAACGATGTGCGCCACGACCACAATTTCTACGTCCCTCGTCCCGATTTGTCTGCTCAGTACGGCACACCCAACGCTTGCAATGCTTGTCATACCGATAAAACCGCTGGGTGGGCAGCCGAGGCTGTTGCCAAGTGGTACGGCAAACAGCGCAAACCGCATTTCGCCGAAAATCTTATTAAAGGAAGTAAAGGAAATATCACCGCACTCAGTAGTCTGTTAGAAGACAAAACAACTCCCGCCATTGTGCGTGCGGGAGCCATTCACTATCTGGGCAATCACCCTTCTGAAAAGAGCTTTGCGCTTATTAAAAAAGAACTCCACAATCCCCACCCACAAACGCGTTATCGTGCCGTGGTGGCTATTAGCGAATATCCTCTGAATCTCTATGAAAATGATTTGTTGCCCTTACTTACCGATAAGGTGAAGGCGGTGCGTATGCTCGCGGCTAATGCCTTGCTCACCCAAAAAGGATTAGAGGCTTGCAGGGTCTATAACCGATTTGAACAAGCACACCAAGAGTACAAGGAGTTTGTGCTTTCACAGTCCGATTTTCCATTAGGAAGTGCTACGGCAGGCGACTATTTTGTGAAGATAAACGATACCGATAACGCCATTCGTTTCTACGAGCGTGCTCTGCTGAAAGACAAACAGCTGAACTACATTCGCCTAAATCTCGCCGTTCTTTACAGTGGCAAAGCCCAAAACGACAAGGCAGAAAGCTTCTTAAACGAAGCCTTGAAGTACGAACCCAAAAACGCCCAAATCTATTACGATTTGTATTTGCTCTACAACGAACTTGGGCGCGAGGCAGAAGCCAAAGCTGCGCTTAGTAAAGCCAAAGCCTTAGGATTTAAGAGCAGGTTTTAATCCTTAAAGCATACCGCTTACAACACTCCTACCGCTCACAACCAGCCCTTCTCCGCTTCTTAATCATTAACCATTAAACATTAATCACTAATCATTAAATCCTAATCGGTATATTTTTTGCAATGGTCTTGTTACTATGAAAATACAATTAAAACGCGTATACGAAGCAGAAAGCCCCGATGACGGCTTTCGTATCTTAGCCGATAGGCTTTGGCCTCGTGGCATCAAAAAAGAAGCACTTCATTTAGATTTTTGGGCGAAAGAGGTAGCTCCTTCCACAGCTTTGCGCAAACGCTATCATCAAGACGGCAAATTCGAAGATTTCAAAGCAGATTATACCCAAGAACTCTTGGTAAACCCCGCTTTTGCATCTTTCTTAGAGATGCTTAAACCTCATAAAGTAATCACCCTCCTCACCGCTTCTCAGCTTCTCAGCTGATTGAGAGAAGTGCCCTCCCCATACTCAAAGAGGCAATCTCCAAAACCCCCTAAAAACCTCTTAAAATAACATTAGCCGAGTATGTAACTATCAATAGTCGAGTGTGTGTATAGAAGAATATTTTTCCCCACATTACCTCCGACTTTCCGTCACTACATTCCCCCTTTGAAGGTAGCCAGCAAGAGATTTTCATCACATTTCCTTCGTCATTCGTCTCTCGTCATTCGTCATTTCTTCCCTTTTCCGTCATACTCCCCCTAGTGCCTATGGCCTAAGGCCTAGTGCCTATTCCCTTTTCTTTCGCCTCGAAACCCCGTTTTTACCATTTTTAGCCTTGTTGTATTATACTATGAATCAACTACTTATACACCCTTTCTATATCAATCGTCCAAGATTCGTATAAGCTTCCTATAAGCTCTCTATAAGCTACCCCCACCCTTCTTACACCCTTTTTTCATCAAAAATCTTACCTTCCTTCTTCCGAACTTTTCCGTTTTCTTCCGAACACTCCTAACAGTCTCAACACGTCGCTTTTTCATCTCAAACTTTGCCAAAGTTAATAGCCCGTCGTGCTACGACTGCCTGTGCGGCTCGCACTCATTTTCTCATTTCCTAATTTCCTCATTTTCTAATTCTGAGATTTACGCCCAACCCACATTCATTAACATAAAAAAACAAATGGCAAACTTTGTACAACTACAAAATCTACCATTTGTTCCTGTGTATAACCAAAATGTTCATTTATTAGCTTTACAATATCCTAAAACAAAATCTTCTATCAAAACAAAAAAGACCTTATACATAGTGTTTCCTATCTTAATATCCGTCTCCTTGTCATTAGGGAAAAAGTCTTTTACCCTCACATCATTTAGGGTAAGTGTAGGTTTGTTGTGAATTTTAAAACCTACTTCTTTGGCACACCACGTCATTGTAAGTTTCTGAATGATGTTATGAATCGAGTAATTCGCTGAGCGATAATTCCATTGAGTGAATTTATGTGCAATACGCAATATTTTCTCTCGTTTCTTCTCAATATCCACCCCCACAGGTTTATTACTTATCATCACCACAACCTTATCAAACGAATGACTAATCGAAATAAAATCTTTTCCCTTTAAAAAAGGCTTCCCGTAAGCATTGTAATGCAAAGAATTGGGGGCGTGTCCTAACTGAGTTAGCAATAAACGCGTAGCTAAAAAGTTCTTTTTAGCCCTCTCATTGCTAATGGCATTGTAACTCTCCTTTTGTTCAGGAGTAAGAGGAGTTTCTTCTTCCAACACAGCAAGCTCCTCCCTTACCTCCCAAATGTACAAGGTGGTTTTTTTATCTACTTTTATGGTGCTCTCTAATGGCATATATAATTCCCCTCCTAATTTCGCACAAAGGTACTGAAAAATTCTTAATTCTTACAAGTTATATAAACCACCTCTGTATCTTTTTCTTTTCTTTCAGAAATCAATAATATGTTAAAACAACGCCCTTATAATGAGCTTATTTAGCATCATTTTAATAGTTCATAAACAATGAAGACGTTAATTTGTGTTACAAGCATAACTTTTATTCTTTTGCTTCCCTATCAAAAGTTTAACAAAAGATTAACGCTCTTAAACGAAAAAAAGTCTTCACGATGAGGAAAAATCGTGAAGACTAAAAAATAAAATATAACTTTTAAAAAAATAAAAATGATAGCAAATTCTTATTTATAAAGTAATTTTTTTACCGCTTTTACTACGTCGTCAGCATTTGGCAAAAACTCTTTCAAAAGCTCTGAAGAGAAAGGTGCTGGCGTATCAGTGGTAGTAATGCGTTGTACAGGCGCATCGAGATAATCGAAGATGTGCTCTTGTACTTGATAAGTAATTTCAGAAGACACACTGGCAAAAGGCCACGCTTCTTCCAAAATCACTAAGCGATTAGTTTTCTTAACCGATGCGAATACCGTGTCAAAGTCAAGTGGACGTACAGTACGCAAGTCGATGATTTCACACTCAATACCTTCTTTGGCTAAAATATCAGCAGCTTTATGCGCTTCTTTAATAATTTTACCGAAAGAAACGATAGTTACATCAGTACCCGCACGCTTAATATCGGCAACGCCTAATGGAATAGTGTATTCTTCTTCTGGCACTTCACCTTTATCGCCGTACATTTGCTCAGATTCCATAAAGATAACAGGGTCGTTATCACGGATAGCCGACTTCAAGAGTCCTTTCGCATCGTAAGGCGTAGAAGGAACTACTACTTTCAATCCAGGGCAGTTAGCATACCAGTTCTCAAAGGCTTGAGAGTGGGTAGCCGCCAACTGACCAGCAGAAGCGGTAGGACCACGAAAAACGATAGGAATATTAAACTGACCTCCTGACATCTGGCGCATTTTAGCCGCGTTGTTAATGATTTGGTCAATCGCTACTAATGAAAAGTTGAAGGTCATAAACTCTACAATAGGACGGTTACCATTCATAGCAGCTCCTACTGAGATACCTGCAAAACCACCTTCAGCGATAGGAGTATCAATAATACGTTTAGGCCCAAATTCATCGAGCATTCCTTTAGAGGCTTTGTAAGCGCCATTATATTCGGCTACCTCTTCACCCATCAAATAAATAGACTCGTCGCGACGCATTTCTTCACTCATCGCTTCGCAAACGGCTTCTCTAAATTGTATTGTTCTCATTTATATTTATTAAATAAGGTATATAACTAAAATTTCTGTTTTGAAAGCACAAAAGTAATAATAATTATTTAATCTCCTAATTTTTTTACTACTTTTATTTTCTATATATTATTTAAAACGTTATATATCAAATATTTATTATGTTATTTACCTTATCTCTAATCTTACTACTCTCTGGTTAAATCGCCTATAAAAATACGGAATCTTATATAGCATACGGAAGATAAATGGGTAGCGCCCTTGGTCGTACTTACTCATAAAATACTCTTTCGCCACGTGCAACTTAGGGTGCCATTGCTCCATCGCCTCGCTATACTTTTCGCTCCATTGAAATTCAGGGCGCCTGTCTTTATCCATTGCTTTTAGTGTATCGTGGTTCTTAGCGTGCCCTACTAAGGCGTAAGCCAGCATATCGAAGAGAAGAGTAGCCTCAGTAAATGCTTCACAGAGATGTATCATAAAATCTTTTACCTCAAACGGAGGGAAATACATCAGTACCCCCTCAACAATAATGAGTATCGGTTTGTGGTGAGCTTTTACTTTCTCTATCCATTCGGTATCAAAGAGAGACATTTCTAAAAAACTACGTCTTTCACTCTCCTCAAAAAACTGACGCCGGATAGCAATCACCTCAGGCAAATCGAGGTCATACCAATGGGTAAGTTCCGGACAACCCAAACGCTCATAACGAGCATCAAGACCCGTACCCAATTGTATTATTACTGCATCGGGGTGTTGCTCTATAAAAGCACGTGTTTCTTCGTCTATCAGGTGAGCGCGCACACACACGCCTGCTTGGGAGAATTTAGCTTTCTTGAATCGGCTAAAATCATAGTCTATTTTGTTTATAATCTCAGCAGCCTTCTCATCGCGTAACAGCGGTTGAGGTTCTTTATTTTCAGTAGCTTTTGCCCATAAAGTAATGAGCATTGTTTCGGGTATTTTGTTCATAGATGTTAGAGGTTAGAATCAGACCTGTTCGACTCGTTCGACAGGTCTGATTCTAAAAATTAGAACTCGTGAAAGAAAGCGGGGTTTCCAGTAGTGCTAAGCACTTGTTCTACGGTTTCAGTAGCAGGGTTGAAATCGAATAAGCCTCTTTTATCGGTACCGAAAGCGCCAAAGAGTACTCTATCTTTCAGTTTGGTGATGAGAATACTATGTCCGTCAGTAAGCGGAACGCCTCTTATCTGGCTGATAGATTTGTTGTTGAAATTTATGAGTACTGCCATAGCGTTTTTAGCAGTATAGGGGTTTGCGCCACCGAGTTCCACGATACCCACATAAGCTACAGCTTTACCATTGCCTATATACAAACAGTTGTACACGCTAGCAGGCTTGTAATTAGTGCCTGCAATAGGAGTAGTAGAGATATCCCACGATTTGCTACTGTCGAATTCAGTCTTTCCTTTGGGAATACAGAGGAAACCGCATTTAGTATTGTCTTTGGAATATCCAAAATAACCTGCGGTAGCTATATAAAGGTCACCTGCTTCATTGGTAAAGAGCATTCCTTTACATTGTGCCATAGGGCGAGTGGGGAAAGTGAGTTTGGTAGTGGTTTCCGATACTACTTTCTCTACCACATCAGTTTGAGTGTCGATGATAGCCATATCACACTGTTGGTAGTCGGCGTAAGGTTGCCAACCTGCTCCAGGGTTGATTTGGTTGAGACATAGGTAATACTTGCCATCGCGAATAATCCCCATAGCAGGCTCAGGACTACTGTCGCCGTGAGCGTATTGGGCGAGATTGATTTCTCCTGTTTTTTGCATTGTCTGTGGGTTGATAATCCACACCACGCCTTGTGTGTACATAGGTACATAGGCTTTCGTAGCACTTACTTTTTCGAGATGACCTACCATCGAATTAGAAAGCCCTGCGAGATTTGCTCCTTTGGTGAGCTTTTTGGTAGTAGGGTCGTAAGTATATTGGGTGATACCGCCGACACCTTTCATAGTGTCGAAGAGGTAGACACTTTTCCCTTCTACTTGTATCGAAGAGCCAAACTCTATTTGCTCAGCTTTGGAGTTATCAATAGCGATACCTCCCGCCATTTTATGAAAGATTTGAAGGTAAGAACTACCACTCATACCATCAGGGTTTTTGACAGAGGATTCTAATAAGAAATCACCTGTATAAACCACATTACTTGGAGGTATGGGAGCAGGGGTAGGGTTGTCGTCTTTCTTGCAAGACACACTTAGTAGTGCTAATAAGCACGCTGTTATGATTGATTTTTTCATTGTAGTTTATTTTTTTTGATTCATTATTGTTTTTTAAGAGGGTGTTATAGACTTTGACGAATTATGTTAATACGCAAAATTAGCAAACAGCCCGTGTGGCTCGCACTAAAATGCGTGGAAGAAAGTGGGATTCCCTTCGGTGGTGAGCACTTGCTGTACATTGCCATTAGTGGGGTTGTAGCGGAACAACCCTACTTTGTCACTGCCAAAAGCACTTAGAATCACGTCGTTCTCATAAGAACCTATAAACAGACTTTGTGGGTCAGTAAGAGGTACACCTTCTATCTTCTTTATCGTCTTAGCATTGAGGTCTATTAGCACTGCCATTGCCATTTTAGCCGTAAAAGGATTGTCACCATAGAGCTCGGCAATACTCACATAAGCTACTACTTTTCCGCTTCCTATATATTTAGTATTGAGAATAGAAGCGGGTTTGTACTGAGTGCCCTGAATGGTTACTTGCGATAAATCCCACGACTTATTACTATCGAAAGCAGTTTCCGAAACTGTTTTAGCATTGGGGATACAAACAAAACCAAACTTAGGGTGCGCAGGATTGAAACCGTAGAAACCAGGACAAGCGATATAAATATCCTTATTTTCCGTGCTGAACATCATTCCGCGTTCTGAAGGTCGGGTAGGGTAACAAATGCCTGAAGTCTTTTCAGAAACTACCTTTTCTACCTTATCAGTTTGGATATTGATAATTGCTACATCGGCTTGTACATAATCCTCATAAGGCTCGTAGTTTTTCTTTTCTTGTGCCAATGCCAAGTAGAAATAACCGTCTTTTACAACACCTGTTGAAGGCTCTGGGTTGTTATCGGTATGCGCATAAGCACTTAGGTCTATTGATCCTATTTTTTTCATCGTTTGTGGGTTGAGCACGATGATTTGTCCTAAGGCAAAAAGGGGCAGATAAGCTTTGGTATCACTCACTTTCACCAAGGCAGAAGCTTGTGAATTAGCGGGAATAGAAAGCATAGCTCCTGCCACTATCGAATGATTCTTAGGGTTATATTGCCATTTTGTTACTCCTTTTTCGCCAGTGTAATCATCGACAACAAAAATATCATTACCTTCCACTACTATGATAGCGCCAAAAGGAATTTGAGCCCCCTTACTGTTGTTGATGTTCCCTGAAAGGTTTGCAAAGGTTTGCAGATAGCAAGTCCCCGTCGTGCCATCAGCACTTTTGATAGAAGTTTGTAATAGGTACTTTCCGGCTCCTCCATTAGAAGGAATGGGGTTGTTGTTGTCGTCTTTCTTGCAAGACACACCTAGTAGTGCTAATAAGCACGCTGTTATGATTGATTTTTTCATAATATGATATTATATATTTATTAATTACTGGTTTACTACATTTATTGAATATTTTAGATTCGCTTTTAATTTATTGTAGACCCACTGTAGACCCACTGAAAGTATAGTTAAAGTATATTTTTAGTTCGGACGAGAGGGAGTTAGAATATTACTCTTAGCTTCACCCCTCCATTGATTCCCATTAATGGGCGGTTAAATTCTGATAAGGTCTTTTCATTCGTTATATTCCGCACTTTCCCTGAGAGAAATACTTTATTATTCAAGAAACTGTGCTCAAAACCTATATCAATGGTCGTACTGCGCGGAATGCGGCGTTTCTGCAATTGCGTCATTTCAAAATCATAGTAATATTCTTCTACGAAAGCAACATCGGCAAAAAGGCGTGTGTTTTGTCCCGTACCGCCAAAGAGGTTCTCGCGGTGGAACTCCAAGCCTGCATTCGCCATTAAGTATGGTATATTAGGCATACGTTTGTTTTTAGTAGGGTTAGGTACGGTGCTTTCTGGCTCGTAAGCACGTGTATCGCGCAGGTCTTGATAAGTAGTGTTGCCGTATAGATAAAGCGAAGGCAATACATCGGCTTTGGCTTCGAACTCTACCCCAAGAGTACGCATCTCTCCAAAGTTTTGGTATTGTGCCCCTATGAGTCCGGCAGTATAACGTATCATATCTTGCAAATACATATAGAAGAAGTTCATTTCTATCTGAGCATTGGTAGGGTGCTTGCCTGTAAGGTCGAACAGCAAACCGAGGTTAGCGCTGAGGTTACGCTCTGGCAATAAATCAGGACTGGGAATTACAGCTATACCATCGCCTAAGAGCTCCGTTTCCGAAGGAATACGCACCTCATAACCAGCAGAGAGTTTCCCCATTAGCGAAGGCAGGAAGCGGTAACGCATCGCATTATTCACCCCAAAATCGCTCTTGTTTACGTCTACATCGTACTTGCCGGGAACGAAGAGTGGCGCCATTTGGGTGTGCATAGTATACATATAATGGCGTACTGTGAGCGAGTTTAAAAACACGTCGTTAAGCGTACGGAAGTCGTATGTAAGTCCGCTTATCCAACTGCGCATTTGCGAATCGAAATTCACTTGCTTACCCAGGCTCAGGGTCTTTAAGTCGTCTTTGGGCGTACCGTTTGCCATAGAAAACACACTGTTGATATTCAGCGAATGGCGTTCAGTAAGAATGTACTCCAAATTGGTTTTATTAATAAAAGTAAGCTTTTTATCATCAGAGTCCGATGGGTAGTTATAACCTGCCTCACCGCCATAACGCGAAGGGGTAGGGTAGGAGCTACCGTCCCACTCATAGCGACGGGTGGCTTTGTCGATGAAGTTCATTTTGGTAATTACCAATCCGTTGAACATATCGAGGTTTAAGCCTTCTGTGAGGAAATTATCTTTTTCGAGTTTATTAGAAAGCCCAGTCATTAACGACTGACTATGGGCTTCTCGTATATCGTATTCGATACCTTGAATTTCCTTATAGGTTTTGACGAACACGGGTTCTAATTCTACTTCGTCGAACCACCATTTCTTTGCTTTGAAGCTCCCGCCAATGATGAGCTTGCGGTACTTATCGTGATTGCGGGTGATGCGTAATCCTTCTTGAAAAGGAGAATCGAAAGTATAGTTATTATCCGATGAAGTATAGCCTCCACCGATACCGAATACCAATCCGCGCTGTTTGAGGTTGCGTTTGAATACCCCTTGTGCCTTATGGGTGTTGTAACTTTCATATCCATAACTGAGGTCGGCATATTTATCGGGGTATTCGCGAATAACGATATTGATAGCTCCTCCAAGCGATGAGCCCCCGAAGCGTGCTGGTACTACTCCTTTGTAAATCTCAATACGGTCAATCATATCTATGGGGATATCATTGATATCGATATAATCCGTTTGCTCACCTAAGGGCAATTCGTCTATAAAAAAGCCTATGCGTTTGCCTTCTAACCCTCTTACTGAGATACGTGAACTACTGCCTACCCCTCCTGAAGAACGCAAAGTGATACCTACGGTTTTTAGAAGAATGTCCTGCACACTGCTTACCGTACCTCGCAGGTTACTCATATCAATTACCGTTACGGGCATACTCTGCTCTTTCTTTTGGTGAGCGATACTCTTGCCCGAAACAGTTACTCCGCTTATTTCTTCGGCTTGTTCTTTCAGCGATACATCTGAACGTACCTGTCCTTTCACACTGATTTTCTTTCCAAAAGTTTGATAACCGAGGAAACTAAACCACACGGTATAATTCCCTTCGGGCAAGTGTGCCAATCGATATTGACCGCGTGCATCGGTGCTCACACCTTTGTTTAGTTCTTTGATGTAAACATCGGCACCTATTAAAGGTTGGTGAGTTACTTTATCGGTAACCGTACCAATGAGTTCGGCAGTGTTTTGAGCTGATATAGAAAGACTGAAGAGTAGTAGTAAAAGAAAAGTTTTGTTTAACATAGATATTGGTTTTTGCATCTCAAACTTTGGCAAAGTTGAATTACCTAATAATCAGTATTTAATCGCTTGCTAACTGCTAACGACTAAAAAACTAAAAGCTAAAATATTTGGTGGTTTGAAATATGTTATTTACTTTTGTTCTAAACAACAGATTTCAGAGTGCAAAAATACAGCAAAAAGGAAGCACGATTGTTTAATTTCCTTAGCAAAGTTTTACATCTGAATAGCAAATAAAGTGATTAGTTGTTTGTAGCTGGCTGGTGAGGCTGACGGCAAACGGCTTATGAACGTGATAAACGACTGATGAATATGATAAACGAAATAACATTACCTTTGGCAACTAACGAAGAAGAGGTGCAAAATTATTACGAAAGAGTGAATGAACAAATGGGGGTGTTTCAATTGGAACAACAAGCCTTAGGCAATCATACTTACTACCGATGGCAAGTACAAATGAAAGAGGAAGTGACTTTTGTGGGACGTATGGATATCCCCTCAGTGCGTCTTTATTTTGTAACCCGAACCTACAAAGGTATGACAGTGCAGGTAGACGGGCGAGATTGTATCAGTAAGGCGGGGACTCACAATATCTTTTTTGGTAAAGAAGAATGCTTGGGCAAAGACTTGTTGCATAAAGATGATATTATAGAAGTGATTACGGTTGCTATCAGTGCTGAGCAATTTGCGCAAATAGCTACTCAATACCCTGAAACTTTTATGGCGTGGTACCAGCGCTATGAGCGGGGTGGTAACTTTATTCTTTCGCCTGAACAATCACTTCCTACTGACTTTGTTATGCAAACTGTCCTTGACCAACTGCAACACGCTTCTCTTTTGGGCAAGGCAGCACGACCTTATGCCGACCTAAAAGTGCAGGAACTTTTTTTGTTACAATTACATCAATACGAACAGCAACAGCTACAAGTATACCAATACTGCAAAACCCAAACCGACGTGCGGAAGATGTACGAAGTGCGCGACCGCCTTACGGATCAGTTGGACGTTACGCCTTCGATAACTGAATTGGCACGTGCCGTAGGTGTGAACGAAAAGAAGTTGTGTTATGGTTTTAAAGAGGTATTTGGCACTACTGTTTTTGGTTATCTATACGACTATAAAATGGAGTTGGCACAACAATTGCTCCTTCACACCGATAAGAGTATAGGTGAAATCGCCATTACCTGTGGATATGATTATATATCGCATTTTTCGACTGCCTTTAAGAAGAAGTTTGGTAGAAATGCAAAGGAGGTAAGAGATAAGAGGTAAATGTCATATGTCATATGTCATATCCTGAAATAGGTTTATACTAAAAACCATAAAAAGATATGACAATAGGGAGGAAAGAAACAGTTCGGTACAGTGATTGCTTTAAGTTGAGTATCGTAGAAGAGATAGTGCTTAGGGGAGGGTTGCTTGCTGATTATTGAAAAGAATATGGTGTTTAAGTTGCAGAAAGACAACAAACCGGCGGAGAAAAGTTACTTTTGTAACTTAATTGTAATAGTAGTTTCTTGTTAGTTCAGAAATAATTATTACTTTTGTCACTTGTAATTTGTTATACAGGATATGCCATTAGCTTTATTCAATTCTATTACTTCGTGGTTTTTAAAACGCCGTATTGACCAAATACAAGAGTTCGTAGAGCACCCACATAAGGTGCAAGAACGTGTGCTTTTGGAGCTTCTCGATGCTGCCAAAGACACTGAACTCGGCAAACTATATAACTTTGCTGAGGTGAAAAACTATGAGCAATTCAGTAGAAATACACCATTAGTTTCTTATGAAGCCTTTGAGCCTTACGTAGAAAGGGCAAGACGAGGGGAGCGGAATGTGTTTTGGCATACGCCGATAAAATGGTTTGCCAAGAGCAGTGGGACTACTAACGCTAAGAGTAAGTTTATTCCGGTAAGTGAGGAGGCACTGCAATTGTGCCATTACAAATCGGGGAAGGATATGCTGTGCTTATACCTAAATAACAACGAGGATTCGAATCTGTTTAAAGGCAAGAGTTTGCGACTGGGAGGGAGCAAGCAACTGTATGAACAAAACGGTACTTATTTTGGGGATTTATCGGCGATTTTGATTGAAAACCTGCCTTTTTGGGCAGAATGGAGTTGTACCCCCAGCAACAAAGTATCGCTGATGAGTGAATGGGAGAGTAAGTTACAAGCGATTGTCAAAGAAGCGAAAACAGAGAATGTGACTAGTATTGCGGGGGTTCCTTCGTGGATGTTAGTGCTTTTGAATCGGATTTTAGAAGAAACCAAAAAGGAACATCTTTTGGAGTTGTGGCCAAACTTAGAAGTATACTTTCACGGAGGGGTGAGCTTTATACCGTATCGCGAACAGTATAGGCATATTATTCCTTTGGATAGTTTTCGTTATTACGAAATATACAACGCCTCCGAAGGGTTCTTTGCAATTCAAGACCGCAACAATTCGGACGAGATGTTGCTAATGCTCGACTACGGGATTTTCTATGAGTTTATACCGATGGAGACTTTTGGTACTGCAGAACAAAAGGCAATTCCGCTGAGTGAGGTGGAAATAGGGAAGAACTATGCGATGGTGATTACTACCAATGCCGGTTTGTGGCGCTATATGATAGGAGATACGGTAAGGTTTACTTCGGTAGTGCCTTATCGGATTAAGATTACGGGTCGTACCAAGCACTTTATTAATGTATTTGGAGAAGAACTCATCGTAGAGAATGCCGAGCGCGCCTTAGAAAAGGCTTGTGAGCAGACTAATAGTCACTTAATAGACTACACGGTTGCGCCTATATTTATGCAAGACAAGCTGAAAGGAGGGCACGAATGGGTAATAGAGTTTGATGCACCTCCTGAGAGTTTGGAGCAATTTACCGAGATATTAGACCGCGAACTGCAAAAACTTAACTCAGATTACGAAGCTAAACGCTACAACAATATGACGCTGAATATGCCCAAAGTGCACAAGGCTCGCACGGGGCTTTTTCACGACTGGCTCAAACACAAGGATAAGCTTGGTGGGCAAAACAAAGTACCTCGACTCTCGAACAGTAGGGAGTACGTGGAGGAGTTATTAAATTTATAATGAAATTAAAAGAAGAAAGGCTACCCTATTGGGTAGCCTTTCTTCTTTGCTGTAACTTTAAATTATCTTCTTCTTTTGCGAATGAAGATGATGAGACCGACGAAAGCGAGGAGCACTATTCCGCCTATCCAAAGGGCGCTGAGTGATACTTTTTCTTGAGGACTTCCGGCAGAGGTTTCTTCTTTTTTGAGGACTTTTGCATCTTGGGTATTGGCTTGTGCCTGACTGCCTTGGTGCGATTGAGCGAGCTGTTGCTGATACGCTTGGGCATTGGCAGGTGAAGCCTTTTTGCTGATATAATCCTGCAACTTCTTATTTTCAGAAGAGAAATGAGAAGAGCTTACACCGAATTGCTTGGTGAGGTCGGTATGGATATCGGCAAGTTTACTGATTTGGGCATCGGAGGCTTTCCACATACCTTTGCGGGTAGCTTCGAGCATTACAGCAGTTACCTCTTGCAAGGCTGCTACGTTTTCTTTCTTTATAAAATTGGTGATGCCCAGGTGATGTTTATCTTCTATATAAGTGTTATATACCTCATTCCACATTGCATCGTCGATGAGTTCGGGGCGAGTAGCTTCCCAACCGTGCATATTAGTAACGATTTCGGCTATTTGCCCGGCACTTGAAGCCTTACCCTTCATCATTTCTTTGATGTATTTAGGATTGAATATTGTACTGCGAGCTTCGACCCCTACGGCTTCTTTGAGTTCTTGCACGTGCATATTCTTATGGTTGCGATAATCGGCGAGGTAGGCATCGGGGTCTTTGCCGTTCACTTCTTTGATAGCAGCATTCATACCCCCCATAAACTCGTAGACGTGGTCGAGGCTAAGCGCTCCCCAAGTGTTGTTTTGGCGAGGCTGAATGAGCACATCGGCGTTCTTGATAGCGGCGCGGAACATACCTTCTTGGAACTTGCTCCAATTGTCTTTACTGCCGTAGAAAGCGCCCATATTATGCATATAAACCTCAGCGATATCCTTTTGAGTTTCCCACTTATCGCCGGAATTAATCAACTCCTTAGTGCCTGTATCATAACGACCTTGCAAGCCACCAAAGATACGTTCGGTAGAAAGTTCGCGGGCTTCTTTGGGCGATACTCCGGCTTCTACCAATTGTTTTTCGATATCTACACTACCTGCGCTCACTTCATTGGCATATGCTTCCTCAGGAAGAGCTGATACCATTTGAATGGCTTTGGTAAGCAAGAACAAACGAGAAGCTGCTAAATCGCGAAACTGACCTGAGGTTTGAATCACTACATCGATACGAGGGCGACCCAACTCTTCAGAAGGAATGACGCGCACATCGCCTACACGACCAAAGCTATCCCATACGGGTTCAACACCTAACATATACAAAGCTTGGGCGATAGATACACCTTCGGTTTCTATAAATTCAGAACTCCAAAAAGTATAGGCTATTTTCTTGGGATATTCGTGGTGTTTGGTTTGGTATTCACTAATTACATTTTGGGCTAAAGCTACGCCTCTATCCCACGCGAGTTTAGACGGTGTACTTTCGGCATTCACCCCATAGAGGTTATGACCGGTAGGTACACCTTTAGGATTGGCTACTGCATCACCTCCTGAGGAAGGAGGGGTGTAACCACCATTTAGAGCATTGAAGAAAGCCTTTTCTTCTAAACGCGGACTGTTTTGCAAGGCGTCTTTATAGAGCGCTACATTGGTAATGGTTCTTTCGATATCTACCAAGGCACGTGCATAATCTATTTTAGCTTTTTGAGCGTTGAGAGCTGTCAGCTCTTCCTTAGTAAGAGGCTTGCGGTCTTCCTTTTTGGCAGGAGCTTTGATTTTGGTAGGACGACCTACGGCATCAGGTTTCTTAGCAGTAGCCGAAGCTGTGGCTGTTGTGTGAGTAGCAGTAGTGGTTGCTGAAACCGTAGCTTGTTTTTTCATCTGCTGTTGTAAGAAATAAGGCATACCACTTCCTTCTTCTTTAGCCATTGTAGCTTTGGCTTTTTGCAAATCGTCAGCAGAAATATGAGCATAGTTGCAAATCAGTTCAGTAGAAACTGGTTTGCCTGCGAGTATTTGGTTTACTAAGCTCTTAGCAGGGTTTAAATAATGAGTTGTGAAAAAGGCTTTGTGTTTAAGGTCGGCTTCGGTAACTTTACCGTGGTACTTATCTAAGGTAGCCAAACTGTACGCAATAGGGTCGGCACTCATAGCCAAGATGGTAGAATTAATTTTATCAGGAGTATAAGGGACTCCCATTACGTAGTATTCGCCATTAATCTTCTCGGTGGCAATCTCTTCGGCGAAGTTAGCAAGGCGGTCGATTTCGGCTTCGGTATACGGTTTGGAGAGGATACTATCCAAACGCAAATCACGATGTAAGCCCATTGTTACGGCTAACTTTTTGATGTGTAACCCAATGGTTTGTTTATCGATAGGGTTCTTTGCTTTCTGATAAGAAAGAATGGTGTTCTCTAAATTATTGAAGGTATTGCGCATATCGCTTTCGGTAAAAGCAGGGGTAAGATAAGACACAATACTGCCGTACGAACGGCGTTTTGCCATCATCGCTTCGCCTATATTTCCGATAGTATAATAGTAGAAATGTGGTACGGTACCCACACAGATATCTGCCCAATCGTAATCGGAGAGGGCTACTTGTTTATTAGGGGTGAACTCCAATGAGCCGTGCGTACCGAAGTGAATGAGCGCATCGGCTTTGAAGCCGTTTTGTATCCAAAGATATGCCCCCATATAGGCATAAGGAGGGATTTCTTTTACGCCGTGCAACACTTTAAAATCATCATCAGTACTAATAGCGGCAGGAGGTTGAGGCAGAATGGTGATATTACCGAAAGTGAGTTGGGCTACTGCCAGATAATTTTTACCGTCCTTAGAAGTATTGAGGTAAGTGCCCGGTACAGCACCGTTCTTTTCGATTACTTGTTTATAGAGTTTTTCGGGTAAAGTTTTTTTGAGCCAAGCATCTAATTCGTGAGCTTCTACCAAAGCAGGTGCACCTGTACTGATGAACTTTTCGATATCGCCTTTGGCATTGGCTCTATAAGTATTGGCGTGCGTGAGCAGTAGCTGATTGAATTCGGCTTGTGTAGCGGGGAGCGTTCCTACGTTATAACCTTCGTTTTTGAGTTGATGTAAAAAGCGGAATAGTGAAGGTTCGACCTCCAACCCTTGAGCGGCAGCAGGAGTAAGCCCCACACCTTTGAAGTAAACAATCGCCAACTTCTTGTCGGCATTAGGTTTACGTTTTAAATCGGTGAAGTTATGAATAATTTTGGCGAACTTACGGGCGCGGTTCTCGATAGTGTTGAGGAAGTAATAACCTTGTTTGTTTTGTTCTTGGGCAATCACTACATAAGGATAGAGCGCCCCGTCTAACTCGGGCATTACAATGGTTTGCCCCATAAAGCCGCCCGACATACCCATAGGGTCTTTTTCCCAATCGTCTTTCATTGCTAAGACCGATAATCCCGTGAAGAGGGGTACGTTGTGCTCCTTAGCCCAATTGATAAACAGTTCGGGTTGCCCCATCATCATTTGTCCGTGAGGAAAATAGACAATGGCATCGGGATTGATTTCGGTAAGGAAGTCGATGCGTTTTTCTTGAGCGGTGAAAGGATAGACGTTCATACCCTCGTTCTGCAAGGCGTTTATTACCCCATTGAGATGTTCTTTATTTCCGCCAAAAGGCTCGTGTAAGCCTGCTACTATGGCGATGCGAGGAGCTCCTTCTTTATAGAAATTATTCTTCTGAATATACTCTTGATATTCTTTAAGAGAGCTGAAAGAGCGCTCGTCGTCTAAATGAAAGTAGACGTTTTCTTTGCGTTCGATAGGTGGTGCGGGTTCGGTAGCAAACCATTTCTTGTCGATATATTTGCGGACATAACGAACGAGGTTTTGGTAGTTTGCTTTATTGCCACTCATCAGATAGTCGCCTACGTGTTTGAGTTCGGTTTCGTTGAGGCTACTGATATCGTTATCGGGATTGGTAACGGCGAAACTGTGAAAAGGCACGCGGTTAGCAGCATCGATGAGTTGATTGCGCTGTTCGTCGCTAATTTTCAGTCCCATTGCCCATACGAGGACGAAGTCGTAGTTTTTGAGTTTATCGAGTTGGTCGAGGGGGACTTCTTCGATTTTGATAAACTTATCGGAATTAGAAAGGGCGATATTGGACGCCTGATAGCTGATGAAGTTCACCAATGCGATACGGGTGGGGGCGATGTATTTTCGCCATACGAAATAACCTGCTATTACTATAAGGAGCAGGGCAATGATGGATAGAATCTTTTTTTTCATCTTATTTGCTGTGGGTCGTAGCACGACAACAGATTGTTTTATAAATTAGACAAAAAGGTTTTATGTGAACAGGTGAGGCTGTGCCTCAGAAATTAAGCAAAATCAAGGTAATGCTTTGTAAAATGCTTGCTTTTAACGTGAGTTCGATGTAAGAAAAGTGTAGCTTACGCTACAGAAATCTTACAAATCTTTAAAAAAAATCGAGCAAATGAACAGCTTCGCTGTTTTTAAGTCTCGCACAAATTATACGAATAGTCTTTCAATTGACAATTGTGATGTGCACCGATGGGCAATTTAATTAATAGATAGGTTAACATTAATGTAATGAAAACTTGGGTGCAAAGATAAGAAAATTATTTTGAATAATAATAAATAGTGGAAAAAAGGTATTAGGCCATAGGCCTTAGGCACTAGGAATAGCGACGCAAAAGCGATGAGCGGAAAATGAGAGAATGAGGAAATGAGAGAATTGGTAAATGGGGTGTGAGCTACAAGAAAAGTGCCTGCGGAGGTATTGTCAGTTTATTCAAATTTGCCAAAGTTTGAGATGAAAAAGCAATGTGTTGAGGCTGTTAGGAGAATTCGAAAGATATCGGAGAAGAACGGAAGAGAGGAGGAAGGACTTTTGATGGAAAAAGGGTGTGAGGAGGGAGGTCTTAGCTTATAGAGAGCTTATAGGAAGCTTATACGAATCTTGGACGATTGGTATAGAAAGGGTATATAAATAATTGATTAATAATATAATACGACAATGCAAAAAACGGTAAAAACGGGGTTTCGAGGCGAAAGAAAGAGGAAGAGGCAATAGGCCTTAGGGCATAGGCACTAGGAGGGAGTGTGACGGAAAAGCGGAGGAAACCTCCCCCTAGCCCCCTCAATGAGGGGGAACTGTGACGAGTCATTTATTCGGTAAGCCCCCGAACCCCCGAAGGGGGACAAGCTGGGAAAGGTGACAAACTCCCCTTTCTCACATACTCCGCTCTCGCAGGGCACATACCCAGCTGTCGCTGGCTACCTTCAAAAGGGGAATGTTGGGACGGAAAAGGGGGAATGTGGTGACTAATAGGGGAGTGTAAAAGGTTTTGAAGAGGTTGGGAGGAACCAAATGGGCACGAGCTACAAGCTCGCGCTAGCGATAGGGGCTATCTTCAAAGGGGGAGAGTAGCGAAAAAAAGGGAGGTGTGTGGGGACGGAAAATATAGTTAAACCGAAGTTGGGGTATAATAAAAAAGCACTTACAAATGTTTGTAAGTGCTTTTGTTTTGAGGGTGGTCCCAGTTGGGCTCGAACCAACGACCCTCTGATTATGAGTCAGATGCTCTAACCAGCTGAGCTATGAGACCTGTCTGTTTTTAATTAAGACGGTGCAAAAGTAGTATTTAAAAATGAATTGACCAAATTTATAGGGATTTTTTTCGAGAAAAAGGGTAAAAATAAGTGATGAAGGCTTTGGCTATTTGAAGAGAATGTTTTATTTTTGCGCTGTAAAAACAATTCATTACATTGGTAAAACTGAATTATGAAAAGAGTTATTACTTCGCTATTCGTAGCTTTTATTACGCTTTCGGCGTTAGCTCAAGACCGTAAACTGACGGTTGCCGAAGCGGTTTTTCACGCGGTACAAGACCCTTCTTCTGAAATGGGATACCGCTTGCTCTCTCCTGAAACTTTGGATAATTTGCAGTGGATTGAGGGCACTGACCTGTATCTGTACAGCAAAGGTGATACGTATGAGATTTTCAATCCCAAAGGTGAAAAAGTGGGTGCTATTGGCAGTGAGCTCACAATGGGGTTTGAGTGGTTGCAAAGCTACTTGCGGAACAGCGGTTCGTTGCCTCCTATCAACTATATCGGTAAAGAGGAAATGGTTTTAAAAATGGATAATACTTATTACCGTTACAATTACGAGCGCAAGAATGTGCTCAGTAGTATCACACTACCCAAAGGGGCTGAAAACGCTGAATACAATCCTCTTACAAAATCGGTGGCATATACCTTAGATAATAATTTGTATTTGGCTACTGAAAAGAATGAAAAACAAGCGGTTACTGCTTTTACTGATGCGAATATTGTAGCGGGTAAATCGATTCACCGCAACGAATTTGGCATTAATAAAGGCATTTTCTTTTCGCCTAAGGGCAATTATTTAGCTTTCTATCAGAAAGACGAAAGCAAGGTGGCTGATTACCCTTTGGTGGATATTACCACCACTCCTGCTACCTTAAAAGCGATTAAATACCCGATGACAGGTCAGCCGAGCGAGCAGGCAGCAGTAGGGATTTACGATTTCCAAAGCGGGAAGGTTTCTTATTTAGACATCAACACTACCGATGAGCACTTTCTCACGAATTTGGCTTGGAGCCCTGATGAGCGATATATCCTTTTGGCGGAAGTAAACAGAGCGCAGAACCACTTTGCCTTAAACCGTTACGACGCACGTACGGGCAAAAAGGTAAATACAATTTTTGAAGAGCGCAACGCTAAATGGGTAGAGCCCGAAAAGCCAGCTGTGTTCTTGCCGAACAACGCAAATGAGTTTTTATGGCTAAGCGAGCGCGATGGTTTTACAAATGTATACCATTACAATGTGAATGGCAAACTCATTAAGCAAGTTAGCAATTTCCGTTGGGTAGTGCAAGATATTTTAGGTTTCGACGCACAAGGGAAATACGTATTTATCACCGGTACAGGTGCTGACCCACGTGAACAACATTGCTTTAAGATAGAGCTTAAAAACCCTAAAAAGGTGAGTGCTCTTACTCCCGAAGCAGGAACTCATAACGTACAGCTGAGCAGTGACGGGAAATATCTTTTGGATAGCTATAGCAGTATCAGCGTTCCACAAAATATAGACCTTGTAAATACGGATAAAGGCAGTAGACAGCGTTTGCTTACGGCTAAGAATCCGCTGGAAGGTATTGCGGTAGGCACTACTGAGTTTGTAACGCTGAAAGCCGAAGACGGTTCGCCTCTTTACGGTAAATTGCACAAACCTAAGACTTTTGACCCTAACAAAAAGTACCCTGTGCTGATTTATGTATATGGAGGACCACACGCCCAACAGGTGAAAAACGAATGGTTGGCAGATACTTACTTGTGGTTACACGCTTTTGTAGAAAACGAACAGTATATTGTGTTCACCTTAGACAACCGCGGTAGTGAAAACAGAGGTTTTGCTTTTGAGAGTGTAATTCACCGTCGTTTGGGAGAAATAGAGGTAAAAGACCAGCTTAAAGGGGTGGATTATTTGAAGAGTCTGCCTTATGTAGATGGCAATAGGATAGCAGTACACGGATGGAGTTTTGGAGGATTTATGGCTTCGAGCTTGCTCACTCGTCACCCTGAAATATTCAGAACTGCTGTGGCAGGAGGGGCTGTAACCGATTGGAAGTATTACGAAGTGATGTATGGCGAGCGCTATATGGATACCCCACAAGAAAACCCAGAGGGTTACGAGAATAGCCGAGTGGGCAAATACCTCACGAACTTGAAGCGCCCACTACTATTTATTCACGGCAGTGTAGACGATGTAGTAGTACCTCAGCACCTGATGAGTATTACACGTGAGTCTATCAAGAAAAACGACTTTATAGAGTTATTTATCTACCCGATGCACGCACACGGTGTACGGGGTACTGACCATATCAATCTTACAGAAAGAATTATTGATTATGTGAAGAAACACAATCAGTAGTTATCAGAGGATAAGCGAAGGGCTGTCGGCATTGCCGACAGCCCTTCGCTGTTTTTTTATGCTCTTTAAGAGTTGGCTATAAGTCTTTCTAAAGCCATTCCTCTTGAACCTTTGATGAGTATTAGGTTGTCTTGAAAAGAAAGCTTCTTAAAGACTTCTCGGAATTCCTCAAAGGTTTCATACTGCGGATAAGGCGCTTTAGTTTGTTTAAAATTCTTTCCGATGAGGTAGACCCCTGCCCATTGGTGTTCTGTGAGTTTATCGACAATGCTTTGATGCTCCTGAGTAGCGTAATCGCCAAGCTCAAACATATCGCCGAGAATAAGCACTTTATTAGGGAAGCTTTTCATAGAAAGAAGATTGTCGATAGCAGCAGTCATACTGCTAGGATTGGCATTATAGGCGTCGAGCAAAACAGTATTACTACCCCATTGCAATAGCTGACTGCGATTGTTTTGAGGAATATAGCTCTCTATGCCCTTCTGAATAGCCTTTGTAGAGAGTTTGAAGTAACGCCCAAAAGCTACCGAAGCAGCAATATTAGTGAAGTTATAGCTTCCTACCAGATGAGAAGTTGCGACAGTGGGAGCATCAGTAAAGCCCTCTATATTGGCTGGGAATCCTTCTGTGGTGGTTTGTAGGGACGAGTCAGTAAACTGTATTTTCACGGGTTGAGTGCTGAGACATTGCACAGAGACGTTTACCCCTTCGCCTACTCCAAAACTGTACACATTGTTATAGTTTTCCAAAAGTGCTTCGGTGATAGGATTATCGGCATTGGCAATAATGGTTTTATGGTGTGTTTTGAGGTAATCATAGAGCTCTCCTTTGGTTTTTATCACGCCTTCGAAAGAACCAAAGCCTTCTAAATGCGCTTTACCAATACTGGTAATATAGCCGTAGTCGGGTTCAGCAATAGAACATAGGAAGGCAATTTCACCTGGGTGATTGGCACCCATCTCCACAATAGCAATATCGGTTTCTGGTTTAATTGTGAGCAAAGTGAGAGGTACTCCTATATTGTTGTTTAGGTTGCCTTGTGTAGCTACTATGTTCAGTTGTTGTGATAATACCGACTTAATAAGCTCCTTTGTGGTGGTTTTCCCATTGCTACCGGTAATACCAATAACAAGTGTTTTTAGCTTCCTGCGGTGATAAGTAGCGAGCTGTTGGAGTGTAGTGAGGACATCGTCTACCAAAAGTGTTTTATCGGCGATGTGATAAGCAGGGTCATCAATTACTGCATAGCAGGCTCCTTTGGCAAGAGCTTCTTGAGCAAAGGTGTTGCCGTTAAACGAAGTTCCTTTCAAGGCAAAGTAAATACTATTAGGTGTTATATTGCGGGTATCAGTACTTACGCCCGCTGAAGTTATATATCTTTGATAAAGCTCTTCTATCATAAACTATTAGTTCTTTTATAATGCAAAACTACAGCGTTTTTTTGAGTTAAGCAAATTGTTTCTCTTACTTTCTGTAAAAAAAGAAAAGAGCCCTCTTGAAAAGTTCAAGAAGACTCTTTGCCTATGAAATATTTTATGGTTTTTATCCTTTAGGAGTTTTATGGTTCTTTTTGGCTTTTGAACCTACACGGCTCATAGCGTTACGGAACCCTATATAATCAGTAGCGATGTACTGAGGTAAGAAACGACGTTGTGCTGGGTCAAGCCAATAAGCACGGTCTCTCCAAGAACCTCCTTTGTATACGCGTACTTCGTCGTCGATAAGTGAAGTACGGTCGTTAGAAGTATCATAGCCCTTACCGCTGATATCGCTACCTGGTCTTTTAGGACGAGGAGCATTGTACATTGAGTTTGTATACTCTGAACCTTCTGCCATCAAGTCATTTTGGTTGCGATAGTTGCGTGTAGATGATTTATCGCCATCGTGATAACTGCGGTTATCGGAGTGTGTAAAGTTATAACGCAAGTAGGTTTCGTTTGAGTCGATAGGAACAGTAGCAAGATTTCCTGGCAAATTACGAGCGATAATTTTACCGTTCATCAAAGTATCATACTTCACATTCTCAGGAGTTACTACTATTTGTTTTCCGTCTTCACCAATAGCGTGTTTCATATACACGTTACCGCGGTAATAGTTGAAATCTGTTATTTCATCATCAACAATAGGACGATAAACATCAGCTACCCACTCGGCTACGTTACCTGCCATATCATACAAACCAAAGTCATTAGGTGGGTAAGTTTTAACTGCTACAGTAATATCACCTTTATCATCTGACCAACCTGCTAATCCGCCGTAGTCACCTTTACCTTGTTTAAAGTTAGCTAAGAGGTCTCCACGAGTTCTACGTTTGGTAGAACGAGTGTATTGGCTATCCCAAGGGTATTTCTTTCTACCTTGCAATGAGTTATATTCACGAATACCACCCAAAGATTTGGCAGCGTATTCCCACTCTACTTCAGAAGGCAAACGATACTCAGGCAATAAAATACCGCTAGTTTGTTTAGCATAAGTTGCTTCTCCTTCTTTATTAGTTTTCTTACCCCCCATTTCACCAGCTATCTTACCTCCGTAAGTTTGTGATGGAGCGTTTAGGTAAGTATCGGTACTAAATGTGCTAGTAGCATCTACTTGGTAACGAGCATCTTTTGCAAGATAACCATCACGTTCCAAGATTGCCTCGTTCACACGGTCAGTGCGCCAAGAACTAAACTGTACTGCTTGTACCCAGTTTACCCCTACTACAGGATACTCAGCATAAGCAGGGTGACGCAAGTAATTGCTAACCATTGCTTCATTAGCACTTAGAGGGCTTCTCCATACTAAGGTATCAGGAAGGGCACCTATATATATATTCCTATATTGCTCTTCATCTGGTGGGAAGACACGTTTTAACCAATCGAGGTATTCCATATACATCTTGTTGGTTACCTCTGTTTCGTCCATATAAAAAGACTGTACGTGTTGTTGGGTAGGTGTGTTATTCCAGTCGTGCATTATGTCGTCTTCCACCTGACCCATAGTGAAGGTACCTCCCTCAATGAGCACAAGACCAGGACCTGTCTCTTGGTCTTTAAAATCTGTATTGTATTGAAAACCACCTTCTTTCGCGTTGATTTTCCAACCTGTCGCACTCGATGTGTTCTTATCAGTCTTCTTGCCACAACCTGCGAGCAACAATCCTGCTAAGGCCATATAAACAGGTACTTTTAATAAATTTCTTTTCATAGTAAAAACACTTGTTAGCATAAAAATTCGGGCGCAAGATACTACTTTTTTTTAATGTAGTATCATCTTTTCTCAATTTTAACTATATATTAATATTCTATTTTTTGTGTATTTTTTATATATGTTTGATTTATAGTTTTATACACTCTATTCTCTCCTTCTCTTGTTTCTTATATTTCCTCTTCTCCCACCCTATTTTTTAACAATTCTTTAAGTATTTTGTTTATAACATTTGGTTCTTATCAGCTAAAAAAACCAATAACAACGACAAAAAGAACGCTATAATAGGTGCTATCATCCACATCGCAAAGAATCGCTTTACTTGAGTCTTGCGAAAAATATTCTTATGTCCCATCTTCGCTACGCCTATTCCTAAGATAGCCGCCACATTCACTTGTACCAATGAGGTGGGTATTCCTTTTACAACCGAAGCCAGCAACAACAAGCTCCCCGATATAAATGCGATAATCACCGCTTCAAACTTCCCAAAAAGTATTATTTCCTTCCCTGTATTCTTCAGTATCTTATGCCCAAAAAGCGAAGCGCCAATGCCAAAACACGGAGCTACCACCAAGGTAGCCAACATCAAGATAACAATATGGTCGCTCTCGCGAATGTGTAGCTCATTAATCGTCATTGTATACAAAGGTCCCGTCGCATTAGCTACGTTGTTAGAGCCTATCGCAAACGATACATACAAAGCCATTATCACCAACGCCACATCCCAAATACGCTTCTTGTTCTCATTCTGCGCCCGCTGTATCGTCAGCCCTCGCCTGCGCATCGGCTGGTAAATGTATTTCCCCGCGAAATAACTCAGAAAATAAGCAATCACAGGCAATATAAACCACGCAGGTATAATCTCCATAAATAGCCTATTCGTGTCTAACTTCTCAAAATACAACGCTGGTGCCGCTAAGGCTAATACTGCTGCCTGACTGGTCGACTGCGGTATCCCGGAAATGTTCGAAATAAGCATCGTTACCGCTATCGAAAATAAGGCTATCGATACCACCGTAAAATCCAAATACTCCGAGGGTAATATGCCACTCCCCATTGTACCTGCCGTTTTCTTCCCTGCCAAAAACGCCCCTACAAACACCATTATCCCAAATAACCCCGGGATAACAGTCTTTCTAATCACATTAGCGCCATAGCTTGCCGAGAACGCAGGAGCGGTACCACTACCTCCCATCGTAATGGCTACTGCCATTGCAATGAGAAACGGAATAAGTAATTGGCTGTATATGGGTGTCATTCTTTATATCAGTTTTTCTCCGCAAAAGTATAAAATCTTTTTTAAATAACAATACTTTTTCTGCAAAAAAAAAGCCCGATATTACTATCGGACTTTTCCATTAACCAACCAAAACTTTAAATTATGAAAACTATTATTTGAAGTTTTACAATGAGCTACCACCCTCATTGCGTCGGCAAAGGTACGGCGTTTTTTTAAACTACCAAAATAATTCCAGAGTTTAACAAAACTTTAACGTACCTATAATGTCTTTATCACTGATTATCAGCGTTTAGTATCTTTCTTTTGTTTCTTCTCCAATTTATTTATCTCCGCAAGTTCTGCCTCTGTAAGTTTCCTAAATGTATACTCATACGTTCCTTCATTATCGTCATCATCTTTATCTATAAATGAAATGACAAGCCTATTTCCTCTTACAAAAAAGTTCTCAGGAGTATCGCCTTTTGTAGTAATCGTACCATTAGAAGCAGTATAAGGCACCGCTCTGCCTTTTTCAAACTCACAACGATTAGTATTACTATTGAAGCCAAACTCATAATTAGTTACTGTATTGGCAGTGTAAATGCTTACTTGTTTATCTTCACAGGGTTCTTTTTCGATAGGTTGTCCATTAAAGGTAGCTTTTTCTATCTGCCACGCCCCTATGAGTGCTTTTGGGTCGGTAGTTTTTTCAGGAACTTTATACTTCATCGCTCTAAGGGCTGTCAATTCTTTTTCGCTGATTTTCTTATAGGTATATGAAAAAGAACGCATTTTTCCTTGTTCATCTAATCCAGTTCCGTTTATCTCAAATTTAGTTTCAGTCACAGTAAAAGTAACTGTCTTACCTTCACGTGTAATAGTTGTCCCCGATATAGTATAGGGTTTTATTTCTTGTTTTTTATAGGTACAATTATATTCATCATACTTTTTAAAGATAAGCTCTTCTACTGTGCTTTCAGTAAAAATAACAGCATCTTTTAAAGAGCACTCCGAAAGCTCTAACTTCTCACCATCAAGAGTTGCCGATTCCACTTGCCACGCCCCTATCAGTTGTTTTTTGTAATCAGGAGCTTTATACTCCATCGTTCTAAGGGCTGTCAATTCTTTTTCGGTAATTCTTTTATAGGTAGTGGTAGAAGGCTTTTTGTTTCCTTGTACATCTGTATAGACTCCCTCTATCACAAGTTTACCCTCAGTAATGGTAAAAGTGATAATTCCATCTTTGGTTGTAAAGGTGTTTCCCGAAAGAGTGTAAGTCAAAAGGTCTTGTTTCTCATAAGAGCAATTACCATTTCTCTTCTTAAACGAAAGACGTTCCATTGTCTTTTCAGTAAAAACAATCGTTTCTTTTAGTGTACATTCTGAAACCGCCTTCGGTTTCCCGTCTATGGTAGACGATTCCATTTGCCACGCTCCTATCAGTTCGGCAGTTTTCTGTGGAGGCTCAGGCGTTTTATCATCTTTGCTTCCGCAAGACGAAATCATTGTGGCAAGGGCAACAAATGCCCCAAATAAAAATTTCTTCATATGTGTTAGTATTTTTAGTTTGAGGGCGCAAAACTATAAAATTAATTTATCTTCACCAAAAAATCGTCATAACACCCCACCTCCGAGTTCCTCCTAACCCCTCCAAAACCTTTTACAACCCCCTATTGGTCACCACATTCCCCCTTTGAAGGTAGCCAGCGACAGCTGGGTATGTGCACCGCGAGAGCGGAGTATGTGAGAAGGGAGAGGTTTGTCTCCTTTTCCAGCTTGTTCCCCTTCGGGGGTTCGGGGGCTTACCGAATAAATGACTCGTCACAGTTCCCCCTCTCCGAGAGGTTTCTTTCGCTTTTCCGTCACTACATTCCCCCTCATTGAGGAAGTCCGCGACAGCTGGGTATGTGTAAAAGGGGAGGTTTCCTCCGCTTTTCCGTCACACTCCCTCCTAGTGCCTATGCCCTAAGGCCTAGTGCCTCTTCCTCTTTCTTTCGCCTCGAAACCCCGTTTTTACCATTTTTTGCATCGTTGTATTATGTTATGAGTCAACTACTTATATACCCTTCCTATACCAATCGTCCAAGATTCGTATAAGCTTCCTATAAGCTCTCTATAAGCTACCCCCACTCTCCTTATACCCTTTTTTCACCAAAATCTCTCCCTCTCCTCTTTTGAATCTCTCTGTTTTCTTTCGAATTCTCCTAACAGCCTCAACACATTGCTTTTTCATCTCAAACTTTGGCAAAGTTTTAAACTTTGCCAAAGTTGATGTTTCAAAAAGCTACTTTACAAGGCGCAGCCTTGATTTTGTTTAAATTTTGTTTGATTTCTGAGGCACAGCCTCATTCCCCTAACACAACCTCGCACCCCATTTCCTCATTTCCTCATTCTCTCATTTTCCACTCATCGTTTTTGCATCGCAATTCCTAGTGCCTATTGCCTATGACCTAAAGCCTCACATCTAAAAACCTAAAATAATTTTGTCAATTCAATAAAAGATTGTAATTTTGCTTGTCTAAAAATATATTTTGATAATACAAACGCTTATATGACCATTACCTTAGCCTCACTGAAAATAGGACAAAGCGCTGTCATTGCAGGATTTACCCCTGAAAGCCGACAAGAAGTAAGGCAACGCTTGCTCGACTTAGGTTTCGTACGCGGGTCAAAAATCAAGATAGAAAACGTCAGTCCTCTATCCGACCCCGTTGCTTATAGCATTCACAACACCCAAATCGCCCTCCGTAAAACCGATGCCCTCTGTGTGCTGATTCAGGTGGCAGGGGATAGGGGTTAGGTGTCAGGTGTGCTACACTTTACCAAAGTTTTTGTCTGTGTGGCTCGCACCTTTGGCAAAGTTGATAATCCTTGTAAATAAGAAAAAATAAATATAAACAAATCAAACAAGCGTTCGGCTTGTTATACAACTATGAAAAACACTTGCGATACTTGTGCCCTCAACCCCTCCGCTTCCCTAAAACCCTTAGGCGAAGAGGCGAGCACTTATAACTATACCATTGCCCTCGCAGGGAATCCTAATACCGGCAAAAGCACCGTTTTCAACGCTCTTACCGGCTTGCGCCAACACACCGGCAACTGGCCTGGTAAAACCGTAACACGTGCCGAAGGCAGTTTCTCATTCCATAAGGAACGATACCGCATCATCGACCTACCTGGCACCTACTCGCTGCTTTCTACTTCCGAAGACGAAGAAGTAGCACGCGACTTTATTCTCTTTGGCAAACCCGATGTAACAGTCATCGTAGTAGATGCAAGTCGTTTAGAACGCAACCTCAGCTTGGCACTTCAAATACTCGAAATCACCGATAAAGCAGTGCTTTGTCTCAACCTGATGGACGAGGCGCGCCGGCATCACATCAATATCGATACGCGCACCCTTTCACGCGATTTGGGCATTCCGGTAGTGGCAACATCTGCACGTACCAAAAAAGGTATCGCCGATTTGCTCTTTGCTATCGAAGAAGTGGTAAGTGGTAAATTCCAAACGAAGAAACAAACCTTTATCGACCTTCCTAAGCAAAATGCCGAAGCCATTGCTGAGTTACAGAAGGCACTTTCTGAACTAAATCCCGATTTACCGAATACACGTTGGCTCTCAATGCGACTCATCGAAGGCGATGAGAGCGTACAAAAAGGTATAGAAGAAGGAGCTTTTTCTGCTGAAAATAATCCCGAAAGGCAGGCGCGTATCTTGCGTATTGCCGAAGAATATCATCATCTCTTAGGCGATACGTACCGCAACGATTTGGTAGAAGCAATCTACGCCCAAGCTACTGCCCTTACCAATGCCTCCGTCAGTACCGATTTTACTGCGCGCTCTTTCCGCATCGACCGCGTGATAGATAAAGTCGTAACACATAAAATTTGGGGTTTCCCTATTATGTTTCTGCTCTTGGCAGGTGTGCTGTGGATTACCATTATCGGGGCTAACTACCCTTCGCAATGGCTCTCCGATTTATTTGTAGGGTGGCTCTATCCGCTCCTGAAAAATGGAGCGAATGCCTTGCATTTCCCTTGGTGGCTCAGCGGTTTCCTTATCGATGGAGTGTACTTGGCTACGGTATGGGTCATTTCAGTGATGTTACCCCCAATGGCTATATTCTTCCCGCTCTTCACCCTCCTCGAAGACTTTGGCTACCTGCCTCGTGTGGCTTTTAATCTCGATAAGCTCTTTCGCACAGCAGGCGCTCACGGCAAGCAAGCCCTCACAATGAGTATGGGCTTTGGTTGTAATGCCGCAGGAGTGGTAGCAACGCGTATTATCAATAGTCCGCGTGAAAAACTCATTGCCATTATCACCAATAACTTTTCGCTCTGCAACGGTCGTTGGCCTACCCAAATACTCATCGCTACATTGTTCATCGGGGCTTTAGTGCCTAAGCAGTGGAGTGATACAGTAGCAATGCTTGCTGTCATAGGCATAGCCGTGTTGGGCATTGTCTTTTCATTCTTCACCTCGTGGCTATTGAGCAACACACTTCTCAAAGGCGAATCGTCGTTCTTTGTATTGGAGTTGCCTCCTTATCGTCCACCGCGTTTCTTTCAAACGCTCTACACATCGCTTATCGATAGAACCCTTATCGTACTCTGGCGCGCTATTGTATTTGCTGCGCCTGCGGGAGCAGTAATATGGCTAATATGTAATCTCCAAATAGCTCACCAGCCCATTGCTCTCTGGCTCATTCAAGGGTTAAACCCCATAGGCGTGTTTATAGGCTTAAATGGCATAATCCTGCTTGCCTATATCGTTGCCATTCCAGCCAACGAAATCGTCATTCCCACCGTGCTGATGCTCACCACTATGGTCTTAGGGCAAACAGCAGTAGGCGAGGGGGCAGGCGTACTGATGGAAGCCTCAACCTCTCAAGTAGGTACCTTGCTACACGCTGGGGGTTGGACGCTCCTCACTGCCGTAAACCTAATGCTCTTCAGCTTGTTACATAATCCTTGTAGTACTACTATCTACACGATATACAAAGAAACCCATAGCAAGAAATGGACGCTCATTGCTACACTCTTGCCCGTACTATATGGCATAGTAGTGTGTTTTTTGGTGGCAAAACTGTGGTAATAACCTAAAAAACATTTGCTTTTTTAGTTAAAACAAGCTATCTTTGCACAGATATTTTAATAAGCAATGATATGAAACGCTTTCTTTTGCTCTTTACATTTCTAACCACTACAACTTATGCACAACTCTCTTCTTACACCTATAAGCAAGAACTGAAAGGTGTAAAGGGGAACACTTGGCATAAGCTTATTCTACCCGACCACACCTTTGCACAATTCCAAAGTTATGGCACAGACCTCCGTATTTATGGCGTATCAGCTACTGATACCATCGAAGTCCCTTATACAGTAATCGACACTAATAACATCGTAAAACACAAGGTCAATTTCTCAGTAATAAACAGTAAAGAAACCAAATGCAGTTACATAAACTTCAGTCTGCCTCAGGCTCTTCGTATCTGTAAGATACGCGTTGTCCCTCAAGCCTCTTATGATTATTACAGGAAGCTAAATCTCGCTACTTCTGTTACCGAATCGTATGCGCAAAAGCGTTGTGATAGTTATTGTTCTTACGATTTAAGAGAAGTGCCACTTAGTTCTAAAACCAATAATACCTTCTCCTTTGATGATATTCTTGTGAAATACGGACAAATAATAATAGAAAACGGAGATAACGAGCCTCTTCCTATTAGCGAAGTCGTAGTATATGCAATACGTTATACCTTAGCGGCTCGTTTTTTAGACCCTAATCGCACCTATTATTTAGCTTATGGCAAAGAAGATGATTACACCCCCGAATATGATATAGAGCACTTCATAACCGATATCCCCAAACAACTCACCGAATTGCAATATGGCGAAGTGCTCAAACAACCCAAAACAGAAAGCTCTTCTGTAAAAGCATCTTCCACTCCTGCCGAAAAATCTCATCAGCAACTCCTTTGGTGGGTAATGGGAGTGATTGTACTACTTATTTTTATATTTTCAGCAAAGATGATGAAGAAATAATCTTCAAAGGTAATACTTTGATTTCGTTTCAATTTTAGCTACCTACTTTAACTCAAACTGATGTTATATAATACTTTTTCACTATTCCTCATTCGTCATTCGTAATTATTTATTACCTTTGCCCCCTAAACAAATAATAGGTAACACGTAATTAGGTAACAAATGCCGTTACCTCTTACCTCTTACCTCTTACCTAAATCAAATGGATCAAAGAAAAAAAGAAGAGGCACTACACTATCACGAGTTTCCACAACCTGGTAAAATCGCTATTGTGCCTACCAAAAAACATTCTACACAACACGACCTCGCCTTGGCTTACTCTCCTGGAGTAGCCGAACCTTGCTTGGCAATTGCCGAAGATAAAAGCAACGCCTATAAGTATACTGCCAAGAGCAACCTCGTAGCCGTAATTTCCAACGGTACTGCCGTGCTCGGTTTAGGCGATATAGGCGCTGATGCCTCTAAACCTGTAATGGAAGGAAAGGGTTTGCTTTTCAAAATATTTGCAGGTATCGATGTGTTCGACATCGAAGTAGATGCCACCGATGTCGATAAGTTCGTAGAAACCGTAAAAGCTATTGCTCCTACCTTCGGGGGTATCAACCTCGAAGACATCAAAGCGCCTGAGGCTTTCGAGATTGAACGTCGCCTAAAAGAGGAATTGGATATCCCTGTAATGCACGACGACCAGCACGGTACAGCTATCATCTCGGCAGCAGCCCTTGTCAATGCTTTAGAAATTGTAGGTAAGGACATTGCCAAAGCCCAGATAGTAGTAAACGGCGCAGGAGCCGCCGCTATCTCTTGTACACGCTTGTACGTGGCTTTGGGTGCCAACCCTAAGAACATCGTAATGTGCGATAGTAAGGGTGTGATTCGTAAAGACGCTCCCAACCTCACTGAACAAAAAGCCGAATTTGCTACTGACCGTAATCTCCGTACTCTCGAAGAAGCAGTAAAAGGTTCTGATGTGTTCATCGGTCTTTCTAAGGGAGATGTACTCACCCCCGAGATGTTGCTCTCTATGAATAAGGACGCTATTGTATTTGCAATGGCAAACCCTATTCCTGAAATCGATTATGATTTGGCGGTGAAAACCCGCAAAGATATCATTATGGCTACAGGTCGTTCCGACTTCCCTAACCAAGTGAACAACGTGCTCGGTTTCCCTTATATCTTCCGCGGAGCGTTGGACGTTCGCGCTACTAAAATCAACGAAGAAATGAAACTCGCTGCGGTACGTGCTATCGCCGATCTTGCCAAGAAAACTGTACCTCAGCAAGTAAGTTTGGTATACGGAGGTGAAAATCTTGCCTTTGGTCGCAACTATATTATTCCTAAGCCGTTCGACCCTCGCTTGATATACGAAGTACCACCCGCTATTGCCAAAGCCGCTATGGAATCAGGGGTAGCACAAAAGCCTATTACCAACTGGGAAGCCTACAAAGGCGAACTAATGGACAGAATTGGTGTAGGTAGCAAAGAAATACGCCTATTGCAAGACCGCGCCAAACGAAATCCTAAACGCGTAGTATTTGCTGAAGCCGACCAATTGGAAGTGCTTAAAGCTGCTCAACGCATTTATGAAGATGGTATCGGTATTCCTGTGCTTTTGGGTAATAAAGAAGTGATAAAAGCGCTCAAATACGAAATAGGTTTCACCGGTCGTGTAGATGTAATCGACCCTAAAAGTGATGCCGAAAAAACACGTCGTGAGAAGTTTGTAAAGCATTATTGGAAACTGCGCGAACGTCGTGGTATCACCTACGAAGTAGCCGAACGCCTAATGCGCGAGCGCAATTACTTTGGTACGATGCTCGTAGAAACCGGTCAAGCCGATGCAATGATTACTGGTTACTCTCACGCTTATCCTAATGCTATTCGCCCTGTATTGGAGATTATTAAAAAAGACGAAGGTGTAGAGCGTATTGCTGCCACCAGCATTATGCTTACCAAACAGGGTCCTTTATTCCTTTCAGATGCTACTATCAATATCGACCCTACTGCCGAAGAGTTGGCTAACATCGCCTTGCTTACGGCTCGTGCCGTGAAGTTCTTCGGTTTAAAACCTTCGGTAGCGATGTTGTCGTATTCTAACTTTGGTTCGGCAGTATCCGAAAGTAGCCTGAAAGTACGTGAGGCAGTAGCTTACCTCCACAAGCGCCACCCCGATTTAGTAGTCGATGGTGAAATCCAAGCCGATTTTGCTCTTAATCCTGAGAAGATTGCCAAGAACTATCCGTTCTCTAAGCTCAACAAGGGCAAAGGGGCTAATGTACTCATCTTCCCTAATCTCGAAGCGGCAAACATCAGTTACAAGCTTCTCAAGGAAACGCAACACTTAGACACCATAGGCCCTGTGATTTTAGGTCTTTCTAAACCCATTCACATCACCACTATCGGTTCTACTGTCGACGAAATGGTAAATCTCGCTACCCTCGCAGTAATTGACGCTCAACAAAAATAGTACGAGTCGCACAAACAATTACTGCGAAGTTATATAAACAATAAAAAAATGTTGTTTTCATATTATAAAAAAGGCTGTTCAATATATATTGAACAGCCTTTTTTACCATTTGATAAATATTTTTTACCTTTGCCTAAATTATATCAGAGATATAGATAAAACATATCAATCAGGTTGTAATATATTTCTCTAAAAATGAAAAAAATAGAACCTTATCTTCGTCTTAGCTTCATCCAACTTATGTATCCATAAGAAAGATCTTAGTGGCTTTGTTTAAGATTCGTTTTCTCTTGAGAAAAAGTAAAAAGATTCTATCTGTCTTGATTCTTATCAAGATATAGTATTTATAAGACTTATTCAAAAATATTTTAAATGCTTTAAAATAAATAGTATTTTTTTGTCAGGTTTTATAACTTTTGATGACTATTCTAAAAATAAGAAAAGATGTTTAATATCAACTAAAAAATAATGCTAAATATGAAATCATCAACTGAAGAAGTAGCGCAATGGGTAGACGCTTATACCGAAAAATTGTTAGATCACGCTTGCTATTTAGTTTCCGATAGAGTGGAAGCAGAAGATTTAGTACAAGAAGTTTTTTTAACAGCGCTTTCCTCCTATGATTCTTTTCAAAACAGAAGTAACCCTCTTACTTGGCTCAAAGCTATTTTACGTCACAAAATAGCCGATTTCTATAAAAAGAAATACAAATCTCCACACGTAAATTTCGATTATTTTTTCGATGAAGACGGCAATTGGAAAAAGAACCAAGAAATAGACGAGTGGGAAGAAGATACTTCCTCTTTGGAAAATCTTCTTGATGATACTGACTTTAGAGAAACTTTACAAAATTGCCTAAATAAACTTCCTACCAAATGGTCTATTCTAATGAAAATGTGCTATCTCGAAGGTAAAAAATCTTCTGAAATTTGTCAGGTTATGAATATCACACCGACTAACTATTGGAAGATGTTGCAACGTAGCCGTATGCAACTCAAGGAGTGCTTAGAAATAAATTGGTTTAAAGAATAATGAAACGCCTTTTACACAAATTCATTCACTTTGCTATTTTGCCGTGTAACGAAGCTACTTTTATGATTGAAAAGCAATTACACAGCAAACTATCTCTAAAAGAACAACTACAACTAAAAGCTCATTTACATCTCTGCAAGATATGCTTAAACTATAGCAAAAAAGCTTTTGCTATACATCAGTGGTTACAAAAGTTTTTTTTGAGTAAAGAAGAACATAGTCCTATCAAGACTGCAGAGATGGAACAGTTTAAAAAAGATTTGAAAAAACGCTTGCATACACAATCATAAATCGCATTTAGTTCAATTCAATTTTTTAAGACAAGAAGAAGGGAAGCTTCTTTTTAGGTTTTTAGAAGTTTCCCCCTTCTTCCTTACAAAAGAAAAGAGAAGAACTTTTTTTGATATGTCAAGTATCAATCTTTTTATTGACTAAGGTTACGAAAAATCTAAAAGAATATGAAGTACGCACACACAGAACGCATTTACAAAGTAGGATATTATATAGGTCTTTTTGGTACAGCATTAATCCTATTGTGGCTTGGAATATTTAAATTTACTAATGTAGAGGCTACTTCTATTAAACCTCTTATAAGTCATCATTTTTTACTTTCGTGGTTGTATAGTATAGCCTCAGAGCAAATGGTATCAAATTTAATAGGTTGTATTGAAATTAGTATAGCACTTGCTTTTATTATAGGAGTGCGTTTCGCAACAGTGCGAAAGATAGCATTTATAGGAAACTCCATCACTTTCTGTTTAACACTTAGCTTTATTTTTACCACCCCTAATATGTGGCGAAGTATTGAAGGTATTCCAGTTACGGATTTTTTCATTTTAAAAGATGTTGCCTTATTAGGGGTTGGTTTTATGAGTCTAAGGAAACCTTAAACTTAGTATTTTAATCACTAACATAAAAAATTCAATCAGTATGAAAAACATTTTAACACTTGTTGCAGTCAGTTTTTTTACCATTTCTGCAGCAAACGCCCAAGAGAAACCAATGCAAGAAAAGCCGGCTATGGAAAAGAGTTGCAAAAAATCTTGTGACAAAAAAGACAAGGAATATAGCTCCTCTAAGGAAAGTAAGAAGTCTTGTTGTAAAAAAGACAAGAAATCTTGCGATAAAAAGCAAGAACAAAAGCCAATGAATACATCTGATAACAAGATGTAGTTTATTTGTGTTCTTTCATCTATGATTTAGTTTTATTATCCGTTCAAAAAATAAAAGAGTTCTGAACTCTTTTATTTTACAACGGATATGAAGAAACCTACCAACCTAAAACCTTTTCTTCACCTCTTTTCTTAGTAAAAGAATTAATCACTTTTTATAAAAAACATTTCACTATGAAACATCAAATTTTATCAGTGGCAGTAATTCTGTCAACACTTGTTGTGTCTTGTAAGAAAGATAAAATGGACACAATCCCCCCTGTAAGTCCTACACAAGCTATTCTTACCTTTGAGAATGTAGTTAAACCAATGAAGTATGTAGAAAGCGGTATTTTCAAAGGAGAAGGTTCTGTACAAATGGATAATAAAGAAATTAAAAATCTCATACTTCCTTCTAATGATCCCAAAACCAATTCTGCTTCCTTTACTTTTCACGCGGGCAAAGGGCAACGCCTAATGTTTACAATGATGTTTGGAGCTTCCAAAGACTGGTTTTTCGCTGCTAAGCAACCCGGTATAGAACTTTACGACGAAAAAGGGAATCCTAAAACGGGCGTAATTACCTCTGATGTTAGTCTTTGGGATAATGGCAGTAAGGAAAATACAAACGGTACAAAAGAAGATAAGGTAATCACTTCTATCAAAGATAAAACGATGCCTCAAAATCTAATGAAGTTAATACTTTCTTATAATGAGCAAAGTTCAGCGTTTACGTTGAAAATCATCAATACTTCCAAAGGAAAAAAAGATACTGAAGGTAACTCCTTAGAAACTCCTTTTGCTCCTGGTGTATGGGTAGTGGCGAATACTTTAGGTGGTAAACTTTTAGACGAGAAACCTTTCTTTGAAGCTGGTCAAAAAAGCACAAAAGAACTTACTATACTTTCCGAAACCGGTAACCCTGAACCACTATATCAAAAAGTAAAAGCCCAAACAGGTATTATTACAGGCTTATCACCCGCTGTGGTAGTAGTTTATACCGGTAACAAAAATCCTCTTTTTACTATGGGACAAAAAGCTACTGAAGGCTTGAAAAAGCTATCTCAAATGGGAGATGTAAAAACCTTCCAAATGGAACTTAAAAAATTAAAAGAAGTAAAAGAGGTTTACATTGCGGGAAATGCTCCCATAGCTCCTAATACTAAAGTGATGACTACTATCAAAAAAGCTACAGGTGACAAAGTGGCCTATGCTCTAATGTTCGGCTATTCTAACGACTGGTTCTATGCCAATAGTACCAATATATTAACTACTGATAGAGGCAATCTTACCGATAAAACTGCTCTTTATGACAGTGGTACAGGTGTAGACCAATTTCCTGGTGCAGGTAACAAACAAGCTCTCTTTGGTGGGATTCCTCAAAAAGAAGATAAAGTTATCGAAAAAGTAGGCAATGTTTTCCCTCTACCCAAAACAAACGAAGTAATAAAAGTTACTCTCCAATAATTTTCTTTTCTAAATGAATGGTTAAATTAGGACTACCGTGAAGTTCGTTTCACGGTAGTTTTATTTTACCCTTAGCTAAAATATTTTTTAGAAAGTTTTTATATTGTCTAAAAATATATTACTTTTGCGCCGAATAAATAAAATTAGTACTATATGAAAACGTTTTTATCTGCTATAATCATAGCTTTCAGTACTTTGGGTTTTGCCCAAAACGGGACACTCAAAGGTACTATCACGGCAGAGGGTCAACCCTTAGAAGCCGTAACTGTTCAACTCGAAGGTAAAACCTTCAAAAAATGGACAACCTCCGACCGCAATGGTCAGTATTCTCTTTCCTTACCCGCTGGCGAATATAGGCTAAAAGTGCGTTCGTTGGGGTATATTCCTTATAACGATAAAGTTGTAATCACAGGAGAAGAGACCCTCTCTCAAGATGTCTCTCTCAAAGAAGATGTAGTCGGAATGGAAGAAGTGGTCGTAACAGCTACCAAAACCAAAGAAAACCGTAAGGACGCACCTGTACTGGTGAGTGTTACTACCAATCGCGAATTGGCAAACGTCAAAGCCCATACCTTGATGGAAGGTCTGGTATTCCAACCGGGTTTGCGCACCGAAGTAAACTGCCAGAACTGTGGTACTTCCCAAGTGCGCATCAACGGTTTGGAGGGTGCTTATTCCCAAATCCTCATCGATAGCCGTCCTATCTTTGGCTCGCTTAATGGTGTGTATGGCTTAGACCAAATCCCTGCCAATATGATTGAGCGCATAGAGGTGATTCGTGGAGGTGGCTCAGCGCTTTTTGGCTCTAATGCCATTGCCGGTACTATCAATGTGATTACTAAAAACCCTACCAAAAACGAGGCGCAAGCAGGTATTGTGGGCAATCTCATAGGCGGTAAATCAGGCGATGTGGTAAGCTCCTTCAATGGCTCTCTCGTGAGTGAGAACTATATGCGCGGTATTTCTTTCCACGCTATGCAACGCACGCGTCAGTCTTACGACGATAATGGCGATGACTTTACCGAAATCACTCGTTTGCGCAATCTCAATGCTGGTGCGAAACTCTTTAACGATTTCAGCGACCGCCATAAGCTCACCGCCGAACTGAACGTGAGCAACGAAAACCGTCGCGGAGGTAATAAACTCGACGAACCCGAACACCTTGCCGACCTTGCCGAGAGCATTCGCACTCAAATGCTTGGAGGAAATGCAAGTTTCGACTACTTTTCGCCTGCTTATAACCATAAGTTCACCGCCTATACCAGTGCCGAACGCACTCGCGCCGATAACTATTACGGCAGCTTCGATGGCACCGATATAGTAGCCTCTTCTGGCAACTATGGCGTTACTAAAGAAAACATATGGTTACTCGGCGGACAGCATACGGCTTATGTACCTACGGGCAACGGCAATTTGCAATGGACGTCGGGCGCCGAATATCAATACGACAAGATAGCCGAAAAGCGTCAGAATCCTAATGTGCTTGCCGTAAACCAAAAAGCGAATACATTTGGTCTCTTCACTCAAGCCGATTGGCGTATCTCTCCCAAAATCAAAGTGCTCGGGGGTGTCCGATTCGACAATGTCAATTCCGATATAATGAAGAAAAGCGTTACAGCGCTCAACCCTCGTGCGAGCGTGCTCTACAATATCGATGAGAATTTCATTGCTCGGGGTTCGTATTCAAGAGGATTTAGAGCGCCTTTCTTCTATTCAGAAGATGTACACAGCGAATTGCAAGGAGGTGAAGCACGACGCGTAAAACTCGCCGATAATCTTAAAAAAGAGACCTCCGATAGCTTTACCGCTTCTTTTGAGTATAACCACGCTCACGATAACCACCAATTTGTAGCGATGATAGAAGGATTTTATACAGCTTTGCACGACCGCTTTACTTACGAAGATGCAGGTTTAGAAAACGGATTGCCTATCCGTGAGAAACGCAATTCCGATGGCGCCGTAGTGAAGGGAGTAAATATAGAAGTGAAGTACAGCCCCAATCCCAAATTTATGGTACAACTTGCCACCACTATCCAAAGTTCTAAATACAATAGTGTGCAAAACCCCGAAGAAAACGTCTATACCGATGAAATTCTCCGCACGCCAAGTGTGTATGGCAACCTGATGGCAACCTATAAACCACGCTCTAATTGGGATATCAACTTTGTAACCGTATATACAGGTAGTATGAAAACCACTCACTTAAAAGGCTATATTCCTGATACGCGTTTGGAGACCACTCCCGCAATGTGGGACGTAGGCGTGAACACCGCTTATGAGTTTAAATTCCCGAGCTTCTTCCCCTTAGAAGTGAGTTGTGGTATCAAAAACCTTTTCAACCAATATCAAAAAGATTTCGACAAAGGTGCTGAACGCGACGCCGATTACATCTATGGTCCTTCGCTACCTCGCACTGTGTTTGTAGGTTTGAAAGTGAAGATTTAGAAGAGAGATAAGAGTTTGAGAAGCGTTTTACATCGCAAAGAATATTAGACTCATAATCAGTTATATTTGCGTCATATTTTGTAGGGGTGAATGGCAATTCACCTTTACAAAATAGAATATAAAAAAAAGCGACTCTTTTTGAGTCGCCTTTTTTATAAAAATGGTATAGTTATACTTCCCTACTTTCAAAGCACTTCGCAATACCTCAGCTCCTTTATAAGGAGCGATTTCTTTCGCCTCGAAACCTCGTTTTTAGCATTTTTAGCCTTGTTGTATTATGGTATGAATCAACTATTTACACACCTTTTCTATACCAATCTTCCAAGATTCGTATAAGCTTCCTATAAGCTAACCTCACCCTCCTTACAGCCTTTTTTCATCAAAATCCCTCTCAACTACCTTTTGAATTTCTCCGTTTCCTTCCGAAAACCCTAACCAGTCCGATTTGTCCAACAAGTCAGACCTGTTAAAAGACCATTTTTATCATTACCCTTTTGCTAATTCCCTCATTTCCAAACTTTCTAAAATTCCTCCTCCGCCGGTGCGAGCTTGTAGCTCGTACCCCATTTTCTAATTCTCTCATTTTCTAATTTTCTAATTTTTCCCCGTCTGTATGGCTCGCACTTAGTATTGTTCCAAAAGATATTTAATAAGGTCAGTGGTTGTAACCAATCCCACTAACTTGCCGTTATCCACTACCGGTATAGAGTGAAAACTTTGGTCGGCTAGTATTTCAGCCACTTCTTTAATCGAGGTATCAGCGCTCACCGTAAGAGGTGTTTTAGCCATAATTTGCGGAATAGTATACATATCATACACCACCGAAGTAACCTCCTCTTCGCCATCAGTCATATCAGCAAAACTAATACGCAAAAGGTCAGAATAGCTTACGATACCTATAAGCTTATCTCCTTCTACCACAGGAATATGGCGAATATTATGCTTCTTAAACAGTCGCTCAGCTTCATAAAGCGATTGAGTAGGAGTAAGAGTTACTAACTCCTTACTCATAATTTGTGATACAGGTACTCTTTGTTTCATAATATATACGTTTTTAAAATGAATAATTCCGTTTTGTAGTTAAATTACCCTACAAAGGTAGTTATAAAAGAGATATAAAACAAAGTGTTTAACAAATATTTAACGTTCTAACATACCTTAACTCCCGAGCTTTCACAGGTTATTTTAACTCAAACTGATGTTGTGTCGGTCTAATCTTTCTTCGTCTTACCTTCGGAAGTATATAAAATAGAAAAAGCCGTTCAGACATCTCTGAACGGCTCTTTCGTTTCTAGTTAGTGAAAGAAATAATAATAATTTTACTTGTCAATAGACCCTACTACACGCTTCATAAAGCTGTTAAGGGCGTCTTTCTGTGGAGTACCTTGTTTAATCATATTGTCTACCTCGATAGCTCCGTAGAAGTTGGAGAGCAATTCGCCTATTACGTCCAGCTCCTCATCTTTGAGTTGCTCACATTCTATGAGATTTTCGAGCGTTTCTACCGTCTCATTTACGTAATCTTGGTCGTTTGTCTCAATAAATTGAACGATGTGTTTAATTACCGGTAATCTCATCTATAAATTGCTTTAAGAGTTCGGCTTTATTCGTTTGTATTTGGTTCACCAAAGTACCGTTTTTAAAAGCAGCGAAGGTAGGCAAATTATCTACTTTGGCTAATTTGCGTGACTCTGCGAAAGCTTCAGCATCTACATAAATAAAAGTAGCATTAGGAGTTTCGCTGGCATACTTTTTAAATTTTGGTTTCATTATCTTGCAATTACCACACCATCCTGCGCCGTATTGTACGAATACAAGAGGGTTAGAGGCTATTATTTCTTGCAAGTTATCTTGGGTAAGTTCTGTCATTATAAAAATAAAATAGTGATGAGTTTTTTAGTGTGTGATTTTCTCATTCTCATCCCCCCTCTCGCAAAGAGAAGAGGGGGAGAATGAGTTCCTTACAATGATCAAGTTATCTATAAGAGTGTTGTTTACTTTTTAGTGAGAAGCCAAGTAGCTGGCTACTCCTTTGCGGTCGGCGTGCATAGCCTCTTTACCTTCTTCCCAGTTAGCAGGGCATACTTCACCGTGCTGTTGTACGTGAGTATAAGCATCTACCAAACGCAAATATTCTTTTACATTGCGCCCTAATGGCATATCGTTAATACTTTCGTGAAATACTTTTCCCGTTTCATCGATAAGATAAGTAGCACGGAAAGTTACATCATCACCTTCAAGAAGGTAAGCATCAGCTGTTTCGTCGTAAATTTCACGAGAGTCGAGAATACCTAAAATACGAGTGAGGTTGCGGTTGCTATCAGCAAGGATAGGGTAAGTTACGCCTTCTATGCCTCCATTGTTTTTAGGAGTATTGAGCCAAGCAAAGTGTACTTCGGGAGTATCGCAAGAAGCACCTATTACTTTCACATTGCGTTTCTCAAACTCAGCCAAAGCTTCTTGGAAAGCGTGAAGCTCAGTAGGGCATACAAAGGTAAAATCTTTAGGATACCAGAAAAGGAGAACTTTCTTTTTGTTGTTCACTGCTTCTGAAAGCACGTTTATTTTGAATGTATCCCCAAGGTCGCTCATAGCATTCACTTCGATATTGGGGAATTGTTTTCCTACAAATGACATATAATATTGTGTTTTGTTTTACGGGTGCAAAAGTAGGGTGTTTTTGTATAGGAAGAAACGTTTTTTTATTGAAAGATTTTATATGAAGATAAATAATAATTATGCAAGAAAAAGTTTCTTTACTTCCTCTTACGTAATTCTCGCCAAATATATACTATTTGTACTATTATTAAAAAGCCGTTAGGCAGTATCACCGGAATACTATTAATTAAGTAACCGTAAACAACAAAGAGAGCGCACCCCACCAAATTAGTAAGGCGTATATACACAAGATTATCTTTAATCAAAAAGCTGAGCACTATAAATAGTGAAGCAGTATAACCAATAAATTCAATCATTATTTTTTATGTTTAAGTCGGGTTTGACGTCTGAACCAAAACATTGCCAAGGCTCCCAAAGCAAAGGCGATGTACAAATACCACTGAGTGCGGTCAGCAGTGCCCCACAAGTTATAAACCTCATAGGCACAGTAAAGAGCGATTGCCAAATAGGCATATTCAAAAAATATACGTGCGTTCATATTATTTTATATTGTTATTCTTCTTCGTTATCTTCAATAGCTAAGATACCTGTGGTTTTATGCGCTTTTACAGTCGAAAATTTCTTGTCGAAATCCATACCTATACCATTAGTAACAGTACCTTTAGTTTCATCGGTAAAACTAAATTCTCTATCGGTAAAAATCCAATCTTCTTTTTGGTCCCAAAAGAGCTGAGATGTTTTTAGCTTCTTACCGTCATAAGTAGTGAGTACTACATTGTCGCGCAGTTCTACCATATCGGAGCTCGGATAGATAATGCCGTAATTAGCTTCTACAATATTTTTATGTCGTGCTTGGTCGTAAAACTCTACTTTCACCCCTTCGGGGAATTCAGAGTACGGCATACGCTGATTGGTAAAATCTTTATTTAATTTACTGGTAACAACAGCAACCACCTTAGTAGAATCGGTGTATACAAGTTTAAAATCAAAAGCTTCTCCTTGCGGGAATTTCTTTTGAATGCTCAGCTGTTGAAGATTGCGCATATCGTTATTACACGAAAAAAGCATTGCCATACATAATAGTAAAGCAATACTTCTTATTATTTTTTCAAGAGTTCTTCTCATCTTTTATAGGCTTCTTTTCTATGGCTTACCTTAACAATTTCAACTGTTACAACCTCTTCAAAAATTTTATAAAGAATCCTATAGTCTCCCACTCGTATCCTGTACTTATCATCGTTTGTTAGTTTCTTATAACCAAAAGGTCTTGGATTTTCTTCAAGCGAAACCAAAGCTCTTACAATAGCAGAATAATGAGGCTCTGAAAGGGATTCGATAAATTTACTTATCTTTTTGACAACTACTACAGTGTATTTTTTAGTAGATTCCATTTTTTTTTCTGTTTTCCTCTACTCTTTTTAAAAAAACATCTAAGGGTTCTGTTTCCTCTCCCTCAGCATCTTTAAAGGCTTGGATATCTTCTAAATCTTCATACATTTCGGCTATAGCTAATAATTCTTTATACTCTTCGGCGGGAATTAAAGCTATAGATTTACCATTATTATCAGTTAAAAACTGTGGTGTTTGTAGATTTTGTAAATTGATAGTATGCATAAGTTAAGGATATTTTTTAGCATTATCCATAGAGATGATTTTATATCATTTCTACGGATAATGCTATATTTTTTATCACTATATTACTTACAAACGTGGCACTGTGATAGATTGTCCTATCCAGCATTTAAAAGTAATGTTTTTACCTGCTAAACCAGATTCAAATACATCTACTTTTGAAGGAGCTAAAGCATCGTAACGAGCAGCTAAACTTTCCAAACCTCCTTTACGAGCAGTTTTGGCAGCTAACCAATAAACGGCTCTTTTTTCAAAAGGAGTACTACCACATTCATTAGCTGAGCTTGCGTAGGCGTGTGCCATAATACGATAAGCGTCGGAGTTTGAAGGGTTGTAAGAAAGTGCTTTTTGAGCATAGGCAACCGCTTGTGCTTTGCTGTGTTTAGAGGCGATACGAATGAGTAATTTTGATTTCTTAAAGTTATCTGTCTCTAAGTTCACTGACTCATTGTAATACTGAATAGCTTTGGCAGAATTTCCTGCTTTATCATTCATTACCCCTAAATAGTAAGCTGAGTTTGCTGACGGTTTAACGTTGTGCAATGAGGTTACGATTTTCACGAATAGAGGGTCTTTGGTACAATCTTTATCTGACATTTTACCTGCTGCACGGCGTAACCATTCTTCATTGTTCTTATTTGCCTCAAAGTTCTTGGTGTAAAGAGGAATAAGGTTTTTACAATCAGCAAGCTGACCGAGTTTAGCATCTACACTCTCTGCAATAGTTTCGTAGTTATCTACGCGTTTACGACAACCGTCCAAGAGCCTTTTGTCCTTTTCGCTAAGAGTACCTGCTTCTTCTTGAGCTAAATACTTGTTGATAGTTTCAGAAAGTTCATTCTTTTCGTCTTGAATTTTATCGGATACGTTGTCATAAGCATCAAATACTTCTTGCAATTCTTTTTGTCCTTTTTCGTGTAAAGAAACCAATTCAGAGAAGTACAAATACAGAGCCTTTTCGTTTTTAAAGTTAGCTTTATCTTCGGTAAAGGCTTTGTGCAAAAGGTCGTAAATCTCTTTATCTGTTCCTATTTTTTCATCGAACATCAAAAGGGCTTGACGAATACGCATTTCAGTAGCTGAAAGACGTGTAGGGAATGTTTTGTTATAATCGGTGTAGAGTTGTAACAATTCTTTGGCATTTTGAGTCTTTTCAGCACCTGTGGTTGTATTCATTTTGTCTTGCAAGATGCGTTCGCCATAGGCAAAGGTAGCATAGTGTAAAGAAGGACATTGGGTATATACTTCCTTCCATACAGGATAAGCCTCTTTGTAATTTTTGGCTTTGGCATACTCACTAAATATAGAGAGTTTTTGCTTTAATTCTTCGTTGTTTTTGCAATCTTGTGCTTGTGCATAGGCAGCATAAAAGAAACTTGCAACTACTGTGGCTAATAAAATTCTTCTTCTCATTCTTTGTTTGTTTTTTATTGATATTTTGTTCGTTGGAACCACTTATCGTTTAAAGTGAAACCTATTTTTAAGTTGAAATAATTTTCCTTTACTAAACTGGCTGAGGTAGTACCTCTTATGCCGTATTCTCCCACAAGGGTAAGATTTGAAAATCCTTTTACGGGTAAACTAAGTCCAAAAGACGTGCCAAAGTCGTTTATGTTTTGATTATTGAGCACAATTCCTGTATTTTCATAGCGCAAACCTATGCGGTAGGTTACTCTTTTCCAGTAACTTGAATAGGAATTGTAGTTAGGAATCCAAAAACCTCCTAAGGCTATTTTGTATCCGTCGGTATAACTGACATTGGTGGTAGTAAGGAACGGATTTGAAAAAGCTTTTGTATTGGCATAGGTATACTCAATCCCTGTAAACCATTTTTGGTGTTCTCCTAAACCTAATCCAAATTCTATTTGAGTGGGCAAGGTAAGAGAAGTATTTTTGAGCCCTAAGGCTTCTAAATCTAAAGCACGTGTTTCGCGTATTGCCAATTGTGGTGCGGAACGCCTGTTATTTCCTGTTACATAGCCTAAGGTAGAGATATTGCGTTGGTTTTCAGAAGACAGTTTGCTTTGCGGTGTATATACCAATGAGGTATACAAACGCAAGCGGTGTTTCAAAGTCTCTTCGTAATACAAACCTAAGTTAAAAGCACCTCCTTTTAGGCGTGATTTGCTAAACTCTTGGGTATAGAATTGCACATCTTTTTGTTGCAAGAGGTCGGTCATATCAATGGTTCCAAAGTTATAACGGAAAGAAGCTCCTAAACTGAGTCCGCCAAATATCTTTACCCCAGAGGAAAGAAAAAACTGATTCACATTTCCTTTTCCTTCGAACTGATTTACTGTTTCGCTTGTGGTGTGCTTCAGTTTATAACCTACCGATGAGTAAGGCACCAACCCAAACGATACCCCAAAGTTTTCGAGAATAGGGAACCCGAGTGTAAAATAATCGAAGGCGGAGGATTTAGTACCTATTTTTGTTTCATTTGTAACAATATTTTTGCTTTGCATTGTAAATCCGGCTGAAAAAGCGGTGAATTTTAAGTGCGAAAGTGAGGCAGGATTCTGCATATTGATACGAGTAGAATCGGCATAGACACCAATTCCGCCCATAGCACTTTCCTCGGCTATACCGTTAAAATTGCGTTCACCGACTCCGTAAAAAGAGTAAGGCGACTCAGTAGTTTGTTGCGCAAAACTCACGTAAACGGTTGTAAATAAAGCACTAATAAGTGTGATTAGTTTCTTGTTCATAAATATTTATCCAATATTAGTAACGTGTGCCTCTCCTTCTTTTGTTTGATATTCTAAGATGGCATTGAGCCCCTCGAGCAACACGTATGAGCCTGCAAATATCTGATTTTTTATTCTTTCTTGCAAATAATTTTGATTACCCCCTGTTAAAATAGTGATAAGCGAGGGGAATTTTGCTTCGTATTTTTTAATCACTCCCTCGATTTCACACACCACATTGTGATAGACACCTGAGAGCATACAGCTTTCGGTAGTATTTCCTATAAACTGTTCAGTATCAAAAAGCTGTTCGGATACTAATGGCAGTTTGGAAGTGAAATGGTGCATCGCTTTTAGGCGCATTGTTATGCCTGGAGCGATAGCTCCCCCAAGATACTCTTTTCTATCGGTAACTATATCGAAAGTAATGCAGGTACCCGCATCGATGATGAATACGTTGCGGTTGGGGAAACGTGTTACCGCACCTGCTACCAGAGCCAAACGGTCGATACCTAACGAGTGAGGGGTTGCATACTTATTGACGAAAGGCACAGGGGTTTCAGCAGTGAGATATAACACATCTGGCAGGAGTTGTTCTAAGAAAGAGAAACGCTCTTTAACCCCAGTTACCACCGAAGCGATGATGCAATGAGTTACCTCGTTTAAAGGTACTTTGCTTAAAAAAGATTCTTGAAAACCCTCTTTGGCAAAGGAAAGAAAGAATGTTTGTATTCCTTTTTTGAACAGTGCTACTTTTATGGACGTATTACCTTCGTCTATTATTAAATTCATTTTCAAAAATCAGTGGGTGTGTGATTGTCCTGCAATAATTGCGCCAAAAAAAGAAGGTCTCCTGTTTCCTTTTATTTTACTCGTACTCGTGAGGAAGCTACTAATGAGGCTAAAACGCCCAAAACAACAATCGTAGCCAATACAATGAGTACATTTAAAGGAGTAATAGCAACAGGGTAGGCTAAGGTAGGGCTTATCATTACAAACTCAAAATGTTGTTGTAAAAGGACTACCGCAACGCCTAAGGCAATACCTATCAGAGCGCCGATTACCGATGCCATAGTGCCTTGCCAGAAGAATATCTGTCGCATTTGTTTTTCGTTCATACCCAGTGCATAGAGCGTTTGCAGGTCGTCTTTCTTGTCGAGTATCATCATAATGATAGCGCCTACGAGGTTGAAAAGCGCAATGATGAGCACCAAAATGAAAATCAGATACACCGCTATATTTTCGGTATTGAGCATACGGTAAAGCGCATCGTTTAGCTGTGCGCGGTTTTTCACTACTACGGGCTCTTGAAAGAGCTGTGAGAGCTGTTCGACGACTTGCTTTTCATCAGCATTTGGGGCTAATTTCACTTCTATCGCTGAGACCTGACCCTTACTTAGCCCCAATAAGAATTGGGCTTCGTCTAATGATGAAAATACGTATTTCTTATCTAATTCTTCCGTGAGTTGGTAGATGCCTTGTACTACTGAAAAGGCTTGACGGTAGGGCATAGGGTCGTTTAGGATACTGCCTTTGCCTGCCTTGGGAACTACTATTTGTAGAGGGGAAGAACCATCGAGGAGATTTAAACCGAGATTATTGAAAATAGTAGCGCCCACTATCACACTAGGAGGTGAGAGCTCCCAATTGCCCAGCACGAGGATACTATCGACATCGTTTACTTTGGGGTACTCAGCATCTACTCCCTTGATATAGGCGATGTGGTTTTTTTGGTTGTGAGTGAGAAACACCTGTTCTTCTAACACTTTGGTAAAGTGTGCTACCGATGAGAGTTGGCTTAATTTGAGCGTATCTTGATTGGTGAGTGATAGGTATTTGCCTGTTTTAGGAAACACTTTTAGGTCGGGGTCGAAAGTGGAGGAGAAGGAAAGCGTAAAGTTTTTGAGACCTGCGAAGCCGGCGAGCACAATAAAGAGGGCAGCGCCACCCAACACCACCACAAAAGCCGTAACCCTATTGATGATGTTGATAACGTTCTGCGAACTTTTGGCGAACATATAACGCTTTGCTATGTAGAAAATAGAAGTCATTGTTAATGATTAGTGATTAATGATTAGTGGTTAATGAAAAGTGCAAAGATATAGAGTAATTAGCAAAAAGGCAAAGTTTGGGAATTAGCAAATTCTAAAATACGCCATTACTGCCTTGTATTCATCTTGTGCTGTTAAGCAAGTGTCGAGCAAAAAGCCTTCTGTTTGTTGCCAATTTTGTAGCCCGCGATAGTAGAACCAACGGAGTTGTTCGGTAATGATAAAAGGCACTATGTTGTTAGCTAAACATTCTTTAAAGAGCAACAAACGTCCTATGCGTCCGTTGCCGTCTTGAAAGGGGTGAATGGTTTCAAAACGCCAATGAAAATCGACCAAATCACGAAAGGTTTTGGTTTGTTTTTGGTGGTAATCGACTAACAAAGCGCTCATTTCCTGTTCTACATTTTCAGGCAGATTGGTGGCATTGCCTCCTACTTCGTTAGGTAGTTTTTTATAGTCGCCTATGGCAAACCAATCTTTATTGCTATCGGAAGTATCTGCTTTGAGAATGCTGTGAAAGGTTTTAATCATCTCTTGGGTAAGAGGTTCAGTAGCGCATTCCAACATTGCATCAAAAGCCTTAAAATGATTAATAGCTTCGAGAATATCATCAATTTTTACCGCTTGTTCTGTAATGCCAATGGTATTGGTTTCGAAAATATAGCGTGTTTGCTCGTGCGTGAGCTGGCTACCCTCTATATGATTGGAATTATAGCAAAAATCTATTTGAGTGCGGTGATAAATACCGCCCTTTAGCTTTGTTTCTTTCTCTTGTAATAATTGTTTTAAAAGCATTTTATTTCTTTAATAATTTAGCTGTGTTCTTTTCTAATACTTTTAAACTCTCTAAAATCACCTCCTCCATTGCCTTTGAGGGTCTTCTAACATCTCGGGTACCTTCTTTTTGAACTGTCAAGAAATTCTTGACAGTTGAATCGGGTATAAGTTCTCCTTCTTCAAATATATTCTGAATGTGTAAACTTATATTCTGTTTGGAAGTGTTAAAAAGCTCAGCCATTAATTGTTGTGTAAGCCAAACGGTATCCTCTTCGAGTCTTACATCTATTCGGGCTGAACCATCTTCTCGCTGATAGAATAAGATTTCTCCTTTTTGTTTTTCCATTTTTTGCAGATTAAATTAGCAAACTTTTATTTTTAATATTTTTACGTCATTTTTCTTTTGTAGAGCAAGTCTCGGTTTTCGATGGGGTTTTCTTCCTCTTTGAGGGATTGCTCAATGCCTTCGATGTATTGCAAAGAATCGTCGATATAAAAATACAACTCGGGCATACGACGGAATTGGTGTTTGGTGATTTGCGACAGTTCGTGCTTGATCAGGGGCGCATTGGAGGTTACGCCTTTGAGCACCTCAGCTGCCTTTGTTTCTGGGAATACACTGAGGTACACCTTGGCTACAGATAAATCGACGGTTACATTTACTTTGGTTACCGAGATGAGTAGGTTTTGTTGCCCTGCATCGCGTATGGATTGCTGCAACACTTTGGCTAATTCTTCTTGAATAATGCCTGCTATTTTCTTTTGTCTGTTGTTTTCCATTAGTTTGTTTATTTATGGTGCAAAGATAGGGAATAATACTGATAATACCAAAAATGCCAAAAGAGCGGTAAAAATGAGAGAATTAGAAAATGGGGTGCGAGGTTGAGTTAGAGGAATGAGGCTGTGCCTCAGAAATTAAACAAATTTTAAACAAAATCAAGGCTGCGCCTTGTGAACCAGCGGAGGTATTGTTAGTTTATTCAACTTTGCCCAAGTTTCAAACTTGGGCAAAGTTTGAGATGAAAAAGCGATGTGTTGGGACTGTTAGGAGCATTCGGAAGGAAACGAAGAGGTTCAAAAGAAGGTAGGAAGGGTTTTTGGTGAAAAAAGAGTGTAAGAAGGGTGGGGGTAGCTTATAGGAAGCTTATACGAATCTTGGACGATTGGTATAGAAAGGGTATATAAGTGATTGACTCATAGTACAATACAACAGTGCTAAAAATGTTAAAAACGGGGTTTCGAGGCGAAAGAAAAAGGAAGAGGTGATAGGCCTTAGGTCATAGGCAATAGGAGATAACATCCCCCTAGCCCCCTTCAAAGGGGGAATGTAGCGACGGAAAAGGGAAGGGATAATTAGAGAATTAGCAAATTAGAAAAATAGAAAATTAGGAAATTAGTTGGAGAGACTCTGAGAGGCTTCTCCAACTATTAGCTACATTGGGTGCTTATATCTTCATATTTAAAAAGTTGGGAATTACGGTATCGGCGGCTTTAAGGACTTCGGGATTGCCGACTCCTATTACTTTCATTCCGGCACTCTTGGCGGCTTGTACGCCTGCGGGAGCGTCTTCGAATACGCAACAATCAGCAGGAGGAAGCCCTAAACCTTCGGCGGCTTTGAGGAATACTTCGGGGTTGGGTTTGGCTTTGCTTACCATTGTGCCATCGACAATAGCATCGAATAGGGGGAGAATGCCGGTGCGCTCCAACACTAAACGGGCATTACGGCTTGCGGAGCCCAAGGCTATCTTTTTGTGATGGGCTTTGAGGAGCTGTAAGAAGTTTAACACACCAGGGAGTAACTCGGAGCTATCGATACTACTGATTTGCTCTAAGTACAATTTGTTTTTGCGCAAGGCGGTATCGGTAAAGTCGGTTTCGGAGAGTGTTTTGCCTGCCCATTGGAGGATTTGGTGCAAGGAGACTTCGCGCCCGATGCCTTTCAGCTGTTCGTTATGCTGAGGAGTGAGCTCAAAATTGAATTCTTTGGCGATGGTTTTCCACGCGATATAGTGGTATTTTGCGGTGTCGACGAGCACACCATCTAAGTCGAAAATATATCCTTTCATTTTTTTAGTTACTTGTTACGTCGGTCTTCACCCCAGAGTAGTTTATAGCGCAGGGTGTTTATAAAGCTGTCTCCGTCGAGGCGTATCATTTTCACGACAAAGGGAGCTTTACGGACTATAATGGAGTGTTTGTTAGCAACGGGCTTGATATGTGAGTCGAGCGACATTAAAAACTTCTTTTCTCTGCCTGATACAGTGAGTTTTACTTCGGTATCTTCGGGGATTACCAGCGGGCGCGCGTTGAGGTTGTGAGGGGCGATAGGGGTAATCACAAAGTTTTTGGCGGTAGGGAGTATTACAGGTCCGCCACAGCTAAGAGAGTAGCCTGTGGAGCCTGTGGGGGTGGAGATGATGAGCCCGTCAGCCCAATAGGAGGAGAGGAAATCGCCGTTGAGTTCAGTATCGATAGTAATCATAGAGGCGGTATCCTTACGAGTAAAGGTTATTTCGTTCAGAGCGAAGTTCACAGGGGCTACGGGTTCGCCTGTATCGGCGTAAACGGCTTCGATAACGGAGCGTTCTACTACTTTGTAATTTCGTTCGCGGAGTTGTGTTAGTACGTTTTTCAGGTCGTCTTTATGTGCATTTGCCAAGAAGCCCAAGCGTCCTGCATTGATACCGAGAATGGGGATTTGCAGGTTTCGTACATAAGTAACCCCTTTGAGCAATGTGCCGTCGCCACCAATAGTGAGCATTACATCGTAAGAGGAGTTGAGGTCTTCGAAGGAAGCAAAAGATTTTGCTTTGAGGAATTGCTCGGAGCGATCGTTGAGGTCGCTGAGGATTTCGCGTTCTATAAACACCTTATCGGAGGGCAATAGAAGGGTAAAAAGCTCATTGAGAATGGCTTCGTTTTCCTCGGAGTACTGACGTATGTAAATAGCAATCTTCATTTTAAGCAGAAAACTAAGAATTTTTGGCAAAGATACAACTTTTGAAGAAAAGGAGGGTATTTAAGAGGTTTTATTTTGGGTTGGGCAAGGGGAATTAAACCTTTAAAGAAGTATGGTTTACGTTATAGAAGTTGAATAAAAATCAAGGCTTCACTTTGTGAAATTGGCGAGTTCTTTTGCTTATTATTTTTTCTTGTTTATCTCAGAAAAAAGCAGTACATTTGCACTCGTGATTCGTTATGCTAAAATAAATTAAATGGATTTTGAACGTATCAAAGAAAAGCTGGCTATCCTTGCGGATGCTGCCAAATACGACGTGTCTTGCTCGAGTAGTGGGAGTGCTCGTAAGGCGGTGAAAGGTGAATTGGGCAACGCTGCGAACTTCGGTATCTGCCACTCGTTTACTGAGGATGGCAGGTGTATTTCTTTGCTCAAAATCTTACTTACGAACCACTGTATCTACGATTGTATTTATTGTGTGTCGCGACGCAGTAACGATATACAGCGCGCTGCTTTTAGTGTGCAGGAAGTGGTAGACCTTACTATTAATTTCTACCGACGGAATTACATCGAGGGGCTGTTTTTGAGTTCGGGAGTGTTCAAAAACCCTAATACTACGATGGAACGATTGGTGCGTGTGGCTAAGAAGTTGCGGACAGAAGAGCGCTTTAACGGTTATATTCACCTGAAAACAATACCTGGGGCAAGCGAAGAACTGATTCACGAAGCGGGACTTTATGCCGACCGTCTGTCCGTTAATCTTGAAATACCTACCAAAGAGGGGTTGAAACTGCTTGCACCAGAGAAAGACCACCTGCAGATGCTTACCCCGATGCAACAGGTGAAGAACGAGTTGGCAATGCATTCGATTGAAAAGAAGAAGTTTAAGCATACGCCTAAGTTTGCGCCTGCCGGACAGACCACCCAAATGATTATAGGCGCGACTGACGAAACCGACCATAAGATTATAAAGGTTGCCAGCTATATGTATGACAAGCTTGAAATGAAGCGAGTGTATTATTCGGGTTATGTGCCGGTATTGCAGGACAGTAGGTTACCGTCTATCCACAGCCAAGTGCCCATAGTGAGAGAAAACCGCCTATACCAAGCCGATTGGCTGATGCGTTACTACGGCTTTGCTCCTGATGAGATTTTAGATGCTCGGCAACCGTTCCTCGATTTGGAGATAGACCCTAAATTAGCGTGGGCATTGCGTCACCCTCATCTTTTCCCCGTAGATGTGAACACGGCTCCGCGTGAAATGCTCTTGCGCGTTCCAGGGGTGGGAGTACAGTCGGTACAGAAGATACTTGCGGCGCGTACTTTTCAGAAGCTCACGTATTACTCGCTCAAACAGATAGGGGTAACCTTAAACAGAGCAAAATACTTCATCACTTGTAGCGGGGCTACGCCGTTGGCAGGCAGTATGGAGCCCGCCAAACTTCGCCATTTGCTTATCGCTAATAGCCACAACAAGCATAAGGAGCTTTTCGGTGGGCAGTTGTCGTTGTTTTGATTAATAATTCTGTGTAAGCGATGGGTTCTTCTCCATTACATCCTTAGGAAAAGGAACGATGTACATAGGCGAATTGGGAGGCAGGGTATAGGTGTGTTGCGGTACGGTGGTATTCACCAGAGGGAAGGTGCGTTGCAAGGTTTTGGCATAAGCACTCTCGGTGTTCAATCGTTTTAAATCGAAAAAGCGATTAAAGCCCATAGCGAGCTCTCTACGGCGCTCATCGATGATGAGTTTTACGGTCTCCTCAGTAGTAGCAGGGGTAGCAAGGGTCGCACCATTGCCTTTTATGCGTTTGCTACGGAGGATATTTACGGTTTGCATCGCCCCACTGAGGTTGCCCAAGCGCGCTTTGCACTCGGCTAAAGTAAGGTACATCTCACCTGTTTTCATTCCTACGGTAGGGTAGAAGAACTTAGTGGCGAGCATATCCCAGTTGGCAGTACCCGAACCTTTATCGTTATAACGGTGGTTCTTATTGAAGAAGAGCTTGAAGCGCATATCGTTTTCGGCATCAAAAAGGTTGCAAAACTCAGGACTCACGGGGTAGATGTACCAAATATTCATCTCGGTATGTCCGTTCATATAGGCTAAGTTGAGCACTTCGGGGTTTTTATCTACTGTGATAGGGGTAGGACTTGCCTCATAAGCCACCATATCTATCAGTTGGTTGTTGTACGACAGACTCTTTTGGGCTGCCACTAATGCCTGCTGATATTCTCTTCTGAATAGGTGCACTCTGGCTTTCAAGGCATAGCCAAAAGCTAATGAGGGGTGATATACATTCACAGGGTGTTCTTGCAAAAGGGGCAATGCCGCCTCGATATCTTCTTGAATAAAATCATACACTTCTTTTACGGTAGCTTTGGTAGGGTGAGCTTCTAAGTCGAATTCACGCATTAGGCACACGGCACCATCGGTAGCTGCTGTGGTAGGGTCGTAGCCTTTGGCGTAAACGTTTACCAGCATAAAATAATCAAAAGCTCTTAGCAAGCGGGCTTCGGCTTTGGCACGTGCTTTTAGTGAGGCATCGCCTTTGGCATTATCAACGGTAGTGATAATCATATTCCACCTACCTATATAGCTGTATACATTGTTATAAAAGGGAGACGACTCGATATAATCGGCACGTGGGGCACTTTCTTCGTAATAGAAGTTGATGCTGTTCAGGTCGGGTGTCTTACCGATGATACTACTCTCCTTCACCCAATTGTCGTCTACCAGAGTGCGGAAGTTAAAAGGAGGGTAGTTTTTAGTGGGGAGTACTACCAAATCGTAGTATTCCTCGGCGGTGTTGATAATCTTTTCACCTTTGGGAGTGAGGTCGGTGTATTTGTCACAAGCGCTGAGAAACAGGGCTATGAATATGATGGTTGCAATTCTTTTCATTATGATGGTTGCAATTCTTTTCATTGTAAAATAATAGTAATTGATTAACAATATATTGTTACTTTTATGGATTGCCCCCTTTCTTTCGGAAAGGGGGAACGGGGGTTAGGCTTTTATATTACTTTCACTTTGTCAAAATCTAAGAACTTTTACAAAGTTTGTGATTTATGGCTAAAAACTAAATGATATACCGAAAAACGCAGCTGTTGCTACGGGCAGAGCGCGTCTTCCAGAGTTGAGGTGATAGGTTTCGGGGTCTATATCGTCGCCAGCAGCACACCAAGTGAGTAGGTTGTTGAGCTGAGCGGTGATTTTAGCCTCTTGTAAGCGCAATTTCTCGCAAATGTCTTTAGGAATATAACACGAAAATAACACATTGCGCCATTTGATATAATCGGCGTTTACCACCTGATTGTCGCCGAGTTGCCAAAGAGTATTCACTGTATTAGCAGTGCGTCTCAAAGTGGCTGGATAGTCGAACGACATACGGGGCATATCGGTGGGGTTCGCAGCTGTCCAACGTTGGGTAATATCGCGATGGGTTTCGCTTTCTTGATTGATGGAATAAGTGTCTTTGCGAAGTTTATGTCCACCCGCATATACAAACATCGTACCGAGCTCAAAAGCCTTATAGCGCAGTTGCAAGCTAAGAGCTCCGTTAAAGGTCGGGTTCATCGTTCCTAATCTTACGAGGGCATCTTCGCTTTTGATATCTTTAATAGTGGGCACACCATTGGCGTCGAAAGTGGTATTAGGGTTGCCGTTTTCGTCTAAATAAATAGGGTAGCCATTGGTGGTTTCCTTGTATCGATAGGCATAAAGCGAGTTAAAGTCGTCTCCTTGTTTGTAATAACGCAAGGGGTTACGAGCGTATTCCACAGCATTAGAAGGCTTGCTACTCACTTTCTCAATGGTATTTTTGTTGTAGGCAAAAGTAGTTCTTACAGTAAGTTGCAAATCTTTGGCTAACTCACGTGTAGCATTCAAACTCACTTCTATTCCTTTGTTCAGTAAAGCTCCGTTATTGATGAGTCGTCTTTGAGCACCTACGGTAGGGTCGAGTTCAGTCAGTACCAACAGGTCGGAACTGTAACGACGATAAAGGTCGATACTTCCTGAGAGCCAATACCACATACCGAAGTCAATACCTAAATTGGTGGTTTCAGTCTTTTCCCAACGTAATTTAGGGTTAGGCAAATCGGTATCGTTGAACTGTAAATACTGTTGGCTAGGGTAAGCGCCTCGCACATCGGTAAGCAAACGTCCGCGTAAGAAAGGCGTAGTAGTTTGGTCTACATTACCGCTGACACCATAGGTAAGGCGCAGTTTTAGCAAGTTTACCACATTACCATAGAAGAAATCTTCGCGATGCAAATTCCAGCTACCGCCTACTGACCATAGCGGACGATATTTGTACTTGGGGTCTGCCCCAAACATATCAGCTTGGTCTACGCGCACACTCCCTGTGAGGTTGTATTTCTGATGGTATGAATAGCCCAACGTGCTATAAAAAGAGATAAAGCGGTGTTTGGTTTCGCTTTGCTGATTACGGCTCAGCGATAGCGACTGCCTGCCGTAGAGATAGGTAGTAACACCAGGATTGTAGAGGTCTTTCCAGTTCAGGGTAGGGAAGGAGAGCGTTTGCTCGTCGTAACCATATTGCATTTCCTTAGTATTGCGCGGGGTGTAGTGCTGACGCATCTCGAAGCCCAATAGCGCTGTCACATTGTGTGCCTCCGCAAAAGTGCGATTGAAATCCAATTGCTGACGGAAGGTATAATGCTGTGTCTGCCCTTTCTCCTGTTCGTAATAACCGCCTTCGGGTAGTTCAGAAGAGAATTTTTGAGTAGTAGCATCTTGTTTTACCAATTGGTTGTGGCGCAAACGCATATAATAAGTGTCTTTGCCAAAGAAAGTTTCACTGTTGTGAGTGTTTAATTCATATTGAAAATAGCTTTGGTATTGCAAACCTTTGAGGATAGATACTTGCAGATTTGCAAACGGACGCAAACTGAGGTTGTACTGTTTTTGATGTTCTTGCGCTATCGATTCCAATAAATTGAAGCTATACGAGCGGAAAGCATCGTTGCCCGCAATTTGTTCTAAAATATGTCCGTTTATGGGGGCTACTAAATTAAAACCCGCATACGGATTCGTTCCCAATAGCCGAGTGTAACGCGGTTGCTTTAAGTAATCGGTATACAAGTTCCGCACTTGTTCAGCTACGGCATCAACAGCGGTATATCTGCCATTCACCCCTATGGTGCTTTTTAGCCAAGGCGTGAGCTGGTAAGTGTTTTTTAAATAAAGGTTGAGAGCGCGCGTCTTTTCGGTAACGATGCGCTCATCGGTGTCTTCATATTGTAGCGAAGCGTAATTCTGACTCCGGTTATTACCACTTTCTACGCTTATATTGTAGCGTTTGCTGATGATAGGTTGCCACACATAACGCTTGAAGTCGCGAAGGTAATCGCGGTTGCGCCACTCGTTAAGCGTACTATTCACCTCTTGCTGGCTGAGTTTTCCTTTGGCTTGGTCGCGGTATAGCTGGAAGAGAGGCGAGTAATACCTTACTGTTTGCCTGCCCCCAATTTCTCCGTAGGAAGCAAAAAGGTCATCTACATTGCCATTGCTATCAGCCAATTTGCTTTGGTAGAAAGCCGTTTCGAGGTCAATAAGGTCGGACGTCGAAGCGTAGCGCATACGGCTCATATTGGGTTTGAAAGTATAGAACAGGTCCGTATGCACGTTTATACGCAAACCATTCTGCAAGCCCTTTTTGGTAACAATCACAATCACCCCATTGGCAGCGCGCACCCCGTAGATAGCCGTCGCAGCAGCGTCTTTCAGTACCGTTACCGACTCGATATCTTTGGGGTTGATATCTTCTAATGGCGTATCGGTAGGGATATCGTCAATCACCACCAAAGGCGAATAGCCCACATTGCCCGAAAAAGTACCTACCCCGCGCAGTATAGGCACCTCTTTCCCTGTAAAAGGGTCTTTTGTAAAGCGCACACCTGCTATTTGTCCCTCAATAGCTTCTTGTACGGTTCTATTAAGCTGACGGTTGAGCTGGTCTGTCCTTATTTTGGTATAAGCCGAAGTAGTTTGCTCTTTGTGAAGATTTTGGTAGCCCGTAGCTACTACATCGGTAGAACTTAAAGTGATAATCTCCGGTTCCAAATGCACTTTTAAGAAAGGTTGTTCAGCCGAAACGGTAAATTCACGAGATTTCATACCTAAGTACGAAATCCTTATCACTTCTCCTGCTTTTGCAGAAATTCGAAATTCCCCTTTGATATCGGTAAGGGTTCCCATAGATAGCAGTATGTTGTCATTTTTAACCACTACTGCTGCTCCTTCCAAAGGGTGGTTTGTCACATCGGTTACTTTGCCCGATACACTAATCATTTGGGCGAAAGCGCCCACAAAACAGCAGAGGAAGAACCCCCACGCTATTACATATTTTTTCATAAACAGTCTTATTGGTAAACAATACCTCTTATATACATTAATAAAGTCATCGCTCTCGTCCCACTCCTCTCATAAGTCCGACAGGTCAAAAAACTATCTTTCAATCGCTTTTCCACCACCACACTCCCACTTTTTCGTCGCTACATTCCCCCTTTGAAGATAGCCAGCGACAGCTGGATATGTGAGAAGGGAGATATTTTCATCATATTTCCTTCGACATTCCCGTCCCTAATTCCCCCTTTGGAGGGGGCTAGGGGGAGGTTTCTTTTAATTTCCCGTCACCACATTCCCCCTCTCCTTGGGAGAGGGACGGGGTGAGGATTCCCTTTTCTTTCGCCTCGAAACCCCGTTTTTAACATTTTTAGTGCTGTTGTATTATAGTATAAATCAACTATTTATATACCCTTTCTATACCAATCGTCCAAGATTCGTATAAGCTTCTTATAAGCTCTCTATAAGCTACCCACACCCTTCTTACACCCTTTTTTCATCAAAAAACCTCTTAGTCTCTTTTTGAAAATCTTCGTTTCCTTTCGCTCCCTCAGATGTGTCACTTTTAGGGGTATACACTTTGCCAAAATTTTTGCCCGTGTGGCTCACACTGCCTGTGCGGCTCGCACCTTTGCCAAAGTTGATTAGTGGTATTATTGGCATTTACCCCATTTTCTAATCCTCTTTTCCGTCACTACATTCCCCCTTTGAAGGGGGCTAGGGGGATGTTTATACAACAATGTCGCTTCCCTCCTAATGTCTAGTGCCTATGGCCTACGGCCTAAGTTCTAAGGCCTAAACAGTTTTTTAACGGTGGCAAAAGTAGTAAATAGAGTCGAACTACACAAATTATTTTGAAAGAAACTAAATTACACTTCCGGTAAATACTGCCAATAGCGCTTCGGCATATTCCTCAGTTGGTATTTCGCATTCTTGCGCTCGGCTATGTTAATATGCTGAAAATAAGTCTTCCAAAGCGTTTTATAAGCATCAGCAGTAGCCGGAGTAAGCACTCCAAAATGCTTATCCGCAGGAGTAAAAGGCAACACCTCGTGCAGATTGTAAATAAAACCATAACCCCGTTCAGGGTCGTAAAGTACCCACTGTTGGTCAGAAAAACGCGTTTTGAAATGAGGAACAACCAGTGGCAACACGTCATACTCAGGTACTATTTTGGCAAAGTAAAGTTCGTCTACCTTTTCAAAGCGCACAAACTCTTTCATTCGGTGCACTTCACGTCCCACACTCTTAGCCGCTTTGCGTATAGAAGCAATAGCCCTATGGGCAAAGTTCTCCAACACTTTCCCCTCAGGGTATTTCACCATCAGTCTAATAGCCTCCAATAAGTAGTCTTCCATATGTGTTTCTTCCGATAAGAAAGCTCTTAGCACAATCGCCACCCCTTCTTTACCCCAGCACAGTTCTATTTTGGTAAGCACCCGTTGCGCTTTATTAGCATCGGTATACACCGTTTCCTCCTCGCCAAAAAGCAAAGGCGCAAACCGATGTCTCGCTACAATAGTCACCTCGTTGTAACGATACTCAAAAACAGCAAATACTGCTGTGAGGAACCCCTCAAAAGTACTGTCGTATACCAAATGTTTCAAAGCCAAATACAGTTAAATACGCAAAAGCCCGCAAATATACTTCTTTTTTTATTTTAAAGAGAGAATATTACAAAAACATTCGTGTACAATCACCGTCCCCACATTCCTCCTAAAGCCTAACGCCTTTCCGTCGCTACATTCCCCCTTTGAAGGGAAGTCCGCGAGAGCGGAGTATGTGAGAGGGGGATGTTATCCCTAAGGCCTATTGCCTATGCCCTAAGGCCTCACACTCCCTCATTTCCTCATTTCCAAATTTTCTAATCCCTATCACCCCTAGTGCCTAAGGCCTATGGCCTGTGGCCTTTCTCCCATTATATCCATTTCAAAAAATATTTATACCTTTGCACTACGCATTAATACTTTATTATGAAAGACGATTTGTTGTATCTTATTGCCTTAAAGAAAATCCCTCTCATAGGCGATATAACTGCCAAGAAACTCATTTCCCACTTTGGAAGTGCTCAAAACGTATTCGCTCAACCCAAAAGTGCCTTAGAGAAGGTAACAGGTATTGGCTCTAAGATTACTCAAAACATACTCAGTGCTCGGTGTTTGCACGAAGCAGAAACCGAATTGCAATTCACTCAAAAGCAAAACATCAGTATTATAACCTATACCGATGAACAGTATCCCTCCTCACTCAAACAATGTGTAGACAGCCCAATACTGTTTTACCAAAAAGGAAATATCCACTTGCAAAATAAACGACTGCTCAGCATTGTAGGCACTCGCAATATTACCAGCTATGGCACAGCTTTTTGCGAAAAACTCATCGAAGAACTCGCCTCGTTAGATGTGGTAATCGTCAGTGGGTATGCCTACGGAGTAGATATTACCGCCCATAAGGCAGCGATGAAACACCGCCTACAAACGGTGGCTTGTCTTGCCCACGGACTCAATACTATCTACCCCGCTGCTCATAGTAAGTATTGTGAGGCAATGGAAGAAAACGGCGGGTTCATCACCGATTTCAGTAGCCAAAGTCCGTTCGATAGAAAGAATTTCCTCAGTCGTAATCGCATTATCGCAGGGCTTTCACAGGCGACCGTAGTTGTTGAGTCGGGACTAAAAGGCGGTAGCTTAGTCACTGCCGACATAGCTTTTTCCTACAATCGCGAAGTATTTGCCGTGCCAGGGCGCACCACCGACCTGTATAGTATGGGGTGCAATGAACTGATACGCAACGGTAAAGCAAGCCTACTCACTTCAGCCAAAGACCTCATTTACCAATTAGGTTGGGATACCCCAGCCCCAAAAGCCGTACAGCAAGAACTTTTTGTAACTCTTTCTCCTGAGGAAGAAACTATTAGCGCATTTCTCAAAGCCAATGGCAAACAAAGTTTAGACGAGCTCGCCTTGGGGTGCCAAATGCCCATCTACCAACTCTCCAATCTCCTCTTTCAAATGGAAATCAAAGGAGTGATAAAACCTCTTCCAGGCAAGAGGTTTGAAGCAATCTAATTACTGAATCCTAATCCCTTGAACAGAAAAATCATACATATCGATATGGACGCCTTCTATGCTTCGGTAGAACAGCTCGACTACCCCGAACTGCGTGGGAAAGCAATTGCAGTAGGCGGAGGGGAACCACGCGGTGTGGTAGCTACTGCCAGCTACGAGGCGCGCAAGTTTGGGGTGCGCAGTGCTATTAGCGGGGCGCAAGCGCGCAAACTGTGCCCACATCTCATTTTTGTAAAACCTCGATTCGAGCGCTACAAGCAAATATCGATGCAAATACGTGCTATTTTTCACGAATATACTGATTTGGTCGAACCTCTTTCCCTTGATGAAGCTTACTTAGACGTGACCGTAAACAAAAAGGGCAACCCTTCGGCTACCCTTATCGCCCAAGAGATTCGCCAACGCATCTTCCAACAAACCGGACTCACGGCTTCGGCAGGCATTTCAGTAAATAAGTTTATCGCTAAAATCGCCAGCGACTACCGTAAGCCCAACGGACAAACCACCATCACCGAAGCCGAAGTGCAAGATTTTTTAGACAGACTCGATGTGCGCAAGTTCTACGGTATTGGCAAAGTAACAGCCGAGAAGATGTACCAGCTGGGGATATTTAAAGGAAAGGACTTGCGCGAGAAATCATTGGAGTTCTTAGAGCGGAATTTTGGCAATAGTGGTCATTATTACTACGAACTCTCACGAGGCATTCACCGCAGTGAGGTACAACCTTTCAGAATACGCAAATCAGTAGGTGCAGAAGAAACTTTTGCCGAGAACCTTACCAGCGAGGTGTATATGCTACGCGAACTCGAACATATAGCCGAAGACGTAGCCCGTCGTCTCTACAAACAGCAAGTAGCCGGCAAAACCGTTACCCTGAAAATCAAATACAGTAACTTTACGGTGCAAACGCGCAGTAAAACCCTTAAAGATTTCATAAGTAGTAAAGACGACATACTCTTGCACATCAAAGAACTGCTCTATCAAGAACGCCCTGCCGAATCAGTACGACTCTTAGGTATCTCGCTTTCTCATCTCAACAACGAACCCGAAAAAGAAGAAGTAAAGAAGCCGATGTACATACAACTAAAACTAGAATTCCCAGATTGATAAGAAAGAGTTATCGTTATACCTCTAACCTGTCCGATTTGCTCAATAAGTCTGACTTATCAAAAAAACATTTTTTCACTACTCATTTGCTAATTCTCTCACTTGTTAATTTCCCGCTCGTCCTGCTACGACTGCTTGTACGGCTCGCACCTAATTCTCTAATTTTCTAATTTCCTAATTATTTCATACCTTTGCGTCCTAAAATAAAATCATTTATGGAACAAACTTTACCCGCAGGACACCCAGTGCATACTTATATGCTTGAAGCTGAGCTTATTTACTCGCTTATGGACGAGTTGCTCAGCATAGACCCTCATACCGACTATCAGAAATTCTACAACGTGTTTAATCATTTGGCAACGGTAGAAAAACACTTTGCTCGCAAAGAAAACCAGCTCTTCCCTTTCTTGGAAAAACGCGGTTGGACGAATCCTTCACAGAATATGTGGTCTTTCCACGACACCATTCGCGATATCTTCCGTTTGGTACGCAAAAACTTAGAAGAAAAAGACCTTGATGCGGCGCAAACCAATGTGCGCTATATCGAAGATAACTTGGGTCGTTTGCTAAATGTAGAAGCAAATATCCTGTTCCCAAACGCCTTGCAATTACTCACCGAAGAAGATTGGATTGAAATGCGCAAAGGCGAGGAGGAAATAGGTTGGATGCTGAAAGAAGCACCTGCACCTTACCCTAACAACAACCCCAATGAGCCTGTGTACGTACACCCTTCAATGGATACCGAACGTCGCACCGATGTTAAATTTGCCGATGATGCTGCTCATTACGACGAGGGGTATATGACTGTTGAACAGGTAAACCTCTTGCTCAAAACCCTCCCTATTGATATCACTTTTGTAGATGAACACGACCGCGTGATTTTCTACAACCGTGGCGAAGAACGCGTATTTCCTCGCAGTGCCGGTATTATAGGGCGCGAAGTGAAGTTCTGTCACCCGCCTAAGAGCGTGGGCACGGTGCTTAAAATCGTAGAGAACTTCAAGGCAGGTACTCAAAACGAAGCTAATTTCTGGTTCAATTATCGCGGTCGCCTTATCTATGTGCGTTATTTTGCAGTGCGCGATAAAGAAAAGAACTACAAAGGCGTGATTGAAATGTCGCAAGATATTACCGATATTCAGAAAATAGAAGGTGAACGCCGTTTATTGGAGTGGGATAACTAATGAAAGACTTATTCGGACAAGCTATTTTAGATTATCAGCAAGGGCAATATACCGAAGATATTAAAACGGAAACTACCATTTCCGAAGAAGATGTATTGCCCTTGCCTTATTTGTTTCGCTCCTTTGAACAGATGCCTGCGTTAGAGCAAAAAGCCTTACAAATGGCGAAAGGTAAAGTATTGGAAGTGGGGTGCGGAGCAGGCTCTCACGGACTCTATTTGCAGAACGAACGCAAGCTTGAAGTACATTCTATCGACCTATCGCCTAAGGCTATTGAGGCGTGCCTGTTGAGAGGTTTACGCAACGCCAAAGTGCAGAATGTATTGGAAACAACAGGACAGTACGACACCATTCTCTTACTGATGAATGGCGCAGGTATGTGCGGACGATTGAAACAAATGGGCGTTTTTTATGCTCATCTGAAAACACTCTTAGCTCCACACGGACAAATCCTCACCGATTCTTCTGATATTATCTATATGTTCGATGAAAACCCTGATGGCAGTTATGATGTACCGCTCTATTTCGATTATTACGGAGAAGTAGATTACGTGGTGAAGTATAAAGGAGAAAAAGAAAATCCTTTCCCCTGGATGTATGTAGATTACAACACTTTACAAAACGTAGCAATTTCAGTAGGCTTACAATGCGAACTCATCGCCGAAGGAGAACACTTTGATTACCTTGCAAAATTAGTAAATTAGGAAATTAGCAAATGATTGAGTAGTTTCACATTTTCTAATTATCACATTTTCTAATTACCTAATGTCAAGGTATTTATGCATTTGTAAAGAGGCTTTCCACTGAGGATGCACCATTACGTAATTTACAATTTTAGGCATTACCTCAGCGCGTTTGCTCCACTCAGGTTGGAGGTAAAGTAAGCACTCAGGAGATACTTGCGTTGCCATTTCTTCGGCAAAAATAAAATCGTGATTGTTATAGATTACCATTTTGAGCTCATTAGCTTTTTGAAGAACGTCTCCTACGGGACGTTTTATTTTTTTAGGCGATAGGCATATCCAATCCCAAGTGCCTGATAACGGGTGTGCTCCTGAGGTCTCTATATGAGTACGTGCACCTCCTGCTCTCAGCTTTTCGGTAAGTAAAGTTAAGTTCCACATCAGTGGTTCACCCCCTGTAATAATGATAGTTTTGGAGTGTGCTAAGGCTTCGGCTACAATCGTATCTACGGGCACTAAGGGGTGAGCTTCGGCTTGCCAACTTTCCTTTACATCACACCAATGGCAACCCACATCACAACCGCCTAAGCGAATGAAATAAGCTGCTGTTCCTTTGTAGAAACCTTCGCCTTGTAAGGTATAAAAAGCCTCCATCAGGGGGAGGAGTTTCCCCTTCTGCAAGGCTATCTGTGTATCTTTGTTTAGCATTTATTATTCGTAATTAGCCACATCTAATATCCACGGGTCGGGGATTTCGGTGTTTTCTCGTACTTCTTCTACCTTTTTCATAGCTTCGTCATAAGTATTATAACGGGCTATATAAATGTAGTTTAGTACTTGGTCTTTATTGTAATACACTTGGGCATCATACCCCCATTTCTTCATTTCTTCTACCCGTTTGTTTACATTATTGAAGTTTAAGAAGACTCCCACTATCACATAATAACCCTGCTGAGTATCGGTGACTTTCAGTTTGCTTATTCTCGTTGAACGGTGTAAATGGGTAATCTCCTTGGGATTATTTTCTATCTCCAAAGCGGTAAGGAACAAATAATAACGGTCGCGACTACGTGTATAACTCAAATCTAATGAATTGGTGTTGTTAGGAATGAGGTATTGATTGTCGTTTTTGATATCCATACGGAAGATATCAAAGCCTAAGGTGTTTTCGCTGTTAGGGGTGCGTGTTTTTACTATCTCATCGTTATTTGTAATAGCACTGCTAAAAAAGTTTTGATTAGGGCGCCATTTGCTTTCCAAAGAGGAGGTTTTACCACTGGCAGGTACACCAACGGCTACGTTATCACCTGCCATATTAAAGTCGCCTTCGAGGGCTACTCCCATAATACGCGTTTTAAAGTCGCCTGCCTCAGGGGTTTTAAATCCACTAAAAGTAAAGGTTTTGGAAGCTTCATTGGTAATAGCCGAAAAGCCATCGTAAGTAATGATTTTCTTTACATTGCTATCGGGGTTTTCGTATACTATTACTAACGCCCAGCCTGCTGCCGAACCGCCTTCTATTTGCCCTAAAGCAGCTTTTACATTGGCTACGGTATAATCGCCTTCTATTTTAGTTGCCGGAGCTAAAAGATTGGTGATATTGGCGTAATACACATAAGGCGCTGAGTTTTTTAGCTCATCGTCAGTGCGTCCGTCGTAAATGAGTTCACCAGCGATAGGGGTATAGGTATTGGTTTCGGGTATTTTCAGTAATACACTACTGGCGTCTTCTCTATTGGAATCAACAGGGATATTTTTATTACCTCTTAGGGTGCCCTTAGCATATGGATAGGTAGCCGACCAATACAAACCTGCATAAGCTACCTTTCCGCCTGTTCCTTCGTAAGAGAAATTGGCACTACTAGATGAAAACGTATTAGGGTCAGCATCGATATCGATGTATTGCATATCGAACTCGTCGTTGAGTTTAGCTTTCGAGCTACGGTCGTTATAAGGGTCGTTAGGGCTATTGCGTTTCTCTTTACGGTTAAGAATGTTATTCCCTATAATTTTGATATCCCCTTTGATAAAGGTTTCGTACCTAATGTTAAAATCGGTAGTAGATTGTGCTTTTAGGGAGAAAGCGAGTCCCACACAAGCGAGCAATGTGATGATATGTTTCATAAACTTACTATTTTCTTGGCAATCCGGAGGGCTTCAGTGCCTTGTTCGAGAGTGACCATAGGGGTCGTATCGTTTACAATGGCATTGGCAAAGCTTTCGAGCTCGTCTAAGATAGCGTTGTTATTATGTATTTCAGGGTATTCAAAATAGATTTGACGGCGCTCTCCTTCTGCATTTTGGAGTATCATATCGAAATCACCAGGTACTTCTGGGGCGTCTTTCATCTTCACTACCTCTACTTTTTTCTCCAAAAAATCTACGGATATATAAGCGTCTTTCTGGAAGAAACGGCTTTTGCGCATATTCTTCATAGAGATACGGCTGGCAGTGATATTGGCTACACAACCGTTCTCAAACTCCAAGCGGGCATTAGTAATATCGGGGGAATGACTGATGACCATTGCACTACTTGCCGAAATGTGTTTCACCTTAGATTTTACGACGCTTAGGATTACATCGATATCGTGAATCATTAGGTCGAGCACTACGGGCACATCGGTACCACGAGGGTTGAACTCAGCTAAGCGGTGAGCCTCGATGAACATAGGGTTGTGAATTTGGTCGCGTACGGCAATAAAAGCCGGATTGAAGCGCTCTACGTGTCCTACTTGTCCTTTCACGTGGTGTTCTTTGGCAAGAGCAATTATAGCTTCGGCCTCTTCTACCGTAGTAGCGATAGGTTTTTCGATAAAGAGGTGTTTGCCTGCTTTGATAATCTTTTCGGCACACATAAAATGGTTGAGGGTAGGGGTTACTACGTCTACCATATCACATTCGGCGATGAGCGCTTCTATACTATCGAAACGCTTGTAGCCAAACTCTTCGCTTACTTTTTTAGCGTTTGCTTCATCGGGGTCGTAGAAGCCTACGAGTTCGTATTTTTCGGATTGGTTGAGCAATCGCAAATGTATCTTTCCTAAATGTCCTGCACCGAGGACGCCAGCTTTTAATTTTGTCATTTTAATATCCTATTTTGGTGCGTACCCTGCGCAAAGTTTCATCGGCTACGCGGTGTGCTTTGGCAGCACCTTCTTTTAATATAGCATCGAGTTCGCTTAAATGCTCCATATAGTAAACGTAGCGCTCGCGTGGGGTAGCAAATTTTTCTAATATCAGTTCGTAAAGGGTTTGTTTGGCTTGACCGAAGCCATAACCTCCTGCACGGTAAGCCTCTTCCATTGCTTGTATTTGCTCAGGAGAAGCTAACAGGCGGTAGAGCCTCATCACGTTGCAAGTATCGGGGTCTTTGGGAGCTTCCAAAGGAGTACTATCGGTTTGGATTGCCATTATTTGCTTGCGGAGTTGTTTTTCGGGCAAGAAAATATTGATGAAATTGTTGCGTGACTTGCTCATCTTTTCGCCGTCGGTACCTGGTATAATCATTATTTTCTCCTCTATTTTAGCTTGTGGCAATACGAAAGTTTCGCCCATTTGGTGATTGAAACGAGAAGCTACATCGCGGGTAATTTCGAGGTGTTGCAACTGGTCTTTGCCCACAGGTACGACCTCAGCATCATACAAGAGTATGTCGGCTGCCATTAGCATAGGGTAAGTGAAGAGCCCTGCATTTACGTCTTGCAGGTAGTCCATTTTGTCTTTAAACGAATGGGCGAGGGTGAGGCGTTGGTAAGGGAAAAAACAAGCCAAGTACCACGAGAGTTCAGCGGTTTGGGGTACATCGCTCTGGCGGTAGAAGGTTACTTTATCAGTATCTAAACCGAAAGCCAGCCAAGTGGCAGCAACGCTATAAGTGTTGGCGCGGAGTTGCGCACCGTCTTTTATTTGAGTAAGGGAGTGCATATCGGCGATGAACAGAAACGATTCGTTAGAAGGGTCTGATGCCATTTGCACTGCGGGGAGGATTGCTCCGAGGATATTCCCTAAGTGGGGAGTACCTGTACTTTGAATGCCTGTTAATACACGAGCCATTGTTTTATTAAAAGTTAATAAGTTAAGAAAGTGCAAAGATATGAAATAATTAGGAAATGAGAAAATTAGAGAATGAGAAAATTAGAGAATGAGGAAATTAGAGAATGAGGAAATTAGGGAATGAGAGAATTAGGGAATGAGAGAATTGGTAAATGGGGTGCGAGGTTGTGTTAGAGGAATGAGGCTGTGCCTCAGAAATTAAACAAAATTTAAACAAAATCAAGGCTGCGCCTTGTAAAACAGCGAAGGTATTGTCAGTTTATTCAACTTTGGCAAAGGTGCGAGCCGCACAGGCAGTGTGAGCCACACGGGCAGAGGAAATGAGAAAATTAGAGAATTAGGAAATGAGGTGAAGGCTACAAGAGAAGCGCCAGAGGAGAGAATGAACTTTGGCAAAGTTTTAAACTTTGCCAAAGTGTATACCGCAAAAATGACGTATAGGAGTTTTCGGAAGATATCGGAGAAGTTCGGAAGAGGGGAGGGAGGGATTTTGATGAAAAAAGGGTGTAAGAAGGGTGGGGTTAGCTTATAGAGAGCTTATAGGAAGCTTATACGAATCTTGGACGATTGGTATAGAAAGGGTATATAAAAAGTTGATTCATAATATAATACAACAAGGCTAAAAATGTTAAAATAGGGGTTTCGAGGCGAAAGAAAGAGGAATCCTCACCCCGTCCCTCTCCCAAGGAGAGGGGGAATGTGGTGACGGGAAATTGAAAGAAACCTCCCCCTAGCCCCCTCCAAAGGGGGAATTAGGGACGGGAAAGTCGAAGGTAATGTGGTGAAAATATCCTCCTTTACACATACTCCGCTCTCGCGGACTTCCCTCGGAGAGGGGGAATGTAGAGACGGAAAAAAGTGAAGGTAATGTGTGCTCGTAGCACGATGGGCGGATAGAAATTTGGCAAAGTATAGGGCAAAAAGATTCGCAAACCAATTCTGATAGGCTATAAAATAGGTTTGTTGTGATGCTCTAATTGTTCTACACGTTCGGTTAGAAACTGAACATTGGCTTCTAAATCGGCGATTTTTTGGTACTCAGGGATAGGGTCGAGGAACTCGAAAGAGAGGTGCATTTTACATTCCCATACTTCTTTAATATCTTCAGCTCTAACGGTAATATGCGGGTAGTCGCGATTATCGGATTTGCAATACAGACTACCATATTTTCTTATTTTGTTTAAAACCCGTTTTACAATCACTCCGTCGCGCTCTGTAACTACTACGCACACCCTGTTATCTGAGAGCCACTCCCAATTTTCGACGAATTGCCCTACCACATAACTGCCGTCTTGCAGGGTGGGGAACATAGAGAGTCCGTTTACTTGAAACATTCTGAAAGTGCCGTTTCGCATTTCGGGGAGGTTGTACATAGGGAGTTCTTTTATGTATTCGGGGTCTTCATAACCATTGAGATAGCCCGCTTGAGCGTATATAGGCACTAAGGGTATGGGATTAAAAAGTTCGTCTTCTTCAACCACTACCACCTTGGGAGTTAAATCTCTTCCTTCTACTTTTAAAGGTTTGATAATTTCTACACGAGGAGTTTCGACAATCTCCTTGTTTTTTAACATAGAGCCTTTACCTGTGAGTAACCATTCAGCATTTAGTTCGGGGAAGGATTGTAGAATATTTTCTATTTTATCGCTTCCAATAGACTTGTTGTTTTTATACTGAGTAGCAAAAGCACCGTTGGAAAAGCCCACAAGCTCTTCAAACTTTCTAACCGATAATCCCTTGAAATCAATATAATCTTTTACTCTACTAACAATGTTTGACATACTGAGAAAAATATTTTATTGGCAATTAATTAGATAGATAAAAATATAAAAAATTTTCTACAAAAAATTTGGAAGTGTAGAAAATATCCTATATTTTTGCACCGTAAAACAAAATGAATAGAACAATGAGCAAAAGTACAAAAATTTTGTGGATAATCGACCTTATGGCAGTAGAAAAATTATTGTTGAGGGGAGGTTGGTTAAAAAAATGTGTAGGACAAAAGTTGAATAGATGTGCAGTAGAAAAGCCTCCGTAGGGGTGCGGAAATTTTTTTTGAAGAAGAATACCTAAGCCGTAGTACAGTCGTAGTACGACGAGCAGGTGTGAGCCACACAGGCAAAAGGAAAATTAGCAAATTAGCAGATTTGGAAATTAGAAAATGAGAGAAGCGTAAGAAATTATATTTTTAATGAAGAGCGCCTAAAAAAAGTAGAAATTGAAAACAAATTAGTTTCAAAATAAAAAAATCAGGGCTTTGCCTTGTAGAGAGGCAATTTAACGTGAGAAGTTTAAGGGATTATTAAAAAGAAATCCTGTAAAGTCGGCAAATTAGTATTGCTGAGAATGTGACGATTGATTATTAGAATTACAAATTGAATTAATATTAAAAATTAAAAACAATGAGAATACATTTAAATGAAGTCAGTGACTATGAGTATGTACAGCGCAAGCTCCGCGAGCAAGCGGTTGTGTTGTTAGAAAAAGCCAAAAGTTATCATCAGCCTGTGCGCTATTTGCCCAGAAGAATTAGTGGGCATAAGGTGAACTGGTGGAGTGAGCTGAAAAAATATGGACGGCTTGTAGAGAATAGGCAATAGGCAATAGGCCTCAGGCCTTAGGCATTAGGAAAAGTGATGCAAAAGTGAATAGTGAATAGTAAAGTGAAAAAATAACAAAAAACAAAAAAATTACAATGAATAGATTTTTAGAATACACCCAAGCGCTTGCTCTTGATAGTTTTTTGCAGGTGCTTACTTTTGAGGAACGACTACAAACCTCACAATACCGCGCGGGACGTACGAACGAGGTACCTGCTCGTGTGCAAGAACTACAAACGTGGGTGGAACAGAACGGTTGGCGTGCCCCTATCTTTAAATACGACGAAGAGCGACACCTGCTTTGGCTGGACGAGCAAAGGGAGTGGCAACCAGTAAGAAAGCACCCGCTTTATAAGGTAAAAGATAAAAGGTAAAAGGTAAAGCCAGCGAGGGCTCACAGCTGGGTATGTGAGTAAAAGGTAAAGCCTGTGATGGGCTAAAGGTAGGGTAGGGGGGAGAATTTTAGAATTAGTAATACCAATCAAGGGTTGGATTAACAAATTGATTATGAACCTCTCTCTATTTACATTCAAAATTAACGATTAAAAAACAATACAAAAATGGCAAGAACAAAAAGAATAATCCCTACTGGGGTAACTAAAACACAAATGGAGAATGCTTTTTCTACTTATGCAAAGGCAGAGGCGCGAATGACTAAAATAAATGCGTTGATAGAGAAGCAAATTGCAACTATACGCAATAAATACACGAATGAATTGGCGACTCTTAAAGAAATAAAAGACACCAATTTTGATGTGTTACAAGCTTATGCATTAGCAAATAAAGACAGTTTATTTATCAAGAAGAAATCACTTGACAGTTTGCACGGTACCATAGGGTTCCGCACAGGTACGCCGAAACTGAAAACGCTAAAAGGTTTTACGTGGAATACGGTAACAAACCTGCTGAAAGAATTTTTGCCTGCTTATGTGCGCATAGCCGAAGAACCAGCTAAAGATAAGCTACTTGCCGAACGCAACAATGAGCAAATAGCTGACTTCTTTCCAAAAATAGGAGTAGTGGTGACTCAGGATGAGACTTTTTTTGTGGAAGTGAAGGCTTAGGTAATAGACCCCAGGCCTCAGGCAATAGGGAGTGAGATGCAAAGGTGAAAAAAAAACTTTGGTAGAGTTTTAAAAAAGCTCTACCAAAGTTGGCAAAAAGTTTAACATTTAAAAAATGAAACATATGAAATGTGATAATACACAACAGCGCAAAGAACGCTTGCAAAAACGCAATGAAAAAGTGCGTCAACTTTTTGAAGAACTGAGTGCCAAGCACCCTCAGTGGAAGGTAGATGCTCTTGTAGAGGAGGTGGCGAACATTATGTTTTTATCACCTCGTACTATTGTAGCAATACTTTCTTTTCAGGGCGGTTATGCCGAAAGATAGTCCCCACAAAAGGGGGAGCTATTACTCTATTAGCAGAGAGCCCTGAGGGGTAAGAGTTACGTTTTTCACGGGTATACCGTCGTACTCCAATTGCTTTTTTACCTCAATAAGCATTTCGGTATAAAGGTCGTCGGCGAGCATTTGGGCAATACCCACCCCCACTTCGGGGTGCTCTTTCCACTGTCCTTTTTCGGCAGTAAGAATAGCTTTTTGATGTTGGGGCTCAGATAAGCCTACTTGAAAATCACCTTCAGCAAGGTGCAAATCGTTTTTGATTAAGAGTAAATCTTTCATTTTACACATTTGTTATTTGTTGATGGTGCAAAGGTCGTACATATAGATGAGGTAAGGAAAAAGACGTTCAACGCTTGTACCAAATTAGTACAATGGTTGGGGAAAATAAGTACAAGGCTTGTTTGCCGATTTTCAGAACTGAAAAAACCGCCGGAATTTTGCACCGTAAAACAAACGATAGAAGTGCACTTACAATTAAAATAATGTATAACAAAAAAAATTAAAGAAATGGGAAAAAGTAAATCAAACTATGCCATTACAGGGCTTAGTGGTAAAGTAGGGAAAGTGTTTGTATTTCGCCAACGCGGAGGAGAAACTATTGTCGCTACCCCTCCTTCACACACCAAAGCTCCCAGTGCTTCTCAGAAAGCACAACAAGAGAGATTTATACGCGCTTCGGCATATGCCAAAAACGCTTTGCAAGACCCTTCGCTAAAAGAGGATTATACAGCAGAGGCTAAAAAGCGCAGGAATGTATCGGCTTATAATATGGCGATGACTGACTATTTGCGCGCTCCTAAAATTGCCCATATAGACCATTCAGGCTATACAGGTAGTGCCACAGGAGAGAAAATAATGATAGAGGCGGGCGATGCTTTTAAGGTTGTAGCTGTGAAAGTGCGTATTGAAGACCACGATGCTACTCTTGTGGAAGAAGGTAGCGCAACTCTTGTACAGGGCAAATGGGTGTACACCACTACGGTTACTAATCCTTCGCTTACAGGTGATAAAATAATAGTAACCGCTACTGACCGCCCTGGTAACAATTCTAAAAAAGAGGAAAGCCTTTAACGATTGAGAGTTAATAGAGAACAGTTGTTTTTAGCTATTTTGCCTTTTTATTAGTAGAGTTACAATTAAGGATATAATAAGGGAGGGGTAGGGGGACATTTATTAAATAATTAACAAAAACACATAATTAAAAAATGGGATTACCAAAAGTATTATTTAACATTGCCAAGGATGGTATGAACCGTACAGGCAATAACATTCAAAAAGTTACTGGTCTTATTATCACAGGTAGTGGAGTAGCCAGTAAGGTAGAACTCGGGAAATCGTACCAAGTATTTTCCTTAAACGAAGCCGTAGCATTGGGTATTTCGGAGGCTGAAAACGCTTTTGCTTACAAGCATATTAAAGCATTTTACGACCAAGCTCCTACGGGTACACCTCTGTGGGTAATGCTCGTATCGGACGCTACGACTATGACTGCAATGCTTGACAAAGACGGTGCTTTTGCTCCAACTCTCATAGCTGATGCCAAAGGTGCTATTAGGGTATTGGGTGTGGTGAAAAAAGCAACTGGTAGCGAGACTATTGCTGCCGGCTTAGACACTGATGTACAAACAGCCGTAGTGAAAGCACAAGCTATTGCTGAGCATTTTGAAAAGAAGTATATGCCTTTTAGGGTAGTAGTATCGGGCAACAGCTGGAACGGCAAAGTAGCTGACCTTACTAATTTCTCGGAAAACGAACTCAACAAAGTGGCTTGCTTTATCGGTAATGACGATAAGGAGAAAGAAGCATCAGTAGGTTTGTTCTTAGGAAAAATGAGTTCTATACCCGTACAGCGCAAAATTCACCGCGTGAAGGACGGTAGTGTATTGCCATTGGTGGCTTATTTTACTGACGGAACTACTATTGACAGCAAAGCTGACCAGTGGGACGCCTTAGACGACAAAGGGTATATTTTCTTTCGCACCTTCGTAGGGCGTTCAGGCTACTATTTTTCAGGAGATAATACGCTTACCAAACCTACTGATGATTTTAAGAGTCTCAGCAGCGGATTGGTAATGGACAAGGCGTTACTTCTTGCTTATGGGGCTTTGGTAGAGGAATTAAGCGATGAGGTGTTGCTTTCAGAAGAGGGAAGTATTCACCCTGCTATTATCAAGAGTTGGCAGACCAAGTTGGAAAACACTTTGCAAAGCGAAATGGTTTCGAAAGGGGAGCTATCGGCAGTGAACATCAATATAGACCCTGAACAGAAGGTGTTGCAAACAGGTAAAGTGGTAGTAGGGCTAAAACTCCTTCCTGTGGGTTATGCTGATTTTATTGAGGTGAATATTGGTTTTACCACAAAGAAAGAAGAAAATTAGGTGTGAGGTCGTAGCACGACAGGCAGAAATTTAGCAAATTAGTCGTAGCACGACAAGCAGAAAATTAATAAATTAATAAATTAGTAGATTAATAAATTAGAAAAAAATGGGAACATTTAGTAGTAAACAGTATGCGTGGAGCGATATTTCGATTGCCTTTGGAGGGCGTATTATTGCTGGGGTGACAGAAGTAGAATACACTGAGAAAAAAGAGAAATCGGCGCTTTACGGACGTGGGAGTAAACCTTTGAGCATTGTAAGAGGTAATCACAGTTTTGAGGGGAAGTTGAGCATTTGGCAAAGTGAATTGGAGGCAATGACGCGTGATGCCAAAAACAACGACATTCTGAACCTTAACTTTGACTTGGTTGTTGCTTACGTGCCCTCAGAAGGTGGACAAATAGTAACCGATATTCTCAAGAATGTGGAATTTACCGAAGTGAAAAAGGCAATGAAGCAGGGGGATAAAAATATGGTTGTAGAGCTTCCTATTATCTTCACTGATGTAAAACGCCAATCGTAGCAGTGAACCACAGTCGTAGCACGACAGGTGGGTGCGAGCCACATAGGCGGGGAAATTAGAAAATTAGCAAATTGATAAAAAATGGACGTAACAAAAGAACAAATCAAACAATGGAAAGCGAAGTACAAAGAAGTATTTGTATTGCGAGTAGATGACAAAGTAGCATACTTGAGAACGCCTGACCGCGCTACCCTGAGTTATGCTTCGACATTGGCAACGAAAGACCCGATGAAGTTTAATGAGGCTATCCTTACCAACTGTTGGTTGGGAGGAGATGAAGAGATTAAGACTGATGATGCACTTTTCCTTTCGGCAAGTAGCAAGCTTGGCGAATTGATACAGATTAAAGAAGCTACCTTGGAAAAGCTTTAAGCAGTGCGGAAATTGACGAGCCTCGGGATTGGTTGCGTATTACCAATGCCTCACTGCGTTATTATATGCACATTGCCAATCCCGATGCCCTCAATGATACTGAGTGGGCTATGCGAGTGAAAGAACTGGAATGGATTCGCCAAAAGGAGAGTGAATCGTATGGAGAATAAAAAAGTAAAGAAAAAAGTTTATAAATGGCAGAAAATCCAAAAAACACGATATCTTCTTTCTTTGATCAGACTAAAAGGTTAAAGGAGGTGGTTAATAACATTATAGACCCTATCTCGTCTTTACAGAAAATATTTAAGCAAGGTTTTACGGCAGACACCCAAAAGATGAGTCTGGCTACTTTTGTGCAAGGTAATATGCAAAAGGCACAAGAAATACATCAGAATCTCACACAATACAGTGGGCAAACGGCTTATGAAGTACCATCGCTTGTGAAGGCTCAAGAGAGTTTGATGGGAGCAGGGTTGGTTCCTGAAGGAGCATTAGGAATGCTCAAACAAATAGGAGATATTGCCTTGGGGGATAGCAAAAAGATAGAAACCTTAGCTACTGCCTTTGCCAAAGTGACCACACAAGGGAAATTGCAAGAAGCTACACTCACACAGATGCAACAGGCAGGATTTAATCCTTTGCAAGTGATAAGTGAGCGGACGGGCGAGACTATGACCTCTCTCCAAGAGCGAATGGACAAAGGAGGAATTTCGGCAAGAGAGTTGGCTGAGGCTTTCCGATGGGCAACTGACGCACAAGGAGATTTTTATCAAGGAGCTGAGAATGTGAACAGCACACTACAAGGCAGGTTTACAGTTTTAATGGCTTCGATACAATCTATAGCTGTAAAAATATATGAGGTTATAAGTCCGTTGCTGATTCCGTTGGTAGCACTTTCTACGATGGTATTTGGAGCTTTGAATGAAGGATTGAGTTGGTTTATTCAAAAACTTCAAGAGGGGAACCCCATAATCCTTGGTATAGCAGGAGTGTTAGGAGTATTTATTACAGCAATCACATTGCATAACACTTATATGGCTATTGCTGCGGCGTGGCAGAACCGACTATCGTGGGCAGTAATTAAAACGAACTTAGCTTTTTTAGCTAATCCTATTGTATTGATTATAGCAGGCATTGTGGCACTTATTGCTATCATCACTTATTGTATTGTAGGAGTGAGCGGTTGGGGCAAAGCGTGGGATAACACTGTGCAAGGAATGAAATACTTGTGGGAAGCCTTTATTCTCACCTACAAAGCTCATTGGAATACGGCGGTGAATGCTTTTATGGCAGGTATAGACCTCTGTAAGTTGGCTTGGTATAAGTTTAAAGAGGCTGTAGGTTTGGGAGATAGTAAAGAGAACCAAGCGATGATAAGCCAAATACAAAACGACTTGCAAGAACGTGCTAAATCGGTAGCAGAAGGCTATAAAAAAGCAGGTGAGGCAGGAGCTAAAGCAAAAGAATATTTTGGTAAAGCGTGGAACTCTTTAGAGTTTAAGAGCCTTTCGAGTGTGAAAGACGGGCTAATGGGCAAGTTAGGCGTAGGGCAAACGGGACAAAAAACAAGTCCGTTAGCAACACCTATTGCCAGCACACCTTTTTCAGAGATGGGTAATAAAACCAAAGATAATATTGTAACGGGAGGTACCCGTCAAACGCATATCAACATACAGATAGGCAACTTGGGCACGGATACCAAAGTGTACGTATCATCGGTACGGGAAGGAGTGGAAAACTTTGGGGCGCAACTGAAAGAAGAGCTTTTGAGAATTGTGAACAGTGTAAACCAAATGCAAACAGTGTAATTTATGGAATTTGATATAAAAGAACTCACCGCACGTGCTTTTTTGGACTATGTAGGTCCAGCATTTCCGCAGTGGTGGGCAAACAATAAGACAAAATTTGTACTGCCAAGTTTGTCTAACATTAGTGAGGCACGCAGTAATGGCAGTCAGTATTTTATGACGTTAAAAGTAGCTGATAAATTGGGGGAGCAAACGGTTTTCCCCAATGAGCCTTTGGTGAGTTTTTCGCTTACTAAAACCATTGTAGAAACGGCAACGGTAGGCAAACAACGCAAAGGTAAGGTCAAGGAATATATCACTACTGAAGATTGGCAAATTACCATAAGAGGACTGTGTGTAGACCCCAAAAATCCCGATCAATATCCTACGGCACAAGTACAAAGTCTTAACAAATTGTTTGAAAAGAATGAAAGTTTGGAGGTGATAGGCAATAAGCTCTTTACTCTTTTTGACATTGGTAACATCGTGCTCAAAGATATTAGCTTTGAGGAAATGGAAGGCAAAGAAGGTATACAGAAGTACACCATTAAAGCTGTATCGGATATGGACTTTTATGCGGAATTAGACGAGAAACGAACCCAACTTAACAAGATATACTAATGTTTGTATTACAAGCGATTATAAAAATAGGTGATTACACTTTTAGAGCACTACACAACGTTAAAATCACCAAATCGGTAGACGAATTGGCGGACACCTGTACGATTGAACTGCCAACCCATTTTAAAGTAGCCAAAGGGGGTGAAAGCCTTTATACTGAAAAGGCTATCAAGGTGGGTGACAAAGTGAGTGTTACCCTTGCTTATGAGGGTGTGTATAGCGGAGTGGAGTTTGAAGGCTATGTAAAGAAGGTTAAACCGAGCATTCCTGTAAGCATAGAGTGTGAAGACGCTATGTACTTACTTAGACGTAAAAATATCAGCAAGTCGTGGCAAAAAACAACACTTAGAGAAGTATTGCAGGAAGTTGTGAAGGACACGCCTATTGTGCTGGCGGACAATATTCCAGAAATGCAGTTAGACCAGTGGATTATTCGCAATGCGAACGGTACGCAGGTATTGGAGAAGCTGAAAGAAGAGTTTAGGCTAAGCGTGTTTATCAATGATGAAGGCAAGCTGTACGCAGGACTTTCGGAGCTTACCAATATAGGGCAAACAGCACGTTATGACCTCAATTACAACATTGTTGCTAATGATTTGAAGTATAGGACTAAGGAGGAACGCAAACTGAAAGTACGTTACACTTATATCGACAAAAATAACAAAAAGAAGACAGTGGAAGAGGGAGATCCTGATGGTGAGCTAAGAACTTTTCATACTTCGGTAGTGAGTGAGGAACCTAAGCTACGAGAAATGGCAAGAGCCGAGATGGAAAGGCTGAAATACGATGGCTTTGACGGCTCTATAACGAGTTTCTTGGTCCCTTTTGCGACGAGGGGTATGCAAGCTCATATGATAGATAATGAATTGAAAGAGATAGATGAGCGCTACTTTATTAAGAAAGTAGAAATTACCTTCGGACGTAATGGCTCACGTCGACAAGTAACCATAGGAGCAAAATTATGAGTATAGACAGAGAATTAGCAGAAGGGCTTAGGCAGATAGGAAAACGCAAAACACCTACCATAGCCGTAGAAGTGGTATCGGTAGACAAAGCACAAGGCACGTGTGAGGTGAAGGACGACGAGCTACAATATACCGTGCGCTTAGCTTCGGTGATTAACGATAATGCTGAGCGGTTTTATCTCTTCCCCAAGGAGGGGAGTAGTGTGTTGATAGCTTCGATTGGGGAAGACGAGAACCGCTACTACGTGGTGGCTTATAGTGAGATAGAGAGCGTGAGCTTACGTATAGAAGAAACACAGCTTACAATAGACAAAGCAGGCTTGCACTTGCAACGCGGGGAAGTGGATTTAAAAAGTCTTTTAAACGAGCTTCTAACGGAACTTAAAAACGCGGTGATACAAACACCTTCGGGTGTAGGAAATTTTTCTCCGAACAACGTGATGAAGTTTGAGGAGATTAATAATAAGATAAACAAATTATTACAGTAATCAGTAGTTAGTAGTCAGTTGCAAGTACTTGCAACTGACTACTAAAAACTAAGCACTAAACTTATGGCATTAGATAAACAAGCACTAAAAGCAGGGATTATACGCCTGCAACAAGAAATGCTTACTAAAACAGAAGCAGGAATGGAAGAATATGCCGAACGACTTGCCTCTCTCATTGAAGCTTATGTAAAGAGTGGAGAGGTAATAGTGCAAACGGGCATACCTGTACTGGCAGGCACTTATACAGGAGTTACTACTGGTATGGGAAAAGGAACGATTAATTAGTAGATTAGTAAATTATCATAATAACACAATGGGAATAATCATAGAAGGACTTAAAGAGCATTTTGTATCGTTTATAGGAATGGTACTATCGGGAGTAGTGGGTTGGTTCTTTGGTAGACCCAAGCAACGTATGGAACTACAGACCAGCGAACTTGAGAATGTGGATAAAGCCGTGAAAATCTATCGAGAAATGATAGAAGATTTAGGGGCTAAATACGCAAGTGCTATTGAGGAGCTCAAAAAAGCAAATCAGCGTATTAAAGATTTAGAAAACTCTGTTGAAGGGCTATTAACTGAATTAAAGAAATACAAGCAACTAAATGGAAAATCAAAAGAATAATGCAAGTAGTAGTTTTACATAATCAGAGTCTTTTAGACCTTGCTTTACAGCACACAGGGACTATTGAAAGCATCTTTGATTTGGCAATGCTCAACAATTTGAGTATTACCGATGATGTGGTAGCAGGAAAAGTATTAACAATACCTACAGAATCATTCACTAATAATGATATTTTGACCTACTACATCGCAAAGAAGATACAGCCTGCAACTGCTTTTACGCAAGAGGACAAAAGAATAAGCGAACGCCAGGAAGGTATTAGCATATGGGCGATAAACTTAGATTTTGTCGTGAGCCACAACGGACAGTAATTATTCACTTTTCACTATTTACGGAATTATGGCACGTACAATACAAGAAATACAACAGATTATCTATAATGCGAAAGAGCGAGAAGACGCTCTAAACGGACTTAACTCAAACTCAAGAGTAGCTATATGGCGACTGTGGGTTTATATTATCTCGGTAGCTATTTGGAGCTTAGAAAAGTTATTCGACTTACATAGGACAGATATTGATAAACGCCTTACTGAATTAAAACCTCATACTGCACGGTGGTATAGAAGTAAAGCCCTTGCCTTTCAGTATGGTTTTGACCTCTTACTCGACAGCGATAAGTTTAACAACAAAGATAAGGCAAAGGAGCAGGTAGAGGCGAGTAAGATTATAAAATACTCGGCAGTGGTGGAGAGTAATGACGGTAGGTTGATAGTAAAGATAGCCACTGAAAACGGGGGACGGTTACAGCCTATTACAGCAGATGAACAAAATGCCTTTAGCGGTTATTTATCAGAAATTAAAGATGCTGGAGTACGCACTACGGTTATTAATTATCTGCCTGATAAGCTTGTTCTGAACCTTGATGTGTATTACGACCCGTTAGTATTGGATGGTAATGGAAGCGATATGCTTTACGGTAAACGCCCTATACAAGAAGCCATAGAGGGTTATCTTAAAAACTTACCTTTTAACGGTGAACTTATTGTAGCACATCTTGTAGACGCTTTGCAACAAGCCAATGGTGTGAAAATACCCCACTTAAAAGAACTCAAAACAGCGTGGATAGACCCCGAGACCAAAGGCTATGGAGCGTTACAAAACATAGGAGTTACCCAAATACCGCAAAGTGGTTACTTTGAGGTAGACTGGAATGCTTCACAAATAAAATACATCACAAAATGATATTTAATTTCAAAATAGAAAAATTGGTCATTCTACTTATACCTCCTTTTTTGCGAAAGGCAAGAATGGTAGGATGGATAAGAACGCTTAGTGCTCCTATCAGTCAGTTGTATTATGATTTTATTCAGAAGAGATATTTAGATATTAAGAAACTTGGACTGAATGGGCAAGTGTGTTACTTACGCAAAGCGCTAAATGATGCATTCGATATTGAGCAACGGCGCATACGCATATGGGACGGCAATCAGTACAAAGGACAGTATCTTTATACTGAAGGAGAACAAAAACCGAAGTTTTTAGGGGCTATGTATTTACATCGTGAGGTAGATTACAGCGATACAGGAGTAGACTTTATCGTAAAAATACCTTTGGAGATATGGGAGGCGAAGAAGATTTCTACAAGTGAAATAGGGAAGTACCGTTTCTTTGAGATAGAAGCCCTAATAGATTTTTACAAATTAGCGAGTAAACGATATATTATAGAAGTATAGAAATTATGAACAGTATTAATGTAAACCAAACGGGAGGTTTCCCACTAACTACCGATGTATTAAGTTATATGCAGAATGCTTATAAGATATTCAATGCAATGAGTGGTATTTCAGGAGATTTAATTATTCTTTCGGGGTGTGAAGTAGTAGGGAACACGGTGTCAGACGGAGTAGTAGCCATTGAAGGAGAAATATACCCTTTTCAGGGTACGACACTTGGCTCTCACGTGTTTATTAAGGAAGTGAACACATCTAAAATTTTTGAAGACGGCTCACAGAAAACAGTACTTGTGGAGAAAGTAGCTACTTTTGGCAGTAGTACAAAGAGTTATCCGTGGGAGAGCTTCAGACGAGTGTTAAGTAACAGACAAATAGAAGAGAAATCTTTTACAGAAGAAACCTCTTTGCTGAAGCGCTTGGAGAAATTAGAGGAACGTGTAAAGAAAACAGTGCCCTTGGGGTTGGTGGCAATATGGGGAAAACCAGCTAACATTCCTTTACCAGAAGGCTGGCGAGAGTATGAACCTTTACGAGGACGTATGGCTGTGGGCTATGATCCCAATGGTAACAGTAGCTACCGATTAGAACAAATATTATTTGCAGGAGGTGAATTGGAACATACCCTTACAGTTGCAGAAATGCCGAAACTGACGATACCTTATAAAGATATATATTATTCTGAAAATGGAGGGACAGTTTATATTCACGGGGGTATTGGTTCGGGAGATACTGATCACGATAATAGAGGATTAGAAATGGATAGAACAACGATATTTAGTGGAGGTGAAAAACCTCACAATAATATGCCTCCTTACCGAGTGATTCGTTTTATAGAATTTGTAGGATTTTAATTTTTAAACTAAACGATATGACAACAATAGAAACTTTAAAGCAGTGGTTTTCTAACCTTAAAAAACCAACACAAGAGCAGTTCTGGGCGTGGTTAGATAGTTTTTGGCACAAGAGCGAAAAGATACCAATGACAAGCGTAGAGGGCTTAGACAAACTCGTAGAAGGCACGGCTTCAGCTGAACAATTGAGTAATCACCTAAACGATACACAAGCACATAAGGTGTTATTTAACAAAAAAGTGGATAAGGTAGAGGGGAGAGAATTAAGTTCTAATGACTTTACTAATGAATATAAAGAGAAGTTAGAGGGGCTTCATCAAGTAGATATTTCGGGACTCTTACCAAAAGGAGATTATACGGGTACGGCACAAGACTTAAAAAAACAGATTGATGACAAAGCCAATAAGAATCATAAACATTCGTGGGGAGATATTGAAGGAAGTCCTGCCGATTTATCCGAAGCTTTTAAGAAAGTTGTTGATAATATACAGATAGGTGGGAGAAATCTTTTAAGAGACAGTAATAGAAAGATAACAAATAATAGCTATCTCATTGCTACTTATGATATTACTACAGAATTAAAAGAGGGGGAGACAGTAACACTTACACTTAAAGGACAATTAGGAGTGGGAAAGTTAGGATTTTCTGTTCATAATAGTAATGGGTATGTTCATTTAACTAATTTAGAAAAAAAAGAAGACAGTGTTTATCAGTCTACATTCAACTGGAAGGTTACAATGAATGGACACTCTGCTAATAATACAAAAATAGAAATATATACTACTACTAATGTTGTTACTGTAGACAGTACCATAGAATGGATTAAACTTGAACGTGGTAACAAATCTACTGATTGGACACCTGCTCCTGAAGATTTTGATTTCTATAAGGAACAAGTAGATTATTCAGAATTAAAAACATTTAAAAATAGACCAGCTGGTTCTTGGGGAATTAAATTTGGTGGTGGAGGTGGTATATATGTAAATTTTCCTGCCAATTCTTCAGCATCTTCATTAGAATTTTTTAAACCCAATTGGTATCCAGCAACTCGTATTGGTGTTCGAAATTCAGTTGATGGCAATAGATTTAACGATGATAATGGTACATTTCGTGATTTAGCTTGGTATGATGATGTTATAAGCGCTGGTGTTAGAGTTGGTGAAGACACAACTTTAAATGTAAATCATCAAAATCAAGTAGTTTTTGTAACCAATGCTTGTAGAATTGAGCTAAACCAAATTCAGAATATGGGTTCAGTTTCTTTTCGTAAGGTTTTTGATGATGGAACAGTAATCTTTATCTGCAAAAACAAAATAATAAAATATACAGGCGATAATTCTTTTAACGGAAAAGATGGTAGTACTGCTGTAGTTTCTTTTTATGACAACATTTGTTACATTGATATTAGAAACATTTAAAAACTATGAATGCTATACAATTTTTTCAATGGGGATTAAATAGCAACGAAGAAGTAGATTTATTTCAAATCAAATTAATTAAAAAAGTTGCCAATTTACCTCTACCTACTGATATTCAAACATATTTTTATTTAAAGATAAATAATATTGATGTGCCGTTGAATAGCTCTAAAAATCAAACATATTTAGATACAATATTCAATTCTGATAACAATGATAATTATAAGGAAATTAAAATTTGGTTTGATTCAAAGTATGAATTACCTAAAATAATCGAATCTATTGAATTTTATTGTGGTTCGAGTTATGGCATATTGTTAGGTAATTATTGGGAAAATCCTGTTAAAATACAATCTTTATTTAATTATAGCTTAAATGATTTTCTTGAATTAGTAGGTTTTAAACACACATTTATTATTAGACTTAAAAATATTGCTCATTTGAAATTAAATCCGAAAGATGTTTTTGATAATATTAATTCTCATGATGGTGTAATGTGGAATTTAAATGTATTAACTGAGAGCTCATCAACGCCTAAACCAAATCCTGAACAACCTAAAAAACGAGCAACATCACTAAATGTGATGTCTCCTCTAAATGAAGATATTGTAGGTCCTGATTTTATAGTAAGATGTTTTGGTAAACCGACTGATGATGGTACTTATTCTGTTGAATATGATACAAGAGTGCTTAGAAGTGTTATTAATCCCAATAATGTTAATTTGGGGGAAATGCACGATTTCAAGTGGATAGATGAGAATATAAACAGAACATCTTTAACGTTTAAGTTAGATGGAACTGATTATAAAACAATTATATACATAAATAGGAAGTAGTGTATGAATGCAATACAATATTTTAATTGGGGAGCTAATAATAAAAAAGAACAATCAGATAAGATATACAAAGAATTACTCAATAATCCTATAGCAGGTTCTTTTTATTACAAAAAAGGTGAGTATTGGTACAAATATACCTACCCTATATCATATGATCGTACTGTATTTTCGTGGAGAGATATAGGAACTAATGATATAGAAGAATTAGTACCTTATTTTATGTTTATATCTACATTGTATTTAGATAATTGCAGTGCTAAAAAATAGTACTTAGCTATGTATTAGACAAGTTAGTATATGGGGTATCTATGCAACCTACTAATGATGGGATAAAAAGAATAATAGTACCCGAAAAATTTATCAATAATATTACTGTATTAAGAGAGTATATTCTTTTTAACACAAAGAATAACATGGGCTATAAACCCTACATTCAGTGTGATAGTGATAAAGCAACAATATTAAAAAATAAATTAGTTACAGAATGAAAAAAAGCACACGCAACATCCGCTACCTCGTAGTACACTGTTCCGCTACACCAGAGGGCAGAGACCACACCGCTAAGGATATTAACCTTTGTCACAAACAACGAGGCTTTAACGAAATTGGCTACAACTACATCGTCCGCATTGATGGCACAATAGAAGAGGGTAGAGATGTGAATAAGATACCTGCTCACGTTACAAATCACAATAAGAATAGCATCGGCATCTGCTACATCGGAGGCATCGACAAAAACACCCTTCAACCCAAAGACACTCGTACACCTGCGCAGAAAGAAGCCCTTAAAAAGCTCCTTAAAGAGCTCAAGACACTATACCCCGAAGCACAAATCTTAGGGCACAGAGACTTCCCTGGTGTAGCCAAAGCCTGTCCTTGCTTCAACGCCAAAGACGAATATAAAACCATTAGCAAATGAGAAAGTTAGTTACATTACTATTAGTGTTTCTCACCCTTATAGGTTGCAGAACCAAAAAAGTAGAAATCTACACACAAAGGCAAGTCCAGAAAGAGCACTTTATCACCAATAAAGATAGCTCCCAGCTCTTTGTTCAGGAGTCTCATAAGTCTGAATGGTCTGACCTGTCCGCCACCTCTTTCGAGCTTGAACTCGAAAACGACAAAGACAGCCTTGGCAATGCTAAAGAACTCACCTATACCCGCACTCGGGACGGCAATAGTGAGACTATAAGGGTACGCAATGGCAAGGTAAAGATTAAAGCTATCAGAGCCCATTCTAAGAGCTTACAGCAGGCTGATACTACTCTTTACAAGCAATCCTATACAAGTGTTCAAAATGAAGTTCGAAAGCACGAAATACAGCAAGCTGAGCAAATACGAAAACACACCCAAAGTAAGCCTTTAAGTTATGTTCTTTGGTTGTTATTGCTCGTAGTTTTAGCTTATGTATATTGGAGATATAAGCGTTTTAAACAGAAGATTTAAAACTTAAGTAAAAAACGAGCTACTTCATCGTGAGGTAGCTCGTTTTTTTATCTGTATAACTTTATGTTATTTACCTATTGACCACACGGTGTAGCTATTGGCGGGTACTTGTATAGTTACATTGCCATCGCTATCGGTAACAAAAAATAAATGACTATTACCAGAGTAATCTATCAAGGTTTTGTTTTTCCAATGGGTGGTGATAGTACGCTTGGCAGGGAGAGAGCTGTTGTTGATAAAGAGCACTAAGCCCGGACTTTTCTCGTTGCCCAGACGTGAGGCTACATACTCTGTATTAGAAGCTAAGTGAAATTTCTCTTCGCCTACTGCCAAACTGCGGTTGATGAGCATTAGCTTTTGTAGCTTGGCTTTGAAAGCCTCATTTTCGTAATCGGAATAGAAAATACAAGGGTAGCCACTGTGGGTAAGGATATAGGCGTACGCCATTAGTTTTTTATCAGGCGCAATGGTATTATCCGCTATTTTGTCTTTCTCGGTATCGTGGTTAGCTGTAAAAGTAACGGCTTTCTCGGTGCGCAAGGTTCTAAGCATTGGGTGGGTATCGGTCATCAGTTCGTGCATATCTTTATTGCGGTCTAATGCCTTTTCGAGAGCATAAAAACAGGCAAAGTCGAAAGCACTTGCACCGCTCTCGTCTACCCATTTTTTAAGCGTTTCGGGGTTGCCGTCCCACAATTCACCTACGGCGAAACCACCTACTGCTTTTAGCCAATCGCGTACTACCCAAGCTCCAAAGCTCTTCACATAGTCGAAACGCCAACCGTCAAACTTCATTGTATTCTTGTAATACTTAGCCATTGAGTTATCTTTTTCCCAAAGTTCTTCACGTACATAGGGTACTTTATGCGATAGGTCTCTTTCGGGATAAAAATTTTCTTCCTCGTCAGAAGTTGCATATTTATTGGGGTGAAAGCACTCATAGTTGCGGTTAAATCTTCCAGAAGCATTACCGTGGGTTTCATCGAAAAGGGTGTAGGTCTCTTTATTGCGGTAAGGGTTCCACTCTTTTCCTCCGCCATTGTTATGTCCTATAACGATATCGGCAATTACTTGCAAGCCACTTTCGTGGGCTTTGCTGATGAGGTTTTCGAGTTCAGCGCGTGAGCCGAAGCGGGTTTTGGTCGTTTCGTGCTGGAAGTATTCACCAAAGTCGAAATAATCGGAGGGGTCGTAGCCCATAGAGAGGCCCCCAGAAGCTCCTTTGGAGGCAGGTGGTAGCCAAATGCGGTCTACTCCGTTGGCTTTCCACTCAGTGAGTTTTGGGGTAATGGTATTCCACCATTCGCCAAGAGGTGTTACGTCCCAGTAGAAGGCTTGCATCATCACGCGGTTGCCATTGTCTATTTTAGTAAGGTCTAAGGGAACTGTATTTTGGGGTTCTGGGTTGTCTTTGTTGCTTTTTTTATCGCAGGAAAAGGCGAGCAATCCTGCGAGAAGGTATATATAATATTTCATATTTTTGGTATTTAAATGATATAATACAGGCTGTCCGACAGTGTCGGACAGCCTGTATTCTGTTATAATTTTTCTATCTTGTAAGTACCTTCTTTGGTTTTTACATCAAAAGAGAAAGAAACGTTGTAAGTGCCTGCACTCACTTTGATGTTATTTCCACCATCTTTAAGCTTACCACTAAGAGCGGTTGCAGGGTTATCAGTGCTAACAGCACCGAAGTTTGTACCCCATTGGTTATTTAAACGGATTTTAATTTCTCCGTCCTTTAGACTAACATTTTTAGCTTCCCATTGGTTAAAAGCACCATTGTAAGACAACTTGATGTCTAAATCCTTATTTTCGTCCCAACCATTAGCACCGCTACCAACTATACCCCAAGAGTATTTTTCGATACTATAAGTAAGCGCTTTTTCGTTAAAAGTAATCTTATAAGTACCTGCTAAGACGGCAATATTATCTCCTCCGGACACTAATTTACCGTTACTTCCGCCGTAATTAAGATCCCACTTATTATCTTTACGGAATTTGATACTACCAGTTTTTAAAGTAGCATAGGCTACTAATGCACCATCGTCACCTTTCCACATTTTAATATCTAATCCTTTATCTGGATCCCAACCGTTAGCACCATCACCAGCTATTCCCCAATCGCTTGGTTTGATTTCATCAAGGAAAGGAGTTACTTTCAATTTATGCTCGGAGGTAAGACTGCGTTGGTCGCTGAGGACTAATCTTACCGCTACGGTAACTTCGGTGGTTGTTCCTGCTGTAATTTCTAAATCACTTATAAGATAGTCATTTAACTCTTTACCTGTGATAGCAAGAGGGGATTTCTCAACTGAAATAGATTTCTCCTTTTTTCCATCTTTTCTTACAAAATTAACGGTATATTTAGGAGCAAGGTTTATGTTGAGGTTTTTCGTTTCCCAAGAAACAGTAAGAGCTGTTTGAGAGGCGGTGCCCTGTGTAAGTACTACGTTGTCGGTAGATAGGGAAGCCTCTATTTTGGCATCGGCATTAAGGGTTGCCTTTTCTTCGTCTTTTTCGCAGGCTACCAATGAGATAAGCCCCATACATAGTGCTGCTGTTTTAAGTATATTTTTCATAGTATTCTCTTTTTAGTATCCTGTATTTTGAGTAAGGTTGTCATTAGCGGTGCGTGCATCTTGAGGAATAGGATATAAGTTTCTATAATCGGGCACTGCTACACCTGAAGCGGCACCTCCTTTGAAAGACCAAAGGTAAGCACCTCCTGTAAATTTACCATAACGAATAAGGTCGGTACGGCGCAATCCTTCCCAATACAATTCACGAGCGCGTTCATCTAAGATAAAATCTAAGGTAAGGTTGCTATCGGCTATGTTGCCAGAAGCGTTACCATAAGCACGGCTACGCAATTGGTTGATATAACCTAAGGCAGTAGCTCTATCACCTCCTGTACCACCGCGTAGCACGGCTTCAGCATAAGTAAGATATACTTCGGCTAAGCGGATAAGCGGTAAATCAGTGTCGGGGAATTTCTTTTCGGGGTCTTTACCTGCGGCTCCTGTAGAGGTTATGTTCTTGAATTTAGTAATGGCATAACCTGACTTTGTAAAGTCTTTTAAGTCTGTGTTCTCATAGGTTTGTCCATCGGTATAGAACATCGCGCGTTTGTCTTTCCAAGCGGTAGGCTCGTTATTACCATTGCGTGCTGATACCTCAAATTTATTAACGAATTCTTTAGGAGCTGTAAGACCACTCCAACCGTCGTTAATACCCAAGGAAGAAGCATTCATATTTCCTCCGGTAGCTCCGTGTATAATGAAAGCTGTACCTCCATAGGTTTTGGTATTAAGCCCATCAAAACTTGCTAAAAATATAAACTCGTTCTGAGCGCCATTACTGTTGTTATCAGCAAGGAACAACTCGTCGTAAGCGGTACCATTGTTATTGGCATCGGTAGTGTTTAAGCTATAGGAAGAGGCAATTACCTTTTTAGCATAAGTAATACAATCGGTATATTTATCTTGTCCTATATACACTTTAGCGTTGAGGTATAAACGAGCGAGGAGCGCTTGAGCGGCTACCACATCTACACGTCCGTATTCATTAGCACGTGCGGCTTTTAGTTTGCCCTCTAAATCCTTTAACTCACTTTCTACGAAGTTAAAGAGTTCGGCACGTGTGTTTTGAGCAGGTTTTAAATCTGCCTTAGAGGAGGTTACCAAAGGTGCTTTCCCGAAAGCATCTATTACATTGTAATAAGCATAAGCACGGATAAAGCGCGCTTCGGCAATATAATAAGCTACTTCGGGGTCAGAAGCTAAGGCTTGTGCGTTATCTATAAACGAGTTCGCAAAAGCGATTTGTTGCCCCAAGCGGTTGTAATAGGCATTGTTAAAGGTGTTAGCAGGTGTCCAACTCATATTGTGGAAGTCGGGCACACCAGCATCACTCCAGCGAATGATAGCCTCATCGGTACTGGCTACTTGTAAGTAGAATTGCATACGAGTGTATCCAGTAGAACCTTCATCGGCACCTGCTATATCGCCATCACCGCTGGGACCTTTTTGCCCAGTAAGCGATAATGAGGCATAAATTTTAGCTAAGGCACCTTTAGCTTCAGTAGCGTTTTTAAACACGTCTTTTTCAGTAAAGCTATCGGGGTCTATAGGCTCTTGGTCTAAATCTTTCATACAAGCACTAAGCGAAAGTGCTAATATTACCCCAAAGATACTATGTTTGATATATTTTTTCATACTCTGTATTCATTAAAAGTTAACATTCAAGCCCAACAAGTAAGTTTGAGGGCGTGGATAAAGGTTGTTGTCGATACCAAAAGTAGCTCGATTGGTAGCACTATCTACTGATAATGCTTCAGGATCTAAACCACTGTACTTAGTAATAGTCAATACATTTTGTACAGTACCATAGAGGCGGATGTACATTTTATCGGTATGAGGGAAGGTGTAACCTAAGGTGATATTATCTAACTTGAAGAACGAAGCGTTCTCTAAGTAGTAATCGCTTAACCACGATTGGTCGTTATGGCGTTGGAAATTACTATTCGCTTTAATATTGCGCAAGAAACCACTGTTAGCAGTAATTTCGCCGAATTGGTCTAAGCGTGATTGGGTGTTATTGTACACATAGTTACCGATATTTGCACGGGTAGTGATGTTTAAATCCCAATTCTTGTAGTTCAAATCGGTACCAAAGCCCATTGTCACAGGGGCAAAAGGTGATTTGTACAAGTAGCGGTCGCCTTCGTCTATTTTGCCATTACCGTTTCTATCTACAAAAGCATTTTCTACTGGATTGCCTTGTGCGTCGTACACTTGTTGGTATACAAAGAAAGAGTAAGGGGTTTCACCTTCGCGGTGTAGTTGTACACGGTTACCAGTACCTCCTGAGATACCTCCGGCGGGTTGGTCATCGGGCATTTTGGTAATCTTATTTTCGTTGTAAGAGATATTGTAATTAAAACTCCAACGGATATTCTTCTCAATATTACGGATAGGAGTTATGGTCAAACCAAGTTCAATACCTTTGTTTTCCATATCCCCTACATTGGCATTTACACGGTTTTTAAAGTTGGTAAAGGGGTCGATAGTGGTTTCGGCTATCAGGTCTTTGGTTTGTTTGCGATACACATCGAGGGTACCTGTGATGAGGTTGTTCCACAAGCCAAAATCAATACCAGCATTGAGGGTATTACCAATTTCCCAACGTAGGTTTTTATTGGTTACCCCAGGACGGTAAGTTTGATAGAAGCTATCGCCCAATTGATAAGAAGCTCCGTCTTGGCTACGAGTGTAATTGGTAAGGAAGAGGTAGTCGCCCAAACCATTCACGTTCCCTACTTCACCATAACCAAAACGCAGTTTGAGTTCGTTAAGAGTTTTGTTGTCTTTAAGGAAGTTCTCGTTGCTCACGTTCCAAGCCAAGGCTACTGAAGGGAAGTAACCCCAACGGTCGTCTGGGTTTAGTTTAGAAGATGCGTCGGCACGAAGGGTAGCGGTAAAGAGGTAACGATTCTTATAGCTATAGTTTGCACGACCAAAGAAAGACATCAATACGTTTCTATTCTTGTCGATGTTAGGTACGATTTTGTTATCACCTGGGTTAGTGAAGTAAGAGTAATCAGTAGAGTTATTGTCAAATTCGAATGACTGATAAGAGTGTCCTACCATTAGCCCTATATTATGAGTTTCTTTGATGTCCTTCATATAGTTTATATAAGCATCAAAGAGCTTGTTGGTAGCTTTATTAGTATAAGTAGTTTTAGCTCCGTCGAAACCAGGAGTAGAGGTAGGCATACGGCGGTCGGTTATTTTATCACCTTCCCCTTTACTGTAATCAATACCCACGTTTACACTAGCGGTAATATCTTTAAAGAAAGGCAAGGTATAATCTACTTTAGCATTCCCAATAAAACGATACACTTTAGAAGAATCGTCTAAAAACTTTAGCATTGCCATAGGGTTGTTAGGAGCTAAGTCGTAGCGGCTGCCATTATTAGGGTTCACCCAAGCGTGGTAACCTCCATATTTAGCGAGACCTCCAAACACTGACTGAGTAGGGTCGTACTCTACGGCTGCCCCAATAGCATCTTTATTAGCAAAACGGTTTTGCATATAAGTACCATTGGCATTCAATTCTAATTTCAATGATTTATCAAAGAAAGTAGGGTTTAAGCTAATTTTGGCATTGGTACGTTTGAAGTTATCGGTGCGCAATATCCCATCGGCATACGAATGTCCTACTGATACACGGTAAGGCAAAGTTTTGTAAGCGCCGGAGAGCACCAAAGTACTATTGCTCATTGGAGCAGTTTGGTAGATTTCTTTTTGCCAATTAGTATCGGCATTTCCTAAGAGCGCTTCGGCAGCAGGGTTATTCAATCCTTTTACTGTTTGGCGGAATTGGTTAGCATTCATTACATCTACGTATTTGTTTACATCTTGTACGGCGATGCTAGTATTGAAGCTAATCTTCAAATCTTGGTTTGCTTTTCCTTTTTTGGTGGTAATCATAATAACCCCATTGGCAGCACGTGAACCAAAGATAGCGGTAGACGAAGCGTCTTTTAGCACGGTCATACTCTCAATATCTTCGGGGTTGATAGAGTTGAAGATACTACGAGAACCACCCACGCCACCATCGTTCATTGGCACACCGTCAATTACAATTAGCGGGTTAGAAGTTAAGGACAAAGAGCCATTACCACGGATACGGATAACTTGTCCTTCACCGGGAGCTCCACCAGTAGAAGCCATCTGTACCCCAGCTATTTTACCTTGGATGAGCTGGTCAGCATTTACGGAAGGAGCTTTGTTAAAGTCTTTGTCGGTTACCAAGTTTACAGAGCCTGTTAAGTCTTTTTTCTTTATAGCACCATACCCAATGACTACCACGTCTTCCAATTGTTGTGTATCCTCTTGGAGAACAATGTTCATAGTACCTGCTTTAGCAGCTACTTCTCGGCTTTTATAGCCTACTGATGAGACCACAAGGGTAACCCCTTTGTCTACTTTTAACTCAAAATTACCGTCAAAATCGGCAGCAGTACCGTGAGAGGTACCTTTTACAAGCACACTGGCTCCCATCAAAGGTTGTCCAGAGCCGTCTTTCACTGTTCCTTTTACAGTGATTTGCTGTGCATAACCAAAAGCTACGCACAAGAAAAACATTACTGTACAAAGTAGTTTGTTCATTTTTACTTTCATATATAATAAATTTAGTTCCTCTCCCCATTAAGAGTGCCTAAAATCACTTTTACATCACTACAGCTCCCTTCTTGAAGGAAGTCAGCGAGCTGGCATAGCTGAGTATGTGAATAGGGGGAGGTTATTTGTAATTTTCCAACTATTAGCCTCTCCCCGTTTCCCTCTCCTTGGGAGAGGGGGTAATCCAAAAAGATTTTCCCTTTTCAGAAAACGGAGTAGTTTTATTTCTAATATGTGTTCTCCCAAACTTCCTCCCCTTGGGGGAGGGCTGGGGAGGGGATTATTTCACTTCTTTAATGCTAATAGCATACCCTCCGCCTTGGGCAGCGGTGAGTTTTAGCTTTGTTTTAGCATTTACTTTTTGTTTGGTGATGGTGTATGCCTTCGGGTTGGTTTTCCAGTTGGCATCTTTAGCATCAGCGTAGATAGTAGCCTCGTACTTCTTACCTTTGTCCAAGAAGTTGAGCAGAAGCTCTGAGGTATGTCCGCCTTCGTGAGCCGTACAACCTACGTACCAATCGTTGCTGTGTTTATCTTTACGCGCAATGGTGATGTAACGTCCTGGTTCTGCTTCAAGGTATACGCTCTTTTGCCAATCTACGGGTACATCTTTAATGAATTGGAAAGCGTCCATATGCTTCTCGTAGTTCTCTGGCAAGTCGGCTGCCATTTGTAGCGGACTGTACATTGTTACATACAACGCTAATTGGCGTGCCAAGGTACTGCGTATCTGACTGTTATTATTAGGATTTACATACTTCATTTCGGTCTCGAAGATACCAGGAGTATAGTCCATTGGGCCTCCTTGCAAACGAGTGAAAGGCAAGATAGTGGTGTGGAATACTTTATTACCTCCAAAAGCCTCGTACTCAGTACCGCGAGCTGATTCGTTACCTATCATATTTGGGTAAGTACGGCAAATACCGGTAGGGCGTACGGCTTCGTGCGCATTCACCATTATTTTGTGTTTAGCAGCTTCTTTAATCGCATAGAGGTAGTGGTTAAGAGTCGATTGGCTGTAGTGGTGTTCACCCACAGGGAGGATATCGCCTACATACCCGCTTTTTACGGCATTGTAACCGTATTGGTTCATCAACTCGTAAGCGGCTTTCATATGGCGCTCGTAGTTGCGCGTAGAGCCCGAAGTTTCGTGGTGCATCATCAGTTTCACGCCTTTAGAGTGTGCGTAGTCGTTCAGTGCTTTAAGGTCGAAGTCGGGGTAAGGAGTTATAAAGTCAAACACATAGTCCTTTTTGTGACCAAACCAGTCTTCCCAACCTATATTCCAACCTTCTACAAGCACTTGGTCGAAGCCGTGTTTCGCCGCAAAATCGATGTATTTGCGCACTTCTTCGTTGGTAGCGCCGTGGGTACCATTAGGTTTAGTTTTGGTGTAATCCACCGTATTAAGGTCTACTGCAGGAAGGTCATTGGTATAACTCCAAGAGTTTTTACCGGTAATCATTTCCCACCAAACACCCACATACTTCACAGGTTTAATCCACGAAGTATCGGCAATAGCGCAAGGTTCGTTGAGGTTGAGGATAAGACGTGACGCTAAGATTTTACGAGCGTCATCACTCACCATAATAGTACGCCAAGGACTGTGACAAGGGGCTTGCAAATAGCCTTTAGCTCCCTGTGCATCGGGCGTGAGCCACGATTGGAAGACGAAAGTCTTGTCGTCTAAGTTCAGGTTCATTAGCGAGTAGTTCACCAAAGCCGCTTCGTGAAGATTGATATACAAGCCGTCTTTGGTTTTCATCATTAAGGAAGTTTGTACGCCGGTAGGCGAGAAAACAAACTGCGATACGTTGTCACTCATCGCTTGTTTCATCAACCCGCGAATTTCGGAGAGCTTACTTTCCGTATAGTCGTATTCTTGGGTATCATAGTCCCCAGGAATCCACCAAGCGGTGTGGTCTCCGGTCATCGCAAACTGCGAGAGTTCTTCCTCTATTACAAAATAGGTGAGCTCTTTTTGTGAAGGGAACTCATAGCGGAAGCCCACTCCCTCGTTGTACACGCGAAAACGAATGTTCATTTTTCGGTGGGTCTTCTCTTGTTGTAATTGTACGAGAAGTTCGTTGTAATGGTTGAGAATCTCGCTTTCTTCTCCCCATACAGGTTTCCACGTTTCCTTAAAAGTAGACTTTTTGGTGTCTACTACTTTAAAGTTTTGGGTTAACGGCTCAATTTTCTTGATTTTAGAGTCGTCCGGAAGGCTTTTTTCACTATAAACAGGTGTCTCGTCCGATTTCAATAAATAGGAGGATAACACTTCTCTTATTTTAAAGCCTAAAGTACTTTCATTGATCACTGCTTTGTTTTTGTAAGTCACCTTATACGAAGGCGTCCCATCAGCTTTCAGTGAAAAAGTGAGCACTACATTGCCGTCAGGCGAGCTCTGTTGCTGTGCCATAGCGAGGGGCATAGCAAAGATGCTCATCAATAAGATCATCTTTCTCATCTTTTATTGCTTTATAAGTGTTATAAATTGGTACAAAGTTACGGAAGTTTTTTTAACAAACAAATTTTTCTTTACTTTTTTTTAAGAAAAATTTATGATACATCATAAAGTCAATAAGTTAAATAAGTTTTTAGCTGTCGTATTTTTATCTTTTACTACTCACTTTTTACTTTTTTATACACTTTTATCAAGTTTTCAAACACTGCTTCGTCGGTAAAATGCTGAGCGTGTCGGTAACCCTCTTCTACCATTTGCCTGCGCAACACCTCATCGGTAGTAATGCTTACAATAGCTTTACGTATCTCTTTTTCAGCATTTTGCAAGTCCACATAAACCGAATGTGTTCCACCTGCTTCGGCAAAACAACTGCCCTGCGAACTAATCACAGGGGTTTTGCTAAATAACGCTTCTATAATAGGAATCCCAAAACCTTCAAAAATCGAAGGATAGCAAAACACCTCAGCAAGCTGGTAGATAATCGCCAAATCTTCCATAGGCACGTTACTCAGTGCTTGTACGCGGTCTTTAAGTTGGTGTGCTTCACAATACGCCTCTATTTGTTGGTAATAAGCCGTTTGCTTACCCACCAAAACTAACGAAATATCTCGCAGAGGTTCAATAGCTTTCACTATTTCAAGTGCGTTCTTGCGGGGCTCAATAGCACCTACGTTCAATACAAATTTTTCGGGAAGATGATATTTTTTGCGTATAGTTTCCTTCTGTGTTTCGGTATATATTTTTTTAAAAGCTCGGTGACAGCCTTGGTATACCACCGTTATTTTCTCTTCTGAAATACCTAAATAACTGATGATATCTTGTTTAGTCTGCTCACTAATAGCGATGATGTGTTCTGAATGTTGTGCGGCATACAAGAACTTGCGATAATGTATTTTTCTGTCGAAAAACGAATACAGTTCAGGATAACGCATAAAAATAAGGTCGTGAATAGTAACTACCGTAGGTATGTATTTATAAATTCCCTTAGGAATTTCTCCTGAAAGTCCGTGATAAATATCAATGGGAAGTTGTTTAGCTATATCAGTGATTTTTACACTGCGCCATAATGATTTTAGCTTGCGCCAGAAGAAAGATTGTGGAGTGATTTCGGTGGTGTGTTCATCAATCACCACTCCCTGAATTTTGCGTTTTTGTGGGTTGAAGAGGTATAAATGCCCCACCTTGTGTTCTTGTAGTATGCGAATCAAATCCCGACTGTAATTCCCCAGTCCGCGTGTGTTATGGAAAGCCCGTTTAGCGTCAAAAGCGATGTTCATAGTTGCTCAATGAAATGATAAGGTAATATGAACTGCAAAGATAATAAATTAAAACGATACAAACAAAACAGTATTTAAAACCCCTTTACCTTCAGTTTTTCTTCACCTTTCCTTCGCTCATTCACTACTTGTCCCTGTGACTCGCACCGTCTTTTGTATGAACTTTGCCAAAGTTTTCAAACTTTGGCAAAGTTGAAGTCCACTAATAACCTTCTTTTTATCTCTATCTTAGCTTTAACTTACCTTCACCTTTCCTTCGTTCATCATTCATTGTAGACCCACTGTAGAGCCACTGTAGAGCCACTGTAGACCCACTCATCGTTCGCCTTACCTTTATCTTATCTCCGCTCCACCTCCGAACAACCCTCGTCTTTCACCCTAATACCCGCCACTACTTTTTACTCACACCTAATTTATTTAATCGATTTTTCTCTAATTTCCTCATTTCCTCATTTTCTCATTTCCTCATTTCCTCATTACCCTCATATCTTTTACCTTTTACCTTTTATCTTTTACCTAAACCTCAGTACGCCCTCTCTTTATTCCCTTCATAAAAGTTAATAAATGCCCTATTCACTACCCTATTGCCACCATTGGTAGGGTAATCACCCGTGAAATACCAATCGCCCAAATTCTCAGGGCAAGCCTTATGCAAGTTGTCTACCGTTTGAAAGATTACTGCTACTTCTGAGGCGAAGTTCTTTGGCAAAAGCAAATCTCTTATCTTGTCCGAAATCTCTTCATCGCTGAAAGGAGCATACACTTCTTTTACGTAATTCACTACCTTGTCATCACTTAGCGCTACTTGGGTAAGACACTTGCGGTATACTTCTTCCACAATGTGGTAAGTCCCTCTTTCGTGGTGTAAAGCCAAAGCTGCTTGAAACGCTACAAGGTCTTCTAAACGCGCCATATCTATCCCATAACAATCGGGATAGCGTATTTGAGGTGCCGAAGAGACGATCACTATCTTTTTGGGTTCTAACCTGCCTAATATGCTCAAAATACTTTTTTTAAGGGTTGTACCCCGCACAATACTATCGTCTATAATTACCAAAGTGTCGCCTTTTTGTACCGAACCGTAGGTAATGTCATACACGTGCGCCACAAGGTCGTCTCTGCTACTGTCTTCGGTAATAAAGGTGCGCAACTTCACATCTTTAATCGCTACCTTTTCAGTGCGTACTTTTTCAGAGAGAATCCTAAGAATTTCACTTTCAGTGGCGGTTGCTAATTGTTTTGCTTTCTGCTCGTTGAGGTATTGTTCCGCTGCTTCTATAAGTCCCAAATACGATGTTTCAGCCGTGTTAGGAATATAAGCAAAAACTGTATCTTTCAAGTTGTGGTCTATCGCTTGGGCAATGCGAGGAAAGAGCAACTTGCCCAACATCTTGCGTTCGCGGTAAATATCTTGGTCGCTACCACGAGAGAAGTAAATACGCTCAAACGAACAGGCTTTGCGTACCCTTGGGGTAAGTATCTCTTTTACTGCCACCTCTCCACTCTTCTTGATGATAATCGCATTTCCAGGTGGCAACTCGTGTACATTCTCGTATTTTACATTGAAGACCGTTTGTATAGCCGGACGTTCCGACGCTACCACTACCACTTCTTCATCTCGATAGTAAAACGCCGGACGAATACCCGCAGGGTCGCGGAGTACAAAAGCATCGCCGTTACCTATCATTCCTTCCATTGCATAACCACCGTCCCAATACTTAGCTGCGCGCTTCAAAATGCGCTCTATATTCAGCCGTTCGGCAATAAAAGGCGACGCTTCCTGTTTGGTATAGCCCTCTTCTTTCAGTTGGAGATAGAGTTTTTCTACCTCATCGTCTAAGAAATGACCGATACCTTCCATTACAATCACAGTGTCGGTTTTGTCTTTGGGGTGTTGTCCAAGGTGTACGAGGTTTTCGAAGAGCTCGTTTACATTGGTCATATTGAAGTTACCCGCCATAATAAGGTTGCGGTATATCCAGTTGTTTTCGCGCAAGAAAGGGTGCACATTCTCGATGCTGTTCTTGCCAAAGGTACCGTAGCGCACGTGCCCCATTATCACTTCGCCTATGTAGGGGAGTTCTCTTTTCTGCAAAGCCACATTGTCTTTCAGTGCAGTATTCGCCTTAAATCCCTCGTTGATACGCTGGTTGATACGCGTAAAGATATCCTGCACCGGTTGCGCCTCGTTGGAACGAATCCTACTGATATAGCGTTCTCCGGGTTGCATATTCAGCTTGATGCTCGCCACTCCTGCACCATCTTGTCCACGGTTGTGTTGCTTTTCCAGCATCAAGTACATTTTATTGACGCCATAGAAGGCAGAACCGTATTTTTCTTTGTAATATTCCAAAGGTTTGAGCAAGCGGATAAGAGCAATCCCGCACTCGTGTTTGATAGTGTCACTCATTTATAAATAAGAAAAGGCGTTGCATAGGCACGCCTTTATATAGGTTTTAAAATTGATATACTACTTCTAATTTATGGTTGCTAAGAGCTCGCTTGGCTTTCTCTAAGTCCTCAGTAAAGCCCAAAATATAGCCTCCACCCCCCGAACCACATAGTTTTAAGAAATAATCGCCCGAGTCGATTCCCTGCTTCCATAGCGTGTGAAATTCTTTCGGAATCATCGGTTTGAAGTGGTTCAGCACAATGCCCGATAGACTCTTGATATTCCCAAACAGCGATTTGAAGCGCCCCTTCAAAAAGTCATCTATACAAGCATCGGTATATTTGATAAACTCATCTTTGAGCATCTTCTGGAAAGCCTCGTTCTTCATATTCTCCATAAAGATGCGTACCATAGGAGCCGTTTCGCCTATCACACCACTGTCGAGCAAAAACACTGCGCCTTTTCCGTTAGACGTTTGCGAGGGAATGCCCGTAGGCTCTATATGGTCCTGTGAATTGATAAGTATCGGCAAACTCAGGTAGCTGTTCAGTGGGTCTAAGCCCGAAGAAGTGCCGTGGAAGAACGATTCCATCTTGCCAAAAATCGCTTTGAGTTGCAATAGCTTTTCGCGGGTAAGGTTTTCCATTGCACTGATAGGCTCAATAGCATATTCGCTGTAAATAGCAGCTACCAAGGCGCCACTACTGCCCACGCCATAGCCTTGTGGGATACTGCTATCGAAGTACATACCCTCTGCTATATCAGCATTGAGCTTTTCAAGATTGAAGCGCACAATCGGGTTTTCTTCCTCCATAAGGTTTTGTAAGTAAGTAGCGAACTCCCGCAAAGCCTCATTCGATTTGCGAGCCTCTTCTTCTTTTCGCAGGTGTGGTTCACACTGTTTGTGTGACTCGCTCTGCTGGTGTGGCTTACACTGTTTGTGCGACTCGCACTTCTTCAGTGTCCCCTTATAAAAGTTATAGGGGATTGCCAAGCCTTTGGAGTTCTTGATAATGCCATACTCGCCAAAGAGGAGTATTTTAGAATAGAAAAGTTTCATTTTTTAGGTAAGCAAGGTAGTATATGAGTAATAAGAGACTGCAAAGGTACACATTTTTCGAATATCTCAAATACTTTTCTGAGAGAAATATTTTGTTAATTAGCGTCAGTTCTATATATATCAATACTGATTCACACTTGTGTTTACATTGTAGTCTGTGAAATCCAGCAACGCAGTTGCCAATTTGTACCCATCACATTTGTCAATTGTCAATTATCAATTGAAAGACTATCCGTTTAATCTGTGCCAGACATTTAGGCAACTTGTTGCCTATTTGTTTAATTTTTTTAAGATTTGTAAGATTTCTGTAGCGTAAGCTACACTTCCTTTACGTCCAACTCAATTCGTCTCTCGTCATTCGTCATTTTTTCCCTTTTTCGTCATACTCCCCCTCTAGTGCCTATGGATTAAGGCTTCCCACCTTCCCATTTTCTAATTTACTAATTTGCTAATTCTCTAATTATTCCTTTCCTTTTCGTCATACTCCCCCCTATTGCCTATGGCCTAAGGCTTCCCACCTCCCCATTTTCTTTGCTAATTCCCCAATTATTCTTTCCCTTTTCCGTCATAATCCCGCCTATTGCCTAAGGCCTAAGGCCTATTGCCTATTCCTCTTTCTTTCGCCTCGAAACCCCGATTTTAACATTTTTACCCTTGTTGTATTATACTATGAGTCAACTACTTATATACCCTTTCTATACCAATCGTCCAAGATTCGTATAAGCTTCCTATAAGCTCTCTATAAGCTAACCCCACCCTCCTTACACCCTTTTTTCATCAAAATTCCCTTCAACCTCCTTCTGAAAATCTCCGTTTTCTTCCGAACTCCTCAACCCTCCCCATTTGCTAATTCTCTCATTTGCTAATTTGCTAATTTCCCCGCCTCCACATACCCAGCTGTGAGCTCTCGCTGGCTTTGGCTCGCACCTTTGGCAAAGTTAATCGCCCGTCGCTTCTCCCCCTAATGTCTAATGCCTATGACCTTTTCTAATTAAAAGTATATTTCAAAAAGTGTTTAGGTACTGAGAACTTTTATTTTTAGAATCAGGAAGATATAAAAGTGAGGTTCAACGGCAGAAATTTTTAGAGCATTTATAACTTATAAAGATAATTTTGTCCTAACTTTATAACTATCAAAATGTTCACTTAAATTGTTAATAACTGTGTTGATAACTATTTTATTTTTGTTGAAAACTTATCACATTATTCCGTACCTTTGCCCCAGCAACTAAGAAAAAACTCTTCCCCTTTTTAGGGAACTTATAAAAGCAACATTATTCAATGCATTATAAATGAGTGATTTATATAAATCACTCAGCACTTTCTTTCTCTCTAACTGAAAAAAGAGAGTTAAAAATAAACTCATTAAGCTATGTTTGTATTATATAAACATTCCTTATGCATCACATACTTGAAAATTGTTAATAAAATAGAGAAATTAGTGACCGTTATCATTACAACTTGGAAACTTAATGCTCGAAAAATTAATATTTGTTTTTGAAAAATAATAATAATAAAATTAAAAATTATGTCTAAATTCACTAAGCTTACAGCTGAACAGCTTCAAACAAAGCGTAATTTCATCGAAAATTACCTACAATCTCACAATGCCGCTACGGGGTCTCTCTTCGATGCCAATGCCAATGTGGCACATAAAAACATCGCTACGATGGAGGCAGAACTCAATAAAGATATCAATATTCAAGTGAACCGTTCGCTCGTGTCTCACAAAATCGAACAGCTCTTTGGCAAAGAATTAGCCGATGAGTATATCCGTCAGATTGAGGAACACGAAATCTATGTGCACGACGAAACGAGCCTCAAACCTTATTGTGTGAGCGTTTCGATGTATCCTTTGCTCTTGGACGGGCTCGTAAAACTCGGCGGTGAAAGCAAAGCTCCGCAACACTTAGCAAGCTATTGCGGGTCGTTCGTGAACTTCCTCTTTTCCGTTTCCTCTCAGTTTGCAGGAGCGGTAGCAACGGTAGAGTTCCTAATGTACTTCGACCATTTTGCTCGTAAAGACTATGGCGACGATTATCTCAATACCCATCGTGAAGTGATAGAAAACGAACTGCAACACGTAGTATACGCCATCAATCAGCCAGCAGCAGCACGTGGCTATCAGTCAGTATTTTGGAACATATCGCTGTATGACCGCCCTTATTTCGACTCGATGTTCGGTACATTCGTTTACCCCGATGGTAGCAAACCTTCTTATGAGTCTTTAGACAAGCTCCAACAGTTCTTTATGCATTGGTTCAATATCGAGCGCACCAAGGCGATACTTACCTTCCCTGTGGTAACCGCAGCAATGCTCACTAAGGACAAACACGTGTACGACGAGCATTTTGCGCGCTTCTGTGCCAAAGAGCTCAGCGAAGGGAATGCATTCTTTATCTATCAATCAGATAACGCCGATTCATTAGCAAGTTGCTGTCGTTTGCGCAATGAAATTTCCGATAACACCTTTAGTTATTCACTTGGGGCAGGAGGTGTTTCTACCGGTAGTATTAATGTGATAACCATTAATATGAATCGCCTTTACCAAAAACACTTGTCGTTGGAACGCACCTTAGATAATATCCATAAATACCAAGTAGCTTATCGCGCTATTGTTCAGGATTACAAAGATGCGGGTATGTTACCGGTGTACGATGCGGGCTTCATCTCACTTGATAAGCAATTCCTCACCGTTGGTATCAACGGAATGGTGGAAGCTGCCGAGTATTTAGGGATTCGCATTTCCGACAACCCCGACTATAAAGCATTCATCAACAAAAACCTCAAACTAATTTACGACAAAAATAAGGAAGCTAAAGGCAAATACGGCTTTATGTTCAATACCGAGTTTGTACCTGCCGAGAACTTAGGCGTGAAGAATGCTGCTTGGGACAAAGCCGATGGCTTGCAAGTGCCACGCGATTGCTACAATTCGTATTTCTACATTGTGGAAGATAGCTCTCAAAACCTTATCGATAAGTTCTATTTACACGGAAACGACTATATACAGTACTTAGACGGCGGTTCGGCTTACCACTGCAATCTCGAAGAATACACTACTGCCGAAGGTTTTTATAAGTTGCTAAATGTAGCCGCTAAAACGGGTTGTAACTACTTCTGCTTTAATATATGCGTAACCGTGTGCAACGATTGTGGCTATATCGATAAACACACGCACGACCACTGCACCCATTGTGGTTCTGAAAATATCGACCACGCGACACGGGTGATAGGCTATCTCAAACGCATCACTAATTTCTCTAAAGACCGACAAAAAGAAGCTAAAATACGTTACTATGGGAACGCTACGGTATAGCAGTTACGATATAGTCCTCCAAGAAGTACCCAACGAGATATCCCTGTGTTTTACCATCACAGGGTGTCCGTTGGCGTGTGAGGGTTGCCATTCCGAATATATTTGGGACGGTAGCAAAGGCTGTGCGCTTACTAATGAAGGTTTGGAACAACTGCTTAGCAAATATGAAGATATGATAAGCTGTGTGCTGTTTATGGGAGGCGAGTGGCAGGTAGAGACCCTGCTCTCGCTTATCTTCCAAGTGAAGTGCAAACGGCTGAAAACGGCACTCTATACAGGACTCAACCTCAAGCAAGTACAGCGCAAATACCCTGAGCTATTAGGGTGTTTAGACTACATCAAAACCGGCAAGTGGTTACCTAAACTCGGTGGCTTAGACAGCCCCACCACCAATCAAGAGTTTTTAAACCTGCAAACCGGAGAGGTGATGAATAAAGTTTTTTTAAAGGTAAAAGGGAAAGCCGGACTGCAAGCGTAGCTAGGTATGTAAATAAGAAAATAATACCAAGATTTCACACGTACGGCTATCTCCTCTTTTATTATCGCTTGTGTGATGGGAGTGATAGACTACAAACATACGAAAGACAAACGGGAAGTAATAAAAAAAGAACGACTTAATCAAGTCGTTCTTTTTTTATTACTTGTTTAACACTCTCCTCAAGGTAAGGGTGGCTAATACTAAATATACCAAACACAGTGCCCACATTCCCAGCCAATATGGCATAATGGTAGTGATATGAGCTCCCATCTGGGTAATAGATATAAAACCCTTGCTCCCTAAAGTAGTAGGTACAATATATGAAAAAACACTCAGCCATTCAGGCATCGCTACGGTAGGCCACGAAAAGCCAGTAAGCATCACCGCAGGCAAAGAGGTATACATAATGAGCATAATGGCGTCTTCACGACGACGCAAAAAGTTCAGCAAGCAAAGCCCCATAAATACAATCGACAGGATAAATGGTATCATAAAAACCATAGTGCTTAGTATCGTGCTACGTACAGGAATGCCAAACAATGGCATTATAATTCCTAAAATAATGAGTAATATCACCATTGAAAAAGCTAAATAAGTAGTAGCTTTTCCCATTACAATAGGCAAAGCTCCCCAAAAACTATCGGAGTTAGGATATATTTTTTTAAGTTTATTACCCTCTCGCATCGTTCCTCCTAACATACCTACGGCAGTGAGTATGGTAGTTTGAAAGATAATTACAAGCACTATGGGAATAAGGAAAGTAGCATAACCCAAAGAGGGATTGTATAAGCTCACTACTTGGGCACTCACGGGCATTGCCTCATCGCGTGCTTGGGTAGGGAGTTTGCCTTGTGCCGAAGTGCGTTTCACCTCAACCCCTGCATTCAGGTAAGTAGCCGACACTTTAGCGGCGGTAAGTATTTGCTTGTAATAAAGCATATAGGAAGCATCGGCATAGACCGATATAGTAGGTTGTTCTCCGCGTTGTAGGTCACGTGCAAAACCGTTGGGGATGGCTACTATCCCCCGTATTTTCTCCTGCTGAAAGGCCTTTTCAGCTTCGGTGAGGTTGAGGTAACTGCTGTAAATAGCGGTCTGACTCGTGGCATCAATCATACGCAACAACTGACGGCTTTGGGCAGTATTATCCTCATCTACTACTCCAATAGGAAGCTCTTGTAAGGTCTCTTCGGAATAGAGATAAGTATAGATGAACGACACGGCAATCGCTACAATTACAAACGAAAAGAACACCGCCTTGTCGCGAAATATATATTTGGCTTCCCAAAGCATTGCACGAGTGAAGTCGGCTGAACTTTGATATATGTAACTTCTAAACTGTTTCATAACCTCCTGATTTTATCTTTTTCACAAACATAGGATAAGCCACTATAAGCAACAGTCCAAAGAGCAATAATGCCAGAAGCGGTTGCCACGTCATCTCTACAGGAATGCCCTTAATGGCGCGATTTACATAGTATTTCATAAAATGAGCATACGGAAAGATTTGCGCTAAATACTGCATACTCTTTGGCAATCCTTCCATCGGAAAAGTATAAGCGGCAAATGAGAAGGCAATCGCTGTAAAACCACTGCCTATGGTGAGTGCTGACCTAAAATTAGGCAGGAGAGAGACGAGTGTAATCGCGATAATCTGATAAATGATGACTAAAGCAAAAGTGATGAGTACTACGTTGAACATCGGGATGTGGAGGGGTGCGCCTATAAGCCCAAAAAGGAGATAGTTCATCCACCACGCGACAAAGAGGAGCACTAAAGTATAAGGCAAGAGTTTGCCTATCAAGGCTTTTAGCGGACTGCCGCCTGCCTTTTTGAGCCACTGTTTCCCTTGGCGGTAACGGAATTCTACGCCTAATACATACACCGTTACCATCATTACAATCATTTGGAGCATCATAGGCAAAAGTGCTGTGAGCAGGTAATAGGCATAATTAGAATAAGGATTGTATAGACTGTGGTCGTCTACCTTTACGGTTTGAGCCTCAGCACGTACCTTCTCTGTCTGTTGCCCTTTTTGCATTTTCTTTTTCATCACCAGTCCGGCAGAGAACATTCCTACAGTAGTTTGAAAATCCTTTTGGATAAGACTTGCCCCCAGCATAAACTGACTATTGGTATAGCAAATCACCGATTGATTTTCGCCTTTGAAGAGTTTTTGCTGAAAGTTAGCCGGAATAACGATAAAGCCCATAATCTGCTGTTGCTGGATAAGGCGTTGGGCTTCTTTTTCATCGGTGAGTTTGATTTTCAGGTCGATATTGGGCATAGCATCGAGCATACGCAAAAGGTTTTCGGACAGCTGACTTTGGTCGTAATTGATATACGCCATAGGCAGGTCGCGGGGTACCCCTTTGTAGAAAATAGCCGCAAAGAACCCAAAGATAACCAAGGGAAACACCAAAACGTAAAACAGTCGTTTGGGTGATAGGAAAAGGTTCTTGCATTCGGTTTTAAATAAATACATAATTAATTTGTCAATTAGCTAATTAGTTAGATTTCTTCAGCGTCTTCTAAGTTTTCTATTAGAATAGGTTTTTCTTCTTCAAAGTGAAAAGAAACTCCATAAGGCTCGCAAAAGCTGAAACCACCTTCAGCAAAATGCAATATCCATTCTTTGTTGTCATAAAATAGAAACTGCGGACTTTCAAAAGGGACTTCCTGCAAGGGAACACTTAGCAATCGTTTTTCTTTTTCCGAAAGATGAAAGCCTTTTGAGCATATCGGCAGTTGTTCTTGAAAATAAGAAAGTGCTTTGGCTACCAACTTATCTGCACTGATAAGGATCTGTTCAATAAAAGCAATAGTATCAGGGGTGATGGTTTCACTTTTGCTAAACACAGAAAAAGGCAGCTGTAAAGTTTCTTTGTAGAAATCACTTTTCCACTGATATGAAGCCTCCCAAAAATACTCGTCTCCCACTTTTTGTGAGAAAGCAAGAGTGCCAAACTTGGTGTTATAACTTGATATGTTCATTGCTTTAACCAATTAATTTCTTCTTTACTAAGGAGAAAATATTTATATACAAAGTTTTCGCAGGCTTCTTGTTCGCTATCAAAAGACTGTTCATCACAGAAGCAACGAGTATCGGCAAGGCATACCGCCCATTGGTTTTCTCGTTGCAGAAGACAAGCATTATCCACAGCTACATTTCCTTGCTCAAAAGTATTTGTTTTAAAATAGCACTGAGCAGGGTTATAGTTCAAGGCTTCTAAAGCTTGTAACAACTCTTTGAATGTGGGAATAGGGAGTTGTTCTTTTATCTGGGCTAAAAGTTGTTGCCTTTTCATCCTTTCTTGTTTGTTTTTCTTGGAAAACCAAATGAGTATAAACGCCCAAGCCAAAACAGCTATTGATAGAGGGGCAAGTATATTGTAATTCACAAGAGCAAAATTATATTTTTAAATTTTAAACATTTTGTTAATTGTTCTATGTTTATAAGGTTTTAAGTTTGTAGCAGTTTTATACTTTCTTTCATTTTTCTGTAATTGGTGACTTATATCAATCATAGATGTACAAATCTAAATCAATAGAACTGTTTAGTTTGCTTAGCAAATTGATAATATTGTTTTCAAAAACTATTGCTGGAGCAGGTTCTTTATTTGTTTCAACTTTGAAACGCATTATAGATTTTAAATTGTTTTTCTGTATAAATGAAGATATCTCCTCAATTCTTGGGGTTATAATTTTTTCAAGAGGCTTTAAACTATCTTCTACATAAAGAGATATAATATCTTTAAATGAATGTTGCCAAAATGTTTCTGTACTTATCCTAAATTTTAGTTTATCACCTTTGTAAGCAAATTCGGTAGGGGATATATTTATGATTTTAGAAAACTCATCTATATCAAACATATCGCCATAAACAATAAAAGTTAATTTACTTCGTGTCATTCTATTCGTAAAAGTTTTTAAGTTTGTTTTTTTCAAATTCAGCGATAGTGTTATCGATGATTTCTTTGATCTGATAAGAGGCGATGCCTATCGGCATCTCTAAAAAGTCACCAAGTTGGTGACTTTTTGTAAGCTCTTGATAATAAAATAAATACCACCTTCTTATATATTTGATGTTGGTAGTTGAAAAATCAGTAGCTTCAGGGAAGGCTTCTCTCAAATCCAAACTCAGTTGGTTGATAAAGCCACTACCCCAAGCCTTTTCGGTTTGCATTTTTACTATATCACTACCCAAGCTCCAATAGAACTCTAAAAGGGCAGTATTTACCTTTATGGCTGTTTTGATTTGCGATTGCTGGAATCGCTGTTTGATTTCTATCAGCCATTGGTGGTATTCTTTATCGGGGAGGTTTTGTGCTCCAAAAGTAAAAGTTGGGGTTTCTTTCATTGTAGTTGTTTTATTGTTTTCTTGTTTTTATGAATGTTGTAATTCCTAATACAAAAAATAATACCCAAGAAAGTACCACAAAGATACATTTCATAAGAGAAAAATAGGGCGCTAAGGTCTCTATCCATAAGTTTTCAGGATAGTGTGTGAGCATTGTAATGGTACTAAAATTTTCGAAATAATCAAAAATACCTCCTATTATTGGGAAATATGATAAGAAAAGGAGCTTTCTTTGGCTGAGTTTTTCTAAAAAGAAACGTATCAGTTGATAGTAGGTAATAGCAAACAGACCGGGATATATCATATCTACAGGAATTTGTCGGTATAAATAGAAATGGCGACCTTCTTCACCTAAACGCCTAAATAGCTCTTGAATGTAAGTAGCATCATAAAACGGAAGCACATCTAAAATATCCATTCCTCCAGCCATTGCTTTAAGAGCTGGTACGGTTACCAACATCAAATAGGCATATACTGAAGTAGTAATGATAAAAAGTATCCAAAGTTTTTTCTTTTTCATTTCTAATTAATTTTTGTTGTTTTTCTAAATTATCACGGATATTCCCAATCCTAAGAAAGATTACGGAGTTTACACCCCTAACGCTTCTTTTTCCTTCTTCGGTACTTTGGCAAGTACTTGGTCGTAAGAGTGCTGTACCATTTCTTTGATAAGGGCTTCAGGCAGACTCTCTAAAAGCACGGTATTCCAATATTTTTTGTTCAGGTAATAGCCTGCTACAATCTTATCGGGGTACTGCTCGCGGAGCTCTACCGCACGCTCAGGTTCGCATTTGAGGCTAACACTCATAGGCACGCGGTTTAGGTTTATCAGTGCAAAGATACGATTTGCCATTCGGAAGACCAAAAAATTCTCCCCGAAAGGCATATCCTCCGTAGCGTGAGGCAAAGTTAAGCAAAAATCTCTAAAGGTTTCTATGTTCATTTTATTCAAGTAATGGATATAAGACAACAATAATTTGACACACATGTGTGCTAAATCTTTGATATCAGTATTATTTCTTTAAAAGTCGTTCGTCTTCCCAATAATAGTATACTTCACTACTATAGCAAGTTTCTTCTTCCTCAAAGAAGAAAGAAAGTCGTTTTTGTGACGTAAAATCTTCTGAAAAGATATCTACAAGAATATAACGATCCACATACACTCCGTTTTTCACCATCTTTTTAGAAACATCAGCTGAGGCAAATTGCAATACAGCTATTTTCTCCTGAAAAGGGATGATATCTACCACCTTATAATGGCGAAAAGAGTTATTAAAAGTGTTTAAGGTATAGCAGTTCATCATAATTTTTTTCTTCCATAGTGTATTGAATTATTTATGTGGCTCGCATTACTCATAGTATCTTCCTAAATCTAATAAATCTCCCAAAAAATGCCAATCATCGGGAATGGTCTCCTCTTTCCCTATATAATCCGATAGCCCTTGTGCACCACATTCTAAGAGGGAGAACGCATCAAAATTGTACCAATCATAGCCCGTTTCGGAGGTGATTCTCATATAGCGTTGTTTGTCTTGTAGTTCTTTGCCTCTCATACGGTGAAGTTCAGCTATCTGAAAGAGAATAACAGCTTGGGTATAATCAAAAGCGGACATACTGTCAGTTTCGGGCATCGTGCGAATAGTTGTCCACTTCTCGTTATAAAGTACAGGTGTTTCCGTAAAGGCTTGTTTGAGTAATTCCAAACATAAGGTTGCTGTAAAAATGTTGTCTTTATGTTGGGTTGTTAAATTGTATAAAGCTAAGAGGTAGGTTTCCAAATCTCGGTTTGTTACCTCCTTAGGGAACTGTTCTATATGGTTGTAAAATTCGTCGTAGGTCATTTTATTAATTTATCAATTAGTCAATTTAATAATTCAATATTAAGTTACTCACTCGAGAAGGAAAGAATGTCTTTCTTCTTCAGAAACTAAAATAGGATTGTATTCCTTCATTAGTTCTTCAAATTCTTCATCTGAAAGAAGAGCAGTATAATCTTGGTAATGTATCAAGGCAGTTAAAAGATTATTTTTTTTAACTTGTATAGCTTTGTAGGTAGTGAGTTTACGGCTGTAAATCTTCTCAATTACTTCAGCTTGTTCCTCAGTAAGGTAAGGGCGATGTGTACGGAATAAATTAGCAATGTTTTCATAAAAATCACCTAAACAAATAGGAGCTTTTGTATAAATGCTATGTACCATTGATAGCATCCCATAAAAGATGAAATTTTGCAAGTTATCCGCTAAAATCTCAGCAGAATCAAAGTCGTACCAGTCCTTTACGATAACAGGAGGTTGCTCTGGTTTTTCTCTATTATAGAAAAAACAAACATCTCCTGCACATTCTCTTGCAAAAGGCACCAAAAGATATTCAGCTTTAATTCCTCGTTGAGATTTATAATCTTCTATTAAATTTACAATCTCTTCTGCATCATCCAATGCCGTAAATTGATCTCTAAATAAAAGTAATGGAGGATTCTTTTTTAACTCAGGAAATATGTTTTTCCACCAACCTTCTTGCCAGCGAATATCCAACATACCATCTTCCCAAAGCTGATAGTATAACGTTGGATATTTGAAATGATAAGTTTGTTCTATTTCTTGTAGTGTTATCATAGGAGTTAGGTGTCAGCCAAGCCAAACTATTAGACAAAGTTTAAATCGTAATCTCTACCATATTGCCATCAGGGTCAAGAATAACGCTTTCGTAATACCCATCACCTGTGGTACGAGGAAGACTAAAACACACATAGCCTTCATTTACGATTTTCTGAGTAAGCGCATCAACCGCTTCTTTACTCCCTACACTGAAAGCAAGGTGTATAAGTCCTTCATTCATTATCTTGTCCAAACGTTCACTAAGATTGGGGCGCCACATAATTTCTAAGCGAGCTCCACTATCAAAACTTAGAAAGTAGGTGTGCAAGTCCGTTTTAGGATTATGGTACAACTCGTTTGATTTTGCCCCGAAGGAAGTCTCATAAAAGGCTTTAGAAACTTCCAAATCTTTTACATATAAAGCGATATGATCTATTTTCATAGTGATAATTTATTAATGAGCCAATTAAGTAGTTTTTACCATCTTGTATTTCTTCCTTTCTCCTTCAACAGTGGCTACTACTTTAAAACCGAGTTTTGTATAAAGAGCTTTAGCTATGGGGTTGTCATCAAATACATTTAGGCTGATAGAATGAACTCTTTTATCCTCAAAAAGCATTGCGATAAATAACTGCATTGCTGAGGTGCCTAATCCTTTTCCTGTAAGCGAAGGATTGATAAGAAATCTACCAATATGTACGTTGCTCCCTTCTACTCTTATTTGCTGAATCATTCCTATAAAACTACCCTCTGCCTCAATACGGAAACAATGAGACAATGCATTGAGTGCTTCCATTGTAAGAGGATAAGGCAAAGCATCTCCTGCCCATTGTTGCAAGAAATCAGCTCCTTTGCTATTTGTCCAATGTATAATAGCTTGCTTATCTTTAGTTGATAGCCCTTCAGTTATTCTCATTTTTCACTTACTAATACCGACATTCCGGGTCTTAAATCCTTTACTTTTTGGGTAGGGTAGGCTTTGATAGCAAAAGTTTTCTTGTCGAAATCGCCTTTGCTCTTGGTAGCTGTCCAAGTGGCGAAATCGGCTTGTACGGCGATGTGTTTTACTTCTAATTCTATCTCCTGATTGCCCAAAGCGGGCACGATGCCTTTGAATTTAGTGCCTATCTTGAAATCTGCCATTTTATCTTCGCGTATGTTGAACACCACCCACTCGTCCTGAGTATCGATGAGGTTCATCACAGGGTAACCCGCATTCACGATTTCGCCTTCGTTGGGGATAATGGTTTGTATCTCGGCATCGGCAGGGGCGAACACTTTAGCCCCATCTTTATAGGCATTTACCTCAGTAATGACCCCTTGCGCTTGAGCTACAAGGGCTCGGGCAGCGGTTTTATCTTCTACACGAGCTCCGTTTTTCGCCATTTCGTATTGTGATTTGGCTGCTTCGGCTTGTTTTTGTAAGGCAACCATTTGGGTATAAGCCTCATCTTTCTTTTGAGCAGGCAATACCTTATCGTTATAAAGGTTGCTCACACGCTGATAGGTTTTTTCAGCGAGTTGGGCAGCCGCTTCGGCTTGTTGCCATACATTGTAAGCCCCTTGAATCTGTTCGCTGCGGGCACCGCGTTGTGCTTTATCGGATTGAGCTTGTGCTGCCAAACGTGCCGCTTCGGCTTGAGAGAGTTTGGCATCGAGTTCAGTGCTTTCGAGTTCCAAAAGGAGGTCGCCTTTGTGCACTTGGTCGCCTTCCTGCTTGTAGATAGCTTTCACCCTACCAGGTACTTTTGGGGCAACGTTGATTTGTTTGGCTTCTACCTGACCTTGCAAATATACAGGTTCGCGGTTACTAAAAAAGTAGATAGAAAGAATAAGAACTACTGCAAATACAGTGATTGTTACAATAAGACCGGTGATGTTTTTCTTTTTCATTGTTTATTTAGTTTAGCCCCCGTTCCCCCGAAGGGGGACAATCCATAAATAGGATAAAAATGAGGGTATTATTATGGTTATTATTTTTGTAATGTATTAATTCTGCTTGCGGCTTCGGCTTCCTTCGAGGCACGAGCTACAAGCTCGCGCCAGCGTATGATTATCAGGGTAGTCAACTTTGCCAAGTCTAAAACTTTGGCAAAGTATAGCGATATAAGAGGGTAAGAGCATTTGTGTCGCTCTACCTTACTTGTTCGCTGAATTTATCGCTCATTCCGCAGGTTTCGAGGAGCTGGGCGAAGGTTTTGTCCATTTCAAAAAGGGCTTGGTAGCGTTTGATTTTGATAGAAGCCAAGTATAGGTTGGCATCGGCTACATCGGTGGAGGTGGAGAGACCTTCGGCAAAAGCTTTGTCGCGGGCACGTACGAGCTCTTCGGCAAAACGCAAACTCTCTTCTAAGCTGAGGTATTGTTCGCGTTGCTTTTCAATTTCGGTGTACTGTTTTTTCACTAAGGTTTGTACGTCTTTTTCGGCTTGTGCAGTGATGAGCTCCACACTCTCACGCATTGCTTTGGCTTGGGCTATCTTGTTTTTGTCCTGCAAACCGTTGAAGAGATTCCACTGTAACCCTACACCTACCACCCAGTTATCGGGTTCGGTTAAAGGTAGATTTTCGCTCCACAAGTACTTTTTACCTACTACGGCTACATCGGGCAAATAAGCGGCTTGTTGCGCTTTTACGCTTTGGGTAGCCATTTGAGCTTTCAGTTTGGCTTGCACAATCATAGGGTAGTGCTCTTTGGCTTGCTGTTGGTAGTATTCAAGCGATTGAAGGGGTGCCACCTCAAAAAGTTCGGTGGTGAGGGCAGTGAGCGGTTGCTCGGTAGTGCCCATTACGCCATAGAGAGCTGTTTGCGCTAATTGTATGTCCTTTTCAGCAGCCATCACCTCACGTTCGGCATCGGTAACGGCTTTTTTAGCTTGCATTGTTTCTACGGAAGCTATCATTCCGTTCTTTTCGAGCTTTTGGGCATTCTCATAGTGATGTTGCGCTGTTTCAAACGACTGTTTTCTCACTTCCAACGCTTTTTGGGCTAACTGTACTTGAAAATAACGCTCCGCCAACTCACTGATGAGGGCATTTTCGGTTTTTTTACTCTCTACGGTGGCTATTTTGGTGTTGAGCGCACTCACACGATTGCCTACACGCACCTTTCCACCAGCAAATAGCACCCATTTGGCATCGGCGCTTACTTTCCAAATGTCTTGTTTCTGGAACTCATAGCGCCAGTCTTGGGCAAAAAGCGGTTGTATTCTGCCAAGTAGGGGGGTGAGTAGTGGACGCATAGGGGTAGGCACCTGGGTTGCGAATCCCTGTAAGCCACTTTGTAAGGGCGCCTTATACTCGTTAAAGTCCAACGAAAGCGGGTCGGAGAGGTGCATATAGCTCGCGTTAAGGCTCAGTTGGGGCAGATAGAGCCCACGGAATGACTTGCGATTATAATCGGCTGCTTCGGTTTGTTTTTCGATGCCTTTGAGTTTTTGGTTGCCTGAACGCATCTGGCTAAGTGCATCATTGAATGAGAGCGATTGCGCTCGTAATGAAGCTGTTATCCCTATAACGAAGAGGCATAGTAAAGTATATTTTTTCATAAAAGAAAACTTTTTATTTCTACGGGGCAAAATTACGGCGATTTTTCCAGATGAACAACTCGTTTGTTTGCAAAGTTTTTAAGATAGATTAAAAAATAAAGCCTCTTAATTTATTTCTTCTCTATTTGACAGCCGTATGACTTTGTTTTATCAAAGGTTAAAATATATCGTTTTCCTTGATAGGTGAATCTTACCCCTATTTGAGCTGTATTTTCAAAGGTTTCAGTGCGGGGTAAATCGGAAAGAGCTGTATCGCCTACTTGGATAATATGCATAAACAAGTCTTCTTTAGAAGCCGTTTGTGGGCTCACTTCTATACGCCAATGTCCCAACTGTGGGTGATTGGCAGGAGGGAGATTCATATTATACCCGTAATCTTGTGGAGTGAGTTTGGGTAGAGGCCAGTTGCGTCCGTCAGACCAGAAATCCTTTCCACTTCCACCTATTTTAGTAAGTGTAGCATTGGCAGGGAATAAAGTACGGCAAATCATCTTACCTCCGTCGGAGGTTTCCGAGAACTCTCTGCTACCTTTCATCACAGGTTCGTTGATGGTGTGTATCAGCCACGTTTTGGGATAATTTTTGTCGGTAGATGTTACCCTATCGAACACTACAAAAAGGTCGGGGTAGAAATATATAAATTCACGCACGACTAACGAGGCTTTTTGGCTGTTGTAGCTTTTAGTAGCATCGGAGGCGAGATATACATAATCGTCAGTGATACGCTTCTCTTTCAGCACAGAGCCTAATATGTTGTTTTGTCCGCCATCGTTGGGGATAGGTTCGAACTTGTTTTCGGTAGAAGCCCCTCCGCCCCAGTATTCGGGCATTTTTTCATTGGGCATTCTGATAGTTACGCAGTTATGGGCTACCGTACGGGCGTAGTAATGCGACAAATGCCAGCCAGGTTCGGGGCGTGTGCCTGTATCTAACGCACGGTAACCTTTTTTGTAGATAGTGAAATGATTGTTATCGAAGTGCTTGTGGTAAGAGGTTTTCCCTCCGCTCACAAAAAGAGCATAAGTGTCGTTTTCGCCTGTTCCTGAACGCATAATGACTTCTCCCGTACCCTCGAAATACACGGTACCTTTACCTGAAGGTGTCGCTCCCTGAGTTCCTTGAGGATATTTTTGTAAGAACGGCATAAAGAGTAGTCGTTCTGTATAGTGTTTCTTATCGAATAAGCCTAACAGGCGTTGTATATTGGTAGAACTTCCATAAAGAGAGGCTATCTCTCTCAGGTGATAATTGATGTCTCTTTCGGGGAGCAAGCAATCGTAGTGATAACTGTCGCCAAAGCCAAACTCGCGATTGTTTGGTAAGCGATTCCAATCGATATAGTCCAAATATTTGAATACGTAGTTGAGCCTTTGAGAGAGGTCTACGCCTGTGGCTGCGCGATGACTGCGAATGAAATTGAAATCGGCGATAGGATAAGCACCTAACGAATAGCCTACACACCCTGTGACAGCCCCTCCGCTCATACCGATAATATCACGACGATATTCTGCCATTTTCATATTTAGGGCAAATCCTTTTTGAAACATATCTTCACAGCGTGCGTTATCAATACCGTCGTTGTGAAAAGTGATACCTATATACCACGGTAGGGCGTCTGTGCCATAAAACCCTGTATTGTATCCCCCTGTATTCTCCCGATTGCGCTCTGGGCGTAATCCCTTTCCGTGCCAAGCAATATCCATCATTACCTGATAAAGAGGTTTGCCTATTTGCTCGCGTTCTTTGGGAGTTAAGTAGTTGTAAATCCAATCATAAGCACATAATGCATTGATTTGAGGAAACACATACCAATCAGCATTCAAGTTGTGACTTACCCGAAGGCGGTAATATTCAGTGATTTTTTGTAAGAATTTTTTGGTATAGTCGAGATATTTTGCTTCACCCGTTATCAAATATAATATGGCGACTTGCGATACTTTGGAGATTTTCAAGCCGTTATCAGTACCATTCACCGCGGTAGGATTTTCAAAAGAGATAGGTTCATTTAAGAGCTTATCCACATCTCTTTTAGTTTCGGTATACGTATCCAGAGCCGAGCTTTGGGCAGCGTTTTTGATATTCGGAATATCTTCTTTAGTAATAAAAAGGCGTGGGTGTTCGGTGCGAACAGCGCCTGTTATCTCTTGCTCATCAGGGTCTGTATCTTTACGACACGATAGCATCGCTATTAACAGAGCCCATAGCATCATAAATACTGCTTTTTTCATAAGTAAAGAATGTTTTTAGTAAAATGGAATGTGATTTGTTTCAACGATGCAAAGTTACGATGAAAAAATGAGATAAGCAACTGTAGCAAGACAGGTGCGAGCCGGACAGGCAGTGCGAGCCACACGGGCAGATTAATTAGCAAATTAGAAAATGAGAGAATTAGCAAATGGGAAGGGTTGAGGAGTTCGGAAGAAAACGGAGATTTTCAGAAGGAGGTTGAAGGGAATTTTGATGAAAAAAGGGTGTAAGGAGGGTGGGGTTAGCTTATAGAGAGCTTATAGGAAGCTTATACGAATCTTGGACGATTGGTATAGAAAAGGCGTTAATTTATTGAATATCAAGTGTTAATAAATGTTAATAAGAAAAAGGAATAATCAAGGAAAGAGCTAAGAAACGAAAGGGTGGCGAATAGCTGAAAAATCTTTTTATTGTTATTTGCTATTTAATTTGTACATTTGCACCTTAAATTATTGAATTGAGATATTTAAGCATATGAATTTAACACCAGCAATCAGAAAACAATACACTGCTGAACAAAAAACGGCTTTGGAAGCTCAGCGCTTGGCTCAAGAGATTGCTTTTGCGCCTGTGGTGTTCCAAATATCACATCTAATGGTAAAACTCGGCGTGTTCGAGGTTTTGTGTAATGCCCCTGAAGGATTGACAATGCAGGAGGTGGCTACTAAAACACAGCTGAGTGACTATGCTGTGAAAATACTTTTGGAGTCGTCGCTTTCCATAGGTACGGTACTCTTGAAAGAGGGCGACCGCTTTGCGATATCGAAAGCAGGTTGGTTTTTGCTTCGCGACAAGAGCTCCCGTGTGAATATGGAATTCATTCAAGAGGTGTGTTACGAAGGGTTGTTTCACCTTGAAGAAGCCCTTAAAGAAGGGAAACCTGCGGGACTTAAAGTGTTTGGGTCTTGGCCTACGATTTATGAGGGGCTCTCACAATTGCCCCAAAAGGCGCAAGAAAAGTGGTTTGCTTTTGACCATTACTATTCTGATTACTCTTTTGAAGATGCTTTAAATATCATTTTTAAACGCCCTGTAAAGACGCTCTTAGACGTGGGAGGGAATACGGGACGCTTTGCGTTAAAGACTGTGAGCTTTAACCCCGATGTGCAGGTAACCATTATGGACTTACCTCAGCAACTGGGTTTGATGAAAAACAATATCGCAGGCAAAGAAGGGGCTGACCGTATTGGAGGCTATCCGGCTAATCTGTTGGACGCCTCTGTGCCTTTCCCGAAAGGTTTTGACGTGATATGGATGAGTCAGTTTTTGGATTGCTTCTCAGAGGAGGAAGTAACGAGTATTCTCAGTAGGGCAGCTGCTGCGATGGACGCTCATACCGAGTTGTATATTCTGGAAGCCTATTGGGACAGACAACAACACGAAACGGGAGCGTATTGCCTTACCCAAATCAGTGTGTATTTTACGGCAATGGCAAACGGCAATAGCAAGATGTACTATTCGGGCGATATGATAAAATGCGTGGAACGCGCTGGACTAAAGGTAGTGGATATCTATGACAACTTAGGCAGTGGCAATAGCCATACGCTGTTTAAGGTAGTGATTAATGGTTAATGATTAATGGTGGTTGTGCGACAGGCTGGTGGGAGCCACACGAGTAACTTTTGGGAGAAAATAGATGTATAGGAATATTATAAAACCGGCGTTAGACTTCCTTACAGCACTGATTGCCTTTATTGTGCTGAGCCCTATCTTTGTGGTGGTGATGGTAGGGTTGTGGTTTGCTAATAACGGAAAGCCGTTTTTCTATCAGTTACGACCTGGGAAAGGAGAACGCATTTTTAGGATTATCAAGTTCAAAACAATGAACGACCGTTGTGATGCTAACGGACAGCTTTTGCCTGATGGTGAGCGACTCACGAAAATAGGGGCTTTTGTACGGAAGACTTCGCTTGATGAAATTCCGCAGTTGCTGAATGTGCTGAAAGGGGATATGTCGGTTATAGGTCCGAGACCGTTATTGCCTCAGTATTTATCTTTGTATAACGAGACTCAGAAGCGTAGGCACGAGGTAAAACCAGGTATCACTGGTTGGGCGCAAGTGAATGGGCGCAATGCTATCAGCTGGGAAAAGAAATTTGAGTTGGACGTGTGGTACGTAGACCACCAATCATTCGTATTAGACCTTAAAATACTGCTTTTCACGGTAAAGAAAGTGTTTATACGCGAAGGGATATCACAAGAAGGACAAGCTACAATGGAGGAGTTTAGAGGGGGTCGTAACACAACAAGCAGTTTGTAGCACGATAAGTATTTTTTATAAATGAAAGGAGAAAATAATATATTAATTACGTCGGTAGGACAACGGGTGGCGTTGTTGCGGGCTTTTCAAAGAGAATTGAAAGAGCTATTCCCTGAGAGCAAGGTGTATGCGGTAGATATGAACCCCGCCTTCTCGCCTGCTTGCCAGATAGCCGATGGATATGCCTCTATATGTAAAGCAACTGATGAGAATTATCCACAAGCCTTATTAGAACAATGTTTGCAATGGGGTGTAAAACTTATTGTCCCTACTATTGATACTGAACTACTGATGCTTGCTAAGCACCAACGACTTTTTTTAGACAAAGGAATTACCCCTGTGGTTTCCTCATTAGCGTTTGTGCAACAATGTAGGGATAAACGACTTACAAACACTTTTTTTCGAGAAAAAGGCATAGAGGTACCTGTTTCTATTGATAAAACACGACCTACTTTTCCGCTCCTTATAAAGCCCTACAATGGTTCGCTTAGCAAAGATATTTTTGTGATACGCAAGGCAGATGAGCTGACTGATTATCACCTTAACAACCCTGACCTGCTTTTTATGGAGTATATAGACCCAAAAATGCACGATGAATATACGGTAGATGCCTATTACAATCGCAATGGAGATTTAAAATGCGCGGTACCCCGCAAACGCATATTTGTGCGTGCAGGTGAAATCAATAAAGGGATTACTGAAAAGAACGTATTAGTGCCATTCGTTACAAAACATCTTGCGCATATTGAAGGGGCAAAAGGCTGTTTAACAATGCAATTTTTTTTAAATCGGACGACAAAACAAGTGATAGCTATTGAAATCAATCCTCGTTTTGGAGGAGGTTTCCCGCTTAGCTATGCCGCAGGAGCTAATTACCCTAAATTCTTAATAGAAGAATACTTGTTAGGCAAAGAAATACCAGCGAACAACAATTGGGAAGACCATTTATTGATGCTTAGGTATGACGAAGCTGTTTTTGTAAGCCATTATGAGTAGCAAGTACGTTATTTTTGATTTAGACGATACTTTGGTATATGAAATCGACTATTTGAAGTCGGCTTACCGAGCAATAGCTTCTTTGGTTGTCTCTGAGGCGGTAGCAACGGAAAGGCTTTATAAGCAAATGATTTGTGAATATCAAGAAGGAAGGAATGCTTTTGAATATGTGGCAAAGTACTTTCCACTTTTCAGTATGGAACAATTATTGCAGGTTTATAGAAACCATTTCCCTGTAATATCTTTAAATAAAGGGGCACAAGAAGTTTTAGTTTTTTGTAAAGCCCAAGGCTATAAAATAGGACTCATTACTGATGGACGATCAGTTACACAGCGCAATAAGTTGAGAGCTTTAGGGATAGAAGCCCTGTTTGACAAAATTGTTATTTCGGAAGAATTTGGCAGGAGTAAACCTGACTTACGCAACTATGAAGTGTTTACAGAAGAAGATATTAAGACGTATTGCTATATAGGCGACAATCCTACAAAAGACTTTATAGCTCCAAATATATTGGGATGGACGAGTTACTGTTTGCTCAATAAAGGATGGAATATACACCCGCAGGATTTCGAGGTAGCTCCTGAACAACAACCTACCTATATTATCACAGAATTAAAAGAACTTATACACACGTTATGAAAGAAAAAATATGGCTTTCTTCCCCACATATGGGAGGGAATGAACTTAAATATATCCATCAAGCCTTTGAGGAGAATTGGGTAGCCCCCTTAGGTCCTAATGTAAATAGCTTTGAAGAGGATTTACAGCACTTTTTAGGCAATGGAGTGAAAGTATCGGCACTTTCGGCGGGTACAGCAGCCTTGCACTTAGCTCTTATAGAATGTGGTGTGCAAGCAGGCGATGAGGTACTCTGTCAATCGATGACTTTTTCAGCTTCTGCTAACCCTATCGTATACCAAGGAGCTACGCCCGTGTTTGTAGACTCGGAAGAGAGCACCTGGAATATCTCTCCCGTTTTCTTAGAAGAAGCTATTAAAGACCGTATTAAGAAAGGCAAGAAGCCCAAAGCAGTAGTAGCTGTATCGCTCTACGGAATGCCTTTCGAAATAGAGGAGGTGCTCACTCTATGTAAAAAGTATGATATCCCATTGGTGGAAGATGCTGCCGAAGCCTTAGGAAGCACTTACAAAGGGAAACCTTGTGGTACTTTTGGTAGGTTTGGGGTACTGTCGTTCAACGGCAATAAGATTATCACTACCTCAGGAGGAGGGGCTTTGGTATGTCACACTCAAGAAGAGAAAGATAAAGCTGTATTTTTGAGTACCCAAGCGCGCGACAACGCTCCTCACTATCAGCATTCGCACATAGGGTATAACTACCGTATGAGCAATATTACGGCAGGCATAGGTCGTGGACAAATGGAGGTATTGCCACAGCGCATTGAAGCCCGCCGAAAGATGCACGCTTTTTATGCCGACTTGTTCAAAGGAATTGAAGGGATAAAATTACTTACAGAGCCCAATGAAGATTACTTTTGTAATTATTGGCTTTCGGCTATTACCATTGATAAAACTAAAACAGGATTTGATAGAGAAGACTTGCGATTAGCCTTTTTGGAAGAAAATATTGAAACGCGCCCCTTGTGGAAACCTATGCACTTGCAACCTGTGTTTGCCACAGCTCCTTACTATGGTAAAAAGACCTGTGAGCACTTATTTAACAATGGTTTATGTTTGCCCTCAGGTTCTAATCTTACTGATGCAGACCGAGAGAGAATAAAAGGCGTTTTTAAGAAATTATAACGTGTCTCTATAAAATTAAAAAGAATTTTGTACCTTTGTGCAAATTTTTCCATTTATATTTAAAACAATGCCTCAAGCACATAATACATATAGTGATAGCACTTTGGTAAACTTAGCTACTGCCCGTTACACCCCACGTTGGATAGTGGTGTGTATGGAGGTGCTTTTGCTATTTATAGCTCTATTCTTTTCCTTTTTTGTAGTAGAGCGCTTGGGGGTATATATTCCCGACAGTATTCCTCTTTACAAACGCTATTTATTAGTTATCGGAGTGAACATCTTCTTTATGTTCATCTTCCGTACTTATTCAGGGATTATACGGTATTCTACTTTTAGAGATTTGTTTCGCATTCTGCTTTCAAGTGGGTGCACGGTAATAGCAATGTTTATTGCCAACAAGATAAGTCTGCACGTTATAGGTGAAAAAGTGTTGTTGAACCCTATTCTACTGATATATTTTACAGTGTCGTTCATCATACTATTTGTATTTAGGTTATCGGTAAAAGAGTTTTTCTATTTGGTAAAAGAAATTAATAGGCGTACTTCTAAGAGGCGTATTCTTATCTTGGGGATAGATGATGAAGCAGTTGCTTTTGCCAATGGGATTATAGGCAATGCTGCCATTCCTTATTCGGTAGTAGGTTTTCTTACAGGGCGTACGAATCCTAAACAGGCTACTCTATTAGGTAGACCTATTATCTCAAAAGATAAATTTATAGATACTCCTTGTGAAGAATTAGAGGCTGATGGGGTGCTCATAAACAAGAACCATCTTTCGAAAGAAGAGATGACTTTTTGGGTGAATGTGTGTTTAGACAAAGGTTTGCAAATACTCAAAACCCCCGCATTACAGAAATTACGTCCAGAAAAAGAAGGATTTAATCTTCATAAAATACAAATAGAAGACCTCTTAGGACGTAGACAGATAGTATTAGATAACGAAGAAGTACGCGAAAAACACTACCACAAAAATATATTGGTGACAGGAGGAGCGGGGTCTATTGGTAGTGAGTTGATACGACAGATAGCTACCTTCACCCCCGCCTTAGTAGTTGTGCTCGACCAAGCAGAAACGCCTCTATACGACATAGAGTTAGAACTTAAAGAGAGTTTCCCAGACATCGCTTTTGAATTTGTTTTAGCCGATATTACTAACTGTGAACGTTTAGAAAGTGTGTTTAAAGCACATAAGTTTTCAGTAGTGTATCACGCGGCTGCCTATAAGCACGTACCGATGATAGAAGAGAATCCGCACGAAGCTGTGTTAGTAAACATACAAGGGACTAAAAATGTAGCACTTTTGGCTAACAAATATGAAATACCTCACTTTGTGATGATATCCACTGATAAAGCTGTAAACCCCACCAATGTAATGGGAGCTTCAAAGAGGGTGGCAGAGCTTTTTGTACAAGCCTTACAAAACAAAGAAGGCAATAAAACAGCTTTTATCACTACTCGTTTTGGCAATGTGTTGGGCTCTAATGGGTCGGTAATCCCCCATTTTAGGAAACAGATAGAAAAAGGAGGTCCTGTAACCATCACCCACCCTGATATAGTGCGTTACTTTATGACTATACCCGAAGCGTGTGAGTTGGTACTTCAAGCAGGAACTATGGGCAAAGGTGGTGAGATATTTGTTTTTGATATGGGTGAACCCGTGAAGATACTCAACCTTGCTACTCGTATGATTAAACTATCAGGCTATGAACCAAACGTAGATATCAAGCTCGTGTACACAGGCTTGCGCCCTGGTGAGAAACTCTATGAAGAACTATTAAGTGACAGTACTAAAACAATGCCTACTCACCACAAGAAAATAATGATTAGCAAAGACCCTTCAATGTCGTTTACTGAGATAGAGGCGCTCACTACTCAAATGTATGAGGTAGCTACGCAAGGGGATAAGACAGAAGTAGTGCGTTTATTAAAACAAATAGTAAAGGAGTTTAAAAGCAATAACTCCGAATATGAAACCTTAGATAAGAAAATAGAATGAGAATAGCAGTCATAGGCACCGGCTATGTGGGGTTAGTATCAGGGACTTGTTTCGCTGAGATGGGCAACAAGGTAACCTGCGTAGATGTAAACTCTGAGAAAATAGAGAAGCTCAAACAAGGGGTGATTCCTATTTACGAGCCAGGATTGGAAGAAATGGTACAGAGCAATTTAGGTAAAACACTATTTTTCAATACTGACCTCGCGGAGGCAATCAAAGATGCTGAGATAGCTTTTATAGCTGTAGGAACTCCTATGGGGGATGATGGGTCGGCAGACTTGCAATATGTGCTTTCGGTAGCCCAAGCCATAGGCGAAACAATGCAAGGAGAGTTAATAGTAGTAGACAAATCGACCGTGCCTGTAGGCACTGCCGACAAGGTTCGCACTACCGTGCAAGCTGCCTTGGATAAACGCGGAATGAATTACAAATTTCACGTGGTGTCCAACCCCGAGTTTTTAAAAGAAGGTAAAGCTATTCAGGATTTTATGAAACCTGACCGCGTGGTAATAGGGGCTGATAGCGATGATGCTTTTACTAAGATGAAAGCCCTTTACTCATCCTTTTTCTTACAACACGAATGCTTTATCACGATGGACATTCGTTCGGCAGAGATGACCAAATACGCTGCGAATACTATGCTGGCTACTAAGATTTCATTTATGAACGAAATCGCGAATATCTGTGAGCGTGTAGGGGCTGATGTAAATAAAGTGCGTATAGGGATAGGTTCTGATAGCAGGATAGGCTATAGCTTTATTTACCCAGGATGTGGCTATGGAGGTTCTTGTTTCCCGAAAGACGTATTGGCACTTAAAAAATTAGCAGAAGAGGTAGATTACAAAGCAGAACTGATTGAATCAGTAGACAATGTAAATAATCGACAAAAGTACGTAATCGCACAGAAAGTAGTTGACAAATATGGAGAAGACCTCAGTGGTAGGACTTTTGCGGTATGGGGACTTTCATTCAAACCTGAAACCGATGATATGCGCGAAGCTCCTGCAATTTACATCATCAAAGAGCTCATAAAACACGGTGCCAAAGTACAAGCGTATGACCCCAAAGCGGTACACGAGGCAAAGGTATGTTACCTAAAAGATATACCCGTAACCTACGTAGATAGTAAATACGAAGCTCTAAAAGGTGCAGACGCTTTGTTGTTGCTTACTGAGTGGAAAGAGTTCCGCGTGCCCGATTTCGACGAGATTGCTAAAATGCTAAAAGAAAAAGTAATCTTTGATGGCAGGAATCAGTATAATGCCTTTGAGTTACCAAGCAAGGGGTGGGAATACGTACAGATAGGAGTATAAATAAACTCACTTTAAAAATAAACACAAAGAAATTATTTAATGCTAAATATAGAACATTTTATATCGAAATATGTTACCAAGCGCCCTGAGAGTATGTTTCAGGCAGATTTGTACACTCATCAATCAGCATTAACTAAGGCTATTGAAGACAAAAGTGTATTGGTAATAGGAGGAGCAGGTTCTATTGGGAGCTCGTATATCAAAGCCTTACTACCTTTTAAACCTAAAACTTTGGTAGTAGTAGATATTAGTGAAAACGGACTTACCGAACTCACTCGCGAATTGCGTAGTACTTCCGCCTTTATAGTGCCTACCGACTATGTAACCTACCCTATGAATTACGCCGATGATACTTTTGTAAAAATGTTCAAAGCACGTGGTGGGTTTGATATAGTAGCTAACTTTTCAGCTCACAAGCACGTACGAAGCGAAAAAGATAAATATTCGGTAGAAGCCTTACTCAAAAACAATGTAGTAAACGCTAAAAAATTCTTAGATTTATTGTGTGACTATCCCCCTGAACACTTCTTCTGTGTATCGACCGACAAGGCAGCGAACCCTGTGAACATAATGGGGGGCAGCAAAAAGATAATGGAAGATATGATAATGGCTTATGCTCATAAGTTCCCCGTAACGACCGCGCGTTTTGCTAATGTAGCTTTCTCCAATGGCTCATTGCCAGCTGGTTTTTTAGAGCGTATCGCTAAAAACCAACCGCTATCAGCTCCTTCAGATGTAACCCGTTATTTTGTATCACCCGAAGAAAGCGGACAAATTTGCTTAATGGCTTGTATATTAGGAAGTAAAGGACAAATATACTTCCCTAAACTGAAGAAAGAACAAGTACTTACTTTCTCAGAAATAGCCTCCCAGCTATTAAAAGACTTAGGCTATACCCCTTTGGAATGTAAGAGTGAAGCTGAAGCTATTGCTAAGGCTGAAAGCCGAAAAGAAACCGATAAAAGGTATCCCGTTTATTTCTCAAAAAGCGATACCACAGGCGAAAAACCCTACGAGGAATTTTATACTGAAGGAGAACAAGTAACATTAGACAAATACAGCTCTTTAGGAGTTATCAGTCTACAGTCGTTTAAAAAAATAACTGAAATAGAAAGTTTTATAAATAAACTAACCCTACTATTCGATAATCCTGCTACTGAGAAAAAAGATATTACCCAGCTGATGAAAACATTCTTAGTAAATTTCAACCACCAAGAAACAGGAAAGTATTTGGATAGCAAAATGTAACATTGATGATAAAAATTTCAACTTTGACAAAGTCTAGAACTTTGTCAAAGTATTATAGGCAAATTGAATATGAATATCGCTGAAACCATATCCTTTATACGCGACCTTTATGGTGAGAAAGAGGCTTTTATCCCTCTACACGCCCCTACTTTTGCAGGGAACGAAAAAAAATATTTAGAAGAGTGCATCGATACTACTTTCGTATCAAGCGTAGGAAAATTTGTAGACCTCTTCGAACAAAAGGTAGCTGAATATACAGGGGCTAAATACGCTGTAGTATGTGTGAATGGTACCAATGCCCTTCATATAGCACTAAAACTCAGTGGGGTAAAAGCAGGCGATGAAGTTATTACCCAACCGCTAACCTTTATAGCTACTACCAATGCCATTGTATATGCAGGGGCTGTACCCGTATTTGTAGATGTCGATAAAGATACAATGGGACTCTCTCCTACCTCTTTAGAACACTTTTTAAAAGAAAACACCGAACTACGAGGGAACGAATGCTACCATAAGCAAACAAACCGACGTATCAAAGCGTGTATGCCAATGCACACCTTTGGACACGCCTGCCGTATAGAAGAAATTATAGCTATCTGTGAACGTTATCAAATAGACGTAGTAGAAGATGCTGCCGAAGCCATCGGTAGTTATTACAAAGGCAAACATTTGGGTACATTCGCCAAAATAGGAGGTATCTCTTTCAACGGCAATAAAACCATTACTACAGGAGGTGGCGGTATGATACTCACCAATGATGAGACTATAGGCAAACACGCCAAACACCTCACCACCCAAGCCAAAGTACCTCACGCTTGGGAATTCGTACACGATGAAATAGGTTATAATTATCGTATGCCCAATATCAATGCTGCCTTAGGGGTAGCCCAATTAGAACAGTTAGATGGCTTTTTAGCTAACAAACGCGCTACAGCCGAAACCTATAAAGCTTATTTCAAAAAACAAGGTATTACCTTTTTTGCCGAACGTGAATACGAAAAATGTAACTATTGGCTCAATGCCATTATCTTAAACAACAAAGAAGAGCGCGACGCTTTCCTTACCGAAACAAATGCAAAGGGGGTAATGAGCCGCCCAATATGGCAACTGATGAACCGCCTACCAATGTTTAAAGATTGTCCTAAAGCAGACCTCAGCAATGCCGAATGGTTAGAAGCAAGAGTAGTGAATATACCCAGTGGAGTGAGATGAAAAAAGAAAAACCTAATATCATCCTTGTAGGAGGCGGAGGGCATTGCACCTCGGTGATAGATGTGATTGAACAAGAAGAAAAATATCTCATCAAAGGAATTATCGACTCCAAGGAGCATTTAGGAAAAGAAGTATTAGGATATAAAATTATAGCTACTGATGATGATTTAGAAAAATTATACCTAACTTGCCCTAATGCTATAATTTCAGTAGGACAAATAAAAAGTAATGTTTTGCGAGTGCACTTGTCCCAAAAGTTGAAAGCAATAGGCTATCATTTGCCTGTAGTGATTTCTCCTTTGGCGTATGTATCAAAACACACTATTATAGAAGAAGGTACAATTATAATGCATCACGCTTTAGTGAATGCAGGGGCTAAAATAGGAAAAAACTGTATTGTCAATACTAAAGCAAATATCGAACACGGTGTAGTGATAGACGATTTTTGTCATATCTCTACGGGAGCAATAGTCAATGGAGATTGTGTGATCGGCAGAGGTACTTTTATAGGTAGTAATGCTACTATTTCTAATGGGGTAACCATTCCACCTAATAGTATCATATCAGCAGGAACATTTGTAAAAAGATGAAAAGAACACTTATCATAGCCGAAGCAGGTGTAAATCATAATGGCGATATCGCCAAAGCCAAAGCCCTCATTGATAAAGGAGCTGAAGCTGGTGTGGATTATGTGAAATTCCAAACCTTTAAAGCCAGTAACTTGGTGACCAAACAAGCAAAACGCGCGGCTTATCAAGATAAAAATACACAAGACAACGACTCTCAGTATGAAATGCTTAAAAAATTAGAGCTTTCACAAGCTGTTCATCAAGAGTTAATTGACTATTGTACAAAAAAAGGCGTACAATTTCTCTCTACAGGTTTTGATTTCGAATCGTTAGAATTTTTAGCTGGGTTAGGAATTACCATCGCTAAAATTCCTTCAGGTGAAATTACCAACCTGCCCTATTTAAGAAAAGTAGCAACTCTTTTTCCTGAAGTGATACTCTCTACAGGAATGGCTACTATAACCGAAATAAAAGATGCTATAAAAGTTTTTACTGATAATGGGGTAAGTAAAGACAAAATTATAGTATTGCATTGTAATACCGAATACCCCACCCCTATGGAGGATGTAAACCTAAAAGCTATGCTCCATATCCAACGAGAATTAGGAGTGCCCGTAGGTTATTCCGACCATACCTTAGGGATAGAAGTTCCCATTGCAGCCGTAGCCTTAGGTGCTACCGTGATCGAAAAACACTTTACCTTAGATAAAAACTTACCAGGTCCTGACCATAAAGCCTCTCTTGAACCTGAGGAACTAAAAGCTATGGTAATGGCTATTCGCAATATAGAAAAAGCTATAGGAGGTTCAGGACTGAAAGAAGTTTCGAAATCTGAAGCTAAAAATAAAGCTATTGCTCGTAAAAGTATAGTAGCAACTAAAACTATAAAAAAAGGTGATTTGTTCTCAGCTGAAAATCTTACTGTAAAACGCCCTGGAACGGGTATTTCTCCTATGCAATGGGATGAGGTAATTGGTAAAATAGCTAAAAAAGATTTTGAAGAAGACGATTTGATTGAGCTATAAATTTAATCACTATCTTTAAGATATTGAAAAGAAATAAATTGCAAATTAAATAATAGTTATAAATATGAATACACAAGAATTTGTACAAAATTTTGTAAATCTGTTTGATGAAACAGATGTAGCAGAAATCAGCCTTTCTACAGAGTTCAGAAATTTAGATGAGTGGAGCTCTCTAATTGCCCTATCAGTTATTGCTATGGCTGATGAGGAATACAATGTAAAACTAAAAGGTGATGATATCAAAGCGGCTCATACCGTAGAAGACCTATATAATGTAGTGAAAAGCAGAATGTAATAACTATGTACAATCCTTTTTCATTAGAAAATAAAACTATTTTAGTGACAGGAGCCTCTTCTGGTATAGGGAAGGCTATTGCTATAGAATGCTCTAAGATGGGAGCAAAAGTAGTTATCACAGGGCGTAATGAGCAGCGTTTGCAAGAAACCTATGGGCAGTTAGAAAGTGCGCAGCGCGCTTATATAGTAGCTGACCTTACCAAAAAGGAGGATATAGAAACCTTAGTGAACCAAATAGATAGTTTAAACGGGTTAGTAAATTGTGCTGGACTTACAATTCCTAAACCTTTTAAGTTTCTGCAAGAAGAGGATATACAAGAGGTGATGACAGTTAATTTTAATGCTCCTCTGTTATTGACTCAGTTACTCGTTAAGAAGAAAAAGCTACAAAAGGCATCATCTATAGTGTTTATCTCATCTATTTCAGGCACCAAAGTGTCATATATAGCAGGAAGCATTTATTCAGCTTCAAAAGGAGCAATCAATGGGATTTGTAAAGGATTAGCTTTGGAGTTAGCCCCACAGCAAATAAGAGTAAATACAGTCGTACCAGGAATGGTTGAAACCAATATTGTTTCAGGAGGAGAGGTGACTCAAGAGCAATTAGAAGCTGACAAGCAAAAATATCCTTTAAAACGTTATGGAAAGCCTGAAGAAGTAGCGTGTGCAGTTATTTATCTCTTGTCTGATGCTAGTTCTTGGGTAACAGGTTCAAATCTTCTAATAGATGGAGGATACACTTTATTGTAAAATTATGAAAGCATATATTAAAGCACTGACATACGCTCTCCCTAAAAAAGCGCTTACTAATGAACAGTTAGTAGAAGAATTTCTAGAATGGAGTGTCGATAAAATCGCCAATAAAGTGGGTATACACACCCGCCATATAGCAGATGAGAATGAAACTGCAGCAGACTTAGCAGTGAGAGCAGCTGAGAAACTTTTTGCTACAGAAACTAATATCAATAAAAAAGAGATAGATTTTGTTCTTTTCTGCACCCAAAGTCCTGATTATTTTCTGCCTACTTCTGCTTGTTTAATACAAGATAGATTAGGTTTGCCCACTACTTGTGGTGCTTTAGATTTTAATTTAGGGTGTTCAGGATATATATATGGACTTTCTTTAGCCAAAGGGCTCATTATGGGAGGAATTGCCAAGAATGTACTTTTCCTTACAGGAGAGACCTATACTAAACATTTGCACCCCAAAGACAAAGGAAATCGCACTATTTTTGGAGATGCAGGTTCCGCTACACTTATATCTACCGAAGGATTTGCTGAAATAGGTAATTTTAGTTTGGGAACAGATGGCAAAGGAGCTGAAAATCTAATCGTAAAAACAGGAGCTTTTCGTCATAAAAGTTCTTTAAACGACTTAAAATTTGATGAAAAAGCAAATCCTATTGCTTCTGATTATTTATTTATGAATGGTTCGGAAATTTTTAACTTTACTATTGATGTTGTACCCTCTTTGGTAAGCGATACATTAAACAAGAATCAACTCTCCAAAGAGAATATTGATGGTTTTGTATTTCATCAAGCAAATGCTTTTATGCTGAATTTTTTGCGTAAAAAACTAAAAATTGAAGAAGAACAATTTCATTACTATATGAGTGAAGTAGGGAATACCGTTTCAGCTACTATCCCTATAGTACTCTGTGAAAAACTAAAAGAGAATAAACTAAAAGGAAGTCTCCTCCTTGCAGGTTTTGGCGTAGGCTATTCGTGGGGAGGATGTATATTGAAATTTAATTAAAAATGTACGATATTCGCTATGCAAAAAAAGAGGATTTACCTCTTATTATAGAATTTTTAGACACCCATTGGAAAAAAAATCACAGTTTAGTGGTCTCAAAAAAACTAATGGATTTTCAACATTTAAATCCTATTACAGGAGGTTATAATTTTATTATTGCCCAAAATAAGCAGACGGGAAAGATTGATGCCCTTAAAGGATTTATTCCTATTTATCAATATGATAAAAAGTTGTATCAACAAGAAAATGATACTTGGGCTGCTATCTGGAAAGTGAGAAAAGATATAAGGAATGATGAGATAAATAATTTAGCTGTTTACTTGTGGGAAATGTACTTTAATTTGCCTAATAGTAGGTCTTTTGCAAGTATAGGACTAAGTAATGATGCTATAAAAGTACATAAGGCTACTAAAAATTTAGTAGATATAGTGAAACAATATTACATTCTCAATAATTCTGTTGAAAATTTTAAAATTGCTAAAGCTAGTCATAACGAAAAGCTAAACAAAAAGGATAATGCTTCTATAGAAAAATTAACTATAAAGGATAATTTTGATATTGAGCCTCTTACCGAAGAAAGCATACAAGCAGGGGAGTATAGACCTAAGAAATCTATAGAATATCTAAAAAACAGATATTTATATCACCCATTCTACAGATATAATTTTTGGGGTGTTTTTGTAGAAGATAAACTGAAAGCTATTTGGGTTATTCGGATAGTGAAAGTAGAAACAGCCAAAGCACTGAGAATAGTAGATATGTACGGTACTGGGGCAGAAGCACTTCCGTGTTTATATAACCAAATACAAAAATTATTATCAAAATACGAGGCTGAATATATAGATTGTTTAAACTATGGTTTCGCTGAAGAAGTATTTGAAACGATGGGATTTTCAAAATTAGACTCCTCAACAAATGAGGTAATTATTCCTGATTACTTTGAACCCTTTGAACAACAAAATATATCTTTATATTTTACCTATAAGTTAAAAGATAAAAATGATCGATACGTAATATTCAAAGGTGATGCCGATCAAGACAGACCCAATATAATTCAATAGAAAATGGAAAATCAAAATCTAACAGTAGTGATGTACCACTACGTGAGAGACTTAAAACACTCAATATACCCTTCTATTAAAGGGCTTGATGTAGCTCTTTTTAAAGAGCAAGTAGCTTTTTTGAAGAAACACTACTCTTTTGTAACCGTTGAAGAAGTTATAGCAGCTACACAAGGTATTCATAAACTACCATCTCACCCTGTTCTTCTTACTTTTGACGATGCTTATATCGACCATTTTACTTACGTATTTCCTATTTTAAAAAACGAAGGGGTACAAGGGGCTTTTTATGCACCTGTAAAAGCTATTACTCAGCACAAAGTATTGGACGTAAATAAAATACATTTCATTTTAGCTTCAACTCCAGAAGAGAAAATGTCGTCTCTATTAAAAGAAATAGCTTTGTTATTAGATAAATATAGAGAAGTGTATCATCTGGAAAGCTTTGAGTTTTATTACAAAAAGTTAGCTCAATTAGATAGATTCGATACTAAAGAGGTTATTTTTGTTAAGCGACTATTACAAGTTGAATTAGTTGAAAAGCTGAGAAATATTATCACAACAGAACTTTTTAAGAAAATAGTAGGAGTTGAGGAAGGTACTTTTAGTAGAGAGCTATATATGTCGGAAGACCAAATGAAGTATATGGTTAGCGCTGGTATGCATATAGGAAGCCACGGTTACGACCATTATTGGTTGGGCTCTTTGCCAAAGGAAAAACAAGAAGTAGAAATTAAAGAATCTTTAAAATTTATAGAAAATATAGGTGGAGACATAAAACACTGGACTATTTGTTATCCTTATGGAAATTATAATGATGATACTATAACTCTTTTGAAGGAAAATCATTGTGCTTTAGGTTTTACAACAGAAGTAAAGTTAGCAGATATAAATAACCAAATGGGAGATAATGTATTTAAAATTCCCCGTTTGGATACTAATGATTTGCCTAAAGATGCAAAAGCATTACCTAACAATTGGTATAAGTAATTTTATGAGAAAAATTTGTGTCATAACAGGTACAAGAGCCGAGTTCGGCTTATTGAGATCTCTGATTGAACTTATTTCAAAAGATGAAAAGCTACAATTGCAACTCATCGCTACTGGGATGCATCTCTCTCCTGAGTTTGGTTATACTCTTGATGAGATAACCGCAGCAGGTTTTGTAGTCAATAAAAAAGTAGAGTGCTTGCTCTCGTCAGACACTTCTGTAGGTGTTTCAAAAACCATTGCCTTAGCTATTTCAGGCTTTGCTGATGCCTTTGAGGATCTACAACCCAATTTGGTAGTAGTTTTAGGTGATAGGACAGAAATATTAGGAGCGGTGATAGCAGCTGGAATGGCTAACATTCCAATAGCTCACTTACACGGAGGTGAAACTACTGAAGGAGCTTATGATGAAGCTATTAGGCATAGCATTACTAAGTTTAGTCATTTGCACTTCACCTCTACAGAAGTCTATCGAAAAAGAGTAATACAGTTGGGAGAGCAACCTGATACAGTATTTAATGTAGGAGCGATAGGCTTAGATAGTATTAAAAAATTAGAGTTATTAGACAGGGAGACTTTTGAAAAATCTATTGATTTTAACCTTAAAAAAAGAAATGTACTCATTACTTATCATCCCGTAACGCTAGAAAAAGAAGCTCCTATACAAACTTTTGAAAACATCCTGCAAGCCTTAGATGAGTTGCCAGAAACAGGACTTATCTTTACACACGCTAATTCGGACAAAAATGGACGTATTATTAATAAGATGATTACTGAATATGTAGAAACTCATAAAGATAAAGCAGTTGCTTTTAAGTCGTTGGGGCAGTTGCGTTACTTATCATCCTTACAATTTGTAGATTTTGTCATAGGAAACTCTTCTTCTGGAATGACAGAAGTGCCTGCTTTTTGTATCCCCACTATCAATATAGGCGATAGACAGAAGGGACGTATCAATTGTGAGAGCATTATAAATAGCACACATACTTTGGAGGATATCAAAAAAAGTATTACTTTTGCCCTTGATGAATTTTTTAGAAAAAAGATTCAGTTACAAAAATTACTATATGGTGATGGCACTGCTGCTGAAAAGATTTTACAAATTATCAAAGAACATAATCATATTTCCATAAAAAAATCATTTTACAATATTGATTTCTAATTTTTTTATGAGAAAAGATATTTTAATACATAAGGATAAAAACTTAGTAGAAGGTCTCAAGCAACTAAACCAGCTGAAAGGTATGAGTAGGCTCATCCTTTTTGTAGTAGAGGATAATGAGAAGGTTGTAGGATCAGTTACAGATGGTGACATCCGTCGCTCCATCATAGCTGAGCAAAATCTACTGAAAACCTTAGGAGAGATTGCAAACCCAGATTTCAAACGGCTATATCAAAAAGATACCTATCAGAGCTTTGAGAAATATCGAAAAAGCGATATAAAAATTCTACCTATCCTCAACCAAGAAGGTAAAATGGTCGATTTGATAGATTTGGAATACACCAAAGCCCAACTCCCTTTGGAAGCAGTGATTATGGCTGGAGGAAGGGGCAAACGCTTGAGTCCGCTTACGGATACTGTCCCCAAACCAATGTTGCGATTAGGCGACAAACCTATCATAGAACACAACATAGATAGGCTCATTAGTTTTGGTATCAAAAAGATTTATATCTCAGTCAAATACTTGGGGCAGCAAATAGTCGACTACTTGGGGGATGGTAGCCAAAAGGGGATTGCCATAGAATATGTATGGGAAGATGAACCCTTGGGAACAGCAGGTGCTTTGGCACTGATAAACAACCTAAGTACTGAACATATCCTACTGATGAATAGCGACCTATTTACCAATGTAAATTTCGAGTCGCTCTACCTAAAACTCATTGATGAAGCGGCGGATATGGCTGTAGCCTCTACTGAGTATAAAGTAGATATTCCTTATGCCGTATTTGAAACTAGAGAAGGACAAGTAACAAACTTTAAAGAAAAACCTAGTTTTATATACCACTCAAACGCTGGTATTTATATACTAAAACGCTCTCTGATTACTAAAATAGAAAAAGGCAAATATTGCGATATTACTGATGTAATGGAGCGATTAGTAGCTGAAGGAGGTAAATTAGTCTACGATCCTATTATAGGTTATTGGATAGATATTGGAAAAACAGTAGATTACGAGCATGCACAAGAGTTTATCAAACATTTAGAACGTTAAGTAATGTATAATAATAAAAAAATATTAGCTATTATCCCTGCACGAGGAGGTAGCAAAGGTTTGCCTGGTAAAAATATAAAACCATTATGTGGTAAACCTTTAATAGGGTGGAGTATAGAGCAAGCCCAAGCAAGTGAGTATATTGATGAAATATTTGTTTCAACTGATAGTAGTGAAATAGCAACTGTAGCTGAGAGTTTTGGTATAAAAGTACCTTTTTTAAGACCTTCAGAATTAGCAACAGATACTTCTCCCTCCTCAGCATTTGTACTACATACAATTGATTATTATCGTAACAAAGGACAAGAATTTGACTACATACTACTATTAGAGCCTACTTCTCCTTTGCGTGATGTAGATGATATTAATATAGCTATAGAGCAATTATTAAACCATAATACAGCTAAAAGTATAGTAGGAGTCTCAAAAGTAGAAGCAACTCACCCTGCTTTTTTGGTAAACATATCTAAAGAAGGATTGTTAAAACCTTATTTAGAAGAAATGAAAGTATTAAGAAGGCAAGAGCTAAATGATTTGTATTTTTTTGAAGGCTCTTTATATTTATCAGAGATTGATTACTTTATGAAAACGGAATCTTTCTATCACAATCTTACTTTACCTTATGTAGTACCCAAGTATAAATCGTATGAAGTAGATGATATTGTAGACTTCTATATCATTGAAAAATTATTAGAACTGAAATTAAATAACATATTAAAATGAATTATAGCCAACGACTCAATAATGTAATCCCTGGTGGTTGTCACACTTATAGTAGAGGAGACGACCAATACCCCGAAAATGCCCCTCAAATATTTGAAAGAGGTGAAGGTGCTTATCTTTACACCCCCGATGGGAAAGAATTCTTAGACTATGGTATGGCTTTGCGAGCTGTCACTTTAGGCTATGGTGAAAAAAGAGTTGCTAATGCTGCTATTGAGCAAATTTGGAAAGGCAATAACCTTACACGTGCTTCAGTGATAGAATTAGAAGCTGCAGAAGCAATGGTAGATCTTATACCAAGTGTAGATATGGTCAAATTCGCTAAAAATGGCTCAACGGTCACTTCTGCCGCCGTAAAAATGGCACGTGCCTATACGGGTAGAAAATATATCATTCGTTGCTTAGACCACCCTTTCTTTTCCTACGACGATTGGTTTATCGGTGATACAGTGCTTACTCGTGGTATTCCTAAAGAAAACTATGAGCACACAGTACACTTTAGATATAATGATATAGAGTCATTAGAAACCTTGTTTGCTCAACACCCTAATCAGGTAGCTGGTGTAATTTTAGAACCTGCCACTGGAGAGCACCCTAAAGATAATTTCTTGCAAAAAGTAAAAGAACTATGCCATAAAAATGGAACTTTATTTATCCTTGATGAAATGATAACAGGTTTTCGTTGGCATTTGCAAGGAGCTCAGACTTACTATGATGTAGAGCCTGACCTTTGTACCTTTGGTAAGGGTATGGCTAATGGTTTCTCGGTAGCAGCCCTCTGTGGCAAACGAGAATTTATGAGAATAGGAGGTATCAAAGAATTAGGAGCTGAACGTGTATTTTTAACATCAACTACTCACGGGGCCGAAATGTGTGGTTTAGGAGCTTTAGTAGAGACTATAAAATTCTATAAAGACAATAAAGTGGTAGACCATTTATGGAACTACGGTAGGAAACTAGTTTCAGAAATGAATACTATTGCAAAAGAATTACAAATTAGTGATTATTTTGCAGCTACAGGAATAGAGTGTTCTCCTAACTATATCACAAAAGATACTAATAAAGAAGTATCATTGGCTTTTAGAACACTTTTTTCACAAGAAATGATTAAAAATGGGGTTTTAATACCTTGGATTGCTATTTCGTATGCTCATACTGACAAAGAATTAAACAGAACTCTTGAGGCGGTACACAAATCATTACAAGTGTATGCAAAAGCACTTAATGAAGGTGTAGATAAATATTTAGTAGGAGCTACTATAAAACCTGTATTTAGAAAATATAACTAATGAAAGTGGCATTGGTATCACTCAACCAAAGTTGGGAAAATAAAGCCGAGAATAAGAAAAAGGTAGAAAAAACATTAAATCTTATTACTGAACATTGCTCTGATATCAATTTGGTAGTATATCCTGAAATGACCCTCACAGGTTTTACAATGGAAAGCCAAAAAGTCAAGGAAGATGAACTTTCGTCAGAAACGATTACTTTCTTTCAAGAACAAGCTAAAAAACATAATGTGTCTATAACTTTCGGAGTTGTTCTGACAAAAGGAGATAAAGCTACTAACAACTTGGCTGTAGTAAACAATCAAGGTGTCTTGCTAACTACTTATGCTAAAATACATCCTTTTTCGTATGCTAATGAAAATGATTTTTACCAAGCAGGCAAAGAACTGAAAAAGCTAACCATCGCAGGAGCTATTATAGGCCTAACCATCTGTTACGACTTGCGCTTCCCTGAACTTTACCAAGCATACTCTAAAGATTGCTCGGTGATACTAAATATAGCCAATTGGCCTGAGCGTAGAGTACCCCATTGGTGGGCACTTATCAAGGCAAGAGCTATAGAAAACCAAGTGTTTATGGTGGGTGTAAATCGTATAGGGAAAGATGGCAAAGGATTGTTATATGTAACCTCATCGCACATTGTGTCACCTTATGGCGAAGTGCTGAGAGGGACATCTCTCTCAGAAGAGGTAACTCTATATGAACTCAATCTTGAGGAAGTAACTCAATATAGAACTGAATTTCCTGTGAAAAATGATAGAAAAACAACACTGTACAAAAATTTATTATGAGCGAATTAGTAAAAGACAAAATAGTAGTAGTTACTGGCGGTGCTGGTTTATTGGGCAAAACCTTTTGTCAAGCTATAGCAGACAATGGAGGTCTTGCTGTTGTGGCAGAGTATGATATTGCCATAGCTGAGAAACTATGTGCTTCATTAAAAAATGCCAGCATAGTACCTGCAGAAGTTGATATTACCAATAAGATTTCCGTTGAAACTCTTATCACTACTATTTCCAAAAAATATGGCAAAATAGATGCTTTAGTAAATAGTGCTTACCCACGCAACAAAAACTACGGAAAACACTTCTTTGAGGTAACTTACAATGACTTTTGTGAAAATCTAGGAATGAACTTAGGAGGTTATTTTCTTACCTCACAACAGTTTGCTACCTATTTTGAGAAGCAAGGCTATGGTAATATCATTAATTTAGCTTCTATTTATGGAGTAATAGCACCACGTTTTGAGATTTATGATAATACCCCAATGACGATGCCTGTAGAGTATGCAGCTATTAAGTCAGGTTTAATACACCTTACAAAATATATGGCTAAGTACTTTAAAGGGAAAAATATTAGAGTAAATACTATTTCTTTAGGAGGCATAGAAGACAAACAACCTGAATCTTTTCTAAAAGCGTATAAAGAGTTTTGTTTAAACAAAGGAATGCTCAATGCTAAAGACATTGCAGGCACTGTACTATACTTACTTTCTGATTTATCAGAGTTCGTAAACGGACAGAATGTAGTAGTAGACGATGGTTTCACATTGTAGAAAAATATATAAATTGAAAAAATGAATAACAAAGAAGATATTGTAGCTCAATTTTTAGCTTTTGAAAAAAAAAATAATCTTTTTGATCTACAAGATTCAAAAGGCACCTATTATTGGGATATCATTAGATATTATGTGTGTGTCAAATTGAGATATCAGGAAGATCCCTTGATTAAAAAGAAACAAAGGAAAAACTATTTATTGATTTTAAAAAGAATCCTTGATTTTTTTCTTATTTTTTTCACCTATTCAAAAAAACAATATTTATTTTATCTGGCTTCTAGAGATAACGATACTCATAAAAAGAATATAGACAGAAATTTGAAGGCTTCTTATGATCTACTAAAAGAAAAAAAACTTTTATTAATAGAGTCTTTTAACCCTAACTTAAAAGGTACTTATTTTTTACCTCAAAACATTTATTACAAATTATTTAGGAAGAAATATTTTGATTTTACGAATGTCTTGAATCTTTTAAATAATTCTTTTGGAGAAACAAAAATTAGCAATGAATATCTTAATACTGTATTAAACCATTATTATTCTGATTTGTCTTTCTTTAAAAATATATTAAAAAGGCATAAAGTAGAGAAAATATTTATGATTCAAAATGGAATACAAAAAGGACTTATAAAAGCAGCCAAAGAATTAAATATAAAAATCTTTGAATTTCAACACGGTGTGGTATATAAAAACCATTTGGCATATAATTATCCAACAGAATGTTTAAATGAAAAAGTATATCTACCTAATACTATTTTTTCTTTTTCTCCTTTTTGGTTTCAAGATGTTTTTCTACCTAATGTTAATATTGTGCCTATAGGTAATGATTTTTTATATAATTCTATAAAAATTAATAGCTTAACTAAACCTAAAAAAGCTATATTAATAATTTCTGCCAATATTTTTGGAAAAAAACTTTTAAATTTTATAAAAAATGATGCTTTTCAAAAAAAGACTCAAAATATCCCTATTTTTTTCAAATTACATCCTAATCAATTTGATGAAAAAGAGTATTATATAGAAAGCATAAGAGAATTTGAGAATGTAGAAGTTATTAGCAATGAATTTTCTGTAAGCGATCTGATAGGAAAATGTGATACTATTTTTACAATCATATCTACTACTATCTATGAGGCATTACAATCTGAACGAAGAGTAATCCTTTTAAAAGAATTCCCTTATGAAGATCATAAACATATTTTTGATAGAAAAAATTTGCATTTGGTAGATACAGTTGAAGATTTTATTTCAGCTCTTAATACTGAAATAGTAACAGATAAAAATGTGACATTTTTTGCTCCTTTTGATAAAGAAGCCTTTTTTAAAGCATTATGAGTAAACTGCTGAAACAATCGGTCTTGTATGCTATAGGGGAGATTGTACCTAAGCTGGTAAGTTTCTTTTTATTGCCTATCTACACCCACTATCTCTCTAAAACAGATTATGGGATTATCAGTTATACCAACTCTTTTGTGATGTTCCTCTTTGTCCTTTGTGTACTATCGCTCAATTCTTATGTGCTGCGATTCTATTTTGAAAAAGAAGATGAAACTTATCGCAAACGATTGTTAGGTAATTTCTATATCATCATTGCGGGGATCAACATTTTATTATCTCTTTTAGCGTATTTCTCACTGCCTATTATTATTGAAAAATACCATATACAGGTGCCTTGGAATCCTTATTTTAAATTAGCTGTTATTGCAAATTTTTTAGAGGTATTTTCTGTGATTCCTTTGGTGTTGTACCGTGTAAAGCAACAAGCTAAATGGTTTACTATTTTGAGCTTGAGCAGAACCCTATTACAGATGTTGCTAATATTTCTTTTAATAGTAGTTTTTAAATGGGGAATATTAGGACACTTTTACGGAAGATTGTTCAGCCTAATTCCTTTTTTCTTTATCTATTGGGTCATTATTGCGCGCAATGCAACTCTTAATTTTAATTTTACAGAACTAAAAAAAGGACTTGCTTTTTCAACTCCCTTGCTACCAGGGGCCTTAGCATATTTAGCTTTAAGTCTTTCTGATAGAATTATCTTAGAACGTTTTGTCTCTATGGCACAAATAGGAATTTACAGTTTAGCTTATACCTTAGCACTTACACTCAATATTGTAATACAAGGTTTTTATAAAGCTGTAGAACCAGAAATCTTTCAACATTATGGAAAAGATAGTTTTAATACTTTTATAAAAAAAACACAAAATACTTTCTTTTTAGTAGTGTATATGGGAGCAATGTTTATCACCCTATTTAGCCAAGATGTATTTAAAATAATGGCTTCTAAAGAATTTTATGAAGGATACTTATTAGTGCCTATTTTGATGATAGGTGTGATTATGACGGGACAAAATGTAATTTTTGGAGGAATCATCATAGCAGAAAAGAAAAGTAAGATTTTGGGAGGTGCTACTATTATAGGAGCTATAGTAAGTGTAACTTTCAACCTTTCGTTAATGAGATATGGAGGTATTTATATAGCAGCTATCTCTTCAGCAGTGTCCTTTGCCCTAATGAATTTTATTCTTTATAGCAAGATGGACTGTAAGGAAAAGAATTTAAAAGCACCTATATTTGCTTTATTGTTATTTATAACCATTACTTTTGGGTTATTTTATGGTTTGGATATGATTTCCTCTTGGTGGAATGTACTGTTTAAAATATTATTACTATCTTTATACTTTATTTTACTATTAAGAGTGTTTAATATACACTTAAGAGATTTAGTAACTATTATAAGAAGAAAATAATGAGACTTTTCATCAGAATATTTAATAAATTAAATAGGATTTTTCTCAACTTGTATTATAGTACTATCTTTAAAAAGTTAGGAAAGAATTCCTATATACAAAACCCCATTAAATTACAAGGAACAGAACGAATTTCCATAGGTTCTAATGTTAATATCGGTTGGGGAGCTTGGTTAGCTGCCTTTCCTCATACTGGTTTTTTTAAAGAGTGCGAACTTGTTATTGAAGATGGAGTGTCTATTGGGAATTTTGCTCATATTTATGCTACTAAAAAGATCTATATCAAAAAAAATGTACTTATAGCAGATAAAGTATATATTTCTGACAACTTGCATGGTTATGAGGATATTAATACTCCTATTATAAAACAACCTATTATACAAAAAAGAGAAGTTGAAATAGGAGAAGGATGTTGGATAGGAGAAGGTGTTTGTATCATAGGAGCTAAAATAGGTAAAAATGTTATTATAGGAGCTAATGCTGTGATTACTAAAGATGTTCCTGATTATTGCGTGGCTGTAGGATTGCCTGCACGTATTATAAAAAGATATAACCTAGAAAAACAAATTTGGGAAAATGAAAAAAATGTTAAAAACAATCAACGAAACCTTAATAAAGAGGGGGGGGGTATTTTATAAAACGAAAAATATGGTTCTTACTAAACAAACCTTTTTTTAAATATTTAGGGGAAGGAACTTTCATTGATTCTCCGCTAAAAATAACAAAAAAGTATATTGAGTGTGGAGAAAAAGTCTATATTTGGAAGTTTTGTCGAATAGAAGGAGTTAGTCAATATAATAAACAAACATATACCCCTAAGATTATATTTGAAGATGGTGTAACAATTCAACAGCTTCTACACCTAACTTGTGCTAACCAAATAAAAATAGGTAAAAATACAGCTGTAGCTGCTTCCGTGACTATTACAGATATTCATCATTCTTATGAAGATACTACTATTCCTATTGAACAACAAGATATTGAAGTGGGTGAAGTAATGATTGGAGAAGATAGTAAAATATACAATAATGCAGTAATTCTACCAAACACAAAATTGGGAAAACACACTACAGTAGGTGCCAATAGTGTTGTGTCAGGTATTTTTCCCGATTATTGCGTAATAGTAGGGACGCCTGCTAAAATAGTAAAACGTTACTGCTTTGAACAACAAAAATGGAGAAAAACTAATAACAACGGTAATTTTATAGACTAATGGAAAAAACACTTATTACAGGAGGCGCTGGCTTTATAGGTTCTAATCTCGCTTTAGCTCTCCTCAAAAAAGGACATCAGGTAACAGTACTTGATAACCTATCAGAACAAATTCACGGCAAAAACCCTGAAGAAACTTCTCCTTTATACCTAAGCATTAAAAACAAAGTACAGTTTATTAAAGGAACAGTGGCTTGTCGTGAAACTTTGCGAGAAGCTATTGCCGATAATACCGTGATTGTACATTTAGCTGCGGAGACTGGTACAGGGCAATCAATGTATGAAATACAGCATTATACTGATGTCAATATAGGAGCTACAGCTTTGTTATTGGATATTCTTACCAATGAAAAACATTCGGTAAAAAAAGTAGTAGTAGCTTCCTCTCGTGCTATTTATGGAGAAGGCAAGTACTACAATAAAACTAAAAACACCTTTGTTTATCCTCTACAACGTACCGATGAGGATATGCAAAAAGGAGATTTTGAAGTAAAAGACCCTCAAAATCATTCTGATGTCCTTGAATTAGTCGCTACTACCGAAGATTCGATCATTCACCCTACCTCAGTATATGGCATCACCAAACAGGTACAAGAACAATTGGTAATGACAGTATGTCCCACTATAGGTATTGCAGGGGTGGCTTTCCGTTACCAAAATGTATATGGACCAGGTCAATCACTTAAAAACCCTTATACAGGCATCCTTTCCATTTTTTCTACCCAAATAAAAAATGGCAATGGCATCAATATTTTTGAAGATGGAAAAGAAACACGCGATTTTGTATTTATCAGCGATATAGTAGATGCTACCGTTTTGGGTATAGAAAAAGAAACAGCTAACAACCAAGTATTCAATGTAGGAACAGGAGTAGCTACTGATGTGATCACTGTAGCGACAGAACTTTCAAACAACTATGGTATACAAGTACCCATTACTATATCCGGCAATTATCGCTTAGGAGATATCCGCCATAATTACGCCGACATCACTAAAGCAAGACAATTGTTAGGCTTTGAACCTAAAATATCTTTTAAAGAAGGGCTAAAACAATTCACCGACTGGGTAAACACTCAAGAAGTAGAAGAAGATAAGTACCAACAGTCTATAGACGAAATGAAAGCCAAAGGATTGTATAAATGAAAAAGAGAGTTTTATTCATAGGTATAGGCTTTTATGATTATGATCTAATTATTCAGCAAGCTATTGAAAAATTAGGATTTGAGGTTGATTATTTTTGTGAAACACCTAAAACAATCACTTATACAATATCAAATCATTTAAAAATAAGAAGTATATCTAATAGAATTAAAAGTAAACACTCTATACTTATTGCTACAAAATGTAAAGAAAATTATGACTTTATTTTTGTTATCAAAGGAGACGTTATCACACCTGAATCTTTAGAAATTATTCGTCAAAAAAATAAGACCGCCAAAACTATTTTGTATCTTTGGGATTCTATAAAAAGAATGTCTAATTATAAGAAAATAGAATCTTATTTTGACACTATATATTCTTTTGATAGAGTTGATGCTTTGAATGATAACAAGCTAAAATTTAAACCTCTTTTTTATCGTTCAGAGTATAAAAGAGATGGAAGTAATCACTCTTTTTTATTTGATTTATTTTTCATAGGATGGGCACATTCCGATAGAGCTACTTTGTTACAAAAAATAGCTTCAATTTTAGAGGAACAAAAATTAAAGGTAAAGTTTTTTATATTTGTAGGAAAAATGAGTTATTACATTTCTAAATCAATTAGAACTGTGCGCAGTATGACAATACGGAAACCAATTTCTCCAAAAGCAGTTGTTAAATATAGTACACACTCAAGGGCTGTATTAGATTTAGCACATCCTTTACAAACAGGATTAACGATGCGTACTATAGAAGTTCTTTTTGGAATAAATAGAAAACTAATAACTACTAATAAGGACATCGCTAATTATAGTTTTTATAATGAGAATAATATTCTAATTATTAATAGAGAAAACTTAGAAATACCTAAATCTTTTTTTGAAAAAGATTTTATTCCTTATCCTAAGGAATTTATAGACTCTTTTTTTATAGAAAATTGGGTTAAAGATTTTTTTTATGAAGATAAGTAAATCCTTAGTAATTAACTTTCTATTTGCTGGAGTAGTTCTTATTCTTACAAGGCAGTTCCCTCTAAATGCATACTCTACTTTGGGTAATATGTTTTTAATAGGGTTGCTATTCGTTTCTTTTTTTTGGAAGAATAAGACTTTAGATATATCGTCAAGAAAAACAATAAAACTGATATTTATATGGTCAATATTCCTATTAGCTTATGCTGTTTTGATAAGGGAGAATTCTATTAATTTAGTTTTTAGGTTTTATATTATTATATTGTGCTTATTACTATCTCATTGGGTATATTTACCCCTTGTTACTACTAAAAGAATCTTTTTTTTCTTTATTTTGCTACAATGCTTTGTTTTAATAGCTATAGAAGCTATTATGAATTTCTTTTTTTCTATAAATAACTATTTACCTTTGAGATTCTTTTTTCAAGACCAAGGATGGGGAGATGTCTATACTTATGATGGTTTTTTTTATAGGGTGCAGATAAAAGGAAATGCTTTAATACCCTTTGCTTTTTTTCTCACATTTTTAAAAGATTATACATTTAAGCATAGGAGAACATTGCAAATTATACTTCTTATCAGTAGTATAATAGCAGGTAATTTTGCTTATTTAATAGCAATTTTTGTATTCTTCGTTTTTTGGTACTTATTTAATAATTTACGCAAACGAAAACTAATAAATAGAATTATCATATTTTCTTTTATATTTGCATTGAGTATAGGTAGTGTTATAGAATACACTCAAGAGATTTTAGATAGAAAAAGTGATTATTCATTAGGAACTAGAAATGATCAAGTAGATGTACTTATTAGAGATGTACAAAAAGATGTTTCTACATTGTTATTAGGAAAAGGATTAGGTAATAATGTAATGATAAAAACTTCTTTTCGTGATTATACAGATAATTTGTATTTTGAGATACAAGCAATGTATTTTTTTAATCAATTAGGGCTCATAAACTCTCTTATTTTTATATCTTTTTTATTATTCCTTGCTATAAAAAAAATCTTTTATAAAGATTTACTTTTTATGTATTTGTGCTATATTGTATACGCAACAACTAATCCTTATATTTTAGACACAACTCAGATAGTTGTTATTTTAATATTAATCAGTATTAGCAATGAACGAAAACAAAAAAATAGGTTGTATAATAGTGCTATACAACCCCAATTGGGAAGTAACTCATAAAGTTTTAGAAAGTATTTATAAACAAGTAGATACAGTTTTTATAGTTGATAACTCTCCTAATGCGCAAGAGGTAGATTTTTCTGTGTATAAAAATATTGTATATCATTTCATAGGAGGAAATAAGGGAATCGCAGCAGCCCAGAATATTGGTATAAACTATTTTAAACAAAATAAATATGCTTTTATTATTTTCTTTGATCAAGATAGCATTCCTCCTATAGATTTAGTAGAGCATCTTTATAAAAAATATAAATTTCTCTATGAAAAAAGAATAAAAGTAGGAGGAATTGCTCCTCGTCCATACAATAGGAGAGAAAAGAAAATATATAAAGGAACTATCAAAAAAGGTAAAGAAGTATTTCCAAATATTACTGAGGTTACAGAAATTATTAGTTCTGCTTCTTTTATTCCTATACAAAATTTTGAGATAGTTGGAAATATGGAAGAAGATTTATTTATTGATGCTGTTGATTTTGAATGGTGTTGGAGAGCTACACATAGAGCGAATTTTCGCTTTTTTATTTGTGAAGATATTTTTTTAAGTCATCAATTAGGGGAAAAAGATCTTTCTATTGGGGTAAAAAAAATAGCTATACATTCTCCTTTTCGTCAATATTATAGATATAGAAATTTTTTCAAACTCTTAATAAGGAATTATGTACCATTGTATTGGAAAATCTCAAATCTTATCAAATATACTTTTAAGTATTTTTATTTACCTTTGTGTATTTCTCCAAGAAAAGAATATTTTTATAAAATAAATAAAGGCATTTATGATGGACTACTTAAATAGGAAATATGAAAATTAATATAATTGATGTTTGCTGGACGCTTTATAAGTCAAATACTACTTTTGACTTTATCTCCTTTGTGATGGAGAAAAAGCAAAGAAAAAACTATAGAATACTAAATATATATATTATAAAGTCGCTTTTAGTACTAATAGGGAAGTTGTTGAAATATGATATTTATAGATATCTATATATCTCTCTATTAAAAGGATTTTCTAAAATTCAATTAGAACAATTGGCTAATGATTTTTACAATCAAGTTTTAACTAATATAAAAATTGATTTTTCTTTCAGTTTAGTCTCTACATTACCAAAAGACGAAGAAAAAATATTATGTTCAGCAAGTTTAGATATTATCATAAAAGAAGTTGCTGTCCAATTAGGCATCAATCAATATGATTCTTCTATTTTAGAATTTGATAAGAATGACATCTGTACAGGAAAACTTAGCAAAGATATTTTGTACAAAAAACATATTCTGTTTGAAAATAAAGAAATTAATTATGTAATTACAGATAACAAATCTGATTATAATTTACTAAAGAAAGCAGAAAGACCTATTATATTATCTACCAAGAATAATATGGCTTACTGGAAGAAAAAAAATATGAAAGTTACCTATACATACTAAAATGAGAATATTTTTACCTTTTTATTATTTGTTCTATTCACGACTAAAAAGTAATATCTCTAGAATTGCTTGGATTTTTACTTATATTATTCCTATATTTATTGTTTCCTATTTATCAAATATAGAATTTATATTTACATTTCTTCTTATATTTTCTATCTATTTTACTTATGAGATAGGATATATCTATAATGATTGCGAGGTGATTAAAAAGGAGATAAATCCAACATTACGATTAAAAAAAGAAGATATTCAATACTATGAAAAATATAAATTAATTATTTATAGTATTAGAATATTATTTTTAAGTATCATTATAGGTATTATTTATCTATCATATCCCTATTATATAAATCCGGTTTTTTATACTCTCGGAGGAATTTTATTTCTTTATATTATACATAATAGTATACGAAATCATTGGAATATCTTGTCCTATTCCCTTTTAAATTTTTTTAGATATTTTGCTTTTTTTTCTTTTATAGAGCAAGATGTTTTCTTTTGTTTCTTATTATGGATTATATATCCTTTATGTGTTACTATTGAATTCTCCTCAAAAAGTAGATTCTATACAAGTAATTACATAAAAATTCCTAACTTTGACAGATTCAGAGTTTTTTATTATATATTATTAGTTTTTATAAGCTTTCCCTTATGTATAATAATCTTTAATAAATACACTATAATATTTCTTATATTGTCTTTTTATTTTGCTCTTTATCGTTTGTTGTCTTTTTTTCTAATAGCTAAAAAATATAGAAATACGTAATTTTATGAATTTCTCAGTCCTACTATCATTATACCATAAAGAAAAACCAGAATTTCTAAGAGAATGCTTGGAGAGTTTAAAAAATCAAACGCTTCCAGCTACTGAGATTGTATTGGTTTTTGATGGGGCTATTACCCCTGAATTAGAAACAACAGTAGTAGAATACACAACAGTTCTACCTCTTAAAATTATTCGATTACCTAAAAATGTAGGTATGGGTAATGCTTTTAACGAAGGATTGAAACATTGTTCTTATGAATGGGTATTCCGTATGGATACTGATGATATTTGCATACCTGAGCGATTTGAAAAGCAGGTAAGCTTCATCAAAGAGCATCCAAATGTAATACTATTTGGGTCACACATCGCTGAGTTTAACAACAATATTAATGAAGTTGTAAGTTATAGAAATGTACCTATAAGTAATAAAGCTATAAGGAATTTTTCTTTATTCAGAACACCTTTCAACCATATGACTGTTGCCTATAAAAGAGATATTGCTATAGAAGTAGGAGGGTATAGAGCTTATTTGTTAGAGGACTACAATCTATGGTTGCGTATCATTGCTAAAGGCTATGAAGTAGGCAATATAGATGAAGTTCTTGTTTATGCTCGTGTTGGGAATAATATGGTCGCACGCCGCAGGGGGAAACAGTACATTAAAGGAGAATGGGATCTCTATAAACTGAAAAGAAAACTAAAATTGCAAAATGCTTTTTTGGGCTTTTTTACTTTTTTATTACGAGTAATCCCAAGAATGCTTCCTACAAAAATACTTAAAAAAATCTATACTTTTTTAAGAACAAATACAAAAACTCTTCCTCAAACCTTTTGAGTGTTAGAGAATTTTGACAGAAAAGGATTTTAGAAAAAGATGAATTTCTATAAAAAGAATACACTTTTTGTAAATTATCTTCTACTTTTACCAATTTTAATCATATTAGTTATTCTCCTTTATTATTTTTTTAGTTCAAAATAACTATATTGTTTATTTTTGAGGATTAATAGCTGTGCAACTCTATTATTCTATTATAAAAATTTATCTAAACTATAAAACTCAAAAACATTTAAAAAAGACTGTCAAAAATTACTCTTTTTCTTGGATAGAGCTTTGGAATATCAATTGGGATAATGAGTTGTTGTTTTTCCTATGGCAAGAAAAAGTAAATCAAAAAAGTATTTCAAGAGACAATATATTGTCATCAATGTATTACTATAGGAATAAGCAAAAAAAGAACCCTTCCTTCTTTAAAGAAATAGCATTTCTTAGTTCGAGCATTGTAATAACAATATTAAATTTTAAAAAAGACACTAATGAAAAAGAGTTCTTAACTTGGGCTACATATATTCTATTGATTAGTTTGACTTTTTTTATGTTTAAAGTTTTCTACCTATATCTTTTAAGTTTGAAAAAAGTGGATAATAACAAATATAAAAAAATGGAAGACCTCTGTGAGTATCTGCTTAAAAAGATGAAGTAAAGAGTTTCTCTACTCAAATTATTTGTTAAAAAATATCTTTATCATTTACAAATATATACCTATAAAACTTTCGTGTCCATCTAAAAAATATTTTCATAAATCAGTAATATTTGAAATATTTTTTATACCTTCGCAAAAACAAATCACCAATGACAAAAAAAGCACTCATTACAGGTATCACAAGGCAAGATGACGCCTATCTCGCCGAATACCTCCTCAAAAAAGGATATGAAGTACACGGTATGAAACGCCGATCCTCTATCCTCTCTCTTCAATACCGACCGTATCGACCACCTCTACCAAGACCCTCATTTAGAACACCGCAAACTCATCCTACACTACGGCGACCTTACCGATAGTATGAATATCACACGCCTTGTCCAAGAAGTACAATCCGATGAAATCTACAACCTCGCTGCGATGAGTCACGTGCACGTGAGTTTCCAAACACCCGAATACGTCGGTAACGCCGATGGTCTGGGCACCTTGCGCATCCTCGAAGCAGTACGCCTCTTGGGGCTTACCGAAAAAACGCGTATCTATCAGGCTTCTACCTCCGAACTCTACGGTTTAGTGCAAGAAGTACCTCAAAGGACTGATTGAAGATATGATGCGCTCGGATATCAAACTCTTCAAACGCGATGCTTACCTCAAAGAAGATGGCTTCACTGTAATGAATTACTTTGAATAACAATGAATAAAAACGCTAAAATATATGTTGCAGGACACAAAGGTTTAGTGGGTTCTGCTATTTGGAAGAATCTTTCACAAAAAGGATATACCAATTTGATAGGCAGAACAAGTGCCGAACTCGACCTACGTGATGCACAAGCCGTCGCTCAATTCTTTAAAGATGAAAAAACCGATTATGTCTTCTTGGCTGCTGCCAAAGTAGGTGGCATTATGGCTAACAACACCTATCGCGCCGATTTTATCTACGAAAACCTGATGATTCAAAACAATGTAATTCATTCGGCTTATGAAAATAAGGTGAAAAAATTACTGTTCTTAGGGAGTACTTGTATCTACCCTAAGGAAGCACCCCAGCCTATGAAAGAAGACTGTTTGCTCACTTCTCCGTTAGAATATACCAATGAACCCTATGCCATTGCTAAGATTGCGGGCATCAAGCTATGCGAGAGTTACAACCTACAATATGGCACTAATTATATTGCTGTAATGCCTACCAATCTCTATGGGCCTAACGATAATTTTCACCTCGAAAATTCTCACGTATTGCCAGCGATGGTACACAAAATACACTTAGCAAATGCCTTGCTTAAAAATGATTGGGAAGCAGTAAAAACAGACCTCAACAAGCGTCCTGTAAAAGGAATAAGTGGTAAAAACAGCCAAGAAGAAATAAAAACAATCTTATCAAAATATGGTATTACAGCCGAAACAGTTACGCTATGGGGTACGGGCACTCCTTTGCGTGAGTTCTTGTGGAGTGAAGATATGGCTGATGCTTGTGTGTTTCTAATGGAACGCATCAATTTTAAAGATACATATCCCGCTAATGCCAAAGAAGTCCGCAACACCCACATCAATATTGGTACAGGTAAGGAACTTTCTATCAAAGAACTCGCCTATATGATAAAAGAGACCATTGGCTATCAAGGGAAAATAGTCTTCGATAGCACTAAACCCGATGGCACAATGCGCAAACTCACCGATCCTACTAAGCTACACCAACTTGGGTGGAAACATTCCATAGAACTCCAAGAGGGAATTAAATTGATGTATGAGCATTATTTAGCAGAATAGAGATTCTTTCCTCTTTTTGCTTAGCTTAAAAATAAAGTGATAAATCTCTTTAAAACAATGAATTGCATATAGAACAAAGAAAAATTTTAGTAAAACGTTTGTAATATTTAAAATATTTTTTGTAATTTCGCCTTCCCTAAAAAACAATTGACTTTTTACTAAATTTTAGCATTAAACACTATTACTTATGACCGAATCTACTTTAAAAATTAGAAACTTTTCTCCTAAACGTATGCTCAAAGGAGATGACTATCTGAAAAAAGAGCATAACAGTATTCACAATGCGCTGTTTTTGCCTATTATGGTTGTTGCTTCGTTTTGTTACTACGCAGCCCATACCAATATTGAGAAAAGTATTCTTGTTTATTTGGCGCTTGTCTTTGATATTTTCTATTACATTCTCACAAGGCTCATCTTTAATTATCGTCTTCAAAAGCATTTACAACAAACAATACCCAACTATCAGTTTTGCGGAAATTTATGGTTTGTTAATTGGAATGACAAAGCTCTACAGCAGGCTTGGCAAGAAAAGTTGTTTATTCTTGTTGATAAAAAAGAAATCACAAAAGAAAAACTCAAGCAAATTATAAATGTTTATAAAAACAAGAAAACTTCAAGATTAGCCTATCTTTGGTTGATATTTTTGATAAGCGCGAGTATCTTATTTTGCATGCTTTTGGTAACAATGAAATCACATCACAAATTGGCAGATGTTCATAAATACAGAAGAAGACATCTGCCAATGAATATGCACCACTTTACAAAGACAGATGTTTTGCAAAATCAAAACTTCTTATAGTCATTTTTCATATTCTTTAATGTGAATTTGGGTTAAGAATTTTAAGATACTGCTTAAAGAGATATGTAAAACCATAAAAAGCTGTCCCATCTCAGGACAGCTTTTTTATTGTTTTAATAGATACTATACTATTTGATAGCTTCGTAAGCACGGATAGCTTTGTCGAAGCGGTCGTTTACACTTTCTAAAGTGTAGAGACCATCGGCATTGGCTTTCACACCTTTAAGCTTTAAAGGAAATACTACTGGCGGATTTTGCATATCCAATAGTTCCATTCCACGCAATTGTTCGGTGGTTTGGTATACAATGTTTACCGATACAAACTCTTTACCGCTGTTGTCTACCCATTTTTCAAACACAAGTTTGCTACCTATTGGAGTTTTCTTTTCAATAGATTTAGGCAAACTGTATTCTTCTACTTCCAAAGCGGCATTCACGCTGGCAATATTAGAATCGTGACCACAAAGGAAGGTGAATTTGCGGTTTTTAGCGTTCAGCTCATCTTTCATATACACCAATAGTGGGTGTGCTACGTTCACAGCTACAATAGGAGCGGTGAAAAGCACATCGCCATAGACATCTTTTACTTTAGCGATTTTCTCCCAGTCGGAGGTGGTGAGGTTGTTGCCAAATGCTGCTTGCACAGGGTCTTTATCTTCATAATATTGCAAAATAAAAGCATCGGAAGCGGAGTTGGCTAACTTCAACGAACCTTTCATATTAGGTTCATCGCCTTTTTCGAGTTTCAACTGGGTGTTGTAATCGTTGAAAGCACACACTTCACCTGATTTACAAGCGGGTGAGTTCTTCAAATCGAGTACTTTTTCCAAGAGTTGGTAAGAGTCTTTCAACCCCTCGTTGATGCCCACAATGCCTTTTTTACCGCCCATAGCAGCAATTTCTTTTAAGGCTTGTGCTTTGAAAGCAGGGCTACTTTTGGTAAGCGCAGGGAAGAACACAGGGTCCATTTTGCTGGGGGTAAAGCGGTGGTTGATATGCAAATTGGCTACGGGCATAAATCCTGAGGAGAAATATTGCGCCGTCGCGATGGTGCGTTGCATACTATTAGCATAGAAATTCACTTCATCAACGGTAGGAACTGCGTTTTCGGGAAAGAGTCCTTCGGAAACTGTCCATTTGCGGAAAAACTGACCCATAATGGTTTCGAGTGCTCCTCCACGAAGGGTGAGTTCACTGGGGGCTGCGCTCCATTTTATCCACTCGTGAGGCGTCATTTTTTGCAAGGTACTCCCGTTCACTGATAGAGAGGAGCGAATGTTATGACGACTGAGAATAACCACTTCTTTGAGCTTGTATTGGCTTTTAAAACTTTCGGAGCGGTTGAGTTGTGCCATCGCTAAGAGCGGACACAAGAGGAGTAGTAATGCTTGTAGAGTTATGATTCTTATTTTCATACTGTGTTTTAATTAGAAAATTATATTCTTTAACTTAGTAACTTTGGCAAAGTTTTAATTGCATCTCGTGCTACGAGCTTTGGCAAAGTTTGTGACTGCCATATGGTGAGAGGTCTTTTATAACTATATGATAATAAACCTCCCCCGTTCCCCCTCCAAAAGGGGGACAATCCACAATTGTACCTCTATAAAAACTTTTCAAACAGTCCTTTTACAATTGCCCGTGCGAGTCGCACTTAGAATTTGATTTGCAAACGAGTTTCGATAAGACTTAAATTGGTGTCGGGAATGCTTTCACGGTAAGTAACACCGGTGTAGGAAGCACGTACACGCCAAATCATATACTTATTGATATAATAGTTGAATGTAAGTGAATAATCGTTGAGGCGACCTCCTAAGATTCCCGCTTTAGGGTCGGATAAGTCGGTGTAGTTATAACCTGCAACGAGTTCCATAGCACCAGGTCTGGGGGTAGCGATACCTCCATCGATATCAGTATATTCGTAAGGGTTTCCTTTTACGATAGCACGGAACATACCATAAGCACCACTTGCTTTGAAATTATCGAAACCACTCTTGCGATTTACATTCACATAGTAATATTGGGCTTCTAACCCTAAACGACCACGCGCAAAGAGCAATTCGGGGGAGAATTTATAAAGGAAAGTAGCGTTATCAATAGTTGCTTGTTGTGCGGTTACCTTAGCGATACGAGTAGGGAAAGGTGTTTTGAGCACATAAGAGTTGTGGTTAAGTGCTGGTGTTTCGTTATAACGAGGTGTTTCGAAAGCACCTGAGAGTCCTACGTGAAAAATCTTGCCTTCTTCACGTTGTGGGCGATAGAGCAAACGACTCATCATACCCATACCTTGGTCGCCTGTAGCATCAGAGCTTTTCTTCATCGTTTCACCTTCGGCAAAGAGGCTTAAAGTACCCATAAAGTCATCTTTTTGGTGTAAGAGCATCAAACCGATGAGACGAGAGTTGAAGAAAGCCTCGTTACTTTGGGGTTCTTCCATCGATATTTTGAAAGAAGAGCTGGTGGCACTTTGCATACCGAATTGGTGTACGAAATAACCTCCACGCAAAAGTGTGTGTTTGCTGAAACCGTATTCGATAAAGATATCCTTAGGAGAAACTTTGCCATAAGCAAAGCCGATATCTACTTTTCCTTTCCAATTACCATAGCGTACGCCTAAGCCCATACGCACATCGGGGATAGCTACCCCACTTACAAACTTATCTTTTTGCTCATTGGCATTGAAATAACCAGCGTCCAATAAAATACGTCCTCCGGGTTTTACTTCTAACTTTTCTTCGGGTTTAGGAGCTTCCTGTATAGGTGTAGCGGGCATAGGTTCGGTGGTATCGGTAACGGTGGTTGGTTCTTCTTGGGCATAGGTATAGCCCACAGCCATTAGGCTGAACATCATAAAATATATCTTTTTCATAGTTTTAAATTTTATTTAGTCATACGTTCACTTTTCTTTACTTTGCCTTTTTTTACAAGTCCTTCAAATTCTTTTTTAGCTTTTTCGAGTTGTTTCATAAAGGCATCATTGGCGTGGAGGCGCGCTACTACGGCACTTGCTACGAGACGAGCAGCATCTACATCACTTTGGAAATGGTAACCACAAATCACGCGACTTTGTCCCATTTCATATCCGCGTTTGAGGATTTCGTTTTGTCTATCGACATTGATTTCGGCTAGCACCAAAGCGGTAGCCCACCCAATAGCGGTGTGACCAGAGGGATAAGAACCGTTGGTAGAGAGTTCTTTTTGTTGTTCGGGGTTGCAAGTGGTCTTTTCGTAGAAAGCAAACGGACGCACGCGCATATAGTGTTCTTTGGCGGCACGAGTAGCGAGGTCGCCTGCATCTTCACGCATATTTACTACGAGTTTGAAGATTTCGGGAGTAGTTTCCTTAGAAATCTTGATGCCAAAAGCTTCGGAAAAAGCATTAGGCACACCAGGACCCTCTACACGGGCATCGGATACGGCTTGCTCACCACGAGGGGTACGGCGTTGCATTAAGCCCCACTGGTATTGGGCTTCGTCGTTAAGGAAGAGGATACTACCTGGTTGAGGAGGAGGAGGTAGGAGTTCAAGACTGTTTGCCACCTCACCGATTTGCAAGAAGTAGAGGTCGGGCTTGGTTCTTACGTCTTTGATTTTCTCTTGTGCGAATGTAGTTGCCATCACCGATAGCAAGGCTACGAATAATAATGTTTTTCTCATCTTATTATACAGTTAAAATTTATTGTATTCTCTTTTGGAAGGTATTTAGGTTTTAAAAAACACTACAAATGTAGAAAGAAAAGAATAAATGTGCAAATTATTTCAAAAAAATATTTACTAAAAAAGAAAGAAATAAAAACAAATATGGTGATTTTGTGGTTTTTAGGTACGAGGTGCACGGGCGGGGGAGAAATTAGAAAATTAGAAAATGAGAGAATGAGAAAATGGAGTGTGAAGTTGTATTAGAGGAATGAGGCTGTGCCTCAGAAATCAAACAAAATTTAAACAAAATCAAGGCTACGCCTTGTGAAGTAACTTTTGGAAACATCAACTTTGGCAAAGTTTTAAACTTTGCCAAAGTTTGAGATGAAAAAGAGATATGCTGGGACTGTTAGGAGCTTTCGAAAGATATCGGAAAAGAACGGAAGAGAGCTGAGAGAAAATTTGATGAAAAAAGGCTGTGAGGAGGGTGGGGTTAGCTTATAGAGAGCTTATAGGAAGCTTATACGAATCTTGGACGATTGGTATAGAAAGGGTATATAAGTAGTTGACTCATAATACAATACAGCGATGCAAAAAATGGTAAAATCGGGGTTTCGAGGCGAAAGAAAGAGAAAGGGTATTAGGCCTTAGGCCATAGGCACTAGGGGGGAGTATGACGGAAAAGGGAAGGAATGACGAGGAACGAATGACGAATGACGGAGGTAATAGGGGGAATGTGGTGACGGAAAAGCGAAGGTAAAAAGGCGGTAAGGCGAGGCTAAAACGAAGTTATTGCTTGTAAAAAAGCCTTAGTAGCGCCTTGTTTTTCGTTTATATATTGGCGATTGATATTGCCTATAGCGGTGCGCTTTTCGGGTGAAGTAACAAGGTTATTCATCACCTGAGCGAATTCTTCTTTACTGCTTACGGAGAGAACGCCTCCTAAGGTGACTAACTCCTTTGCTTCATTGAACTTTTCATAATTCTTACCGATGATTACAGGTACCCCAAATACGGCGGGCTCTAAGACATTGTGTAAGCCCGTAGTGCCCATTCCTCCTCCTACATAGGCTATATCGGCATAGCTATACACTTTGGTGAGAATGCCTATGGTATCGATGATGAGTACGTCGTAATCAGAAAGGTTGAGAGAGTCTTTCTCGGAGAATAGGGCAACTTTACGGTTTAACTTCTGCTGGTTGTGTTTGAGTTCTGCGATATCGGTAGGGTGAATATTATGAGGGGCAATGATGAACTTCACTGGGGCAGTGCAAGTGTTGATATACTGCAAGTAAATGTCTTCGTCGGTAGCCCACGAACTACCGAAGACCACACATAGATTGTTTCCTTTGAACTGCTCTACAAAATCTAAATGGTTGTCTCGTTCCAATATTTCGGCTACACGGTCGAAGCGGGTATCGCCACTGACAGTTACATTATTGAAGCCTATGTTTTTAAGTAGTTGCTGAGAAAGCTCGTTCTGCACAAAAAAATGAGTAAAGCAATGCAGGGCTCGGCGCATCATTCCGCCGTAAGGCTTGAAGAAGATTTGATTTTTGCGAAAAATACCGGAGAGTAAATAAGTGGGTACTTGTGCTTTTTTGAGCTCGGTAAGGTAATTGACCCAAAACTCGTATTTCACAAAAATAGCCATTGCAGGATTTACCATTTGCACGAACTTGCGGGCATTAGCGGGTGTATCAAGGGGAAGATAGACTACTATATCGGCATCGGGGGTGTTTTTGCGCACCTCGTAGCCTGAGGGAGAAAAGAAGGTAATGAGTATTTTATAGCCTTGTTTTTTCAGGGCTTTAACAACGGGCAAGCCTTGTTCGAACTCGCCGAGAGAAGCGGTATGTATCCACACATAGCGGGTATGAGGGTCGAGTTTGGCGGTAAGGGTAGTCCATACGGTTTTACGTCCGCTTACAAAGAGGTGTATTTTTTTGTTGAATAGGGCAACGATGGGGAGGATTGCCTTGATGATATAAAGAGAGAATGTGTACATTTTAATGATGAATTACGAATGACAAATGACGATACAAGGCGCAAAGGTAGTAAAAAAGGGGCAATAAAAAAAACGCAAGCCGACGGCTTGCGCTTTTTCACTTGTTTTATTTATCTGTTTACAATGAGTTCTCTTTGGTGAATTTTACAATTTCGGAAATACGTCCGAAGGCAACGCCCACTACTGTATCGGCAGCACCGTAGTACACTGCTACTTTGTCTTCTTCGATAGAATGCAAGGCAGCACAAGGAAATACTACATTAGGCACATCGCCGGTAGTTTCGTAGAGAGTGGCAGGCGCCAAGAGGTAAGGCTGTGTACGAGCGATTACCTTGCTTGGATTGTTGAGGTCTAACAATGCAGCCCCCATAGAGTAGCGGAAACCGTTGCAAGTGTTGATTACCCCGTGATAGAACAATAGCCACCCGTCTTTTGTTTTGATAGGCACAGCTCCTGCTCCTATTTTGGTACATTGCCAAGCACTATCTATAAAAGGCGTTACTTTCATCACACAGCGGTGTTCACCCCAGTATTTCATATCGGGGCTATAGCTGATGAAAATATCACCGAAAGGTGTATGTCCGTTATCACTTGGGCGGCTAAGCATTGCGTATTTACCGTTGATTTTCTCAGGGAAGAGCACACCGTTGCGGTTGAAAGGCAAAAAGGCATTCTCGCATTGGAAAAACTCTTTGAAATCAAAAGTATAAGCAATCCCGATGGTAGGACCACAATAGCCATTACACCAAGTTACCCAATAGCGGTCTTCGATAAACGTTACGCGAGGGTCGTACTTATACTCAGAATGAAGGAAATCAGTATTACCACCTTTCATTACGATAGGTTCGTGGTTGATTTCCCAGTGAATAGCATCTTTACTGAAGCCAGCGAAGATGTTCATTTGCACTGCTTTGTTGTCGCAGCGGAAAACCCCTGCATAGCCGTCGCCAAAAGGCACAACAGCCGAGTTAAAAATACTGTTAGAGGTAGGGATATCATACCTACCGATAATAGGGTTTTCAGAATAACGCCACATCACATCGGTACAACCCGCAGGGCGTTCTTGCCAAGGAATTTTTTGACTCATTATTTTTGTTTTAGTTATTAGTTATTCTGCCTTTTTGTCTGTCCTACCACGACCTACAATTACACTGTTTTCTTTATCAATTCTGTGATAAACGCTATTTGCTCGTCGTCAAGCTCGGTGTGCATAGGCAGAGAGATGACTTCTTGTACTAATTTATTGGTAACGCCAAAATCAGCTTCGTTATAAGAGCTGCGGGTATAGGCTTTTTGAGCGTGCAATGGTATCGGGTAGTAAATACCAAAAGGCACTCCGTTTTCACCAAAAACCTTAGCGAGTTCATCGCGTTTGCCATTGGTAATGCGGAGGGTATATTGGTGAAATACGTGGTCGTTACCTTTTGCGATTACAGGAGTAATGATATGAGGATTGCCTTTCAGCGCTTCTGTATATTTGCGAGCAGCTTCACGTCGACGGGCATTATAATCGTTCAGGTGAGGAAGTTTAGCGCGCAACACAGCTGCTTGTAAAGAGTCGAGGCGAGAGTTTACCCCTACTACATCGTGGTGATAACGCACGTACATACCGTGATTTACGATACCGCGAAGAGTGTAAGCGAGGTCGTCGTCGTTAGTGAAGATAGCTCCTCCATCGCCATAGCAACCTAGGTTCTTAGAAGGGAAGAAAGAAGTTGCCCCCACGTGACCGATAGTTCCTACTTTTTGTTTGTGTCCGTCAGCAAAAGTATAATCGGCACCAATGGCTTGCGCATTGTCCTCAATCACAAAGAGGTTGTGTTTTTTAGCCAAAGCCATAATAGCTTCCATATTGGCTGGCTGACCGAACAAATGCACGGGTACAATAGCTTTCGTGCGGGGAGTAATCGCTTTTTCAATAGCCTCAATGTTGATGTCGAAAGTATCGTCATACACATCTACCAATACAGGGGTGAGTTTCAGTAGGGCAATCACTTCCACAGTTGCAGCGAAGGTAAAATCGGCAGTGATAACTTCATCGCCTTCTTTGAGTCCGAGACCCATCATTGCTATTTGTAGGGCATCAGTACCGTTGGCGCAAGGGATTACGTGTTTTACCCCCATATAGTTTTCCAATTCTTTTTGGAAGGCTTGTACTTGGGGACCGTTGATAAAAGCGGTGGTGTTGAGTACTTCTTCAAAAGAAGCTTGTACGTCGTTTTTAATTCTTTCGTACTGACCTTGAAGGTCAACCATTTGTATTTTTCTCATATGTCGAATATTATTAATCGTTCGTTTTTAATCCTTAATAGTTAGTGTTGCTTTGTCACGACTTTTATCAAAGTCCTAATAGCCCGTCGCACTACGACTACGTAATGCCTACCGTGCCACAGTTCTATAGCCATTAAACACAGCCTTCCACAGTGCAAAGATACAAAAATATTTTGAATTATATAAAAATACCCCCTTCTTAACACATAAGGGTTGACTCACCTTCGTAAGCCAACCCTTATGCTATTAAAAAAACTTCTTATTCCTAAAAATATTTCAACTTCTGTGTGAAAATCGTTACACGCTGACCGTTAACCGACATCGTTTTCTTTGTCCAGTTGTTCTTCTTGTCATACACAAACTCGTAAGTCTCTGTTTTGGTAACGTTACCATCTTTGTCAAAGTATTTAACCTCCACCTCATTGTTGTTTTTGTCAAAAGCTGAAACAACTCTCTGTTTCAAAGCGTTATCTTTGTCAAACACTTGCTTTTCTACCATATTTCCTTTGGCATCGTAAGTATATACCGTTTTGCTGGTAAGCTCGTCCTTTGTGAATTTAGACTCTTCCGATAATTTCCCCTCAGGAGTATACTTATAAGTAGTTTTATCTTGGCACATTCCTGCTATACAATCCGTGCGTTCTACAAGCTGATTCTGTTCGTTATAAACATTTATTCGGCTCATAAAAATATTCCCGTCGGGCGTCTCTACATCGTGCTTGGTAAGGTTCCCTTTTTCGTCGTACTCATACACATTCTTAGAAAGCAATGTGTTCGAATCATCTCTCGAAGCCGACTCTATCATATTCCCGTCTTTGTTATACACATCTACGAATTTAATCGTCATTCCATTTTGCTTCGATTGCATTTTCACAACAGTTCCCTTTTTGTCAAACTGCGAAAAAAGCTCAGAGTTCATCGGTATTTCTTCTCCGTTTTCACCAATTTGAATACCCGATTGCACAACCGTTTTTACTTTCCCTTTCAGCTGAGCACGCTCCCAACCATTCTTTTTCTGACTCTGCCCAAAAGCGACAGTAGTAGCTAATAAGGCAATAGCTATGATTCTTTTCATAATAATGTTCTATTTAAAATAATACTTTTTTGGGGCGCAAAAGTACAAAAGATTTCTAAATGTACCAATACGCCATATCTACCTATTCACCAAAACTATGCCAAAACAAAGTAAAATAAGAATAACAAAACTCCGCTTGTTATATTTATAACTAAATAGCCATTATTTGTATCTCTTTTTAAAGAAATTTTCTATCCTTATTTAACCTCAATTCGATATAATAAAATACTATTTTCAATCACCCGTCGTGCTATTTTCAATTGCCTATCGTGCTACTTTCAATTGCTTGTCGTGCTACGACCTCACCCCTTTTCCGTCCCTAATTCCCCCTCTCCTTGGGAGAGGGTCGGGGTGAGGATTCCCTTTTCTTTCGCCTCGAAACCCTGTTTTCACCATTTTTAATGCTGTTATACTATACTATGAATCAATTACTTATACATCCTTTCTATACCAATCGTCCAAGATTCGTATAAGCTTCCTATAAGCTCTCTATAAGCTACCCCCACCCTCCTTACAGTCTTTTTTCACCAAAAATCCTACTTCTCCTCTTCCGAAATTTTCCGTTTCCTTCCGAACAGCCCAACTATCGCTTTTTCATCTCAAACTAACAATCCCTCCGCTAGTTTACAAGGCGTAGCCTTGATTTTGTTTAAATTTTGTTTGATTTCTGAGGCACAGCCTCATTCCTCTAACTCAACCTCACACTCCATTTTCTCATTTTCTAATTTCCTAATTTACTCATTTTCTCTGTCTGTCGCTTTTACGCCACAATTCCTAGTGACTAGTGCCTATGGCCTAAGGCCTCGCTCCTAATTTTTAACCCTTATCCTACTACGACTTGCTAATTTGCTAATTACGTCGTATCTTTGCACCCAATAATAAAAGAAAACATCAAGAATGAATACACCGCAAGAATTGTGGCGCAACAAGTAATTAGTAATAAACACCGCAAACTTTACCAAAGTTGAAACCCACTAAAAAATGACAGTAAAGATTAAAAACCTATCAAATAACGAGCTCCCTTCATATCAAACCGAGGGAGCCGCAGGCGTAGACCTAAGAGCTAATTTGCCTAACAGCAACATCACCTTACAACCCTTAGAGCGCACCCTCGTGCCTACCGGCTTATTCTTAGAAATACCCGAAGGTTATGAAGCACAAGTGCGTCCGCGTAGCGGTATGGCAATCAAGCACGGCATTACAGTAATCAACAGCCCAGGTACTATCGATTGTGATTATCGTGGGGAGGTAAAAGTTCCTATCGTAAACCTATCCAATGAACCCTTTACCATTGCCCACAGCGACCGTATTGCCCAAATGGTATTTGCCAAGTATGAGAAAGCCACTTTTGAAACTGTAACCGAGCTTTCACAAACTGAAAGAGGTGCTGGAGGCTTCGGAAGCACCGGAGGTAATTAGCAGATTATAAATGATAAATTACGAATTGAAATATGAGTTACAAACTATCATTTGCGGAACGGGCAAAGTTAGCTATGGAGATACTATCCAAGCAGCCACCCGTTACCTTAGAGGAAGCAAGAGAACAAGCTCGCAAAGTGAGAGAGCGAAGTACTTCAAAAACGAAGAAACAGCTCGCCTTAGCCTTAGTAAATGGATAGAAGCTAAACACCATCTCAAACTTTGCCAAAGTTCTTGCCTGTGCGGCTCGCACCTTTGGCAAAGTTAAAAATCTTATTAGAACATTATGAAAAAAATCATCTTAATCCTTACAGTCTTGCTATTGGTGAGCTGTAAAACCAAACAAGCAGTGGTAACCCCCGCTGGTAGAACAAGCGTTGATAAACAAGCCAAAGAAATTATCAACCGTCACCTAAAATCGTTTCCTGCTTTTAAAACACTTAGCGCTAACCTGCAAGTAACTTATAAAGACGGTAAGAATGAGCAGAGTTTGCCTCTATCTTTCCGTATGGAGAAAGACAAAACAATATGGATATCCGCTCCTTTGGGAGTAGCCAAAGCACTTATCACCCCCGAAAAAGCCGAATATTATAACCGTTTAGACAGTTCTTTTTTCAGCGGTGATTTTAGTTATATCAGCAAACTGTTAGGCATTGATGTAGGTTTTAACGAATTACAGAACCTATTATTAGGCAATGCGCTTTACAGTCTCAACTTTAAAAGCGAAGGTTTTATCAAGCTCCTCCCTGAGGACAACAACCGCTATAATATTGAAGTCACCGGAGAGTCGCCCGTAGAAGTGATTTACCGCTTTTTCCCTGATAATTACCGTGTGGAGGTTACCGAAGTAAATCATTTGGGAGCAAACCAAAAGGCAATAGCAACTTACAGCTATCAGCAAGTGGGGGAACTCTTATTACCTCTCTCCATTAAGATAATTGCCAGCGAGGGAGAGAATAGCACCCAAATCACTTTAGAGTTCAAAGGATTGGATTTAGATAAGAAACTGTCCTTCCCTTTTAAAATCCCATCGGGAATGAAAGAAATAACAATAAACAAGTAACAAATGTGTCTCAAACTTTGCCAAAGTTCTTGCCTGTGTGGCTCACACCTTTGGCAAAGTTAAAAATACGTTAAACTGTCCGTCGTGCTACGACCTATGAATATACTAAAAATCACACTGCTTTTGCTTTGCTTTCCGCTACTCCTTACAGCGCAAACTAAGCAAAAAGAATTAGAACAACGCAAGAAAGCACTGCTCGAACAAATCAAGCAGATGTCCGCTTTACGCCAACAACAAAGTCAGCAACACAAAACTACCATTCAGCAGATAGAAGTTGCTAATGAGAAGATATTAGCGCGCACACGCCTAATACAAATCAATCAGCAACAGGCGAATTTGCTTTCCAAAGAAATAGCTGACAACGAGGAACAACTGCGTACCCTCAAAAAAGAATTGGAATACCACAAAGGCGAATACGCTAAGATTATCAAACAGTCGTTCAAAAGTAAATCGGCACAAAACCGATTGCTGTTTTTGCTCTCTTCCGAAAGTTTTTCGCAAGCCTACAAGCGATTGGCTTATATGAAACAGTATGCCAACTATCGCAAAGAGCAGGTGAGCCTCATACGAGAAAAGACAGATAAAATAAAGACTATCAACAATACTTTGGTAGCCCAACGCAATACTAAAAACCAAGTATTAGAAGAACAACGCCAAGAGCAAGCTACTTTGGAGACTGAGAAAAAGGAACTGGAAGTGTTGGCTACCAATATCCGTGCTGCAGAACGCAACTACGAAGCACAGATACGCGAAAAACAAAAACAAGCTAACGCTATCGACCGCGAAATACAGCGCCTGATTCGTTTGGCTATTATAGAGGCAAATAAACGAGAGAAAGAGCGTTTAGCTGCTTTAAACAGAGGAAAAAATGCTCCTAAAACTACTTCTTCTCCTTCCTCAGGTTCTAATACTGAAATTATTTTTGTACTTACTCCCGAATCGCGTAAAGTAGCCGATAGCTTCGAAGCTAACAAGGGTAATCTTATTTGGCCAGTGGCAAAGGGCTACAAATCGCAAGGTTTTGGGGTGTATTACGACCCTGTATATCCTGAGTTGCAACATTACAATAATGGGGTGACCATTGCTACTGAAAAAGGTTCAGAAGCCCGTTGTGTGTTTGAAGGGGAAGTATCAGCCATACAATCGATACCAGGAAGTAACAAAGTGGTGCAAGTGCGACACGGTAACTACATCACTATTTATTACAATCTCACTGATGTGTATGTAAAGAAAGGAGATAAGGTAAAAGCCAAAGAGCCTCTTGGCAAAATCTTCACCGATAGCAATGGCAAGACTGAAATGAAGTTCTTTATATATAAAAACACTACCCGCCTCAACCCCGAATTCTGGATACATAAAATGTAATAACATAAGAAAATCCCTACAAAAGAAAGTAAACTTTTGTGGGGATTTTTATTAGAATAAACTCAACTGTTCCACGGGCAGTAACTGAAATGTTTTGCGATGGTGCTCAGTGGCGCCGTGCTCGGCGATAGCTTTGCGGTGTTCGGGGGTGGGATAACCTTTGTTTTGCTGCCAATGGTACTCAGGGAACTGCTGGGCAAGGTCTTCCATATAGGCATCGCGGTAGGTTTTCGCAAGTATCGAAGCCGCTGCAATGGTTTGTATTTTGCCGTCGCCTTTCACCACACAAGCGTAAGGTACTTTCTGGTAAGGCACAAACTTATTGCCGTCTACCGCTATAAAATCAGGGGTTATTTTGAGCTGAGCAATAGCGCGGTGCATAGCCGTGATAGAAGCGCGAAGAATATTTAGTTCGTCTATTTCAGCAGGGAGTACGTGACATACAGCATACGCTACTGCCTCGCGCTCGATGATAGGTCGCAAGAGGTTGCGCTGTTTTTCGGTGAGTTGTTTAGAGTCGGTGAGAAGGTCGTTTTTGAAGTCGGAGGGCAATATCACAGCTGCTGCTGTTACGGGACCCGCCAAACAACCGCGCCCCGCCTCATCAGTACCTGCTTCTAATGAAGAATGATAGAATAATTGCAACATAACTCATTACCTGTTATCTCTTACCTAAAATAAGCGTTGAGCAGTTCCCTCCAAAGCCAAAAGAGTTAGAAAGCACGTGCTGTATAGGTTTGTATTTCAGTTCGATTTGTGGGCGGATAGGCACTTCTTCCATTGGAGTGCTGAAGTTGAGGTTAGGGAATACCACCCCGTGTTGTAAAGCTAATACACTAAATACCGCTTCTACTGCCGAAGCTACTGCTAAAGTATGTCCCGTAAAGGCTTTGGTAGAACTAAAATCGGGGACGTGCTCGCCAAAGATACGCATTAAGGCGCGACTTTCGGAGAGATCGTTGTTTACGGTAGCCGTGCCGTGTGCATTGATATAATCGATATCTACAGGGGTTAATCCTGCTGTTTGTAGGGCTTTTTGCATTGCTAAAAACGCGCCTTCACCATCGGCGGAGGAGGCTGTTTGGTGATAAGCATCATTAGCATTGCCCCACCCTTTGATTTCTGCTAATATAGTAGCCCCGCGTTGTAGGGCATTTTCTTCAGTTTCCAATACCAAAAAAGCACCTGCTTCCCCTAAGTTTAAGCCCTTGCGATGTTGGTCGAAAGGAGTGCAGTCAGTATCGGAGAGAATCATCAGGGTATTAAAGCCGTTGATAGTAAATTTAGAGAGGGCATCGGCACCACCGGCAATGAGACAGTTGGCTCTGCCAGTACGAAGCAGGTTGACAGCTGTTATGATGGCATTTGCCGAAGAAGAGCAAGCAGTACTCACGCTGGTTACAACGCCTTTTATGCCTACATAATCGGCGATTTGGTGAGTTACCTCGCCTATGTTGTGAGTAGTGATATAGCGTCGCAGGGGTTCATCATCGCCATAGCGGAAGAAATAGTTTTCGGTCATATCCATACCCCCAACAGTAGATGCCATAATGAGTCCGCAGTGAGAGAGGTCTTTTGAGGTAAGAGCAGCATTGGCAATCGCTTCTTGCAAGGCGATAATCCCCAAGAGAGAGGTGCGTGAATAGGCGTTCACTTCGGGTAATCGCAAAGCAGTAATAAGTTCAGCGTTCGTGCGTTTGATTTCGCCTACCTTGATGTGGTCGGCGTGAATGGTTTCTACATTTTCAATCCTGCTGATACCTGCTTGGCGATGGGTAAGGGCATAAAAATGCTCTCCGACAGTGTTACCTATCGAAGAGTTGATACCCATTCCCGTGATGACTACTTTTTTCGGCATCGCTATTTGGTGCGGTGAGCGGTGATGTAATCAGCCATTGTTTTCACCGATTGGAAGATTTCTTTTCCTTTTTTAGGGTCGTCTAAGCGGATACCGTAATTCTTGTCGAGTAGTACAATAAGTTCGAGAGCATCGATAGAGTCGAGGGCTAAGCCAGTACCAAAAAGAGGCTCGTTTTCATCGATATCCTCGGGGGTTACTTCTTCTAAGTTAAGTACTTCAATAATTTTGTTCTTGAGTTCTAAAATAAGTGTGTCCATTATAAAAAGTTATTATTAGGGGGCAAAGATAGTGAAGAATTAGCAAATGAGCAAATTTGAAAATTAGCAAATTGTGCAATGAAGGTTATAAAGCATTTGTAATTCTGTTCTCTATGCTTTTAGCTAAAGAAACTATGGTTTCATCATAGTTTTGAGGTGTTTTTAAAATCTCGTTTAAATGATGCTTTATCTTCATTAATATTTCTGTTCCTATAGCACTATATCTTATACTATCGGATAATTGTGTTGCTATTTCAGTATGTCCTTTCTGCTTTAAAATGTTGATAAGATGGTCAGTCTCTTTGTATAAATCCATAAATTCTTTATAAACGTGATGGAAAATAACTGATTGTTGTTGCAATTAACTTAGCCAAAGTTAAAATTTAGGCTAAGTTTGTGATGCTACACATTTTCTAATCTGCTAATTGGCAAATTTTACTAATCTATTAAAGTTGCTATGGCTCTATAATCGCCCTGTAAGAACTCTACCCACGCCATTAATACACTTTGGGCTTTGCCTTGGGCTAATAGAGCTTGGCTATACTGTTGTAGGAAAGGTTCAGCTTGTTCGTAGCTATCGAATACAAAAAAACTGTTTTCGGTTTTCAGCTGGTGGCGTATGCTTATCTCACCTAAACAGATGTTGGGTAGGGTGTAAACAAACACAGCGGGACTGGGGTAATATTCGTGTGGGTTCGCGATAGTAGCTTGATGTTTAAGGTCGGTATCGAGGCTGGCAGAACGATTGGCGAATACAAGGGCAACGCTATTTTTCTCCGACTGCGAAAACGGACGCAAGAGGACTTCGGCTGCTAAAAAAGCGAGCTTGCTGAGGTTATCCATTTTGAAGAACTTAGGATAATCCATTTGCAGGGCTTTGAGGGCTTTTTTTGAGAAATCGACGAAAGAAGTACTTTTATCGGAGAAAAGCACAGAGTCGTTGAGAGTTATGGTATTATTTTCTATCGTACAAGTTTTCATATTTTAAGTGATACTATATAAGGGAGCTCCTATGAGTTCAAAATCTTTCTTATTCAAGGTATAGATACTCATATCATAATAAATAGCAGTAGCTCCTATCAGTGTGTCGGCAACTTTTGAATGAGGTTTTTGGGAAACAAGTTTCATTGCGACGTTACAAATATCATCGTTGATATTAATTACTGGAATGCTATTTATTACTGTTTTTAGCTTCATTCGCTTAGCCCTTTCGATTCCCTCATAGAAAGCGAGCCATTTCATCAATGGTTATCGTTATTTCTGCACTACTATTAAGAATATAACGGCTTATTACATTCGTATCGCAAATTACCTTTTTCATTTTATCGGATAGGGTCACAAGGAGCAATTAACCCTTTTTTATAAAGGTCGGCTCCCACTTTTTGGGCTTCTTTTATAAGAGTAGTTAGGTTTTCTTCTTGATGAGCATCTTCTTTTTCTTCTATTATAAGAGCAAAACTTATTTTTTTATTACCTACATCTAAGGTAGTTTGTTTTTTTTCTTTTCTAAAACATCTGTTCCCATAATATTCATTATTTTCTGCAAAGATACAAATAATTTGCCAATATACTAACGCGATTTGTAAACACTTCTTATGATATTTTGGAAATATCTAATCGTTAATCACTTTTATTGCTAATGCTGTGTTGCTTCCGCCAAAACCTGAGGCAGTTTTTAGGACGTGTTTTACTTCTGTGTGTTGGGTTTGTTTTAGTACATTGATGGGCTGCGAAACGCCTAAGGTTTCATAATTTAGGCTCTTTAAGAGGATTTTATGGCGAGCAAATTCGATGGTGAGTACGGTTTCGAGCAAACCTGAAGTGCCTAAGGTATGACCGAAATAACCTTTGTAGCTGTTTAGCGGAGGAGACAAGAGTCCGGCGCGCATAAAAGCATTGCTCTCCATCTCGTCGTTATAAAGGGTACCGGTGCCGTGAGCGTTGATAAGGTCTATTTGTTCAGGGCGTAACTTTGCCTCATCGAGGGCGTTTAGGACGCTTAAATAAAGCCCTTCGCCTGTACGTGAAGGTCCTGAAATATGGTTGGCATCGTTGATAGAACTGCTACCCAAAAGTTGTGCTTTAGCGCCTGTTGCCTCACGGGTTACATAAGCCACTGCGGTAGCCTCGCCCAAGGTAATGCCATCGCGTTGAGCATCATAAGGTCTGCAAGGTTGTGCACTCATCGCTTGAAAGGATTGAAAGCCCGAAAGCACAAATTCGCTTATCTCATCGCCTGCTAATACTATGGCACTATCGTAAGCATCGGCTTTTAGGAGTCTATCGGCTACCGAGAGTGCCATTGCTCCTGAGACACAAGCGTTGGAAACGACTATGGGAGTAGTAGTTACCCCTATGGCATTAGCCATTTTTTGAGCCAAAGTTGAAAGCAGAGGAGCGCTATCGCCATCGGCAAGCGCTGAAATATTGCCTTTGGTAGAGGAAAGGATAAGAGCGGTTCGAGGGGTGATTCTGATTTTATGAAAAATAGGTGCTATTGCCAAGAGCAGAAGCTTTTCTAAGCGTGAAAAGTCATTGCGTTCTACCACCTGCTGAAATCGGCTTTCGATAGCTCCGTCGCCAATCTTAGAAAGGCAAACATCGGTGAGCTGTCCGTACATAGGATAACGGGCAATAGCTGAGCGTTCGCGCAGTAACAAACGGGCGGTGGTAGGGAGGTCGAAGCCTAAAGGGGTTACTATATTATAATGCTGGATATACATTTTTGGTGGCAGGAGCCTTACAAACTTTTGATATAAAGTGCAAAGATACGACGTAATTAGCAAATTAGCAAGTCGTAGTACGATAAGGGTTAAAAATTAGAGAATTAGGAAATTAGAAAATGAGAGAATGGGGTAAATACCAATAATGCCACTAATCAACTTTGGCAAAGTTTAAAACTTTGCCAAAGTTTGAGATGAAAAAGCGATGTGTTGGGACTGTTAGGAGCATTCGGAAGGAAACGGAAATTTTCAAAAGGAGACTAAGAGGTTTTTTGGTGAAAAAAAGGTGTAAGGAGGGTGGGGGTAGCTTATAGAGAGCTTATAGGAAGCTTATACGAATCTTGGACGATTGGTATAGAAAGGGTATATAAATAATTGACTCATAGCATAATACAACGATGCAAAAAACGGTAAAAACAGGGTTTCGAGACGAAAGAAAAGAGAATAGGCACTAGGCCTTAGGGCATAGGCAATAGGGGGAAACATCCCCCTAGCCCCCTTCAAAGGGGGAATTGTAGCGACGGAAAGTCGAAGGTAATGAGGTGAAAATATCTTCCTATATACATATTCGGCTATCGTTGTGTACATACGTGGCTGTCGCTGGCTATCTTCGAAGGGGGAATATAGGGACGGAAAAAGTATTGAGGACTTTCCAAAAAAATGGGGGTGTAGTGATGTTTTCTTCTGTTTGTCAATTATCGAAAATGAACTTTTTGCCATCTTCGGCTAAAAAGACGTTCTTAAAGACTTCTTGTGCTTCCTGCTTGAAGAGATTGACATCGGGATATCGAGAGGAATAGTGCCCTAAAATGAGGGCATCGGCGTGGGCATTCTTAGCTGTGAGTCCTGCTTGATAGGCGGTGGAGTGCATTGTTTTAACTGCGAGTTCTTCGTTTATCTCTAAAAAGGTAGATTCGTGATACACGACTCTTGCTCCTTGTATTTCGGTAGCCAAAGCTTCGAAATAAAGAGTATCGCTACAATAGGCATAGCTTTGCGGGCGGTGAGGGTCGAAGGTGAGCTCAGTATTGGCAATAGTTTCGCCGTTTTCTAATGTTATATCTTTGCCGTTTTTGATGTTCTGATAGTCGCACGTTTGTATCTCGGGATACTCAGCAATTGCGTCGATATTTAGGCGACGTTCGCCTTCTTTTTCTTGAAAGAGAAAACCATTGGTATAGACGCGGTGTTGCAACGGAATGGTACGCACGAGCACTTTGTTGTCTTCGTATAAGAGTTCGGAGGTTTTGGAAGATAGTTCGTGAAAATACAAGGGGAAAGGGGTATAAGCACCACCGAGTTTGAGAATGAGCAAAACGGCTTCTTTGATGCCCTTAGGACCGTAGATGTGCATTTCGGCTTCGCGACCGAGGAGTTGGAAAGTAGAGATGAGTCCGAAGAGTCCGTAGAAATGGTCGCCGTGGAGGTGAGAGATGAAGATGTGCTTGATGCGGGAGAACTTAGCATTGGCATTGCGGAGGGCGATTTGGGTAGCCTCTCCACAATCGATGAGGAACAGATGACCGCGCATTTCGAGCAGTTGAGCCGAAGGGCGGGCATTGGAGCGAGGGGTCGCACTGTGACAACCTAAGATAGTTACTTCCATAAGTCGCGTTCTATTTCGTCGAGTTCAATAAGGTCGTACGCCTCTTGGAGGGTAGGAGCGATATGCAGGAGGAGTTCAAAATCTTCGAGCGCTAAGGCACGTTGCACCACCACCACTGATTTGTGATGTTGCTGATTGTGCTGTTGGGCAAAGACGACGAGTGGTTTGAGGTCTTTCTTTAACCAGTGTTCCTCTTCGGGCAGGGTAATGATGATGTGCTGTTTTTTAAGGGTTTCGTTGGTATTAAAATCGGCTATCCAAGAGGGGAGTTGCGTTTTAGTGAGGGTAATTACAGTAGTTTCTTTCATTGAGTAAAATTATTTGCGCAAAGTTATGAATAATATTTAAAATACAAAATAATCTTTTCAAATAAATAATCTAGAAGGTCGTAGCACGTATAGGTAATAAAAAACTTTGCCAAAATTTGAAACTTTGGCAAAGTTGTATAATATGTAGTTCGCACTAATTAATAATATCGAAGCCTGTGTATTTTCTGAGGACTTCGGGTACTACAATACCGTTGGGGGTTTGATAGTTTTCTAAAATACCGGCTAATACGCGCGGGAGGGCAAGTGAACTACCGTTGAGGGTATGTGCTAAGCGGTTTTTACCGTCGGCGTCCTTGAAACGCAATTTAAGACGGTTTGCTTGGAAGGTTTCGAAGTTAGACACTGAGCTTATCTCTAACCACTTTTCTTGAGCGGTGGAATATACCTCGAAATCGTAAGTAATTGCTGAGGTAAAGCCTAAATCGCCACCACAAAGGCGCAAGATGTGGTAAGGGAGTTTCAACTCATTGAGAATGCCTTTTACGTGTTCTATCATTCCTTCGAGTGCTTTATAAGAGCGGTCCGGGTGTTCAATGCGTACAATCTCCACCTTGTCGAACTGATGCAAGCGGTTGAGTCCGCGTACGTGAGCGCCATAGCTACCGGCTTCACGACGGAAGCAAGGTGTATAGGCGGTACAGCAGATAGGCAAATCGCTTTCGTTGAGCAAGGTATCGCGGAAAATATTAGTTACAGGCACTTCAGCGGTAGGGATAAGGTAGAGGTTATCTACCCCTACGTGGTACATCTGTCCTTCTTTATCGGGTAACTGACCGGTGCCATAGCCTGAGGCTTCGTTTACTACGTGAGGCACTTGGTATTCGTTATAGCCTGCCTCGGTGTTTTTGTCGAGGAAGTAGGTGATGAGAGCACGCTGTAATTTAGCTCCTTTACCTTTGTACACAGGAAAGCCTGCACCGGTGAGCTTTACGCCTAACTCGAAATCAATGAGGTCGTACTTCTTGGCGAGTTCCCAGTGAGGAAGAGCGTCTTTACCTAAATCAGGAATAGTACCCGCCTCGAATACGACTACATTGTCAGCTTCGGAAGTACCTTCGGGCACCAACTCATTAGGGATATTAGGCACGCGGTAGAGCAAATCGTTAAGCTCCTCTACGGTAGTGTTGAGAGTATCGGTAAGGGTTTTGATATCTTCTTTAAGGGTAGCGGTTTGCTCTTTAAGGGTATTGGCTTTGTCGGTTTCACCTGCTTTAAAGAGGTTGCCTATTTCCTTAGAAAGATTATTGGATTTCGCCAATGTTTCATCGAGGGAAAGCTGAGTGCTACGGCGTTTTTCGTCTAAGGCGATAATATCGTCTATGAGAGACAACTCTTTAAAGTTGCGCTTTTTAAGACCGGTAAGCACGCGGTCTTTTTCTTCTCTAATAGTGTTTAGTTGTAACATATCTTTTCAATTAACAATTGACAATTGACAATTAACAAGGGGGAGAGTGTGTAGTATTTTGAACTTTGGTAAAGTGTGTGACAACCCAATTACAAAGCAGTTGCAAAGGCAATGAGACCGAATATGATACCTGGGGCATTGGCAAGAGCTACGGGTATATCGCGTTTGGGCTTTTTGAGCAGTCCGTAAGTGACCCACAAGGCACAGTTGATAGCAGCTACCAAGGGCTGAATAGGATTGCCTGGTTTACCGTTGAGATTATCGTGAATTTGTGGTATGTAAGATACATACATACCAATGGCAGTAGCAGTAGCTACCCAACTGAGAATAGTAAAGAATTTCCCGTTCTCCATACATAATTATTTTTTAAGTTTATATACTATGATAAATTTGTAAATAGATAATTGCTCGTGCAACTAGCACTTAATTACTCCGTAGGTGATAAGAAAGCAGTCTTATCAGCAATTTTTTGAGCAAAGGAGGCTATGGAGTTCTCGGTAAGTTCTCGCATAAAATTATCTCTGAAAGGCTGTACGGAAGCGTGTAACGGACAGGGTTTCTCTGATGAACACTCTTTGAAGCCCATCGCACAAGCGATAAACTTATCGGCTTCACCTATTTGCTCTACAACGGTCATTAAAGGAGCTTGTTTTTCCTCATCGGAGAGCCAAAAGCCTCCCCCAGGTCCTTTGTTGGAGCTAATTACCTTTTTGCGGGCTAAAGTTTGCAATATTTTTGCCAAAAAGGGCGTAGGAATATGTAGCGCTTCTGCCACGTCTTTGGGCGCTATTCTATGGCTTGCCGATGAGTGTATGGCAAGGTATATTACTGCATTGATGGCATACTTGCTGGAATTGGATAACATATTCGTTCGTTTTTAATTATGAGTTCTTATCTATTTGTCGACTGATGACTAATTTCTGTATTTCGGTTGTTCCCTCGCCTATGGTACACAATTTGGAGTCACGGAAGAATTTTTCGACTGGAAAATCTTTCGTATAACCATAACCGCCGTGAATTTGAATGGCTTCGGTAGCTACGCGCACACATACTTCGGAGGCGTACATCTTTGCCATTGCCCCCGATAGGGTTACGCGCTGACCGTTGTTCTTTTGGAAAGCCGATTTGTGCAAGAGCAGTTCGGAAGCTTCTATTTCGGTAGCCATATCGGCGAGTTTGAAACCAACGGCTTGTAGGTCGATGAGGCGTTTACCGAATTGCATACGTTCTTTGGCGTATTTGAGGGAGGCTTCGTAAGCGCCTTTGGCAATACCCAAAGAAAGAGCACCGATAGAAATACGTCCGCCGTCTAATATCTTCATTGCTTGAATAAAGCCGTCGCCTACTTCACCCAAACGATTAGCATCGGGGATACGACAATCTTGAAATATCATTTCGGCAGTTTCGCTGGCGCGCATACCGAGTTTGTTTTCTTTTTTACCACTGCTAAAACCCTTCGTACCACGTTCTACTACAAAGGCTGTGATGGCGTGTTTGTTACCTTTTTCGCCGGTACGAGCAATGACTACGGCTATCTGTCCTGTTTTGCCGTGAGTAATAAAGTTTTTAGTACCGTTCAGTATCCACTCGTCGCCGTCTTTTACAGCGGTAGTAGCCATACCTCCGGAATCAGAACCGGTATTGTGTTCGGTAATGCCCCAAGCACCTATCCATTCACCTGAAGCCAATTTGGGCAACCAGCGTTGTTTTTGCTGTTCGCTACCAAAGCTAAGGATATGATTGGTACAAAGAGAGTTGTGAGCTGCTATTGAGAGCCCTATAGAAGGGTCGACTTTTGAGATTTCTTCTACAATCGCGATATAATCGTGGTAGTCGAGACCTGAGCCACCATAGGCTTCGGGTACTAAAACGCCCATAAAGCCAAGTTCGCCTGCTTTGCGGAATACCTCCACAGGAAATTCCTGACTTTCGTCCCATTCCATCACGTGTGGATGGATATATTTTTCGGCAAACTCTTTAGCCGCATCGGCTACCATTCGTTGTGTTTCAGAATAGTTAAAATTCATTCGTTATATGCTTATTCTAATACCAAGGGGCAAAGATATAAAATAATTACGAATTACGAATTACGAATTACGTTTTTTTTAATCAGAGGGTGAAAAGAAGAGTGTTAATTGTCAGGGATGTGTTATTCAATAAAAATGGTGTATAGAGGCAATAAGATTGAAGAAAAAATGTTAAAGTTTGTTATATGGCTGCATTTTTTTCAGTATTAAACAAGGAAAATACTTTTAGGTATTTTATACTATAAAACATATTAATCAGCTGTAAAACAAATAAATAAATGTTTTACGTTTTCTGAAGAACAAGCGAACCTACACTGAAGGTAAAGCGAAGCTAAGACGAACCTAAGACGAAGGAAAGACGAAGGAAGAGCGTTAGTTAGTTGAATTTCAATTGGTAAAAAGAGGGAGTTTACTTATTGAAAAAAAAGTGTTAAAGAAGAACGAAATTCTTTTTAATTATCTTGAAGGCTACTGTTCGATATAGAGATACAACTGCAATCGGGCGATGCGTTGTTTATCAAAACCCTCTATTTGCAAAAGGTCATCAAAGGATTTGAGCGTACCGAGCTCGGAACGCAAGCCTACTATCTTTTTGCCTTCTCCGTATTTCACATAAGGAATTTTGCTGAGTTCGTACATATTGAGAGTATTGATGTCCTTCTTCTCAATCACGGGTGTTGTTTGTACCTCAAAGCGCTCGGCTACTCGTTCGTACACTTCCTTTTCGAGTCCGTAGACTTCTGCTACTTGGCTGATATAGGTAAAGCCGTGCAATTTGTTGCGGTATTTCAAGATGCGATTAGAAAAGCCTTCGCCTATACCGTAGATTTTCATCAGTTCTTCGGCAGTTGCGGTGTTGATATCTTGTTTAGGGTAGTGTTTTTGGGGGTATTTTTCATAGACATAAGAAGAAGTTCTGCGGTTTTTCACCCATTCGGGGAACTTAAAAGAAGGGGCTATTTTGTGCAGAAGACTATCCGAAATACCCGTTACTTGTTGGAACTCTTCGGCAGAATTGACATACTTATTCTGTGCGCGAAAAGCTTGCAAGCGGTCGATTTGCTCTGGGGTAAGTCCGAGTTTAAAGCCTTTGTAGTCTGTAATAAAATTGGGATTGAAGGGGTAAATGGTATCTTTTTTAGGCAAGGAAACAAGAGCTCTTAGCGAGTCCATCTCCCGTTGAAGTACAGTAGTTTCAGTAGGGGCAAAAGTGCGATTAAAACTGAGATTACGAAAGGCGAATTGTAGTGCTATGATGAGCAATAGCAAAAAAAGGACACCTCGGGTTTGTTGGCGGTTCATCGGTTTTAGGAGATAGGGGTTGGAGGATTAGAGTCGTTGTTTGAGAGCTTCGTACAAGAAAACAGCACAAGCTACCGAAACGTTTAGCGAACTAATATCGCCTACCATTGGCAATTTGGCTTTGCTATCTACTACTTTGAGTACTGCTGGCGATACCCCGACGTCTTCAGCCCCCATAACAATAGCGGTAGGTACCGTAAAGTCTTCGGCGTATAGCAATTGACTAGTCTTCTCGGTCGCAGCCACTACCCTGATGCCACTGCCTTGCAGGTAGTAGACCGCATCTACGAGGTTTTCGACCTTGCAGATAGGCACGCGAAACACAGCTCCTGCCGAAGTTTTGACAGTATCGGCGGTGATACTCACACTACCGCGCTTAGGAATGATAATCCCCGAAACGCCCGTACACTCTGCCGTGCGGATAATCGCACCAAAGTTGCGCACATCCGAGAGGTGGTCTAACACGAGGAAAAGCGGTGTCGCTCCACTTTCGGTAACTGAGATTACCAAATCCTCGAAGTTGTGATAATCTACGGGGGAGAGGTTCGCCACTACCCCTTGGTGGTTTTTCTTGGTAAGGCGGTTCAGTTTTTCAACGGGCACATACTGCACGGACACTTGGGCTTCTTGTAATAAGGGCATTAGCTCTCTAAACAAACCTCCTTGTAAGCCTTTTTGCAAAAAGACTTTATCGATGGTTTTGCCTGCTTTGAGGGCTTCTATCAGGGCACGAATGCCGTATATTTGGGATTCTTGTTCTTGCATATTATAGCACGACGGGCGTTTATTTTTATTATAGAGGGGACAAAGATAAGAGATTTTGAGGAAGAAAGCTAATCTTTAACAGTATTCTTCAAACATTTCCTTAAAATCTTTATCTGCAAATCCTTCATTGATAAATCTGGCACTAAAAGGTAATAGTTTTTTCTGAATCTTTTTCTCATTTTCAAGAGTATGGTTATATTTTTCTTTCTTTTTCATCTCCGTTATGTGTCTATCAAGCATCTTTCTAAAATTCTCCTTATCCTGCTTAAATTTATTTTTGAAAACAATAAAACTATCTAAACTCATCACTACTAAATCCTGTACTTTAATATTTTTATGAGATAAATCACCTAACTCATCTCTAAACCATTGGTTAAATTGGTAGTTTATTCCTAATATTTCAAGTTTTCTATCAGAAAGGACTAATATAGGATAAATTTTTAAAGATTTGACAGTATTAATCCTATCATCAAAAGGAAACTCATTATTATCAATATTATTTATATGTTTTACTAATTGTCCTATTCCTTTATCGCTTGACTTGTCTTGTAATAATTTATTTTTCAGTTCACTTAATATTTTTTCTATATTTCTTGAAACTTTTACATTCTTATTTATCAAAATATCTTTATACTCAAAAATAAAAATTTTATTATTATACCTAAAATAATAATCAGGTTCATCTTTTGCTTCTTCTTCTCCTAAAGTTTTCTTTTTGACAAAATATTTACAGTTAAAAATAGACTCAAACAAATTATACATTAAAAACTTTTCTGAGAAGTCTTTGTTATAAAAGTTAGAAAAATCACCTTGTATATTATTATCCCAAAAAGATTTAACTAAGAAAAATTTCAAGCTAATTGTAAACTTATCCATTATAAAAAAAGGATTAAGAACTATATAAGTACCATCCGTTTTTTTGTATACAGGATAATTTCTTATATTGATAAAATCATCTTCTACTTTTATTTTTTTAGCAATTAAAGAGTCTAAAAAATTCTGTTGATTATTATCTTTTACCTCAAAGAAGCCATATTTACCTACGTTTATAGCAACATTGACATACAATTCAGCAACTCTTGTTAAAAGCTCTTTTCGATTAGCAACATTAAAGTTATTATATATTTCATCTAAATAGCTTTCATACTTTCCTTGCTCAAGAAAGTTAATCAATTTTTCTAGTTTATAGAAAGAAACATATAATAAATTACCTAATTCTCTATTTATATCATCATATAGCCCTAAATCAGCTGTTGAAAATTTTAGTGTTATATAAGCCTGAGCTATTTTACACATATCATTGTTTTCATTAGGTAAAATAATACTTTTCTCTTTCTCATTTAAAAACTCATTCACCCATAAGATACTTTTAAATATATTTAATTCATCTCTATCTATATCTCTGTCAGTATCTCTCCCCAATGTATTTTCGTCCAACAACTGTTTTTTACTTGCAATAATTCTTTCAACTATATATAAATTTGCTTCCGTTGAAAACACGACAGGATTTCCTTGTGTATATTTATTTTGTTTACATTCTTGTACTTTACTAATTATCTCTCTATGAACATCTTTGTTAGAAATAATACCATCATATTTAGGTAATTTATCCTTATTAAAAAAAGATATAGTTTCTTCTAATGTAGACTTAGATATATTCTTTAAATAATCTATAAGGTCTTTTTTTTCTTCCTCTGGAAAAACATCACTAAATTGTAATCTATAAATTAGCATAATACTATTAATTATCTGCAAAAATAGTAAAAACTTCTTCTTTTTGCAAATAAATAATTTTTAAGTAGTAATGTAAATAATGGAATGATATAATTAAATAACTAATTATAGATTTAAACTTTGCCAAAGGTCGTAGCGCGACGGGCGGGTAGAAACTTTGGCAAAGTTGATACTGCAAAAGAGACTTTATTTGCGTTTTTTAATTACTTCTTTGATATCTTTTCTCTTGGAATAAGCTACAGGCTTCGCATAGCCGATGCGCAAGAGGATTTGTGGATAGGCTTTTGCAATGGGCAAATCGGCTTGCAGTTGCGCACGGAGTTCGGGCACTTCACACGGTTGATTGAGGTAAGCATTGGCGATGCCTGCTTCGGTGAGGACGAGCAAAAAGCGTTCTAATAAACGACCTGTGTTTATCCAAGTGCGGATATCGTCTTTCTCAGAAGTGATAAGCACTATATCGGAGGAAGATTGTATCTTCTTCAAGTCGGTTTTGTTTTGCTTATCGGCTTTTAGTGATGCCTTTACAATGGGCTCGGTTACCCAACGAGGGAGATTAGGAGCGCCGAGCACTGCGTAACTGAGTCCGTCGTGAGTGCTTTCAGAATGCTTTTTGTTGAAGCGTATCCACGAGAGGAGTTCGTTTTTGAAAGCGGGGTCAGCCATTTGCACAGCATTGCCTTGCATTACTGCTTCGGTGAGTGTTGCAAAAAGCGGAGAACCATTGGCGAATGTGTAGAGCTTTGCCCCCGTATCGTCCATAGCTTTGCTTACTAAACTTTGGAGCAAAGGAGCGTCGATGCGTTTGCCATCGTATACCGAACGGTTGGTTTGGCGCTTAGGAATGACAGCTGCTAAGGAACTGGGGGTTACATCTTCTCGTTTTTGCAAAAGCACGGTGATGACACCTTCGCTGGTGAGTTGTACCTGGGTGTGATAGTGCAATTCGGTGGCTTTTAGGCAGAGGTTTTCCAGAGCACAGCCCAAGCTCATAAACAGTTCGCGGTGTTTGTCGTCTACGGCAGGGAGCGCTTTGGTAAAATCGGGCGTAATAATGATGCGGTTGTTCTCAACAGTGAAGAACCAAGGTTGAGAATTGTGACCTGAAGGGGCTTGTGTAGCCGCAGTGACCAATGTGAGGAGGTCAGGATTTTGACCGTTGGACTTTAAGGTAGCCAACGTCATAAGAAGTGTGATACTAAACATTTTTAAGTTCATTTTTAAGTTGTTTTTGTTTTACGATGCAAAGTAACGGTGAAAAAGCGATGAAAAAATGAACTTGGGTTAAGAAATGCGTGAATGGCAATTAGAGAATTAGAAAATGAGGTGCGAGCCGCACAGGCAAAAACTTTGGCAAAGTGTATACCCCTAAAAGTGACATATCTGAACTATCGGAAGGAAACGGAGTTTTTCAGAAGGAGACTAACAAGGTTTTTGGTGAAAAAAGGCTGTTAGGAGGGTGGGGTTAGCTTATAGAGAGCTTATAGGAAGCTTATACGAATCTTGGACGATTGGTATAGAAAGGGTATATAAATAGTTGATAGTGAATAGTTAAAAGTGAGCGGTTAGAGGGTGAAAAGTGAGAAGAAAATCGAAAGAAATCGGTATTTATATATAAAGATTATTCATAAGAAGTAAATGGATTAAAAAAGCTGCCTCATTTTAAGAAGCAGCTTTTTTGTTGATTGTTCATTATCAATTGTTCATTAAATTAAACCACGCCTTGGTCGAGCATCGCGTGAGCTACTTTCATAAAGCCTGCGATGTTAGCACCTTTTACGTAGTTAATATAACCTTCTTCCTGACCATATTTGAGGCAAGCGTTGTGGATAGACTCCATAATTTGGTGTAACTTAACATCAACTTCTTCAGCTCTCCACGCGAGGTGCGCTGCGTTTTGAGTCATTTCAAGACCTGAAGTAGCTACCCCTCCTGCATTCACTGCTTTACCTGGGGCGAAAGGCAATTTAGCATCTTGGAACACTTTGATTGCCTCAGGAGTACAACCCATATTCGATACTTCGGCTACGAGTTTTACACCATTTTTGATAAGCATTTGAGCATCATTGCCATCTAATTCGTTTTGGAATGCACAAGGTAAGGCAATATCACAAGGGATAGTCCACGCTTTTTTACCTGCGGTAAACTTACTTTCTTTAGCAAATTTTTCGGCAAAAGGAGCTACAATATTGCGGTTAGAAGCACGAAGCTCCAATAGGTAGTTAATCATTTCGTGAGTCATACCATTAGGTACTTCTACACAACCATCGGGACCTGAAAGTCCGATAACTTTAGCACCCAACTGAGTTGCTTTTTGTGAGGCACCCCACGCTACGTTACCAAATCCTGATACTACTACGCGTTGTCCTTTGATGTCTCTGCCGAGTTTTTTAAGCATATGGTCTACAAAGTAGAGTGCGCCATAACCTGTAGCTTCAGGACGAATGAGCGAACCTCCCCAGTTGATACCTTTACCGGTGAGTACCCCAGTGTTATATTCGTGGGCTAATTTTTTGTACATACCGTACATATAGCCTATTTCGCGTCCGCCTACACCCACGTCGCCAGCAGGCACGTCGGTATCAGGGCCTATGTATTTCCAAAGTTCGAGCATAAAGGCTTGACAGAAATGCATAATTTCAGCATCGGATTTACCGGTAGGGTCGAAATCAGCCCCCCCTTTAGCGCCTCCCATAGGCAGGGTAGTAAGTGCGTTTTTGAAAGTTTGTTCGAAGCCAAGGAATTTAAGCATTGAAGGGTTTACAGCTTTGTGGAAGCGGATACCACCTTTATAGGGACCTATGGCAGCGTTGAACTGCACGCGGTAGCCGAGGTTGCTTTGCACTTCGCCTTTATCGTCTACCCAATCCACGCGGAAGGTATGAATGCGGTCGGGCTCTACGATGCGTTCTATAATTTTAGCTTTGGCAAATTCGGGGTGCTGGTTGTACACCTCTTGTACTGATTCAAGCACTTCGTGTACTGCTTGCAAGTACTCTTTTTCTCCTGGGTGTTTTGCCTCTAAGGAGGTCATTATTTTTTTTACGTCCATAATATATTTAATTAGTTATGAATTATGTGTTAATGAATTATTTAGTTACGCAAATATATTAATGAGCGACAAAAGTAGTTAATATTATTGAAATGTGCAAAGAAAACGAAAGAAGTTTTTATTAAAAAGATTTATTTTCAAAAGAAAATGAAGTTTTACCTTACATATAAAAAGCCTTTTTGTTGTTCTTCTTTTCCGTGCTTGCTGTAACGAACGATATAGAAATAAGTGCCGTGAAGAGCTTTGCTATTCCCTATAAAACCTTTGGCATTGGCATAACCTCTAAAATAATCGCCATTTTTGCCATAATGCTCGTTTTCATATACTTTTAACCCCATTTCATCAAATATGAGAAGATGAATAGAACTATTAGTATCTGCTCCTTCTACGGTAAAATAGTTGTTCGTATTCTCGGTAGAAATGCCATTGTAGATAACAATGTTTTTCTCTGGCTCTTGCTGTGGTTTTTTTGCTATGGGTCTTACTGTAATGGTTTGCTTGTGTACTGACTCATTAGCACAATCATCTTTGGCTACCCAAGTATATATTATTTTATTGCCAAGGGTTTCTTTGGTAGGAACGACTTGAAATATACCTTTACAATTATCGGTAGCGGTAAGAGTAGGTCCAAGAAGTATTTTAGCTCCTTCATCAATCGTTGTATCTTGAGGTAAGCTCCCTACAAAAGTAGGTTTTTGGGTATCATTCACTACGATTGTTTGTTGATAAGTAATGGTTTCACAGCCATCGTAAGCCTTGAATGTGCGCTGAATGGTAAAGCTATTGGCACAAGTTCCAGCAATCTTTTTATCTGTATGGGTAATAGTTACTGCTCCACAGCCCCCTTCGGTTGTAGGGTTGGCAGGTGCAGGTATCTCATTAGCACATTGAACGGTTACATTTTGGGGTTTGCTATTCTCTACAAAGGTTAAAGGAGAGGGTGTTCCTGTTTTCTTTTTAATTTTAAAGCCTCCATTAGGTACTGATTTTCCGTTAGAGGTTTTATAAGGCGCTACATTGGTGATAGCAAAAGCGATATGGTCTATCACTTCCACTTTGATAACCCCCGCAGGAAGTTGGATTTTTGGTTGTTTGCCCCATTCTACTGTGCCTATCTCGATATTAGGAAGTGTAATCTCGCAAGTACCATCGTTTTCGGTGGTTTCTACCAAAGTATATTTAAAAGTTTTACCTAAATCATCGGAAAGGAAGATGCGCACTTTGCTATTGGGGTCAAAGAAGTTAGGATCTACTTGCCAATGAAGTGTTATTTTATCACCCCCTTGGTACTCGTCGTTCATTCCGTTAGTGATAGCGAAAGTTTTACCGTCGGCGATGTTCACCTTTACAGCTACCATATCGTAATTCACAAAGTGTTGGGGCGCAGGATTAGAGGTTGCCACCCAAAAGAGGTGTTCGCCTTTTGCATTGGGACGTGTATACTCTATAAAGCCTCCTGAATCGCTGTACTGTGTTTGGAAAGTGATAGGATTCCCTTCTGTTTTCCCCTTACGAGTGAGGAACTTAGGATCGTTTACTCCTGCCCTACTGGTGAGTTGTGCTGTGTAATAAATAGGGAGATTGTTAGGGCTTGTCGCCTTGATACGGAATTGGAAATAAGTATCTTTAGGAATGGTATAGGTTTCTTGTAGTTTAGTGCGGTCGATTATAGGGAAAGAGCTTTCGGTTTTGACACCATAAGCATAATTGAAATTACTCACATCATTCCCATTGCGGTCTACTAACTGAGTGCGCTGAGAATCTTTGAAATAAGACCTATTGACGATCCCGCTACGTATTTGATAAGCGGTAGGTAGTGAAAAGAAAGCCCCATCGGGGAAATCATTGCTATAGCCCATCAGTGATTGACCGTAGCGAGGTTCTGTATAGAGAGAGTTGCCTGAATAGGCGTTTTTAAAAGTGTGATCGGCACCAAATAAATGTCCGATTTCGTGAGCGATGGTTGCATTTTCGGCTATTGCCGAAGCCCCTCCTTTTCTTACAAGACGAAATCCTCCAGAAAAGAAAGCGAGTCCTGACAAGGTAGCATCGGTGCCAGGAGCGATCACAATTCCTAAATCATATTGTTTATCGCCAATGAGTTCATTAATCTTTTCAGTAGAATTTTCGATGATATCTCGTCGTGATTTTTGATTGTACAACTGCTTAGTAGCTTCCTGAATAATGAGTCGGTTATCGTCTACGATGCTGAATTTCAATCCTATATCGCGTACATATACCTCGTTGAGAAAGGTTTCGAGGTTGAGCAGGAAGTTTTTTACTTGTGTGATATCACTGCCAAAAGTATGGGCAAAGTCGTAGTAATCAACCAATACGGCCAAGCGATAGAGATAAAGAATTCCCTCGGGGTCGTTAGCCATTATAGATGTAGTAGTGGTGATAGGGCGTGCTGTAGGGCTATTTTGAGGAGAAGGAAAAAGAGAGGTATGCTGGTGAGTATCAGTACCACATTTTGCATTGGGATTATGGCGAAGTCGCTCTTTTGCTGATAGCTTACCTTGCTGTGAGCCTGTAAGTTGGTAGGTAGTCCCTTCCCATTGCAAGCTACCAAAAGCCTCTTTATTAGGGGGTACTACCAAAGTAGCCACAAACTGGTTTTGATAGTAGCCTACAAAGGTGTGAATACCTTTGTCTTGCTGAGAGTTTTCGCGCTCTTGCCATTGGAGATTAAGGGTTTCGCCATTAGGGAGGGCAATATTCCATTGTGCTTGAGCAGTAGTAAAACTGAGGTAGAGGAATAAATAGATAATATGTTTCATTTCTATTATTGGGTAATGTTTTTTAAGGGGGTTGTTAGTAGTTAGAGAAAAACTCCCCCTACTTGATAGTAAGAGGAGTTTTAACTATGTCATTTAAATATATAAATTACAAGGCTACGCGTTTGAAAGCAGTAATCTCTACATTTTTAGATTTTACAAAATCGGATACTTTTTTGCTTTCGTCGTAGATGTACACTTGGTCGAGGAGAGCTTTCTCTTGGTCGAGAGTAGTGTTATCGGAGATGAAGCGTTGTATCTTACCAGGAAGGATTTTATCCCAAATTTGTTCTGGTTTACCTTCAGCTTTCAATTCAGCTTTGGCATCGGCTTCAGCTTTAGCTAATACTTCAGGAGTGAGTTGTGCTTGTGAAACGTATTGAGGTACGTGTTTGAGCGGTTTGCCCAAGCGGTGTAACTCTTCGTTTTCTTTTTCGATGATAGCGATGCGTGCTTCGGTTTCTTTAGCGATGTACTCAGCTGAGAAATCTTTGAAAGAAAGAGTTTCAGCACCCATAGCAGCGATTTGCATTGCTAAGTTTTTACTTACTTCGGTAGCATCGGCGATAGCAGCTGATAAGCCTACGATTGCAGCGATTTTGTTGCCGTGGTGAATGTAAGAACCTACGAAAGGAGCTTCTACTTTTTCAAAAGCACCGAGTTCTATTTTCTCACCGATAACACCTGTTTGTTCGAGGAGTTTTTCGGCTACGGTAATGCCTTTGTAGTTAAGAGCAAGAAGTTCGTCTTTGCTATTTACAGTAAGGGCGAGATCAGCTAAATCTTTAGCAAGTGCTACGAAATCGGCGTTTTTGGCTACGAAGTCGGTCTCACAGTTGAGAGAGATGATAGCACCTACCGTGTGGTTAGCATTTACTTGAGCGATAGCAGCACCTTCTTTAGAATCGCGGTCAGCGCGTTTAGCGGCTACTTTCTGACCTTTTTTGCGCAATACTTCGATTGCTTTATCGAAATCGCCTTCGGCTTCGATGAGGGCAGCTTTACAGTCCATCATACCTGCGCCGGTAGCTTGGCGGAGTTTATTTACGTCTGCGGCGGTAATATTTGCCATTTTTATTAATGTTTATCCTCTCCCCAGCCCTCCCCCGAGGGGAGGGAGAAGCCGGTGAAAGTGAGTTAAAAAATAATTTTAAGGCTTTGACAAAGTTTGGGACTTTGTCAAAGCTTATTTGATTTATTCAGCTGCTTCAGCTTCTTTGTTAGCTTCGGCTGTTCTACCTGAAAGACCTTCGTTTACAGCTTCGGTGATGTAAGAAAGTACTTTTTCGATAGCTTTAGAAGCGTCGTCGTTGGCAGGGATAGCAAAATCCACCTCACGAGGGTCGGAGTTTGTATCTACCATTGCGAAAATAGGAATGTTTAATTTTTGCGCTTCTTTTACAGCGATGTGTTCACGGAGTGTATCGACTACAAATAGAGCACCAGGGAGGCGAGACATATCCGCGATAGACCCTAAGTTCTTTTCGAGTTTTTCGCGCATACGTTCTACGTGTAGTTTTTCACGTTTTGAAAGGGTATCGAAAGTACCGTCTTTTTTCATTTTATCGATAGACGACATTTTCTTTACTGCCTTACGGATAGTTACAAAGTTAGTAAGCATACCACCAGGCCAACGCTCGGTGATGTAAGGCATTTTTACTGAAGTTGCTTTTTCGGCAACTACGTCTTTTGCTTGTTTTTTAGTAGCCACGAAAAGCACTTTTTTGCCAGAGGCTACGATTTTTTTGAGGGCTTCAGCAGCCTCTTCAATTTTAGCAGCGGTTTTGTACAAGTTGATTACGTGGATACCGTTGCGTTCCATATAGATGTAGGGAGCCATATTAGGATTCCATTTGCGGGTAAGGTGACCGAAATGTACGCCTGCATCTAATAAATCTTTAATTTCTATGTTATTTGCCATTTCTTTTTAAATAGTTTACGTTCCTACTATTAGCAATAGCTTGGAGAGGTTTTGTAAATTTTAGATAACCGCCTGAGCCATTTGGATGCTAAACTAAGGAGCAAATTGATATTAACGTTTAGAGAATTGGAATCTCTTACGGGCTTTTTTCTGACCGAATTTCTTGCGTTCAACCATACGAGGGTCGCGTGTTAAAAGTCCTTCGGGTTTCAATACGGCGCGGTTTTCAGCGTCGAGTTCGCAAAGTGCGCGAGCGATAGCCAAACGAACGGCTTCGGCTTGACCAGTGATACCACCACCATACACGTTTACTTTTACATCGTAAGCATCTTCAGCACCTACAAGGCTGAGGGCTTGTTTTACTTTGTATTGTAGTGTAGGGGTAGTGAAATAATTGTTGAGTTCGCGTTTGTTTACGGTGATAGTACCGTTACCTGCTTTAAGGTAGATACGCGCTACGGCGGTTTTTCGTCTACCAATGGTGTGAATTACTTCCATTATTTCAAATCGTTTAAGTTAATGGTAACAGGTTGTTGAGCTTCTTGTTTGTGCTCGGCACCTGCATACACTTTTAAATTACGTAAAACTGCTGCACCCAATCTTGTTTTTGGCAACATACCTTTTACAGCTTTTTCGATGATACGTTCTGGGTGTTTGTCGAGGAGTTGTTTTACTCCTGTGAAGCGTTGTCCTCCTGGGTAGCCAGTGTGGCGAAGATAAGATTTATCTTCCCATTTGTTCCCTGTAAGGTTGATTTTCTCGGCGTTGATAACAATTACGTTATCGCCACAATCAACGTGAGGGGTAAATTCGGGTTTGTACTTACCGCGAAGTAGCTTGGCTACTTTAGAGGCAAGGCGACCCAAAGTCTGTCCATCAGCATCTACCAAGACCCACTTTTTGTTTACAGTGGCTTTATTGGCAGAGATGGTTTTGTAGCTTAATGTGTCCACTCTTTGTGATTTTTATTAAAAATTAAACATTCCTTAATAGTGTCATCAAACGACACTTTTATTTTTAGGGCGCAAAAGTACGACAAATATTTGAAACTGCAAAATTTTTGAGAGGTAAGAGGTAAGAGGTAAGAGGTAAGAATGTGGGAATTAGGGAATTAGGGAATCAGGAAATTAGCCAAAATTTAAATTAATACGAGTTCGGAGTGAGAAATTAAAATATCGCGTTTTATTTGTTAAAAACTCTATTTTATGATTTTTTCTTCAATAATTTATGAAGCACATTTCTTCTATTGATATTCAACATACTAACGTCTTTCCTTCGCCTTAGCTTCGGTATAGGTTCGTCTTAGCTTCGCTCTTCCTTCGGTCAAACTCCTATTAAACGACAAAGAAGGTGTTCTTTTCATTTTATTGATATGCAATGTTTTAACATTTTTAAACCCACAAAAGACTATCAAGTATTCTGTTTTCTAAACTTTAAAATATTTGCAGGGATTTAAGAATCATTAACATTTTTCTAATATCTAAATTAGCAGTTAGGAAGATAAGAGTTAGTAAAAAAGAGGATTGTCTTCGTCGTAATGTTCGTTTACATAGTGAATGGTGATACCTCTCTTTTTTTCGGGTTGACACACCATATATTTCTTTTATTGTCTTATTTGGACAAAAACTGAGATAAATTTAATGTTTTTGTTTGAAATATGTTAGAAAAAATATATTTTTGCCCTATAAAATTAAAACACCCTTCAAAATGAAACTTTGTTTTGCCATATTATCTCTTTTTACATCTTTGGCTTATGCGCAATATACCTTGCCATCTCAAGACATTGCCCTCATTGTTTACAATAAAGATAGTGACATAACAGTCTATAAACAAACCCAAAATGGCAAATATGTTGAAGCTTCACTACAAAAACACTACGATGAAACCTATCAGGGGTATTACCGCCCTTTTACCCTGTCGTGGAAATATGATACCAAAGAAAAAACGCTATCCGAATTATTAGAAAAGGGAGATAAACTCATCTATCCACGCGACATTCGTCCTACTGAATGGGCAAACTTTATAAACCACCCGCTTGTTACCTCTCATTTATTGTCTTTTTCTGAAGATAATGGCAAGTATAAAAAAAGAGCCAAAACCATTGTAAAGTTTTTAAATCCATCACTGGCAACTGTACAACTCCTGCAATACAAAAAAGCTGATTTAGAAGATGTAGGTGGATATTTCTATACTGAAGAAACCAAAATTAAGAAATGGCGACCTTATGAGGTGAGGTATTTCCCTCTAATGGCGCTCGATTTTGGTGAGGGTAGAAAGGTATATCTTTTAGAAGAATCGGATATGATAGTGCCTTTGCAGCATAAAACGCTATTTATATCAAACGAATACAGTGTTTGTACTTCTTTGAAAGCTGAAAAAGGGAAGTCTATTGATACCTCCTACCTTACAGACTTTTACGATTTATCTGATTATTACGACTATCACAAGATAAATGAGTTTTTATATCTGCTTCCTAAAGGTGATAAATACGAACTCAAAAACCGATACCTTCAAAATGTATTGCCTAAAAGTTACGATACGATTCTCTTCAATCGCTGGGCTATTATCGGGAAAGAAGGAACTCAAATAGACATCTACAATGCACTTTTTGAAAAACAACCGCTTACGGGAGTGCTATCGGCTTATCTTACGGATAATGGCTCTATAGAAATGCTTACTGATAAAGGGGTGAGCTATTACAATATCCAACAAACAAAGAAAAACTTAAGACAAATGATTTTTAGACAGGGGAATGATGTATATAGATCACCTAAATTGGGCTATCACATAGAGAAAGATTCCTTAACATATGAATACTATGTGTCGTATATAAGTGATAACTATGATTTAAAACTTCACGGACGAAATTACTACCTTACCGATCGCCTTGCAGAGGAACATCTTTCGTTTATAGGTGAACGAAAATACTTTTATGACTCTCATACGCAAAAACTTATAGCTACCCAGATTCCTATTTGTGTAGAAAGAGGTGATAAGTATGGTTTGTATCTCTATACTTTTTCAAATGTTTTTGCAGGAGAATATGAAAAAATACTATTCTCTTTATACGAATACGAGTTTGAACCTCCTGATAAACTAAAGATGTTTGACCCTCAGTATCTCACAGGAAAAGAAGTACTTCCTATAGCATTTGATACTATAGAAATTAGCAAAGATGACAAGCGGATTATTTTCTCTAAGGACGGAAAAATAGGTATCTATCCTCAGGCTACTGCTGAGTATGAGCTTCTCGAAAAGATATCCTCTTCATTTTACAAAATCATTAAAAATGGACGCAAAGGGTATTTAGACTTTCATTTGCTTAGAGAATATTTATGACAGTAACTCTTCTATGACCCTTGGAAAATACTCATATTCCAATAAGTGAATTTTTTCGGCTAAGGTATCGGGAGTATCGGTGGGGAGTACGGTTGTTTTGGCTTGGAAGATGATATTACCTTCGTCGTAATGTTCGTTTACATAGTGAATGGTGATGCCACTTTCTTTTTCGGCATTGGCAATGATGGCTTCGTGCACGTGTGAACCATACATTCCTTTACCGCCATATTTGGGCAAAAGAGAAGGGTGTATGTTGATGATTTTATGAGGATAAGCCTCAGTGAGATAAGCAGGTACTTTCCACAAGAAACCTGCCAGCACGATAAGGTCGGGGTGCTGGGATTTAAGGATATTGAGGACGATATCCGACTCATAAAACGCTTGTCGGTTGAAGACTAAAGAGGGAATGGCTAAGCGTTTGGCACGCGTAAGTACGCCTGCCTGAGGGTTGTTGCAGAGTATAAGGCTTACCTGCGCAGTGCCTTTTTGGTGAAAATAGGTAGCGATACGTTCGGCATTGGAGCCTGAACCTGAGGCAAAAATGATAATCTTTTTCATAGGGGGTAATTTAAACATCTACCTAACCCCTCTTCAAAGGGGGAAGGTGGAGCGCAAAAGCGATGGGTTATTCTTGGGTGAGCTGATGAGAAAAATCTTCTATAAGTTGGGTTACGGATTTGTAAATGGTGGCGTAATCGGTGAGTTCTTTCCCTATATAGAGAAAGGCAAGGGCATACTTTTCGGTTTTTACGGGCAATAGGTGTTTTTGGAGTCGGTAGCTTTCGCGCAGGCGTCGTTTTAGCAAATTGCGATGTACAGCGCGCTTGAAAGTGCGTTTGGGCACACTGATAAGCAGTTGGTAAGGAGCTTCTAAACTGCTAACAGGGGCGTACAACAACCTAAGCGGATAGCAGGTAAGTGCCTCGGCTTGGGCAAATAGTTGCTGAATGGCTTCACGCTTGCAGAGTTTTTCGGTTTTGGGAAAAGTGGGCAAAATAAAACACATTAAATTCGACGGCAAAGGTAAGAAAGAATTAACAAATGAACAAATGAGAAGAGTGCTCTTAGCTTATAGAAAGCTTATAGGAAGCTTATACGAATCTTGGAAGATTGGTATAGAAAAGGCGTTAATTCATTGAATATCACGTGTTAAATAAATGTTAATAAGAAAAAGGAATAATCAAGGAAAGAGCTAAGAAACGAAAGGGTGGCAGATAGCTGAAAAATCTTTTTATTGTTATTTGCTATTTAATTTGTACATTTGCACCTTAATTGTTGAAATAGAGATATGAAGACAAGTGTTATTTTATTTATAGCAGGTGTTGTGCTTATTGTTTTAGGAGCTCTTGCTAAGATATTGCATTGGGAAGTGCCTGTTAGCGGTTCTTTATTTATAGCATTAGGTTTTATACTGGAAATTATAGCTTTATGCTCACTTTTAGCGAGAAGTAGGAGAAGCAGATAGTCTTTCTTGATAGTTAGAGATTTTCTTTATAAAAGGAAGTAAAAAAGCACCAAAGGTAAGGGAGAATAGTTCTTCCTTACCTTTGGTGCTTATAGAAAACGGATTTTAGATTCTATTTTTTGCTATTTTGTTTGCCTAAATAATGGTCGAGTGCTACGGTCATTGAGGGGCTCTCAGGTGAGGGAGCTTTAATATCAATGATAAGACCAGCTTCTTCGGCAGCTTTTAGGGTCGCATCGCCATAGACGGCTATTTTGGTTTTCTTCTGTGAGAAATCGGGGAAACTTTTAAACAGCGCCTCTATTCCTGCGGGCGAAAAGAAAGTAAGAATGTCGTACTTATTTTCTTTAATAGCTGAAATATCGCAATATACAGTGCGATAGAACACTACGCGTTCCCATTTTATTTTGATATCGTTTAAAGCTGCGGTCGCCTCTGGTTTAGGGGCATCGGAACCTGGGAAGAGGAATTTCTCTTCTTTGTATTTTTTGAGGATAGGCAAAAGGTCCGCAAACTCTTTTTTACCTACGTATATTTTGCGTTTGCGATAGGTAATATACTTCTGCAAATAGTAAGCGATGGCTTCGGACTGACAGAAATACTTCATAGTTGTAGGCACCTTAAAGCGCATTTCTTCAGCAATACGAAAATAGTGGTCTACCGATTTACGGCTAGTGAGGATAACGGCTGTAAAATTAGTAAGGTCAATCTTCTGCATTCTGACGTCCTTAGCGGTCATTCCTTCGACCTTAATAAAGGGCACAAAATCTACTTTTACCTTGTGGTTTTCAATAATTTGTGCATAAGGTGAGCTTTCGGCTTTCGGTTCTGGTTGCGAAACTAATATCGATTTTACCTTCATAAATGTTATTTCTTTACACCTCCTAACGCCCTATTATGAAACAAATTGAGCCATTTTCTGTACTTCAATTAAGTATTTTGTTCCATAGATGAGAAAGATATAGGGTGCGATTTCGAGGGTGCAAAGATACAAAATAAAATAGAATAAATAGGATTTTATTTCTTTTTGATTGTTTTTTATGATTTTAATCCATCCTAATACATTGATTGCTAACAATATGGATACTAACACAAAAAGTAATAAAAATAGCTGATTTTTATTGGTGAAAGGGATATAAACTCCCAAAAAGAGGAGTATAACCATTACAATTGCGGCATAAGATGAATAAGAAACTCTGGTGAAGATGTAATCTCTTGCGAAATCATAAAGGTCGAACAGGCTACTAATCCATTGTTGTAAGAGGAGTTTTGTGATTAACAGTGAGAAGACTACAAGCACCAATTCCAGAAACATAAACTGAGAGTTGTAAAGTTCTGAGATACCAAAATTCTTTAGCATAACATAGAAAAGAAGAGCTAAACACACACATTGCAAGAGAAAAAGCACTGTCATAAAGAGGTGCAATCGGCGTTCTTTTTTGCCGTAAATTACAATATATTTATTGTTAAACAGTAAGTTTTGATAATCGGCAAAGTGTTTAGGGTAGAATATACGCAGGAAAGCCACCAACCCAAAGATGAGTAGGAAGGCAGGAAATATCCACGAAAGATAAGACTGATGTAGTTCTAAGGCTTCCAAATACTGTATTTTATTATGGTTCGACTGTTGCTGGGTTCTCTTTTAGGGTCTCTAAGGGTAGCTTTCCAATGCTATCGCGTTGTTTTTTGAGTTTTTCTTCTACCTTTTTCACTATACGGTCATAGTCTTTAGGCAGGGAGGCATAATAGACCATATTTTGTGCGAGTGAAAGGCTATCGAGCTGATATTTCTTGTAGATGAACTGTTTCGAATTGAATTGTAAAGAATCTAGCATTTGGGCTTGTGAAACCTTCATAGATTCTAAAACAGCCAAATCGTAGAGCATACTTTCCATTTGCTTTTCGTCTAAAAACTTATCGGGTTTGGGTACGATGTTCTTTTTGCAAGCTACTATAATGAGTAGCAAAGCGAATATATAAATGATTTTTCTCATAGTCTTATCTGTTAAAAGTGATGCGTTGCCCCTGAGGCTCTGCAATTACCTTGCCATTGTGGTACACCTCTTTGCCATTTACGAAGGTACTCACTACAGCCGAGTGGAATTGTTGCCCTTCGAGCGGACTCCAGCCACATTTATACAGCAGGTTGTTTTTCTGTACTGTCCATTGGGTATCCATATCCACCAAAACAAGGTCGGCGTAATACCCTTCGCGTAAGAAACCGCGTTCTTTTACCTGAAAAAGGATTGCGGGATTATGACACATTTTCTCTACTATCTTTTTGATAGAAATAGTACCTTTGTAAGCTTTTTCGAGCATTGCCACGAGCGAGTGTTGCACCAAAGGCGCCCCCGAAGGGATATTCAGATAGCCCTTGCGCTGTTTTTCTTCAAGGGTATGAGGAGCGTGGTCGGTAGCAATCACATCGAGACGGTCGTCTAAAAGGGCTTGCCACAGCGCAGTACGGTCATCGGCAGTTTTTACAGCAGGATTCCATTTGATGAAAGCCCCACGAGTAGTATAATCTTCTTCCGAAAACCACAAGTGATGCACGCACACCTCAGCGGTGATTTTCTTATCTTTTAGCGGAATATCATTGCGGAAGAGCTCGGTTTCTTTAGCCGTAGAGAGGTGGAACACGTGTAGGCGTGCGTCCGTTTTTTCAGCCAAAGCAATGGCACGTGAAGAGGACAGATAGCAAGCCTCAGCACTGCGAATATGAGGGTGCATCGCAATAGGGATATCCTCGCCGTACAATTCTTGATAGTGGGCTAAGTTCTCTCGGATAGTCGCTTCATCTTCGCAATGAGTTGCGATGACCAAATCTACATTATTGAAAATAGCTTCTATGGTTTTCTCGTTGTCTACAAGCATATTCCCCGTAGAAGAGCCTAAGAAAAGTTTCACCCCTGCACAAGCATTTTTATCTAAGCGTTTCAGTTCTTCGAGGTTGTCGTTTGTTCCTCCCAAGAAGAAAGAATAGTTAGCAAAAGACGACTGTTTGGCAATGGCAAATTTCTCTTCCAAAAGCGGAATAGTTACCGTTTGGGGTACCGTGTTAGGTTGCTCAAAAAAGGTAGTTACACCACCTGCTACCGCAGCACGGCTTTCGGTAGCTATGGTAGCTTTATAAGTAAGCCCAGGTTCTCGGAAGTGTACTTGATCGTCAATCACCCCAGGAAGGAGGTATTTGCCTTCGGCTTCCACCACCTCATAATTTCCTTTAGGAGTGATGTGAGTACCTATTTGGGCAATGCGCTCTCCCTCAATCAGGAGGTCGCCTTGAAAGAGGGTATTTTCGTTTACGATGATTGCGTTTTTGATGAGGGTTTTCATTTCAATTATTCATTGTACACAAGGTGTTTATACGTTCCGCCAGCGAGGGCTTGGTGGTTTACATACGTAAATCCTAAACGGGTGTAGAGGCGTTCGGCAGCGGGGTTTTGTACATCCACGAGTAAGCCTAAGGGCTGAGTAGAGACCTTTTTGAGGTGGGCTACCAATTGTGAGCCTATGCCTTTGCCTTGAGCAGTAGGCAATACGCTAAGGGTATCTATATAAAGTTCACCTTCGGCGGTCTCATCTTCTAAAACAATATCAATACCATAGCTACTGCGAATAAGCGCCAGTACAGGGGCACGCAAGGTGTGCAAGTGCCCTCCATCATAGGCAATAACTGACCCTATTACAGTATTGTTTTCTTCGTATACCCAAGCATTTTTATAAGAATACTGATTGCCTTCCTGCTCAAAGAGGTTTTGGAGTAGTGCAATAGCATCTTCTCTATGTTCTTTGCCAATCATCTTATAGACGATTTCTTCCATTGCCTGAAACATCAGAGGGGCAACGGCAGAGGCATCGGTAGGGGTTGCGGGTCGTATCATCAGTTTAAAAATATCAGTTTTTGAATGAGAGGTTCCCCTAAACGTTCGTTGAGGTTATCAATAATCTTACTCTTGCCATAACTGAGTTCGTTACCGAGTGCAGGCGAGGTAAGGCGGACGTATAATGTACTACCTTTTAGCTCTACTGAGGAGGTATACTTAACGATTGCTTTGCCCATCAGCTCATTCCACAGTTCTGGTAACGAGGCTTTTTGTAGTCCGTACGTTAAATGATTTTGTTTGACAATTTGCTGAATGACCTCTGAAAGAGTGTTTGTATTTCCGTCCATAAATGCAAAGGTACAAAATAATTGCGAATAATGAATATTTCTATAGCTCTCCGTCTTTAAAATCTAATAATTTTAATTCCTCACCATCGAAAACGGCATAGGTAAAGTAGTGTATCCAGTCGCCGGTGTTGATATAAGTGCTTTCCTCCCCTACTTTGATAGTCATTGGTAGGTGACGGTGACCAAAAAGGAAATAGTCGTAATGTTGCGTCTCAAGTTTGCGTTTGCAATACTGTACTAACCATTCGCTATCTTCACCCAAGAAACGCACATCTTCATCACCTGAGATGAGCTTGTTTTTCACTGAGAGGTATTGCGCCAATCGTACACCTATATCGGGGTGTAACCAGCGGAAGAGCCACTTACAAAACGGATTGGTAAAGACTTTCTTCATCCGCTTGTAGCCTTTATCACCGGGACCCAAACCATCGCCGTGTCCTATCAAGAAGCGTTTACCATTACATTCCACTTCCAGCGGGCGACGGTATACGGGAATGTTCAATTCGGTTTGGAAATAATCGTCCATCCACAAATCGTGGTTGCCTACGAAAAAGTAGATAGGGATACCACTATCTCGCAGTTCAGCGAGCTTGCCAAGAGTGCGCACAAAGCCTTTGGGGACGACCATTTTGTACTCAAACCAAAAGTCGAAAAGGTCGCCTAAAAGGAATATTGCCCCTGCATCAGCTTTGATAGTATCAAGCCATTGCACGAACTTTGCTTCGCGGGATTTACTTTCGGCAACAGTGGGTGCTCCGAGATGATTATCGGAGGCGAAGTATATCTTTTTATTTTCGGGTAATTCTATGGATAACATTGGTTCTTTAAGTTATCATTTATACAAAAAGTCCATTTCGTATCAATGAGCAATATGATATGGAAAAAAATGGCGTTTTTTTTCCACGTTATACTTTTTCTCTTTTAAGGAAAGGGTATTGATGAGAATTTGCTCATTGGGTATCGTTTTTACTACTCTTTTCAGTTCAGCTAAATGCCTATGTGATAGCGTGAGCTGTTTGAGTATCTCACGGGTCTCAATCTCTGGTGGAGGTGGTAATAAGGGTAATGTAAAATCTGTTTTCATTATCAAACATTCATCAGTTCAGTGAGGTCTTTTTGTAAAAACTCGGTATCAATATACACTTCTTTAGGGTCTTGAGGGTTGTAATACACATTGATATAGCCTTGTACATTGAGCTTTACTTGCGCTACACTGGCGTCTATATCGGCAACAGTAGTTTGATATACTTTTACAGGAGTAGTAGTTTTATCGTAACACCTTATATAGCTAAGCTTCAATTTTTCTTCTCCTAATCGCAATTTACTGAATAACATTGTCTCAGTGAGAAGCATTGTTTCCTCAAAATCACTTTTCATACGATTGTCTTCTACGGCTTGTAAATCGAAGGTTGTATTTTCATTCATCACATCACAATGTTCAGCATCAATACGCTTTTCTCGCCAGTGTTTACGAATATAGTTTGGTGTATTCCTGTTTAAGGTCTTTTGAGTAAACGAATTGCGCAAACGTTTCTTGACGTTTGTTTTGTAAAACCAAAAGATAATGCTTAATATAATTATTAGTACAAGTGCCATAGTTTACATATTTGTGTTATGAATTTTTTTAAAGGGTTAATTGCCGTTAGCCCCTACAACAGAACGTAAAAGCGACTGATTGTCGATATAATCAAATTATCCAAAGGTGCGAGCCGCACAGGCAAAAACTTTGGCAAAATGTATAACGCCTTACTTTTCTCTTAATTATCTGAGGCGAACCATTCGGCATAGGAGCTTTCTGTTTCGCATAGGCGTACTGAAAAGAGCTCGACCCCGGCGGGTAGCTGGTAGGCGATGCGTCGAGCAAAGTCGGTTACGAGGTTCTCGCTGGTGGGCTGATAGGGCACGGTGATGATGCGATGACCTTTGGCGCGCAGTTCTTCGGCTAATGCCTTGTGAGGTGAATGTTCGTTGAAGACCATAGCGTGGTCGAATGCTTCGATGATTTGCTCCTGCACGATGCGTTTGAGGTCGCCGAAGTCTATTACCATACCGTTTTTCACGTTATGGGGGTCGGTAATAGGTTCGCCTATGACAGTTACGTAGAGCTTATAGCTGTGTCCGTGCAGGTTTTTGCATTTGCCATCGTAGCCGTAGAGCGCGTGTCCTGCTTCAAAATCGAATTTTTTAGTAATGCGAATCATAGTTTAGACATTAGGGTATAGGAATTAAAGTGCAAAGGTATGAAATAATTAGGAAATTAGAAAATTTGGAAATGAGAGAATGAGAAAATTAGAAAATGGGGTAGATGCTAATAATGCCAGAAATACTAATAATTAACTTTGGCAAAGTTTTAAACTTTGCCAAAGTGTGTACCCCTAAAAGTGACATGGCTGAGAATTCGGAAGAAAACGGAGAAGTTCGGAAGATAGGAGGGAGGACTTTTGATGGAAAAAGGGTGTAAGGAGGGTGGGGTTAGCTTATAGAGAGCTTATAGGAAGCTTATACGAATCTTGGACGATTGGTATAGAAAGGGTGTATAAGTAGTTAAGAATGAAGGGTTAAGAGTTAAGTAAAAAAGGTAGTTTTGAGGGTAATAAATCGAAAGAAAAGAGAAGAGAAATTGGAGAATTAGTCAATGAAAAAGCGCGATGTTTATTATTTTAAACATCGCGCTTTTCTTATCACTTTGTCAAAATCTAGAGATATTGGCAAAGTGTTTAACAGCTTGTTGTCCTACGACTTAACAACTACTATTCTTGTTGTTACTTCGTCGAAGGTTATTTCTTCACCCTCTGGCAGACTATCTACAAAACTGATACTATCGGTAAGAGTTTCGTTCTTGATATAGGATTCGTTAGCAGTAACTGCTTCTTTTAGGGCAGGGTGCGCTTGGAGACGTATTTGTATACGGTCGGTGATGTCGTAATCGTTGTCCTTGCGGATATTCTGAATGCGGTTCACCAACTCACGAGCGATACCTTCTTGACGCAGTTCGGGGGTGATGTGAATATCTAAAGCTACCAACAGACTGCCAGCGGTAGCTACCAACCAGCCTTCTATATCTTGGGTGCTGATTTCTACGTCGTCCAAACTCAAAGTAACCGTTTTGTCGGGCAGTTGCAAGCTGTACGTTTGTGCTTTTTCAAACTGTGCTATTTCCTGCTGACCAAATTCTTGTACCGCTGTGGCAATAGCTTTCATATCCTTACCGAATTTAGGTCCTAAGGTCTTGAAGTTCGGTTTGATTTGTTTTACCAATATACCTGAGGCATCTTCCAAGAGTTCTATTTCCTTCACATTCACCTCGTGCTTGATAAGGTTTGCTACGGCTTCTATTTCTGCACGCTCAGTAGCGTTGGCTATCGGTATCATTATCTTTTGCAATGGCTGACGCACCTTGATGCTTTCTTTCTTGCGCAACGATAGTACTAAGGACGAGATAGTCTGCGCTTTCTGCATCTTGCTTTCCAACGATTTATCGATGTAGCTTTCGTCAGCTGCGGGGAAATCGGTGAGGTGTACACTCTCTTTGTTTTCTTTGCCGGTAACGCTCACCAAGTCTTTGTACAATCTATCAGCATAGAAAGGCGCTACAGGCGCCATCAGTTTGGCGATGGTTACCAGACAGGTATAAAGTGTTTGGTAAGCTGCTATCTTGTCAGTTTCGTATTCTCCTTTCCAAAAACGGCGACGTGACAAGCGTACGTACCAGTTACTGAGGTTTTCTTGTACAAAATCTGAAATAGCACGCGTAGCGCGGGTAGGCTCATAATCAGCGTAGAGCACATCTACTTCTTTGATGAGAGTGTTGAGTTCCGAAAGTATCCAGCGGTCTATTTCTGGGCGTTCAGCCAGTGGTATATCGGCTTCTGCATAAGTAAAGCTGTCGGTATTGGCATAGAGCGCAAAGAATGAATAGGTGTTGTAGAGCGTACCGAAGAATTTACGGCGCACTTCGGCTACCCCTTCCAAATCGAATTTGAGGTTATCCCAAGGGTTCGCGTTAGAAATCATATACCAGCGAGTGGCATCGGCACCATACTCGCCTATGGTAGTGAATGGATCTACCGCATTGCCCAAGCGTTTCGACATCTTTTGTCCGTTCTTGTCGAGTACCAAACCGTTAGACACTACGTTTTTGTACGCCACGTTGTTGAATACCGAAGTAGCTATTGCGTGAAGTGTATAGAACCAACCGCGTGTCTGGTCTACCCCCTCCGCAATAAAGTCGGATGGATAAGCGGTATGGTTTTCTATATAGTCCTTGTTTTCAAAAGGATAGTGCCATTGTGCATACGGCATAGACCCTGAGTCGAACCATACGTCGATAAGGTCGGTTTCACGGTGCATTGGCTTGCCTGATGGCGATACGAGCACTATGTTATCTACGATATTTTTGTGTAAATCTACCTTGTCGTAATTGCTTTCGGAGTTGTCGCCCACTACAAAATCTTTATAAGGGTCGGCTGTCATCACTCCTGCTGCGATAGCTTTTTGTATTTCGGCTTTTAGTTCTTCTACCGAACCGATGCAGATTTCCTCTTGTTTATCGGCTGTACGCCAAATAGGTAACGGGATCCCCCAATAGCGCGAACGCGAAAGGTTCCAGTCGTTAGCATTTTTGAGCCAGTTGCCAAAACGCCCTTCACCGGTAGCCTTAGGTTTCCAGTTGATGGTTTCATTGAGCTCAAACATACGGTCTTTGAAGTCAGTAACCTTTATAAACCACGAGTCGAGCGGGTAGTACAACACCGGTTTATCAGTACGCCAGCAGTGTGGATAGCTGTGTACGTATTTTTCTACTTTGAAAGCCTTATTTTCTTCTTTGAGGAGAATTGCCAGACTCACATCCCACGATTTTTCAGGCGCTTGTCCTGCATCGTAATACTCATTTTTGATATATTTACCGGCAAAAGCCTCAGGAATATTGTGCCCTGTGATAAATTTTCCTTGTAAATCTATTAACGGAATCAAATTGCCGTGCGCATCTTTCACAAGCATTGGGGGCACACCGTATTCTTTAGCTACGCGGGCGTCGTCCGCACCAAAGGTAGGCGCAATATGCACGATACCTGTACCGTCATCGGTGGTAACAAAGTCACCTGCAATCACGCGGAAAGCTTGGTCGGCATTCTCGGCAGGAGCGCACCAAGTAATGAGCTGCTCATAAGTAGTGCCTACGAGGTCTGCGCCTTTGCATTTTCCTAATACTTGGTAAGGAATAGTTTTGCTTTCAGGCGTATAAGCCGCTAAGGCAGCAGCATCACCCTCTACGAATTTCTTACCGAATTGTTTTGCCAAAAGCGGTTTGCCAATAATGATAGTAATCGGCTCAAAAGTATATTGATTGTAGGTTCTTACGAGTACATAATCAATCTCTTTGCCCACGGCAAGTGCAGTGTTTGAAGGCAATGTCCAAGGGGTGGTTGTCCAAGCGAGGATATGAATAGGTTCTGTAGGGTTACCCAATGCTTTGGCTGTCGCTGCTGACAATGTTTTCACTTTGAACTGTGCTACAACGGTAGTATCGCTCACATCGCGGTAGCACCCAGGTTGGTTGAGCTCGTGCGATGACAAGCCTGTTCCCGCCTTAGGCGAGTACGGCTGAATGGTGTAGCCTTTGTAGAGCAATCCTTTATTGTAGAGTTGTTTCAAAAGCCACCATACGCTTTCCATATACTTAGGTTTATAGGTGATATAAGGGTCGTCCATATCCACCCAGTAGCCTATTTTCTCGGTAAGGTCATTCCAGATGTCGGTATAGCACATCACGGCTTCCTTACAAGCCTTGTTATAGTCCTCTACGCTTATTTTTTTGCCTATATCTTCTTTGGTAATGCCGAGTTCTTTCTCTACTCCGAGTTCTACTGGCAAGCCGTGGGTATCCCACCCTGCTTTGCGTTTTACTTGAAATCCTTTCTGAGTTTTATAACGGCAGAAAATATCCTTAATAGAGCGCGCCATCACGTGGTGAATACCAGGTACGCCATTAGCGGATGGCGGTCCTTCAAAAAACACGAACGGAATAGCGCCCTCACGTGAGGCGATACTCTGCTCAAAGATGTTAGCGGCTTTCCAGAAAGCCAATATTTCTTCTGCTATCTTAGTAAGGTCTAAGAGTTTGTACTCGTTGAATTTCATATAAAACAATAATTAATGATGAATGGTGAATGGTTAATGTTGGTGCAAAAGTAGAAAAAAAGTTTCAAAGTACCAAGTTACTCTTCTAATCAGGGTTGTCAGGTGCTTTATAGCGACTCTTCACTTTCACCAACATCGTCCAAACATCTACGCCCCCTATTTTGGTTTGGTGGATTTGCTCAAAACCGTGTTTTTGGTAGAAAGACACATTTGTTTCGGTATTGGTAACCAAACTGAGTTGGCTACCTCCTTCACGCGCTACTAAAGGCAAAGCGGCTTCGTCTAAAAACTTACCTCCTATGTGTTTGCCTTGCCACGCGGGACTCACTACAAAACTCTCTAAATACCATCTGTTTTCAGAAGTTTGTTTTTTGGCGTGCTCGCTGCTCTTGTCTAAGAAGGGTAAAAAAGTATTGAGTAGGTTTGGCATAACGCCAAAGCGCGAAAGCTCCTGAGCGCAGGTAGTCCCAAAGGGTAATACGAGTGTATCGCAACGATTGCATTACTGCGACGGCTATAATTTCGTCGTTTTCTTCGGCTATCAAGCAATAACCCTTACGGATATTACTCATCACTTGTACATAATGCAATTTGTTCAGATAGTCTATATACTTGCTATCGGTAGTAAAAAAAGAGTTGAGCACTGCGCGATACATATTGTAATTAGCAAAAGCATCGGTGAGCACAGTAGCTACTTTACGGGCATCGGCGGGAGAGGCAAGACGGTAGTTCATAAGTGGACGATTTGTAGATGAAAGTACAAAGATACAATATTTTTGTTAAAGCACCAATTGTTCTTGGCTTTACCTCTACTATAAAAAACTTTGCCAAAGGACAAGAGCCTTTGGCAAAGCATATAAAAATAACAGCATCTAATTTCTATGTTCTATTTTCTAACTTCTACTGAAATCTTTCCTTTTAGCGTTTTACTTTTTGCCTCAATACTAATTTCGCCTGCTTTTTCACCTGCGTGTACCATCATCACTAATTTCCCATTGAAGAGGTGCATTTTAGGCAAGTGAAATGGGTCGGTGCAAGTAGCATCGCCATTGGCAGCTGCTTTATAAAAGCCAGCACCTTTAACGCTGAACTGCACAAGGTCATTCACTGTTGGGCATAAATTACCGTCCTTATCTACCGCTTCTACGGTGATGAAAGCGAGGTCTTTACTATTAGGGATGAGCACTGTTTTGTACTCAGTGCTAAGGCGCAAAGCATAAGGCTTGCCAGCGGTACGTATTTCTTTTTCGGCTACTGCCTTACCATTGGTATCGTAAGCTACTACTTTCACAGTACCAGGTTCGTACTTAGTATCCATCCACATTAGGCGGTAACGCTTTTGGCGGTTGAGGTCTGACGGATTACCCTCTTGTTCTTTCTCTTCTAATTTCACCGAAAGGTCTTTACTGCGTTTCCCTTGACTTTTGCCATTGATAAACAATTCGGCAGAAGGATAATTAGTATAAACAAAGATAGGAGTTACTTCACCCTCGCGCCCTTCCCAATTCCAATGAGGAAGGATATGCAAGGTTTCGGCTTCCTTATTCCAATGCGAGCGGTAGAGATAGAAGCGGTCTTTGGGTAGCCCAGCCAAATCTACTGCTCCAAAATAGGAACTATGGGATGGCCATTCTACATAGTAAGGAGTAGGTTCGCCGAGATAGTCGAAACCTGTCCAGATGAACTCTCCTATGGTATAAGGCAAATCCTCTTGATGTATCCAGTCGTCTTCGGGCAAGTTTGACCAACCGCAGTGTTCTACGTCATAAGACGACGATTGCATATCGGGGTATTTAGCCATTGATTTGCGCTCTACGGGGAACTTATACACCCCACGCGAACTCACCGTTGAAGCGGTTTCACTACCCAAAATAAGCTGTTGTGGCAACTTGCGGTAAGACTCTTTGTACTTAAACGGACGGTAATTGAACCCCATTAACTGCATCGTTGCTGCCATATTGTTTTTAAGCACATCGTGGGGTCTATCCATACCATTGCTCACGGGGCGGGTACTATCGTATTTTTTGATGATATCTTGCAAATAGCGCGCTACTTGCGAGCCACTTTCTACGCTCTGTTCTTCCACCTCATTCCCGATGAACCACATCAGCACGCTAGGGTTGTTGCGGTAGTGTTTTACAAGGTTCGTAAGGTCTTTTTCAACCCATTCTTTGAAGTATAGGTGATAACCATTATCCACTTTGGGGATAGCCCATTCGTCGAAACTCTCTACGGCGAGTAGCATACCCATTTCATCGGCAGCGCGCACATATTCAGGCGCGGGCATATTGTGTGAAGTGCGGATAGCATTCACACCCATATCCTGCATAATGCGTATTTGTCGGCGTATAGCACTCTCATTTACTGCCCCGCCCAGCGGACCTAAATCGTGGTGCATACACACCCCTTGTATTTTGATTTTACGTCCGTTGAGGTACAGACCATCATTAGGCTTGAGTTCGATAGAGCGAACCCCAAAAGTAGTGGTTACCTCATCTTTTACAGTATCACCTTCATAGAGCTTGGTAACCGCTTTATAGAGGTACGGCTTGCCGATGTCCCACAAACGAGGATTATCAATATACAGTTCTGCTGAAATTTTATCGGTAGTGTAAGGAGTCGCTTTGGTATTAGCATACGCTACTTTTTCACCTTGATTATTGAAAATAACAGTTTCTGCCGCAACTGAAGTCTTCTTATCAGCTACAAACTCGGTATTTACTACTACTTTGGCGAAGTTGTTTGTTATTTCGGGGGTGGTAATTTGTACGCCCCAAATAGGGATATGCGTCTTGTTTTTAGTGATAATATGCACATTGCGGTACAAGCCTGCCCCTGGATACCAACGCGACATCTGGGTAAGGTTGTTGAGTCGTACTGCCAAAGTGTTGTTATTGGCTTTTACGTAAGGAGTGATATCCAAGAAGAAAGTGTTGTAACCGTTGTGCCATTCACCGGCTTTTTGTCCGTTTACAAATACTTCGGGGTTACTCATCGCCCCGTCAAACTGTACAAACACTTGCTTATCGGACGTAAGTTCAGGCACGTTGAACTGCGTGCGGTACCAACCTACGCCTACAAAAGGCAGTCCGCCAGTACGCCCCGTGTGTTCAATAGCCGCTTTTTGCCCGTCTTGCTTGATAGCCGTGCGCTGGATATCGTTTTCCATATCAAAAGGACCATAGATAGCCCAATCGTGAGGCACGGTTACGCGTTGCCATTTGGCATCGTTGTAGTTAGTTTGCGAGAACGCTGGTTTGTCCTCACGGGTAAATTTCCACCCTTTTTCGAGGGTCTGCTGTTGTTGCGCCCAGCTTGTAGCAACAATGCCTAACAAAAGTAAAAGGTTGATTTTGTTCATTCTTATAAATCAGTAGTTTTTTAATCGGAGTTCTGGAAGCTTCTTATAGCTTTGGTTTATCTTTTCACTCCTCGCTTATTTTAGTTCACTTCAATTTTTGAAATGGTTACAGAGTTTGCTTTCATTTGTTTCCCGTTGAGGAGGGAAAATGAAAATTCAAGGTAATGATTATTTCCAATCCAACGACTTCCAAATTCTGCACCTTGTCCTTGAATGCCATTGCTCCAAGGCTGCAAAACCTGTCCATCGCTAGTTCTCGCTTGCATATAAACTTTTCCTGTTGGTTTTGAGTTGGCGTCAGACTTTGTCAATAACAAGTTTACATACAGCACTGTGTTACCTCCATTTCCTCCCCATCGCTCTTGAGCTATTTTAGCATTAATTCCATTTTGGGTAACTTCTCTAGTGCCTTCTGGGAACTCTTTACCACTCCCTTTATCATCGTCTTTTCCACAAGAAACTAAGGTAACTGCTGAGCATAGTAGTAATAATGCAAATGTTACGTTAATTAGTTTTTTCATTTTATAATGTTTTTAATCATTAATTCTGCAAATATAAGGATTTATTTTGGTATTGGCAAGTTTATCTTTTACCTTTTACTTTCCGAAGCTTCTTAAAAAACGCTTCCTCTCTCTCGGCTATAGCGTACAACTGCTGTGAGAGAGCATTATACACATCAGCTTGGGTGCTACGGTTTTTGTATACGCGGGCTATGGCTACCGCAAAATCGCGCCACGCATCGCCTATATCGGTAATTTCTTTGGAGAGCTCTAATAAGGCATCGTTTTTCAGGAGTTTGCCTGCTTCTTGCAAGAAAGCACCGTAGATAAACCTAAAACCTGCCCCTCCAGTGCCTATCTCTTCCTGCATACGTATCAGCTGAGCGAGGTAGTGATTAGTAGTCTTCGCACCTTTCTTGCGGTGCCATTTCAGTATATCCTTGCTGAGTTTCTTAATTCCTGCTACACCTACTATGGGCACAGGAGCGAGCATCGTATTGCACGTCTGCTTGATACCCTTCCATATTGCCTTTTCCAACTGAAGCTCTTTGGGTAAATGGGTAGGGTAGTAGAGGTGTCCTTTGGGTGCCAATACCCCATTGGCAAAACGCACTTTGCTGAGTTCCTCAGGCGTAAGGGTCGTAGTATAAGGAATCACGGGGTCGCTAATAAGGTACTTGCCGTCTTCTTTGCCATAAACCACTAAGTTATGCGCGTTGAAATGAAAGCGGTACTCATCGGGGAAATAAGGTAGGTTGAACACCCCCACTTGCAAGCCCGTAGGGATACCCTTGGCAAGATTGTCATCGAGGGCTTGTTGCGCCTTTTCAGCAGAAGAGAATTTTTGGCGTTTCACCTTAAATCCTAAACGTTTGGCTACTTTACTGAAAATGTGTCCCGGCATTGTGCGGTAACTAATGGCAGGTGCTTCGTTCACTCTTATCCAAGGAAAGTAGAAGAACAACAGTCCCGACCCAATCCCAAAGACCATCGGTTCACTCAGTTCCACTCCATTGAAGTGCAACAAATTAGAAGCTACTCCATTTTCACAGTGCGCCGACTGTTTATGTTCAAAATCTATTGTCATATTGAGTAATAAAGCGCAAAGGTAGGGCATAATTAGCAAATGAGCAAATTTCGCAATTTGCGAAAGCGCACAAATGTAAGAAAATTATCAGTGTGAATCAAGGTTTTGAGGAATGATTGTCTCTGATTTACAACCTCATAGTCGTTTTCCCGTCCCCACATTCCCCCTCTTTGAGGTAGCCAGCGATAGCTGGGTATGTGCACTGTGAGAGTGGAGTATGTGACAGGGGTGAGGTTTGTCACCTTTTCCAGCTTGTCCCCCTTCGGGGGTTCGGGGGCTTACTGAATAAATAACTCGTCACATTTCCCCTTTTCCGTCGCTACATTCCCCCTTTGAACGGAAGTCCGCGAGAGCGGAGTATGTGAATAGGGGTATGTTATCTCCTATTGCCTATGGCCTAAGGCCTATCACCTTTTCCTCTTTCTTTCGCCTCGAAACCCCGTTTTTAACATTTTTAGCACTGTTGTATCATATTATGAACCAACCACTTATACACCCTTTCTATACCAATCGTCCAAGATTCGTATAAGCTTCCTATAAGCTCTCTATAAGCTAACCCCACCCATCTTACAGCTCATTTTTTATCTCTCTCCTAAATCACCCCTTCCGAATCCCTCCGTTTTCTTTCGCTCTCTCTAACCTATCCAATTTGTCCGACAAGTCTGACCTGTCAAAAAATGATTTTTATCACTATTCATTTTCTCATTTCCCTGCCCGTGCGGCTCGCACCTCATTTCCTCATTCTCTAATTTTCTCATTTTCTCATTTCCCTGTCCGTGTGCCTCGCATCTTCTTTTTGCTAATAAAAAATTATTTTGTACCTTTGCCCTTATATTTATATTTAATTAAAACAATATCAATATGAAAAACATATTTATTATTTTATGTTTGATGAGCATTAGCATAGCCTGCTCTCAGCAAGAAAAGGAAGACCCTTCAACAAAAGAAAATAACGATTATTTAAAAAAAGGAGGGTGGAAATTAGTTTGGGAAGACGATTTTAATCGCGACGATATCTTTGCCACCAAAATATGGTCAAAAATATGGCGTTGCGATAAAGCTGATTGGTGCAAAACAATGAGTCAAGACCCTAGTTTGTTCGAGATAAAGAATGGCAATCTTATCCTCTTAGGCAAGCCCAGTACCAACCCCGCCAAAGACAAGTCTAAATATATCACTGGGGGTGTTTCTACCAAGGACAAAAAATACTTCGAAAAAGGACGCTTAGAAATCCGTTGTAAGCTCGAAGCCACTCAAGGAGCTTGGCCTGCTATCTGGATGGTACCCGATGCTCCTTGGCCTACGGGCGGTGAGATAGACATCGTCGAGCGACTCAATTACGAGCCTTTTGTACACCATACGGTACACTCCACTTACACCCAAGCGGGCAAAAAAGACCCTACCAAGCGCACCCCTAAAAGCACCGCTACAGCTCCTATCAACCCCGATGATTATAACATCTATGCCGTAGAGCTCGACACCGATGAATTGCGCTTTTATGTAAACGGCAAACAAACTTTTAGTTATGCACGTGTGCCCGGGAAAGAAAATGAAGGGCAATTTCCCTTTGCTCGCCCCTATATGTTGCGCATCGATATGCAATTAGGCGGTAGCTGGGTAGGCGAAGTAAAACCTTTTACCAAACCGGTAAGAATGTACGTAGATTGGGTGCGTTTTTATCAGAAATAATAATCCCAAATAAAAAAAATAACATTTTTATTTTGGTAGTTCTGAAAATAATAGTAATTTTACGCCCCAATTTTAATAAATACTATAATTTTTATGGAAGAAGGAAATATCAGAGTGCGCTATTCCGATAAGGAATTAGAAGAATTTAAAGCACTTATAGAAGAAAAAATCAAAAAAGCACAAACCGATTTAGAGCTTATCAAGAGTTCATATATGAACAGTGCCACTAATGGTACCGACGATACATCTCCCACTTTCAAAGCCTTTGAAGAAGGCTCTAAGGTAACCAGCAAAGAGGAAAATACCGCATTGGCTATTCGTCAAGAAAAGTTCATACGCGATCTCAAGAATGCACTTATCCGTATCGAAAACAAAACCTATGGCATCTGTCGTGTAACAGGTAAACTCATCGATAAACGTCGCCTTATGGCAGTACCTCACGCTACTCTCAGCATCGAGGCTAAAAATATGCAATAGCCATACCCCAAAAATGACGCTCACCGAGTACTTACACCAAGAAACTCAAATCAACACCGAGACACTTGCTTTTATCAATAGCCTATTTGAGCAACAAGAGTACAAAAAGTACCACTTGTTGCTCAAAGAAGGCTCACATTCCAAACAGTTGTTTTATGTTGAAAAGGGACTCCTGCGCCTGTTTTATAACAAAGAAGATAAAGACATTACCCACACCTTCCTTTTGGAACAAATGTTTTATTTTCCCGTAGAAAATATCTATTTCTCCCAGCCTTCACTCTTCTCTTTAGAAACGCTGGAAGACAGTGTAGTATGGGTAGCTTCTTTCCCCGAAGTAGAACGCGTAATAAACGAACACCAAGAACTCGAACGCCTAATGCGATTCCTATTGGTATCAGCCATCAAATCGCTTACAGAGCGTCTACATACTATAAAATTCCAAACTGCCCAAGAGCGGTATGACCTTCTCTTGCACACTTATCCTCAAATACTTCTGCGTGCCCCCTTAGGACACATAGCTTCTCTATTAGGTATTACTCAACAAACCCTCAGCGTTATTCGTGGAGCAACTCGCACAGGTGATAAAGGGGTAAAATAATTTGCTGTTTCAAAAAATAGTTGTATATTGCGCCCATCAAACAGTGTAATAATACCCTATTTGCCTATGCAAACAAAAGAAAAATATCAATTAGAAGTTACCGTAAACGCCTCTCCGCAATTGCTCTATCAATACATCTCTACCCCAGCAGGTCTCGCTTCGTGGTACGCTGACGATGTGCGCGCTAATGAAGAAATCTACACTTTTGTATGGAATGGGGTAGAAGAAGCAGCTCAGATATTGCGCAAAAAGTTGGACGACCATATTCGTTTCCATTGGGAAGACGATAACGACGCTTCTACTTATTTCGAAATCAAAATCAATGTGAATGATATGACTCAAGAAGTCTCCCTTATCATTACTGATTTTGCTCTCCCTAATGAAATAGAAGAAGCTAAACAGCTTTGGGAGCTCCAAATAAACGACCTTAAAGCTAAAATAGGAGCAAGCTAAATATGAAACTCAATTATAACGGTAACCTCATTACCGATAGCGATACCGTCTTAACTATTAAAAACCGTGCTTTCCTCTACGGCGATGGCGTGTTCGATACTTGCAAATACAGCTACCAAAAACTAATCTTTTGGGAAGAACACTACCTGCGCCTAATGGCAGGTATGCGTATCTTGCGTATGGATATCCCTATGGTATTCTCTATGGAGTATCTCGAAGAGGAAATCCTTACACTTATTAAAGCCAATAGCCTCGAAAATAATCCAGTACGAGTGCGTATTACTGTTTTCCGTAAAGATGGGGGTAAGTATACACCCATTACCAATGAGGTAGATTATATCATAGAAACCGAAGTGATGAACAATCCTTTCTATGTACTCAACGAAGAACCTTACGAGGTAGAACTCTTTAAAGACTTTTTTGTACAACCCGACCTCTTAGCAAATGTAAAGCATATTAATCGCACGGTGAACGTGTTAGGCAGTATCTTTGCCGAAGAAAACGACTATCAGAATTGCATCTTGCTGAACAGCAACAAGAGTATTGCAGGAATGCTGAACGGCAACCTGTTTGTAGTGCAAGGCAATACCTTAAAAACGCCCCCACTAACCGATGGAGCACTGAATGGTATTACCCGCAAGATGCTTATCAAAACCCTTAATAAAACCGAAGACTACGAGGTGATAGAGACCTCTATTTCACCTTTTGAACTTCAAAAAGCCGACGAGCTGTTCTTTACCAATAGTCTTGTAGGGATTCAGCCCATCAGTCAGTATCGCAAAAAAGCATATCCTTGTACTACTGCCAAAAGCCTCATCGGCAAACTGAATACTAGTGCCCGATTTGGAGTGGTATAAGTGTGAGCCACACGGGCAATTAAAAAGAGGTGAATAAATTATGAATGTTGAGATTAAAAAACTTAAAGAGAAAAAAATATTGGTTGCCATTAGTGGCGGTATCGATAGCGTAGTACTCACACATTTACTGTACACTCACGGTATAGAACTGCTTTTAGCACACTGCAACTTTCAATTGCGCGGAACAGAAAGTGACGACGATGAGGCTTTTGTACGCACTTTTGCTGCGGAACTTGGCGTTCCTTTAGAAGTAAAGCGTTTTGATACACATCAATATGCGAGTTCTCATCAGTTGAATACTCAGTTGGCTGCTCGCGAATTGCGCTATCAGTGGTTCGATGAACTGACAAGCACCCATTTCTGCGATGCTATCGCTACGGCTCATCACGCTAATGATAACCTCGAAACCTTCTTTATTAACCTTTCCAGAGGTAGTGGTTTAGAGGGGCTCTTAGGCATTCCAGAAGAAAAAGATACTATCATACGTCCGTTATTACAATTCTCTCGTCAGCAGATATACGAATATGCGCAAGCAAAACGCCTTAAATGGCGTGAAGACAGCAGTAATGAAACAAATAAATACGTGCGCAATGTAATTCGGCACGATATAATACCGAAATTAGCATTAGTACACCCTAATTACTTAGAGAATTTTAATCAAACGCAGGAATACTTACACCAATCAGCGCGATTTATAGACTTTTATATAGGAAAACTCAAAGAAACTTGTTTTGAAGGACATAATCCTATACAAATAGACATAGAAAAACTACAAGCTGTTCCTGAATTGGACTTTGTTTTACATAAACTCTTCTACCCTTATGGATTCGGCAATGTAAAAGACCTCAAAAACCTATTGCTGAATGCCGAAGCGGGTAAACAAGTACTTTCGCCTACCCATATCCTCATAAAAGACAACACTTGTCTTTGGTTAAAGCCCAATGAAGCAAAACGCAGTTTAAGTTTGCTGATTTCGGAAGATATGGCTGAGGTATACGACCCCGTTCATCTTCGTTTTGAATTTATAGAGGGCAAGGTGAAAGTGAAAAATCCAATCCCTACTGAAATATATGTAGATGCCGACAAATTGCAATACCCACTTATGTTGCGCTATAAGAAAGAAGGCGATGTGTTTTATCCTTTTGGAATGAACAGCGAGAAGAAGCTCAGCAAGTTCTTTACCGATGAGAAATACACCCAAATAGAGCGCGAAGAGCAAGTGCTTTTATGTAGTGGTGAGGATATTGTGTGGGTGGTAGGCAAGCGTTTAGACGACCGTTTTAAAATTACCAAAGATACCAAAAGAGCAGTAAAAATTAGCAAATTAGAGAATTAGTAAATTAGAAAATGGTGACGGAAAGATGAAGGTAAGAGGTAAAATGGGTGGGGGTTTTCTTAAAGAAAATATAAAGCTATGACAGCTATAATACTCTATTTGACCTCATATAAAATAATTTTATTTCGTTTATTTTGCTATTTCATTTTTTTGTTGTACCTTTGGCATATATTTCAAAGAAATCAACCTCATAGTATTATGTTAAGGAAATTATATCTCTATGTGCTATTGTTCGTATCGGTTTCGGCGTTTTCGCAAGTGAAAGTGGAAGGAACAGTGATAGATGAACTAAGCAGCAAGCCTTTGCAAGGGGTAAAAGTGCGTGTGAGCACTTCTCCGCGCGAAGCAGTTACCAATAGTAAAGGTAAGTATACGCTTCAATTGCCAGAAGGGGAACACTTGCTACTCTTCTCCCTTAGTGGTTATAGCAGTGCTGAGCAACTCATTTCATTAGGAGACACTCATCCTTACACCGTGCCTACGGTTTCCCTCTCGGGCGACTATCAGCAGGAAGCTGAGCAATTGGCAGTGATTACTGAAAGCGAACTAGAAGACGACGAAAGTGGTGCTGATGCAATGTCGGGACTTTTGCAAAGTTCACAAGACGTGTTTATGCGTAGGGCGGCTTTCGATTTCAGTTCGGTGTTCTTCAAACCTCGTGGTTATGACTCCAAAGACGTAACGGTGCTCATTAACGGTATCCCGATGAATCGACTTGAAAACGGTCGTGCCCAATGGGCGAATTGGGGAGGGCTTAACGACATTACGCGCAACCAAGAAATGAGCAACGGATTGGTAAAATCCGACTATACTTTTGGTGGATTGATGGGGTCTAACTACATCAATATACGTCCGTCGCTTAACCGTGCAGGACTTCGCGTAACGACTTCAGCCAGCAACCGCAGTTATACTGGTAGACTGATGGCTACTTACAACTCGGGTGTACAGCGCAACGGATTGGCGTATATGGTTTCGGCTTCACGTAGGTTTGCTCCTCAGGGTAGTTGGGTAGACGGTACGCTCTACAACGCTTATGCTTTTGCAGCAGGAATAGAATATCAGCTTAATAACCATAGTAGCTTTAACCTTATAGGAATGTTTTCGCCGGTGAAGCGCGGTAAGACCTCGCCACTGACTCGTGAGGTACTCGATTTGATGGGCTACCAATACAATCCTTTTTGGGGTAAACAAAATGACGACAAGCGCAATTCGCGTAACCGTATCGTTTCAGAGCCTATCTTCGTTTTCTCTTATAACTATTTGAAAAACGACACGCGCCTGAACGTGGACTTGGGCTATCAGTTTGGTGAAATAGGTAATACGCGTATTAGTTATTCGAATGCTCAAAATCCTGAGCCTAATTACTATAAACTTCTGCCAAGTTATTACTTAAACCAAAATCCTTCTGACGAAACGATGGCAGCCTTACAGAAAGACTATTTCTTAACGCATTCGCAACTGGACTGGGAAGAGCTTTATCGGGCGAACTACAACACTACCGATAAGCGCAGTGCTTTTATTGTGAGCAATGATATCAATCGCGAACGCACGTTCTCAGCCAATGTGAACTTTTCTACGCCTATTCACGAAAACATCAAATGGACATCGGGTGTAGTGTACCGCAATGTTTCTTCCGATAACTTTGCTGAAGTAGACGATTTGCTTGGCGGTGATTACTTTATGAACTACGATTACTTTGAAGGGAAACCTTACAATGCCGATGAAACAGATATGAAGAAAAAGCAAGGCGACAAGTGGAATTACTTTTATGCGCTTAAAAGCAATGTAGCCGAAGTTTTCTCGCAGTTTGAATTTACGTTTAAAAACGTCGAGTTATTTGTAGCAGGACGTTGCCATTATACTGATATCCAACGCGAAGGTAAGTTCAACTATCCTCTCTATGCTGATTCTTACGGAAAGGGTGCTATGCAAGTGCAAAACGGAATGAGTACCAAAGCTGGACTTACCTACGCACTTACCGGTCGCCATTTGTTACAAGCGAACGTGGGGTATTTTAATACACCACAATCAGTGCGCAATATCTATGCAAATGTGCGCAATTCTAATCGCTTGTTGCCTAATATCAAGAATGAATTGGCTTACACTGCCGATGCGAGTTATATTTTGCGTATGCCTTACCTAAAAGGACGCCTTACAGGGTTCTTTACCGAGATAGAGAATACTGCGGAAACAAACTTCTTCTATACTGAAACAGCTCTTACTGATGAAATAGACAGAGACTTTGTGGCTCAAACGGTAGAAGGCATCAAGAAACGCCATTTTGGGTTGGAGTTTGGAGCGGAAGCACAACTTATACCTACTCTTAAACTTACGGCAGTAGCTTCGGTAGGACAATATACTTACATCAATAATCCGTCGCTTTACATTTCATCTGGAGAGATGAACAAGGCTATTGATGAGGTAACGATGAAGAATTACCACGTGCCCAGCGGTCCGCAACAAGCCTATTCATTAGGTTTGGAATATCGCCACCCTAAGTATTGGTGGGTAGGAGCAACGGCTAATTTCTTGGCACAAAACTACGTATCGTTATCGGCTTTGAACCGCACTTCGCAGTTCTTTATAGACCCGACCACGAAAGCGCCTTTTACTAATATTGATACTGACTTAGCTCGGAAGCTTCTCAAACAAGAATGTTTAGACGATGTATTCTTAGTAAATCTTGTGGGTGGTAAGTCGTGGAGACTCAATAAAACCTATGTAAGCCTAATGGTGAGCGTGAATAACTTGTTTGACACTCAATTCCTTTCAGGAGGTTTTGAGCAATCGCGTACTGCCAATTATGGCAAGATGGTACAGGACAACGCACAAGGCGTACCTTCGTTTGGCAATCGTTACTTTGTGGGTTACGGACGTACTTATATGGTGAACTTAGCGGTGAGTCTTTGAAAAGGTAAAAGATAAAAAGGTAAAGTTTTAAAAGTAGCCTTGCCTACTTAGTGGGCAATTATAGAGTAAGAACAAAACAAAACGTTGTTCATTTGAACATTAATAAATATAATGAATAAAAAATCTATTTTCAGAAGAGGGGCTTTGGCGCTCCTTGTAGCAACTACTGTATTAGTAGGTTGCTCTAAAGACAACAATTCGAACCCTGACCCCAACAATCCTAAAGGGACACCCTATATGATTTTTACCACTGATAAAAAGGCGGGGAGCGAAATAACGCTGACAATAAACGCCAAAGAAGCGGATAAAAAAGATGTGTGGGTAGACTTAAACAACAATGGTGTGTACGACAGTGGTACTGATGTTCGCCTAAGTGCTACTACAGCAAAGTATAGGCTACAGGGCGATACTGTGAGAGTTTACGGTAAGGTAACGACTTTCTATTGTAATGATAATGAAGTGACTTCGTTAGATGTAACTCGCAATACCGTATTGGAGAGATTGAATATGAGTCATAATAAAATAAAAGAAGTAAACTTGCACAATAACACTGAGCTTGTTTATTTGAAAGTATCGGCTTTGCCTCTTGAAAGCTTAGATCTTACCACTAATAAAAAGCTGAAAGAATTACGCTTTAATCTTACATTTTCGGGCGAAAAACTAAAGAAAATTGTGAGTACTATGCACGAAAATGGCGGGGGCACTGTTTATATGAACCCGAGAATTACCAACAACGAAAAAGAGAAACAAACAATGCAAACTTTGAAAAATAAGAAATGGACTATAGGGCATTGCGAATAAGCAAACCTTAAAAAAAAACAAAACCACTGATAACTCATAACTGTAAACTTATAGCTATATGAAACTAAACGTATTAAAACCAGTGGCGATAGCCCTACTTACGGCATTCGCTATTACATCGTGTGTAAAAGACGACGATTATGACATTCCCGATCCTAACGGGAAAAAGCCACTGCCTGACTATAGCGGTCAAGTAGTAAGTTTTGCTAACGTACTCACGAAAGTAACAGCCTCAGTGGCTACCTATACTGCTGATGAAGCTATTGAGGGGTATGTAATATCTAGCGATGAGGGAGGTAACTTCTACAAGAAAATTTATATACAGAACGCTGATAAGAATCAAGGACTTTCAGTAGCGATTGACAAAAGTGGTCTTTATACCGAGTTTCCCGTAGGAGCTAAAGTACAATTGCGCTTGAAAGGCCTTGCTACTCAGCTTAACAACAGTGCTATAGAGGTAGGTCACGGTACTTATACTGCCAAAAGCGGAAGAAAGGGTGTAGCCGCAATGGCTGAGGCGATTTATAAAAAACACTTGTTTGACACAGGTGAGCGCAAGACAGTTGCCAAATTAGCCAAAGTGAGTAACTCTATACAAGAAGTATCTACCGAAGCACACGTAGACCAGCTCATTACCCTTAAAGGAGTACATTTCCCTACTGATGCCGTAGGTAAAACACTTTATGACAAGAGCAATGCCCTTGGAGGCGCTACTAATTACAAGCTTACCGATGCTAATGGGAAGACCATTATCTTCAGAACTAGCAGTTATGCTAAGTTTAAAGACGAGAAAGTGCCTGCTGGTGAAGTGGAAGTAACAGGAGTGCTTACCAAATTCAACAAAGACTACCAATTTATGATAAGCAATTATGCTGATTTGGTAGTAAAAGGAGGTACTTCTACCAGTACACAAACTGGTACACAAACCTCTACGACTGTTGAGACCTTAGAAGCGAGCAATGCTACTGTAGCTGATTATATAGTAGGCAAAACCGTAAAGCTGCACGGTACGACAGTAGTAAAAAGCGGAAAAACCTACATCGTTTTCAAAGATGGTACCGAAATACAAGTGTTTTCAGCTAAAGGCGTAACTATTTCAGATGCAGCTAAAGAAAAATTGGCAACAGAAGGTTATGAAATAAACGTTACAGGAGTCTTTACTGATTATGCCCTTAAAAATGGTACTATTGTAAAAGAAATACTGTATAGCAAAGAAAGCGATATAGAATTTATAAAAGCGCCTGCTCCTATCACCTATGTGGATGTAGACGCTACAACCGCTACTCTTGCCAGCGATTACCAAGTGGGTAAGCACGTAAAGTTAAAGAATGCCACTCTAAAAGTTGAAGGTGGAAAATCTTACGTTGTTTTCTCGGATGGTAATAAAATACAGTTGTACTCTCCTAATCTCAAATCTTTTAGTAAAGACGCTCAGACTAAATTGGGTACTGACGGACAAAAGCTCACTTCAATTAAAGGAAAATTTGAAGATTATAGTGTAAATGGAAATACCGTACATCAATTGGTTTATGCTGTGGAAGGTGATATTGTATTTGGTGATACCCCAGTAGTACAGCTTCCTGAGCTAAATGCAGCTACCGCTACTGTTGCTGATTTTAATAAATACAAAGACAAAAAAGTGAAATTAGAAGGTATCATTACAATAAAAGGCAAAAGTAGTACTTTCTTTGTATTCAAAGATAAAACAGAAGTACAAGTGTATGCTACTAGTACTGTATTTAAAGCGTTATCCAAAGAAACTAAAACCAAACTGAAAACAGCAGGTGCCAAACTTATTGTTACAGGCACTTTCGTTGAATCTTCTTCCACCAAGGATGGCGTTACAACAATTACTAAACGGATTAGATATGATAAAGAATCGGATTTAGACTTCCAGTAGAAAAGAAGTTTTTTGGATTTATTCAAAAAGAGTGAGCCTCCAAAAAGGCTCACTCTTTTTTTGTCTTTGCTATTTCGCTCGAAAACATATTTCTTTCGTAATATTTGCATATTAAATAAAAAGTACTATCTTTGCCCTCAAAAGAAAACAAAAAAGAAACCTATGGCTTTATTTCTTAGCGTACTTCCGATAGTGCTACTCATCTATTTGATGGTTAAAAAGAACGCACTTCCCTCGTATATAGCACTCCCACTTATTGCAGGATTGGTGTATGTGTTGCACCTAACTTATTTTGAAGGCTCTTTTGTAGCCGTAAATGCTAACTTTATTAAGGCTATTATATCGGTAGCTACGCCTATTACGGTGATATTTGGGGCGGTGCTCTTCAACCGAATGATGGAGATGACAGGGGCAATGAATGTGTTGCGCCGTTGGTTAGGCAACATCAGTCCGAATCCTGTGGCACAGCTGATGATTATAGGCTGGGCTTTTGCCTTTATGATTGAAGGAGCCAGTGGTTTTGGTACGCCTGCGGCTATCGCAGCACCTTTATTGGTAGGATTAGGCTTCAAGCCGTTGCAAGTTGCCATTCTCACACTTATTATGAACTCGGTACCCGTATCGTTTGGGGCGGTAGGTACCCCTACGTGGTTTGGTTTTGGTACGCTTATCGGTAATGGTGCTATTTCTGACACTGAGCTTTCCGATATAGGTAGGATTACGGCTATTGTGCATCTGTTTGCTGCTTTTGTAATTCCTGTGATGGCACTCAAAGTGATTGTATCGTGGCAACAGATACGCAAGAATATAGTTTTTATACTCATTAGTATTCTCTCGTGTACGGTGCCTTACGTGGTTATTGCTTGGTTTAACTACGAGTTTCCCGCTTTGGTAGGAGGATCTATTGGACTCTTTATCTCGGTGGGCGTCGCAAGCAAAGGAATAGGATTATCTAAAACAGATAACCGTGAAGTGCATCACGAGAAGGTAAAATCTTCAGAACTCATCAAAGCCCTTTTTCCTACGGCTTCACTCATTATCATTTTAGCACTTACCCGCATTAAACAACTCCCACTAAAAGCACTTTTGAATGATACAACTGAGTGGTTTACTATAAAATTGGGTTATCTGGGCGATTTTGAGGTTACTAAAGGACTCATTTTTTCACTGAATAATATTTTTGCTACGGGCGAAAACGAGAGTTATAAACTGCTCTACGTGCCCGCACTTATTCCGTTTGTCGTTACAGTACTCATTTCCATTCCGTTATTCTCGCTGAAATGGAAGCAAACCAAAGAACTTTTTTCGGCTAGTTTTGTGCAGATACAGAAGCCTTTCTTGGCTTTGGTAGGTGCGCTTATTATGGTAAATGTAATGCTGATGGGAGGAGAAAACTCTATGGTGCAAATTATCGGTCGTGGATTGGCACAAGCCACAGGCAGTCACTGGACGATTTTCTCATCGTATCTAGGAGCGGTAGGGTCTTTCTTTTCAGGCTCTAACACCGTATCGAATCTTACTTTTGGAGCCGTGCAATACTCGGTTGCTAATACCACAGGACTTTCGGTGCCTCTGATACTCGCCTTGCAATCAGTAGGCGGAGCGATGGGTAATATGGTGTGTATCAACAATATTATTGCGGTATGTTCAGTATTAGGCATTGATAAAGCCGAAGGGAAAATAATGAAAATTACCATTGTACCTATGATGGTATATGGAGTGATAGCTGCGCTGGTAGCATATCTTGTTATTCCGCTAATATTCTGATAGGTAAAGGGATATTGCTATAATTTATAACAAAGCTTTTTTGTTCTTAATTTTTTTTAAATGTATATTTTTACTAGCCTATCGCGCTACTACTCCATAGATGAGTTTCTTGTAGCTCATATTTATCGTTTTTTCTTATCCGTGCGACTTGTCTCTCGGATATTTTTAGAGTTTTTTAATAATTTTTTAGAGACTAATATAAAAATACACATCTCATTATCAAGTAACTAAAAATTTTCTTCAAAAAAAATGTATAAAAATTTTGGAGGTAAAGATAAAAGGTGTACCTTTGCACCCGCAAAAGAGGAGAGTAGTGCCTCTGGAGTAGAAGAAACAACACGTACCTTGACATAATGTTGTACAGCACAAAGAAGATTTAAAGGATTGAGTGAAACCTGAAGTCAATAACTTGAAGATCGGTTAGAAGATATAAAAGAATTTAACGATGAAGAGTTTGATCCTGGCTCAGGATGAACGCTAGCGGCAGGCCTAACACATGCAAGTCGAGGGGGAAGTTACTTTCGGGTAACTGAGACCGGCGTACGGGTGCGTAACGCGTATACAATCTGCCTTTCACTGGGGGATAGCCCGAAGAAATTTGGATTAATACCCCATAGTATATAGGGACGGCATCGTTTTTATATTAAAGCTACGGTGGTGAAAGATG
>NZ_KE150488.1:0-2500 GCF_000411575.1 Capnocytophaga sp. oral taxon 336 str. F0502 | reverse complement strand
GTTACCAGCGAGGATAAGTATTTCAGATACGAATCCGCATCGAAAGAGAGTCTGAATAGGGCGTTAAGTTGGTAGTAGTAGACGCGAAACCTGGTGATCTACCCTTGGGCAGGTTGAAGCGCTGGTAACACAGCGTGGAGGACCGAACTGGTTGTCGTTGAAAAGACTTCGGATGACCTGAGGGTAGGGGTGAAAGGCCAATCAAACTGGGAAATAGCTCGTACTCCCCGAAATGCATTTAGGTGCAGCGTTGATGTGAGTTTAATAGAGGTAGAGCTACTGATTGGATGCGGGGGTTTCATCGCCTACCAATTCCTGACAAACTCCGAATGCTATTAAATGCTCATCAGCAGTGAGGGTATGGGTGCTAAGGTCCATATCCTAAAGGGAAAGAACCCGGACCATCAGCTAAGGTCCCCAAATATATGCTAAGTTGACCAAACGCGGTCTGACTGCACTGACAGCTAGGATGTTGGCTTGGAAGCAGCCATACATTTAAAGAGTGCGTAACAGCTCACTAGTCGAGCGGTTGGGCATGGATAATAAACGGGCATAAGCATATTACCGAAGCTATGGGGTTATTGAAAGATATACCGGTAGGGGAGCATTCTATAGGCGTAGAAGCTAAAGTTGTGAGACATAGTGGAGCTGATAGAAAAGAAAATGTAGGCATAAGTAACGATAAGGCAGGCGAGAAACCTGCCCGCCGAAAGATCAAGGTTTCCTCAGCTATGCTAATCAGCTGAGGGTTAGTCGGGGACTAACGCGCACCCGAGTAGGGAAAGTGGATGTACAACAGGTTAATATTCCTGTACCATTAATCTAATAAAAGTGACGGAACGAGATAACTACCGCGTACTGACGGAATAGTACGTTAAAGGAGCTGTTATGGCTTTGATAGTACACTGAGGCTTCGGTCGAGGTGATAGAGTGGTGATAACGTTTCCAAGAAAAGCGAAGATTAATGCCCGTACCGTAAACCGACACAGGTGATTGGGAAGAGAATTCTAAGGCGCTCGAGAGATTCATGGCTAAGGAACTAGGCAAAATAGACCTGTAACTTCGGGAGAAAGGTCGCCTATCGTAAGATAGGCCGCAGTGAAGAGGTCCAAGCGACTGTTTATCAAAAACACAGGACTCTGCAAAATCGAAAGATGAGGTATAGGGTCTGACACCTGCCCGGTGCTGGAAGGTTAAGAGGAGAGCTTAGTGGTAACACGAAGGTTTGAATTGAAGCCCCAGTAAACGGCGGCCGTAACTATAACGGTCCTAAGGTAGCGAAATTCCTTGTCGGGTAAGTTCCGACCTGCACGAATGGTGTAACGATTTGGACACTGTCTCGGCCATGAGCTCGGTGAAATTGTAGTATCGGTGAAGATGCCGATTACCCGCAGTGGGACGAAAAGACCCTGTGCACCTTTACTATATCTTCGTATTGGTCTTGGATAAGTGATGCGTAGGATAGGTGGGAGACTATGAAGTGGCTATTCTGGTAGTTGTGGAGTCGTTGTTGAAATACCACCCTTTGCTTATCTGAGGTCTAACCCTGCGATGCAGGGGACAATTCGTGGAGGGTAGTTTGACTGGGGTGGTCGCCTCCAAAAGAGTAACGGAGGCTTCTAAAGGTTCCCTCAGCACGCTTGGTAACCGTGCGTAGAGTGCAATGGCATAAGGGGGCTTGACTGAGAGACCCACAAGTCGATCAGGTACGAAAGTAGAGCATAGTGATCCGGTGGTTCCGTATGGAAGGGCCATCGCTCAAAGGATAAAAGGTACGCCGGGGATAACAGGCTGATCTCCCCCAAGAGCTCACATCGACGGGGGGGTTTGGCACCTCGATGTCGGCTCGTCACATCCTGGGGCTGGAGAAGGTCCCAAGGGTTGGGCTGTTCGCCCATTAAAGTGGCACGCGAGCTGGGTTCAGAACGTCGTGAGACAGTTCGGTCTCTATCTACTGTGGGCGTTAGAAATTTGCGTGGATCTGACTCTAGTACGAGAGGACCGAGTTGGACGCACCGCTGGTGTATCTGTTGTCTTGCCAAGGGCATAGCAGAGTAGCTAAGTGCGGATGGGATAAGTGCTGAAGGCATATAAGTACGAAACCCGCCACAAGATGAGATTTCTTTTAAGGGTCGTGGGAGATGACCACGTTGATAGGTTACAGGTGTAACGGTGGTAACATCATAGCCGAGTAATACTAATCACCCGTAGACTTTTCGCGCGTAGAGATTCTTTTAAAGAGCGTTAGCATCACAACAATTGTTAATTATCAATTGTCAATTGAGAAAATATGTTTTTTATCCCTATATGTTAAAATATCAAGGCATTAGGCCACAGGCATCAGGTATTAGTTCTGAGTCGCACAACCTAAGGCCTAAAGATTTAAGGTGGTTATAGTCAAAGGTCTCACCTCTTACCATTCCGAACAGAGCAGTTAAACCTTTTAGCGCAGATGGTACTACACTTGTTGTGGGAGAGTATGTCGCCGCCTTCTTATAAA